>NZ_JBFUFB010000026.1:0-39719 GCF_056403655.1 Mesorhizobium sp. P2_F8
GCGCCAGGTTTTCGTTGAAGCCGTTGGACGAGGCGCCCTCAGGACCGTCGGCCTTCATCAGGTCGACATAGAACTGCAGCGTGTTCTTCCATTCCGGCTGATCGAACTGCGGCTTCCAGTTCTCGTCGAACCAGCGGGCGCCGAAGGAGTTCGACATGGCGGTCAGGAAGGCCATGTTCTCGCCCCAGCCGGCCTTGCCGCGCAGGCATACGCCGTTCACGCCATTGGCGCGGTCGGTCATCTTGTCGGCGGCCTGCTTGATGAAATCCCAGGTCGGTGCATCGGGCATGGTCAGCCCTGCCTTCTCCATCAGGTCCTTGCGGTACATGACGAATGAGCTTTCACCATAGAACGGTGCTGCATAGAGCTTGCCGTCGACCGAAAGGCCACCGGCGATGGCCGGGATGATGTCCTTGGCGTCATAGTCATCGCCGAGCTTGTCGAGCGGCAGCAGCCAGCTCTGCTTGGCCCAGATCGGAACCTCGTAGGTGCCGATGGTCAGCACGTCATACTGGCCACCCTTGGTGGCGATGTCGGTGGTGACGCGCTCGCGCAGTACGTTCTCTTCAAGAGTGACCCAATTGAGCTGGATGTCGGGGTTCGCCTTGGTGAAATCGTCCGTCAGCTTCTGCATGCGGACCATATCGCCGTTGTTGACGGTTGCAATCGTCAACGTTTCGGCCGACGAGAAATTGGCCAGCGCCAGCACTGAGCAGAAGCCCAGCATAATTGTCTTGAATTTCATCTGTCTCTCCCACGGGTTCGAACAGCCTGGTTCTCCTCAAACCTTTGGTGGCTGCCGACAAGGACCATATCGCGGCCAACCCTGGCTCACTACAGCCCTACTCGCCAACCAATGATACTTTCTTGTCCCGCAGGCACTCAGAACGGCCCGCGAGCGATGGCTTGCGCCGGCACCCCTTTTTCAATCCGACTATCGGCCACGCGAGCGTTCACGAACGCTTGGCTATGTTGCGGTCTTGGAGATGGACCCTCCTGTATTCGCTGGGCGTACAGCCGCGAAGGAGCAGGAACCGACGGTTAAAGTTCGAAATGTTTTCGTAGCCGCACTCAAACGCGATGGTCGACACCGTTTCATTCGTTGTCGCAAGGAGGGCACAGGCCTTGCTTATCCTGAGAAGGGTGATGAACTGAGCATAGTTTTGGCCCACCCGTTTCTTAAAGAACCGGCTTAGGGACGTCTCGGTCATTTCGCTGACCTCCGCGGTCCGCGCCAGCGAAACATCTCCCATGAGATTGCTCTGGATGAATGAGAAGATGGCCTGCATCTTCTGCAGCTCTTTGCTCCTTATGCTGGACATGCGAGTGCCGGAAAGGATCTGGTACTCCGGCGTCCCGGCCATCTCGGCGAGCAAAGACACGAAAGCCCCGAGCCGTTTTGCGCCGGACAGTTTCCCCAAATCTTCCATTGCCGCAGCGAATGTTACGGCCACGGTCGGAGTAAATCGGACGCCACTCGCCGCGCGGTCCAGAAGGTCGTTTATGGCTGAGATTTCGGGGAAGATCGTCGCCGCTCTCTCCATCGCCTTGGCGTCGAACTGGATGACGAGGTCGCGACCGACGATGTGTTGGCCGGGCCTGCAGTGCGAAATCCAGTCATGTGGTAGCCAGCTCCCGACGATCGTCAGGTCCCCTGGCATGAACTCACCGACAAAGTCACCGATCAGGGCGGTTCCCGAAGAGTGCCGGATGAGATGGATTTCCACTTCCGGATGGCAGTTCCACACCGACCTGCGCCACGGGTAATCATCGATACGCCACACGAAGCTCTCACCTTCCGCGGGAACGATGCGCTCGTATTGTGGCGACTGCAGCCTCGCCAGGTTGTAACTGGTTTCACTCATCAAACACCCTCCGCCATCTGGCTCAGATGAGGCCGGCGCGCGCAGCCCTGCAGAACGGTCGCGTCGACTCGGGTAGTAAGCAGGCCATGTCCGGGACGCACTCACAGCACCGGATGAACGCGCCACTTGCCAGATGCCGGGCCGCGACCCTCGAGGCTGATCTTCTCGCCACCTCGTCGAACTGCAAACTATACATTGCACAGCTTCGAAACGATATCTAATGCGAATGACCAAGGCGCTGAAGTTCGACCGGGAGCGGGCAAAACCTATCGGAGCTACACCAATATATGATGACCGTAGGACGCACAAAGCGGTCAGGAGTGGACGAGAGTACGGGATCGAAGCCGTAACGGGTTCCTCGAAGCCAAAAGCGTGATGCTTCCACAGCTGGAGAAGGCACGGCGAGCAGCTTCGCTCCGTGTCAGACGAATGGGTAGTCGCGCTTGTACTGCCCAAGCCGCAGATCAAAGTTCTGAGGGTTGCGGTCCAAGCAACTCCGCGAAATCTTCGTACGGCATCGTTGAGCTGTGCTTTTCGGCCTTCGACCCACGTCCCTCGCGGCTTTGTGGTGGACGACACCGCCATCGACGTGAGGTGCCTAGCCGATGGCTGGCAAGCCTGGTCGGAATCGTCGTTGTGGCTCGGCGGCTCCACTGCGGCGCATGCGCGGCCGGCGATCTTCACCGAGCGTCTCGCTTTTCGGACGGGTTTAAGGGTCCCGACCTCTCTACGCGAACAATGCGGAACGCCATTTAAATCCTGAAAGGTCGCCTCAGAGGACTGGCAGGCGTTTAGTCGTTTTGGTCACTCAAAAAATGGAGGTCATAGCGTTGTCGAGTGCGTCGAGAACCCGGTCGATGTCGTCATTCGACAGCGCAAGCGAGAAATAGAATTTTCCGTGGGTTAGGACGCCGCGGCTGACAAGTGCCGACGTGAGTTTCCGCTGCATTCTCAGGTCACCCGACACGCTGCTGCGGTAGTCTGTGACGGCAATGTCCGTGAGCACGATCTGTGACAATGGCCCCGAGCCGATTGCCTGGGCGGCCACTCCATGTCTCTGGAAAATTTCAGCCGCTCCCGCACGGAATCGGTCACCTATCTCGTTCAGTCGTTCATAGGTCCCAGGGCGAGAAAGGACCTTAAGCGTGGCGATGCCTGCCGCTGCGGCGACAGGGTTGCCGCATGCCGTGCTCCCAGTGAAACACTTCCGCGGATCGGCGGCACTGCGGGGGTTGGCCAGATGGAGAACTTCTTCGCGTCCGGCGACAGCCGCCAACGGCATGCCGCCACCGATTACCTTGCCGAAGGCCGCGAGATCCGGCGTGACGCCATACCGTTCTTGTGCTCCGCCCCAGGCCAGGCGAAATCCCGTAACGACCTCATCGAAGATCAGCAGGATTCCGTTGGCATCGCAGATCGAGCGAAGTCCTTCGAGGAAACCGGGCGTTGGATCGATGCAGCGCTGTTGCGCCTCTACGATTATGGCTGCAACCTCGTTGCGGGCACCCGCCAAAATCTGATCGACAGCCTCAAGGTCATTGTAGGGAGCAATCAATACTTCGTCTTCAAGCACTTTGGGGATACCGGCGCTGTCAGGCCGTGCGGCTGGAAAATTGGGGAACGGGCTCGCCGGCGACATGCTCATCAGGGCGTAGTCATTTCCGCCGAGAAAACCGCCTTCAAACTTGAGGATTTTTGATCGACCCGTAAAAGCGCGCGCCAGTCGCATAGCGTACAAAGTCGCATCTGATCCTGTCACACCGTATTTGATCTGCTCCGCACAAGGGATCGATTCGACAAGGATTTCCGCAAGTTCGATACCGTTCTCGTTCAGCAGGTAGAAGTTCGAGGGGCATTCGACCGCGCTTTTCAAAGCCTCGACGACTTCAGGATGGGCGTGGCCGATCAACATCGGGCCCGATCCGTTCACGCAATCGATGTACTCGGTGCCATCGGTCGAATAGACCTTGGAGCCTCTTCCGGTTCTGACAACAAAATCGACCTCTTCATCCAAAACATAGGTAGTGAAGGCTCCACCAGGCATTGCCCGGCGGGCACGGGCTAGGATCTCGTTCATGGGCACGCTCTTTGGGTTTGAGTTGGCTTCGAGCGCGATCTGAACATTTCAAACTAAGCGGGGCAACACGGAAGACCTGAGGCTTGTTGCGGTTTTTCCGAAGCAACGATCGGTGTCATCGACCAGCAGGGTTGGACACGGCGGCGGCGGTGAACACGCGACCCTTGAATGCAAGAGCCGGTCGGGCACCGCTTGCCGGGCCGTATTGGTTCGAGGGGTCGCGATGCGGGCTTAAGCGCTGTCGACAGAACCGGAAGCAGGCCACTCCTGGTCTCGGAAATCCAACCCATCATCAAGTAAAATCTAGTATTTCTTAATATTACACGGTCAGCAATATTTGACCCGAATTGCGCGCAGCGTTCCGCGACGAGGTGTTCGCTACGATGGCGCTCTGCCGGCACCACAGATTCCAACTGCGACTGCCTATCCGGAGCAATACCGCCGCTATGTCGACGACATCGCTGGCAATCGCAACCAATACCTTGCCTGGCGTGTGACCGCGGCCATGACTTTGCGCTAGCTCCGTCGATAGAAAAGGACGGGAATTCCCAGTCTTTCTCTGAAACGCCGAGGGGGTCTGCGCAAGTCAGACCATATCGGAGCCCTTCGCTCATGTGCCCTCGCACTCACTTATGCGGCATGCAATAGACCCCCTCAGATTCCATCAGTACTGCGCCACCCTTCAACTCGCTCAGTGCGCCGACCCACGCTTCCGAATAAGTGCGGCTGGCATCCACGGCCGTCAGCCAAAGAACGCGATTGTCGGCCAGTTCGACTTTAACTTCCTGCTGTAAAGGGCTTGCCTGCACGGTCTGTTGATAGTGGCGCTTGATCCTGACATTGCTGGCCGGGAACTCGGCTTCGTTGCTGCCGTAGTTCAGCACAAATCCAGTGAGGTCCTCGGCCACCGAGCAATTGCCATCTCGCTCGCAGACGATTTTAGCAGCGGTCTTGCAGTCCCATTTCAGTGAAGCGGGCCACATAGGATTCTCCACGTTTGATCGCGGCTTGTCGCTCTGACCCGCCGCCATCGGTGCAGCGCCTGTGTTCAAAATCACAGTGGACAGGAGAAGTACCTTAAACACTACAAACCTCCCAGAATTGTGGCCCTGATAGTGGCTCATCCTGCTCGATCGCCTGGCTTAGGGCATGTTGAGATTGAACCAGCTTTTCTGGGGCACGCCGTTCGCGTCATCAGACTCGATGGACCAGGGCTTTCCGCGCATCGGTCGAGGGATGGTGTAGTAGGTGGGGCCATTACCAAGGGAATGCCCTCGATCGTTTCCCGCGGTCTGGATTGTTGCCGCAACCACCTTACCGTCGATTTCGATTAGGACCGAACGTGATCCGTCTCCATGATGCCCGCCGAGGCCGTTCTTTTTGAAAACAACGGGCAAGGAGAGCTTGTCGGCAGCGATGCGGCAGATGTTCCGTTCCTGACCTAAGCCAGGCCGATCGGATTCGGAGCTGCCAACTGGTTGCCAGCCAGGCGGACAATCCTCATACTTCTCAAATCTCGCCGCGCTGGAGTTTGCTTGCGGACAGGTCGGCCAACTAAAACCCGGGGCTTCCATCGCCGCGATCAACTTGTAAATTGGCGGGTGGCACGAGGGGGTGCCTTGCCAGTCGCCGGAGAGACATAGGAGGACCTGACAGCCCCATTCCGACGCTTTCGATTGGGATGGAAGAGCCGCGGCGCCCGCGACGGCGACGGCACTCCCTAGTAGGAATTTGAGTATGGTCATAGCCTTTTTCCCGCGACAGATTTGACAGTTTACTATGGATGATCCGCGCGAAAAAGGACAGGTCGAAAAGGCAGGTTTGTGCGACTACATCGATTTATGAAACGAGACGAGGGAGGCGTGGTCAACAACCCGTTGCGTGCCAACATTGCACTGACGCTTGAGCGGGAGAGAGCCAGACGCGGCCTATCCCATATGCACATGGCCGAACTGTTTCGGACCGCCGAGGGCGAAAAACTGGCCTATCGAACCTACATTCAGACTGTGCGTCAGAAAAATAATGTCACATTGACGACGCTGCAGATCATGGCAAACGGCTTGCAACTATCTTTTGCAGCACTGCTCGCCGGCGGCAAGAAAGTTCCGGAATGGGCGCATCGGTTGGACGACAATGCGATCCGCAACCGCCTAGCGCACATCATCGATTTTGAGCGACAACGACGTACTTTGCACCGCTATGAGATGGCCGAACTCATCGGTGTGGCAGAGGCGACATTCACGAAACTGGAACGCGCGAGCGGCAATATCAGCGTGGACACGATTGCGGCGATCGCCAAGGCGTTGAAACTTGATCCAGCGACCTTCCTCTTTTCCGAAAAGATCCCGCCTGGCGGAGCCGACACCTAGCCGCCTGACGAGTGTTCCTAGAGGGCCTATAATACGCCCCAGTCGGCGACCGCTCCATGCCCCTGCCGGCCAAACTCATGCTCGCCGGGCAGACTTGTCAGCAGACGACAGAAACCGCTTCAAGCTCAAACCGGCCAACAAAATGTATGGCGGCATGGCGAGCGAATAATGACCACAGTTTAATTCCAAAATATTTGGCCTAGCTCCGGCGTCCTTCAGCCTCTGCATGAACCTCTCCGATAGCTCTGGCAACACCACTTTGTCTCTCTTAGCCAACACAACGTGAAGACCGAGATCAGGCCGTGCCAAACTCTGTGCGTAATTCTCCAAGTTAAGTGGACCCCAGACCCTTCTGAGATCGGTCAGCTTAATCTCAGGCTCGAGACTAGCTCGTATCAATCGTGTCGCGCGACCCGTCCAAACCATATCCGCTAGACTCCCCGCCGTCAGAAACAACGAGGCTTTCGACACAGCCGAGTCGTGCGCCGCGAGCACGCCCGCAACCCAGGAGCCTAAGCTCATACCGAGAACTGAAATCTCTCGATAGCCTTCGATCTTCAACCAACGTATGAGCTTTCGCCCATCCAACACTGCCTGCCTTACAGATTGAATCGTTCGACCGAGATTAGGGCTAAGCATATAGTCAGCGTGCACGGAGCCGGGACGGCTGCGCTCGAAGTGATAAGGCATAGCAATCTCGACAACCGTGATGCCACGTTGCGAGAAAAAGTTGGCGATCTGACGATTCCGGGAGCTTGCATTCCAATGGTGAAAAATCACCATCGCCTGGTCGAACGACCCGCTTTCTGTGATTTTCGCCGAGACGACATTGTTCTGTTCGATATCAGTAGAAATGTCCGATGGAAATTTGAGCCACCCATCTAGCCTTTCAAACCCCTGACCACTCACATTCGGGTCATCGAAAAAGGCTGGATCAGCCACGGCTTGGTCCGCAAGGGCACAGAATTCCTCGATACTTGTTATCTTATTCGCACCTGGAAAGGCGCGTTCCGCGTCAAGGGCGAAATCTGTTGATTTCTTCCCTTCCTCACCGCGTCGCGCCCGCCGCTCATCCCAATGATCAAGCCAACTATGATACACTCTGATTGTTTCCCAACCTAATCGCTTGCCGTCGCCCCAACCCTGGATCAAACAGGCCATATATTGCGAACAGCACTCCAACGCCCAGAAGGATCGAAAAGCCAGCAAATGCATCGATCAGCAAGTAGCTAGTCACGAGTAACGCTACGATCGCTGACATCTTCCACAAAGACATACGAAACCGAAGTTCGACACCTAAACGGATGGAGCCGTACAGAAATACAGCACAGGTCGAAATAGCGACAAGAAGGCTACTGTAATGGGTCGGCCTACGGTAGCTGATCACGGCGCTCACATCATTTTGCCCATAGAAGGCGGAAGACATATCGCCGACCAACCAAGCCACAATATTCTCCCCACGCGATGTCAGGTAAGCACTCTGGAGCTTCATGACTATGGCGATCAGAAGCCCTAAAACAGTACACCGAAAAATCGCCCGCATAACCCTGAGGCTGGCTTCACGGAGCTGGTATTGATAATCCACCCCCGGCTGATTACTCGCTGCTCTTCCAATTCTCCAAAGATCATGGATCACTGTATAAAGCAAAATAAGCCCTACGAAGAACAGATAAAAACATATGCACATGTATAGGTAAGCGAGCCCCGTGAATACGATCGCTTCCGGCACCGATATAACTTCGTGGCGCACAATCGCTAACGAGCCCCAGTCCGTCGCATAGCTGCCACCACCTTTGAGCAACGGGATTAAAGACACGCCGATCCACTGAAAAAGACCGGCGAATACCACACAAATCAAAAAAACCGCCCAATATGAATACGAAGAAGCTTGTACGCTGCGCGCCCAGGCATCGTCGCTTTCCATCTTGTCGCCCTGCACTACAAGCTTTGGGCGGCCTTCATCTTTCCAAAAGGTCACCAGCTCGGTCACGAAGGCAAAAAACAGTGGCAAAAATACCATGAAGACGAATGTCCAATTCGCTGTCCAAAGAAACCCAACCTGCTTGACGACGCCATCCGCCCGGCCATATGTCACGCTGTGAATCCCCGTAAGATACGACAAAAACCCAAGAGCGGTGACACCCGCAAACACCGACGCCGGTAAATTCAGGGGAGATCCGCGACTAAAAAACGCCTCCGATTTCCTCGCCAAACTAAAACGCCGGCTCGGCCTCTTGGGGTCAGTATCCCGTGTCAGCACTGCTGGGGAGTCTGTCTCGTCGTCGAAGGTCGCAGTCAGTGCCGTATCTGGACTCTCCTGTGCAACGCTGCTTCCGGCTCTCTTCCATTCTCGTCTCTTGGTCGATAGCCGCGATTGCGCCGCACTAAGCTCCATCTGCCATTCGCTAGTTGCGACCGGATCATCGCATCCAAAAATCCTCGCCAGCCAACGAATGTTGGCAGTGCTAATTCCCTTCTCGTTCTCTTGAAACCAAAGCTGCACCGTTCGCAGATCGACCCCAACCCGGTTGGAATCAATCTGTGAAATCGCCTCTGCAAGGAGCTCGGGCGTCCATGGGCCAGCAGGAAACCCGTCTTTGCCCAACAGTCGACCCGCGCCCGCCGCCGCCAATCGTTTGAATAATTCTTTGAAATCACTCCCGTCTCTGGGCGGAGGGAGAAATAACTTTCCGTTCTTAAACAGCAACTTATAGGCTCTAGTTTCGTTCCGCTTCGCTAGGCTTCGTATCTTATCGTGCCTTCGTGCTCAATCAACGCTTTTATCAACTGGATTTGGCCGGCACGGGAGACGATCAAATGACGGGTGACCCGCTGGAGCGGCTGAACACGGTCGGTGCGGGGGAGATGTTTCGCAAACCGCTGGCCAAGGCACTGAGCTGCCCGGATCGGTCGCAATTCTGGTGTTACATACTTTGCGGACTGTCGGATGAGCAGGCCGAGTTCAGATTTTGGACCGGCGCACTTTCCTTGGTCCGCTGGATGCCGGCGACAGGGTCGACGCGTTGCTGGCCAGCACCAACACCAGCAACCGGACATGCTTGCGAACCCGTCTCCTTGTCGAGCATCCTTTCGCCGAACAGAAGGACGCGGGGGACTGTTCATCCGCACCATCGGCCGGTCGCACCCGCGGCAAGATCAAAATCGGCGTGGGCAATTTCGTCTACAATCTGAAACGTTTGTCTGGTGGCAGGATAGTGTGACCCCATGAGCGAAAAGTAGGGGAAGCCAGGGCTTCGGGACCCTGAGAAGCAGAGGGATGAACCCATCCCTATTTTTCTCGCCTCCCCAGGTATCATTTACGAATTGTCATGAGCGTGGAGCCAATCGATGCCCATTCAAGTGGTCTGTAACAACGGAGTGATGGAAGAGGCCGACGGGGTCGCGAATCTGATCGCGGCGCATCGTCAAGCAGTCGCCATGGTTGAACGTCTCGGCAAGCGATGGATGGGGGCCGAAGGGCCGGACGCGACCCTGATCGGCCGGCGATTGGATTCGGTCATGGCGGAAGAGGTTATCGCGCGTCGGCGCGCGGCCGCTGCGCCGGTGGCCGATGTCGTTGAGATGAAAATGAAGGCAGCATATTTCTGTCGGTTGTTGGGGAACGACTGGTGCGAGTTTGACGTCGACGATTTTCGCGCGTTGCTCGGTTCTTTCGCGAAACTGCAGTCCTAGGAGAACAGCGCTGAAACCCATGAGGCCACGGTATTCCAGGCCGCATAGAGCCCTGCAGGCACCAAGATGATCGCCAAGAACGCCGCGGCTCCGCCAATAGCGCCGTCACCGCGTCCTTCCACGGGATAGTAATATTTGTGCGCCTCATCGTCGTGCTTCATTGTTGTCTCTCCGACCGCTTGTTTAGCAGCAGCTGAACAGGATGCTGAAACGTCGTGCCCCACAGACCTGTGCGTTTCATCTTAGCGTTGATTTCCGCGACGAGGTAGCTCTCATTGACGGCTTTGCCCTTTGCTGTCGTTGCGGCAAACGCGTATCCGGTCGCTATGAGCGCGGTGCCAACGTCGATTGTTTCGCCGTTCATCTGCGCGCCGCACACGACAAAGACCGCTTTATCGAGGGCGTAGCCGATTGGCTGGCATGTCACCGCCGCGCTATCGAACAGCGCAGCAAGGTGCGCCAGCGAGATGTTCCCGCAATCGAGTTTGTTCCCATTTGGCTGTTCAGCCGACGTGCCGCGAAGACATGACTGTACGCCATAGAGGCGGAAAAGGTGGTCGCCGTCACGCCAGGTATCTCCAGTCAGCAGTTGAGCCGATTTCGATACCGCGAAGGGCGTTGGCGCGGCAGATTCGGATGCATCCTGGGCCTGTGCCGACGCGCACAAACCAAAAACGGCCAGCACTGCAAAGCGCGCCTGTTTCATTCCTGGAACTGTCCACCGAGGTCGGCAGAGTGCTCCAGATCGGGGCGCAGCGACTTGCCGTCCTTGTTGCGTCCGATTGCGGCCATGTCGAAGAAAACCATTTCGTCATCGTCGTAGGCGACATTGTACGGGTCGTTTGTATTGCCCGCACCCACGAGAGAAAAACACGACACGGCGTCGGGCTCATCCTTCCTACTTTGCAGGACAAGCGTTTTGCAAAGCACGACAGAAGCACGATCGTTGTAGATCCCTTCTTCATAGTCCTGAGCGGCCTTCGTGCAGTCCCACTCCTCCGTCTTGTAGGTAATCCTTGGCTTTGGGCAGGCCGCGAGGCCGCGCAGTCGATAGGCAACGCCGTTGATGACGCGCTCGGTCGCCGACGGGACCTTCACCGGCGAGCTCAGGGCGGCCGCGTCGCGCTGAAAGAGTGCGCCTTTCGCATCGTAGCGCTCATAGACGAACACCTTCTCGCCCGGCTTCGCAAACTGCAGCAGGTAGTGTTCCGACGGCTGCGCGAAGGCACTTGGGGCGTCGGCGCCACCAGCATGAGCCACGGCGCCCTGGAGCAGCAAAGCCGTGCAAAGGGCAATCTGTTTCATCCAAATTCGTCCTTGTGGTGCATATGGTGTTGACACTTTACTAGGGCTGCGTGTAGCCATAGTAAAGTGTTAAATTTTGGCGACAGTATGAACACTCGAACAGCTCTTCTGCTCACTCTGTGTGCCGCTACAATGCCCTTGGACGCGCACGGCCGGGATCTGGCATCAGACCGCGTCGCAGTCGCCTTTGCAACGCCGGCGCRAGCCCTTCCCTCAGTCGGGGCGCAGAGGCCTGGGGCGTGCAAGACCGGAAACCGTACTGAAGTCGCCGAACTTGTGCGTTCAATCGCGCGGGACGAAGGCTTCGACGCCGATCTGGCCGAGGCGATTGCATGGGCTGAAAGCGATCTCGGCGCCAGTGAGGGTCCGTCCAAGGCCGGGGCCCTTGGGATCATGCAGTTGATGCCGGGCACGGCGGCCGATCTCGGCGTGAGCGACCGTTGCGATACGCAGGTGAATGTTCGGGCTGGCCTGCGTTATCTGAAGTCCCTCTATGACGAGTTCCAGGATCCGCTGCTGATGCTGGCGGCTTATAACGCCGGGCCCAACAGCGTCTACAAGGCGCAGGGCATTCCGGTGAATCCGGAGACGGCTGAATACATCGTGAAGATACTGAACCGCTGGAAGTTCGGCGGTGTCGTGAAGAAGCCCGCCCTGACCAAATCCGAAATGCTCGCGGCCGCTCCGCCAGCAAGCGGAGACGCTTGGCAGGAAGGTCATGTCATGGATTTCGGCAACTGAAAGGAGCCAAAGGGTGGAATACAGGAAAGCAGGCAAATTTGCTCTGAAACTGGCCTCGGCGGTCGGAATAGCGCTCGCGCCGGCGACCGCATACGCCCAATCGGCGGCGCCAGTCGAAAACGTGCTGGAGTGGTTCGTCGGCGTTCTGCAGGGCAACATAGCGCGTTCATTCGCCATCATCGCGGTCTGTTTTCTCGGCTTCCTCGCCATGACGGGGCGCCTGGCGTGGATGATGGCTTTTTCCATCATCATTGGCATCGCTCTGATCTTCGGCGCTGCCCAGCTGGTGGATGCGGTTCGCGCCACCGCAGGAGGCAGCTGAGCCATGGAGGACGAGGAAGTCTATGTCGAGCCGGTCAGCCTGCCCCTGACACGCCCGCCGATGAAATGGGGGGTGCGCTATGAAGTTTTTGCACTGAACGGCATCCTGGCGGTGATCGGCTTTATCGCCACGAGCAGCTTCATGCTCGGTCTTGGCGTGTTCGGCGTGGTGCATCTGGTCAGCGCATATCTGTGCCAGCGTGATCCCTACATGTTTCATATTTTCGAGCGGCGCGTCTCCAAACGCGGAGCGGTGGCGAACCTTACTTTCTGGGGGGCGAGGAGCTATTCACCATGAGCCTCGATGCAGACCTGAAATTTGGCCGTGAGCGCCGCCGCGAAAAACCCGCGGCGATGCATATCCCCTACCTTCGCCATGTCGATGACAATCTGATCGTGACGAAGAGCGGCTTTCTGGTCGGCGCCATCCAGCTCAGCGGCCTGCCATTCCAGACAATGGACCAGGCCGAGTTGAACAGCCGCATGTTCAACCGCAACACGACGTTCCGCAACCTGTCGACCTCTCGATTTGCGGTCTACACAACGATCATCCGCCGCCACGTGACCCCGGAGATCGAAGGCGACTTTGACAATCCTTTCGTGGCCGAGCTCGACGCTCGCTACATGGATGAGCTTGGATCAAAGAACCTTTTCGTCAACGAGGCGTATCTGACGGTCATACGGCGCCCGATGGTCGGCCGGGTCGGCTGGGTGGACAAGGCGCTCAATGCATTCCGCATCAGCACCGCCGGCGAAGAAACCCGCGAAGAGGCAATAGTCGAACTGCATGACATCCTTGACGGCATGGTCAAGGATTTCGCCGCCTATGGGGGGCGTCTTCTCGGTGTCGTGAAGCGTCGCGACAGCTTCTTTTCCGAGCCGGCCGAATTTCTGGCGAAGATTCTTGCCGGTGGCGTCGACGTGGAAATGCCTTTGCCGCGCATGTCCCTTGGCGATGTTCTGGCGACGCGGCAGCTGTTTTTCGGCAAGTCGGCCCTGGAACTGCGCGGGCCGGACGCAGCCAAGCTCGGCGCCATGGTGTCGATCAAGGAATACCCGCCGTTCACCGCTCCAGGCTCATTGGACGGTCTCTTGCGCCTGCCACATGAGTTTGTCCTGACCCAGAGTTTCGCGATCGAGGATCGTGTGACGGCGATGCGCAGGATCAACACCATCGCCAACCAGGTCGAGGGTTCCGACGAGGCGGGCACGACGGTCGAGGTCTCCGTCCACGACGGTGCCGACAAGCTGGCCGGCGGCGAAGTCGTTTTCGGACAACATCACATGAGCGTCATGGCATTGGCACCGGACATGACTGGACTCAACCGCGCGCTATCCGACATCTCGGCGGAACTCTCGCGCATGTCGATCGTGCCGGTCCGCGAGACACTGAACACGGAACTCGCCTTCTGGGCGCAGTTGCCGGGAAATTTCAGCTACATCGCGCGACGAGCGTTGATCTCGTCGCTAAATTTCGCCGGTCTTTTTTCAGGACACAATTTCCCGTCCGGCCAACGTGAGCGGCTGCATTGGAAACGGCCCATCGCCTTGCTCGAAACGACCAGCCAGACGGCCTACTATTTCAATTTCCACGTTCACGATGTCGGGCACTTCACGGTGTTCGGCCCGACCGGCTCGGGCAAGACCGTGGTGCTGTCGTTCCTGATGGCGCAGGCCATGCGCATCATGCCGCGGCCGCGCTGTGTTTATTTCGACTACATGCGCGGCGCCGAAATTTTCGTTCGGGCGCTAGGCGGTCGCTACGAGGTGATGGAACCTTCTCAGCCGACCGGGTTCGCGCCATTGCAGCTTGATGACACGGCAGAAAACCGTTCGTTCCTCGAAGATTTGCTCATCTACATTCTGACGCCGGAAGGCGGCGCGCTTGATGTGGCGGAGATGCGTGTCATCAACGCCGCCGTCGACATGATCTACAAGATTCCGCGCCAGCAGCGGACCTTCGGCCTGCTGCCTGAAGTGCTGCGGGGCTCGCTCATGCCTGGCATGAATGATCTGGCGGCGCGGGTACAACCTTGGCTGGATCCGAAGGACAAGGGGTGGCTTTTCAACAATCCCGTCGATCTCGTCGATTTCTCGAAACCCGTTGTCGGGTTCGATATGACGAAGATCCTGGGCGACCGAAAGCTGCGCTCGGCGGCGTTGCTCTACATCTTCCATCGTCTCGAAGACGTCATCGACGGCTCGCCGATCATGCTTTTCCTCGATGAAGGTTGGAAGCTGCTGGACGACGAGGTTTTCGCTGCATTCATCAATGAGACGCTGAAGACCATTCGTCGCCGCAACGGCGTGGTCGGCTTTGGCACGCAGACGGCGGAAGACATCATCAGCTCCTCCATCTCGTCGTCCCTGATCGAGCAAACGAAGACCAACATCTTCTTCCCCAATCCCAAGGCGAGCAAGGAGTCCTACATGGAGCGCTTCTCGCTGACAGCGAAGGAATTCGAGTTCGTGCGCCGAACCGCGAAGGAAACACGCACCTTCCTCGTCAAGCACGACAGCGACTCGGTTGTAGCCAAGCTCGATTTGTCGGCAATGCCCGATCTCATCAAGGTCTTGTCCTCAAACGAAGCCAACAGCAAGGAATGCGCACGGCTCCGGGAAACCTTCGGCGACGGGCCGGAAATGTGGCTGCCATACTTCTGCGGATGGGAGGACGAGCATGACGAAGCGGCTTAGCAGCTTTTGTCTGGCCGCGACTCTCGCGACAGCGGGAAGCATGACCGGTGCTGTCGCTCAGATCGCGGTCATAGACGGGCCGAACCTCGACAAGCGGCAAGAGGACGAGCAGCACAGCACGAAGTCGGATGAGGCCAAGAAGGACGAAACCGACAAGAAGAAAAGCGTCGTCTGCACCTATTCGAATAAATACCGCTCACAGATGTTTCGCCGATCCCCGGCCGAAGCGTTGCAGAGCGACGCCGGCAACGTAAAGATGATCCGCTATTATGCGCAGAAATACGGCGTGCCCGAAGGCCTGGCGTTGTCCGTTGCCTATCAGGAATCGCGCTTTGACACATGCGCCGGGAGCCACACCGGCGTCAAAGGCGTCATGCAGCTGACCAAGGGCACCGGCAAGTCCATGGGACTTGACCGCGACGTGAACGAGCAGAACGTCGAAGGCGGTGTCAAATATCTCGGAATGGGTGTCAAGCAATGCGGGGCGACGAATTATAGCTGTCTCGCCTCCTTCTACAACGGATCGAACGCAGGCGAGCAGAAGCAGTGGGCCGGCGGTGTCGGCCGTTGGAACAGCTATTTCAACGACTATGTATCGAGCGGCAAAGCTCCGGCCGCCGCGCCGCCACCCTTCTCGATCGTAACCGCCGACGGCGCAGCCGGCTCGGCGCAGAACGACGCTATGGGCACGGTCAGGAAGGCTGCGGGCGGCCTTGATGCAAGCTCGGGGCAGATGGGTGCCAACGATGCGGCAATCGACGCGCTCTCGGGCTCCGTTGGCCAGGTGACCGAATACAAGGACGCTTGGGAGCTGAACTCGTCGGCTCGTGGGATCAACGCTGACGTCACCAACCAGTATCTCGGCCAGGCGGGCGACTTCACGGCGTTGCTGGCCCAACTTCTGTCGTTGCAAAACGTGCAGGCATCGCAGTCGTCCAAGCTGGCGCAACGGCCGAAGAGCGGCTCTCCAAACCCGTTCTCTTGTGATCCCACCGAACTGGAGCGGTTGAAGATCGATCGCGGCCGGTGGCTACCATGCGCGGTTGAGAGCGCGGGGGCAAGCTCGGCCGACAGCCGCTCGATGATCATCACCACCGACCCTGCTGGCGCTGCCAGCGTCATCGATTCCCTGCAGCAATAGGAGGCTGACATGAAGAAATTCGCGATTGCCGCCGGTATGGCGGTTTGGACCAGCACGGGCTTTGCACAGATTGCGGTCATCGACGGCGCCAATCTCGATGTCGCCCGCAAGAATGCGGAGAACACCAACTCCATCATGGATTCCAACAAGGATATTCTGAAAAAGAGCGAGGAGATCCTGCAGGCTCTCAGCGGCAGTCGTGACGGTTCGCTCGGCATCGGACAAATGGGCCTCGGCGGCAATATGTCGATTGCCCAGGCGCCGTCGTTCGGATCGATCCTGAATGGCGGTGCGCTCTCGTTTGGCGGCCTGTCCCCCGAAATCCAGAAAATCGCCGGCGCTGTCATCAATGGGCTGCAGCTGGTCAAGCAGCTCCAGCAAATTGCCGGCAAGGAGACGAGCGCCGTCAACACGGCCTATGGCGGCAGTGTCAACGTGGCCTCGCTGTTGAGCGCGCTGACTTCGCAGGCCTCGCAGGGCGTCACCCAGCGCCAACAGTCCCTGCAGTCCGCAAGTGGGCAGATTGGGCAATCGCAGGACGTCAAGGGATCGGTGGACCAGAACACACGAATGCAGTTGGAAAACGCGCGCGCGGTCAACGAATTGATCGGCGTCCAGAATGGCGCGGTCGCGGCCCTGAATGAGAAGCTGAAGGGAGATCTTCTTCGCCAAAGCCAGGTGCAGAAGATGATGACACCGCGCAACGTCAATCCGTTCGCGGAATTTGGCAAGAGCGGAGGCTAGCGCTTGTCGAGGCGAGTACTGCGCATATGCGCTGTGATTGGGCTCGGCACAGTGCTGTTTGGATGCGCAAATCGCGAACTGAAAGCGCCGTGCGGGCCTTTGGCGTATGCCCACGCCGACGAATGCGGCGCGCTAAAACCGGTCAATTCAACGCCGTTCGCCAGCATTTTTGACGAGGATCCATGAACGGTCTCGCCGAAAGCATTCTCGGTGGCATCGACAACATCGGTGAGGACTTCGTTCGCACCGTCTATATGCAGTTGGGCAATGCGATGGGCAACGTCTTCACCGTCATGCTGACCCTCTATATCGTGTGGTGGGGCTATTCGATCCTGAGCGGGCGAGAGTCGATCTCGCCGCTCGAAGCGGCCTATCGCCTGGGCCGCGCCGTCATCATCTATCTGCTGCTGACCGGATGGGGCACATTTTCCACGACGATCTATCAGCTCGTGCAAAGCATTCCAGATGAGGTCGGCAAGGTGATCGTCGGCGCCGTGTCGCGAGCCACCGGCAACCAGCTCAGCGACCAGGCGGCAATTCCAGCGCTTATCGACAACCTCTACCAAGGGGCGCAGGACGTCGCCAATCAGGTCTATAGCGGATCCTTCTATGACATTTTTGGCGCGCTCTTGTCGCTGCTCGTCCTACTGTCGGCCATCATCTTCGCAGCGCTTGCCATTGCCGCGATCATCGCCGCCAAGGTGATGTTGTTCATCACGCTCGCTCTGGCGCCGATATGGATCATTCTTTGGCTTTACCGCTGGTCCTCGCGCATGAGCGAAGGCTTCCTTTCGCTCACCACTTTTCTGATGATTCAGCAAATCCTGATCTACGGTTTTCTCGGTTTCTACTTCTCGCTCGTCAACGCGGCGCTGAACACCGCCACGACCGGCGGAGCGACCATGGACAGCAAGATGTCGCTGGTGCTGCCCTTGGTGCTGGTGACGATCATCGGGATCTACGTTCTGATGCAGATACCGTCGATTGCTTCGATCCTGAATGGCGGCGGGTATCTCAGCACCGTGGGCGCATACAACCCCTATCGAAACTTCGGCAGAAACGCCGTGCGCTACTCCGGTGCACGATGGGCCGCCGGCCGCGCCGCTCGGGGCGCCCGGCAGCTCGCGGCAAACAGCTTCCGATCACCGCGAGCAGCAAGAGCGGACGACGCGGTTCGCTCCGCCATCCAGCAAGGTGCGCGCGATAACGCCAGGCCTCTGGCCTAGAACGCAAGAACGATCATGGATCGCTACGCCGGACCAGGATGCGTCTCACAAACGAGGCAATAGTAAGTGTCAACGCCATCGGAAACGGCTGCTGATAGCGGCAGCGAACTCGTCGACAGACGCTATTACAGTGCGGGCGCGACCTGGGAGGACGACACGCACAGGTCAATGCGGCGATCGCGTACATTGGCATGGATCGTCAGCGGGGTTTCCGGACTGGTGGCGGTGCTGTCGCTGCTGGCGCTCGTGCTGATCCTGCCGCTCCGCCAGTTCGAACCCTACGTTGTCGAGGTCGACAAATCGACGGGCTACCTCGAGATCATGCGCGCGCTCAAACCTGGAGATTTGTCGCAGAACGAAGCCGTCACGGCGGCAAATCTGGTCCGCTACATTCGTGCGCGCGAAACCTACGATTCCCGTGAACTGAAACAGAATTACGACCTGGCGCAGCTCTATTCCACCGACGCGGCGTCCAAGGATTTGACTTGGCTTTTCACGCCTGCAAATCCGCACTCGCTGGACAAGACCTATGGCCGCAATGTCACCGTGGCGGTCGAGATCAAGTCGGTTTCCCTGCTCAATCGCAACACAGCTTCGGTGCGCTTTGCCACGACAACACGGCGGGACAATTCGTCCACCGCCGACAATTGGGTGGCAGTGATAAAATTCCGCTACACCTCGACACCGCTCAAGAACGAATGGCGTTTCGACAACCCGTTGGGATTTCAGGTTACGGATTACCGCCGTGATCAGGAATCGGCGCCGACTGCAGGGAACCTGCAATGAAACGGCGCGTGAAGCTAGCGCTGTGTGCCGCCCTTCTCTTCGGCGCGACCCACGGCGCGGCCGCACGCGACGGCCGCATCCGATATGTCACCTTCAACAACGACGATGTGACGTCGGTGCGTGCAGCTCTTGGCATTTCAACGATGGTCGAGCTCAGTCCGACCGAAGTCATCGAAACCGTCTCCGCTGGCGACACGAAAGGCTGGTCGATCATCCCCAAGCGCGGGTCGCGCTTCCTCTTCGTCAAGCCGCTGGAGCGCGATGCGTGGACCAACGTCAACGTCGTCACCAACCGGCGCGTCTATTCCCTGCTGCTGCAGGCGACTGACGATAGCCGTGACCGGGCATCCTTCCAGGTCCGGTTCAAATACCCGGACGAGGATATCAACGCGCGGCTGCTCTCCCAAGCCAAGGAGAGCGCCGCCGATCCGGATTTGAAGGATCTGAACTATGCCGATCTCAACTACGACTATGCCTATAAGGGCGACGACAGCTTGAAGCCGCGCACCGTGTTCGACGACGGCACGAAGGTGTTTCTGGAGTTCAAGGGTGACATTCCGGCGATTTTCGTGGTCGACGACAAGCGCCATGAGTCTTTGGTCAACGTTCGCACTCAGGGCAAATACACCGTCATCGACAAAGTCGCGCGGCAATTCACCCTGCGAGCCGATGGCAAGACGCTCTGTCTCTACAACCGGGCGCGACCCAACGCCATCGACCCAGTCGAGCAGGTCTACGGTCCAACGAAACTGACAGGCGGTTCCACCCTGTTCGGATCCAGCGGAGGGCGGTGATGACGCAGATCGACTATAACCAACTGGACGGCAGCCCGACGGTCGCGCGCCGCGGGGCGGGAGTCGGTACCAGGATCGCCCTGGTCGCCCTCGGCGTGGTGCTGGTGGGCGCGCTGATATGGCTGAACTGGCCTCGAGAGCCGGTATCGCGCGATCTTCGCAGCGATGGCGAGGAAAACTTCAACCCGCCGGAGTTTCGGCCGCCGGCGTTGAACGAGCCGCCGCAACCTGCCGACGGCACTATCGACCAGATCGTGGTGCCGCCACCGGCCGCCGACCAGAGTGGCTCGCAACAAGCCGATAATGTCGATCAGACCGTGCAGGAGGGTGCGGATCTCGATGCGCAGCGGCGGGCGCTGGAGGCACAAATGGCCGCCGAGGAGGCTCGCCGCAAGGCTGAGGCGGAAGAAGCCCGCCGCAAGGCCGCAGCTGAGGACGAGGCTCGCCGCAAGGCCGAGGCGGCCGAGCACGAAAAAGCCGTGTGGGAACGCCTGCGCTCCAACCAGATGGTGACGAATGGTGAAACCGGCTCGACGGAAGCCGGCGCCCAGGCGGCACAGGTCGAAATCGCGCCCGACGGTCAGATCATCCCGGTCCCCGGCGCCGACAGTGATTCCAACAAGGCTTTCCTGGCGCAGTCCGAGGCAAGTTCTTCCGGGATCGTCAAAGCCAAAATCTTCCGGCGCACCGATGCGTTGATCCCTGAAGGAACCATCCTTCGCGGGTATCTGGAAACCGCTGTTAACACCGACCTTCCCGGTGCCGTGCGCGCTGTCGTGCGGGAGGATGTCTTTTCGCTCGACGGCAGGCGGGTTCTCATTCCGAAGGGCTCGCGCTTGACCGGGGAATACCGTTCGGGGCTTGCGCGCGGACAAAAGCGTGTTTTCATCGTCTGGAACAGGGTCATCCGCTCGGACGGCATTTCCGTCGATATCAAGTCGCCCGGTGCAGATGCACTCGGCCGCGGCGGCATGGGCGGCCGTGTCGATACGCACTGGCTTGAACGGTACGGCAACGCCATCATGCTTTCCGTCGTTGGCGGCGTCTCTGAATATCTGTCCTCGCTTGGCGATAGGAGCCAGGATGCACAACAGCGCCAGGTATCGACGATCGATCCCGTGACCGGTGAGACCACGACCGTAACTTATGGTGGCAATGGCTCGCAGCGCGACGCCCGCAGCATCGCGTTCGACAAGTCGTCGACCGCCCTGCAGCAACTCGCGCAAGAGGCGTTTCGCGACACGCAGAACATTGGCCCGACAGTCTACGTCGACCAGGGTACATCGATCGTCGTGCTGGTGCGGCGAGATCTCGATTTCTCGGATTTGTACGCTGATCCCGTTCAGGAAGAAGTTGCACGCCTGAAGGCAGGTGGGCGGCCGAAGACCGCGATCGATCCGACGCCTCTCTACGGGACGCCGAAAGATCATTTCTATCCCGGCTATGGGAGCCCGGTGAAATGAATGCCGTGCATCCCCTCCCCGACCCTTGGGCGAGAGCCCCGGTCCTACGCGCCCATCTGGAACCCATATGGCCTTATTTGAACGAAGATTCGGTCTCCGAGATTGCCATCAACAGGCCGGGTGAATTGTTCATCGAACGCCTCGGCGCGAAGGAAATGGAGCACGTAATCAAACGCGAGGTCACACGCAGCTGGATCCGCAATATATCGACTGGCGTCGCCTCGGCGACAAATCAGGTCATCAACGAAGAAAAGCCGGTCCTGTCGGCCGCTTTACCGTCGGGTGAGCGTATCCAATGCATCTTGCCCCCGGCGGCTCCCGAAGGCGGGGCGATCTCGATCCGCAAGCAGGTGATCATGGATATGAGCCTTGATGCCTACAACGATCTCGGCGCATTCGAAAACACGGCGATGGGCAGCGGCCTGGCGCTGTCAACCGAAGAAAAGCGACTTGTCGAGATGTTGCAGGACACGTCGCCGATGGAGTTCCTGCAGTATGCGGTGCGCAACCGAGTCTCGATCGTCGTTTCAGGCGGCACGTCGACCGGCAAGACGACGTTCTTGAATGCACTCCTGAAGGAGATCCCGGCCCATGAACGGATCATCACGATCGAAGACACCCGCGAACTGAGGCTGCCGGCTCCCAACAACGTCACCCTGATAGCCTCGAAGGGCGACCAGGGCCTTGCCAAAGTTTCCGCGCAACAGCTTCTCGAAGCCTCACTTCGCATGCGA
Organism: Mesorhizobium sp. P2_F8; assembly: GCF_056403655.1. Lineage (NCBI taxonomy): Bacteria > Pseudomonadati > Pseudomonadota > Alphaproteobacteria > Hyphomicrobiales > Phyllobacteriaceae > Mesorhizobium > Mesorhizobium sp. P2_F8. The sequence continues at coordinate 21,957 of NZ_JBFUFB010000026.1, forward strand.
CCCGACCGCCTGTTGTTGGGCGAGTTACGCGGCGCTGAAACTTTCGCGTTTCTCCAGGCGATCAACACCGGCCATCCTGGTTCGCTCACGACCGTTCATGCCAATTCCGCCCGGTCCGCCTACGAGCGGCTGGCGCTCATGGTCATGCAGGGCAGTACGGGGCTCTCACGGAGTGAAATCCTCGACTACCTGCGCGAGGTCATTCCGGTGGTCGTCCAGATGGTCCGCACCGACGGCGGACGGCGCGGCATCAGCGAGATCAAGTTCACCAAGGCGGAGACGATCTAGCGGGGTCATCCATGCAGAAAGTCGCAACAGCAATTTTCATGGTGCTCATGGCGATGGCCCTGGGCGTCCTGGTCTTCACGGTCGCTTATGCCGCGACTGATTGGTACCGGACTGGCTCCCACGTCCTGTTCGACCACCTGAACGCCAATCCCTTGCCCGTTGTTCGTCTGGCCTGGGCGGACGTGACCGCGAAAAATTTTGACCGGGTCCAATACGCTATTGCGGCGGGAGTTTTAGGGTTTGTCTTGCCACTGGTCAGCTTGTTTCTCATGCGTCCGAGAAAGCGCAACGATTCTCGCTTCATGACTATGAGCGACGTATCGAAAACTGGCCTGACGAAAGTGGGCGGCGTCTTCGTCGGTCGAGCCGGCGGCAGRCTTGCCGAAATTCTGTCGCCCGGCCGCGATCAGCACTCCGGCAAGATCCACTTGACCCAGCGCAAGCTGATCGGCGGCAAGAAATTGTGGATTGATGGCGATGATGTCGGCGGCTTCGTCATAGGGCCGCCGCGCTCCGGTAAGGGCACGTCTCTCATCATCCCGAACGCCTTGACCTGGCCGCATTCGCTCGTGGTTCTCGACCTGCGGGGCGAGACCTATGCGGCGACTGCTGGTTACCGTTCGACCATGAGCCGCGTGGTGCGTTTCGCGCCGGCTGATCCGGAAGGCAATACCGCATGCTACAACCCGATGGACTTCATCTCGCTGGACTCGGCACAGCGCGACATCGACCTTCGCAACATCGCAGCGGCATTGTTTCCGCGCCCCCCTTCGAACGCGGACCCCTATTGGGTCAACGATGCCCGCCTCCTCTTTACCGGCATAGCATCCTTCATAATGGAATCGCCTGCGATCCCGAACGAGAAGAAGACCTTCGCCACAATCCTCGAGATCATGAATGGTGCCGAGCAGCCGCTGCTGGAATTCATCGGCTCGCTACGCGAGGAACGCCGCCGCGAATGTTCGCATTTCACGCTGCAAACCCTGTTACCGTATTTCGAAATGTCCGAGCGGCAGTTTTCCGGAATCTACGCCGGCGTGCGCACCGGCATGGCCCCGTTTCTCAACGAGCGCCTGATGCGAGCTACCTCGCGCAGCACGTTCGATATTCGCAATCTCAAGCGCGACCGGATCTCTCTTTATCTCGACGTACGGCGCGAGCAGATTACGTCGCTTGGACCGTTGTTCAACGTCTTGATTACGCAGATGATGAACTTTATGTCGGAAACCATGCCGCGTCCGGAAGAGCATCCGGTGCTTGTGCTGCTTGACGAGTTCCAGAACCCCGGCAAGCTGGAGAACGTGACCGAAATGGCAAGCGTGCTCGGCGGCAATGGCGTTTCCATGTGGTTTTTCGTTCAGTCGCTGAAGGCTGTAGACGAGATCTATCGCCAGGAAGGGCGCAAGACGCTTATCAACGCCGCTCGCGTGCAGATCTTTTTCGGTGCACAGGACGCGGACGATCTGCGCTACGTTTCCGAGCAACTCGGTGAAACGTCCGACGTGCAAAAGGACGTGACGCGCACCAAGGCAACGTTGTTCGACACTTATTACACGCGCTCGGAGCACCGCAAGGAAGTGCGGCGGCCCCTCATGCGGCCGGATGAAATCCGTACTCTCGACAAGAACAAGGTCATCATCTTGCCGCGTGGGGAACTGCCGATCCTCGGCACCCGCAATTTCTATTTCGCCGACGGCCAGCTCGCCAAACGCGCGTTCATGCCCCTGCCCGCCTCTACAGACGCTTCGCGCACGAAAAGCCCTGCATTGACCGCCTCTGCGGCGGTTCCATCTCCTGCGCTTCCGCCTATTGTGCCGACAGCACCTGCGTACCGCTCAGGCCTCTTGCAGACCCGCCTGCGGCGCGGCGCGACATTTGCTGCAAAAGCAGGCCGTATAGCTCCGCCGCCTGGCCGGCGCGCAATCCTAACAGAACGGCTGAAAGCAACACACGTTGCAGCCGTACCAGCTTATGCCACCATAGATTTTTCTGCTTTGGCGGCCAAAGCGGTGACAACACGCATAGCGCCCGACAAAGAAGCGGCGGTCGCGGCGATCCTGAACAAGGTGCGGTCTCTGCGCGCCAACGCATCCGACACCGAGACTTTCGATAGGAATATGAGCGTCATCGAAGATACTTTGCCCGATGTAGTCGATGGGTAGGCTAGCATTCCGATGCGGCGGAGAGGTCATTGTCTACCGCGACCTCGTCGCATACCTCATGGCGGCGGAGGACATTGCCGCGCGTTTCGGGCGGTGCCGAGGGCTCAATCGAGTTCAAGCGCAAATCCCGCATCGACCGCGCTTCGCGCAATGAGATCGCCAAGTTCCCAGTCCGTGAGTTCGCAAAGAGGAAGCATTCTCCTCACGGTGTGGCGACCTCGGATATCGAAATAATCGGGCTGCCGATGTTGTCGATCAGATGACGGACAATCGCTTGGCGACGTCCGATAAGGTAGGCGTCTGCGCGAGCGCGGGCAATCTCCGGCCCTATGAATGGAGCCGTGGTTGTGCGGCCACGGCTGTTTCTAAGTCGAACGCGACGGGCACACCGTGAACAATGGATGCTGCCGCCAGTAACTCCTCCAGGTCGCGATCGGTAGCTTTGCACGCCGGCATGAGCGTTCGGATGGCGCGGATCGCCCGTGCGATGGAGAGGAAGTGGGCTTTGCCTCTAGAGCGCACATAGGCGTCGGCGGCGCTTTCAACCGTGACGGTGTGAAAAGGGTTGGTCATGCGAGTTCCTCCCAGAAACCCAAACCAACACGATTTATGGCACCAATTCGGCAGCCTGCAAGGGTTTGTCTGATTGAACAGTTAGGCGGAGGCTAGGCCGAAGTGACTTTGCCGTAAGCACCGTGTGTGAGTTTTCCCGCCGGAGCTTGGAGGCTTCGCGTTTCTTTAATTCAGGAGCATCGCCCACGTGGAAATGAGAGGGCGAATCTATTGTCTTCATCTCCGCCCACGTGATCGGTGCCGACAGGAGCGCCCGGACGCTGTGGGGCATGATAGCGGTTGCCCCGCGCTGATTGCGGCCCTGCCCGATTGGAACCTGCGGAGATCGACCTCGTTTGGCTGACGCCATGGCAAAAATCGATCCGAGGACCGTCGCGAGTCTTTTGAGGGAAATATGCGCAACGGGCGTCTATGCGCGGCGATAATCCCTATCGCACAAAGGCATACTTGCGCGCGGCAGACAGTCTGATGGCGCTGTCGCAACCGCTTGATCAGATCATTGCCGCCGGCGCCCTCACCAGGATCCCGGGGATCGGTGACGCGATCGCAGACATCGTGACCAAACTTTACCAAACCGGCACGCACCCAAGCCTTGAGAAGCTGCGCGCAAGATGTTCCAGCGGGCGTGATGGAGCTGTTTGCCATACCCGGCCTTCGTCCCGATAAGATACTGAAGCTTCATCAGGCGCTCGGCGTGAACTCGCTGGCGGAGTCTGCGGCGCACCTGGAAAACGCTCGCTGGCAAAGCCGGGGTGACGAAGGAAATCCGCGACCGCATCCAGAACCACGCCATGCATGATGTGAGCTCGAAGAACTATGACAGGTGGAACTACATGCTGGAAAAGCGCGCCGGCATGAAGAAATGGGACAAGGTCGTCACGGCATTGCTCAGCAAAGGGCAGAACCGCAAAGCCGCCTGACCGCATTTGTGCAAAAGGCATTTGCACAAGCCGGACAGTCGACGATGATGAAACGTGCAAGCGCTAGAAGCCCATTGGCGGCGTGGGTGGCTTGTTCGGGCTCGAAATGCTCAGCCACTGGCTACAGAGGTTTGCCGCCACAACTGAAAATAGGCCTGCGGGGGCGGCACCCGCACGTCGTGCGCCGACACATAATTGGCGCGATTGCCACCGATGCGGAAATCGATCCCTGCCGCCTTGATCAGCGCCTCGACTGTAGGCTCGATCAGTCCGGGCTCCGGTGCAGACGGAGCCGCGGCCAGATCGTGAGGCAGATTTTCGCATTGCGCCACGTTGAACACGGTGAAGCGCTTCAGGAACGGTATCGCCTGTGCTGCCTCGTCGGTTTCCCGCGCGCGTTTCTTCTCGTCGTCAGGGATGAAGCGGTCAGCATAGACGACGGTGGTCCCGTGTTCGCCCTTGCGGACATGGCCGCCCAGCGATAGCGCCTGGCGGAAAGTCAGCCAGCCCTGGACGGGAAAGCCATGCTCGACGACCGCACCCCACAGGATCAGCACATTGATCCCCGAATAGGCACGGCCGGAGGCGGCATTGGCCGGCATGGCGAGGGGCGCTTGCGCCGCCGCCGTGCCCCAGGGCTGCACCCAGGGAAAGCGCCCAACTTCCAGCTCGGCGATGATCTTGTTGGTGATATCGTCATAGAGGCTTGTCCGGTCGGCGCCGGCGCGAGCGTAATGTCTGGACATCGCGGTTCTCCGCGACGGGCGCCGGAGGCCTCTCCTCCAGCCCTCAACCCGTCACGGCAAGCCGGTCCGTACTCTCACTCTAGACGGCGTTGCGGGAGCCTCTCGCAGAAAGGGAGACGCTCTCGAATTGGGGCAAAGGCGGTCCGTCGCCAAATCGGCAAATGTCGCTGACCATCTAGTATGGTTATCGCTACCGGACTGCGTGGCGGATGCGGTCGGTAAGCATTTGTTCGACATCGAAATAGCCCTCCCAGGCTTCGGGCAGCTGAGCCCGCGCGGCGGCGGCGAAAACATCGAAACAGTTGGCGCTTTCGCAGGATGGCAACTCCTCCCAGCTGACGGGCACCGCGCACCCCGCCCCCGCGCGTGCCCGAGTGGACCAGGGACAGATTGCAGTGGAGCCCTGGCCGTTGCGCAGGTAATCGAGAAACATTCGGCCCTTGCGCTTGGCCTTGCTCATGTTGGCGACGAAGCGCGACGGATCTGTACGGGCCAGCAGTTCGGCGAAGTCTTGGCAGAAGCTCTTGACCTCGTCCCAGTCTGCCTCCGGGACGAGCGGCACGACCACATGAACGCCCTTGCCTCCGGACAGCAACGGCCACGACTGCAGTCCAAGCGCTTCCAGGATGCCCCGAATGTCGAGGGCTGCCTGCTTGACGGCAGTGAAGCCCAAGCCCTCGTCGGGGTCGATGTCGAAGATCATGCGGTGTGGCAGATCCGGCTGCTGGCGCAGGCTTCCCCAGATGTGGAATTCGAGCACGTTCATCTGGACGCCTGCGATCAGCCCAGCCAGGTCATCGATCCACAAGATCCGGCTTTCCTTCCCGGACATCTTCTCCAACTGGCCGTCATGGATGGCCTTGGGCATGCCTGGCAGTCTGTGTTTCTGAAAAAAGGTCTGTTGCAGGTCGCCGTCGGTATCGCGCACCAGTGATAGCGGCCGATCCTGGATGTGCGGCAGCATCTTCTCGGCGACCACGGCATAGTAGGCGGCGAGCGTGGCCTTGGTCACCTTGGTCCCCGGATACATGACCTTGTCCGGATGCGTCAGCTTGACGCCGACAGCAGCGGCGATCTCCTTGCCGATTCCCGGATCGAGACAGGCGGAGCCAAGAGTTGCCGGCGTCTTCGGCATTTCCATCACCACCTGGTCGGCTGGCTTGTCTTCCCGCATGCCCTTAAAGCTTGGATGCCGCAAGCTGCCGTCCGATGTCACTTCGGCATAGGTGACCTCGGCAACAAGCTCGGGGATCACCCATCGGGCACGGCGGGCAATGTCTCGCGGAACGGAGGCGAAAGCCGGTTTCTCAACACGGCGTGTGTCGAGCTTCGCGAGGATGTCCTTGCGCATCGCCGCGGTGAACCCCGTGCCGACGCGGCCGCGATAGATGAGCTTGCCATTGTCGTAAGTGCCGAGGATTAGCGAGGCCATGCCATGTCCTGTGTCACTTGGTCGATAGCCGCCGACGACGAATTCCTGTCGCTTCGTGCACTTGATCTTGAGCCAACTCCCGGTGCGGTCGCCGACGTAGGAGCTGCCGGCACGCTTGGCGATGACGCCTTCGTGGCCGCCCTCGCACATGGCGTCGAACACCCTTTTGCCTTGGTCGACGATGTGGCTGGAGAATTGCAGGCTTTCGTCAGGGCGGCGCGCGCCCAGCAGCGACTCAAGCCGCGCCTTGCGCTCGAGCAGCGGCTGGTTCGACAGATCTTCGCCATCGCATTCAAGCAGATCGAAGGCGTAGAACTTGAGGGGCATACCCGCGGCAATGCCGGTTTTCAGCATGGAGAAGTTCGTGCGGCCCTGGCTGTCGATCGCGACGATCTCGCCATCGATCAGCACCGCGCCTTTGGTCAGTCTCTGAAGCGGCGGCAGGATGACCTTGAACTGTCGGGTCCAGTCRTGGCCATTGCGGGTATAGACGACGACGTTCGAGCCGGAGATGGCGACTTGGGCACGATAGCCGTCGAACTTCATCTCGAAGAGCCAATCCCCGCCCGCCGGTATCTGGTCTGTCAATGTGCAGAGCTGGAACGACCGAAACCCGGGCAGCGGATATGTAGGGATAGATTCTGAGTCTCTGCGCCGCGTGCGCCTTTTGCTGATGCTGAGAGTGCCATCTACAACCGACATACGGAACTCGGATACATAGTCCCATTCAATACCCTGCCCGGGATTCGGTTCCATGCCCAAGCATCTCTGCGCCGGCGACCGTCGGCGCTCAAAGGAAGAACGGCGTATAAGCCGCAGTCCTGCGCGCGTCCGTAAAACGGGCGATTGTCGCGCGCAGGACGTAGGAAATTCGCCCCCGCCGCGGGCGGTGAACGGGACAGCCGTAGGAGCGTCAGCATAGCGCCGGCCGCAGGACGGGACGCGGGACCGACTGTCCCCGTCCGCGGCGGTCCGCGTGGATCTCGGCAGCAGGCGTTGGCTCCCTGTTACGCTTTGATCACAGCCGATCGTTGATGGCTGTTGACGCCGCCTTGTGGGCGCGCGTCTGTACTCGATGCGCATAGAAGGCGTAGAGGCGCGCGTCGATACCAAGCTGATCCGCAGAGGCAGTTCAATAAAGACGGCGTCCGTCCGGAGTGGACGAATTCACCTGGAAGGAGCGTCGGTAATGCATTGGGCTGGTGTTGAAGCGGGCCCGAAAAGCTCGGAAATATGTCGCGGAAGACGTAAATCCGCTTGCTAATCCGGTTTCCCGCACGCTTAGCGTGCTATAAAGAAGCAATTCCTTAGCGCGCTGCAGTCGAAACGTAATGTAGTAGTTCTTTGGACTTGCTTTTAAATGCTTCCTGAATAAATGCTGAAGCTCTCTTTGGGAGATTCTGCATTCATTCGCCATGGCTTGGATCGACAGCGGATCCTCGATGTTGTCTTGCATCAGTTTCTGCGCACAAAGAAGAACAGGATTTGAATGCCAAGCGTTGCCATTTATGATTTGACGTTGTTGACCTGTCTCGCTTTTGACTGACGGGTAAATCATCTCGTTTGCGACAACATCCCGCAAAACCCTGCCGCAAAAACGATCCAGCATGAAGAGCGCATAGTCCAGGCAGGCGGCCTGGCCCGCGCAGGTCGACCGGTTTCGATCTACGACAAACAGCTGTTCGACGATCTCCGTTTCGGGATATAGCTCCTTGAACGACGCCAACGTGCTCCAATGGCCCGTGGCCTTGAAACCATTGAGCAGCCCCGCTTCCGCGAGAAGCAGCCCACCAGCGTCCAATCCGCAAAGATGGGCGCCAGCAGTTGCCTGCCTCCGGAGCCATCGAAAAAGCGAGGCTTTGCCTTGTCCGCCCCAGGCATACGAGGAGTACAGAAGCACAAGGTCGTAAGTTGTCGGCGCGTCGATCGTGGCTGTAGCGGGAATCGAGATGTCGAGATTGGTGTTGGTGCACTGGCCGTCGATAGAAACAAATTCGATCGTGAAAAGGCGCGATTTGCTCATCCGGTTGGCGGCGCGAAACGGCTCTATCGCCAGAAGCGTGGCGTAAAGCGACGGCTCAATGCAGACGACCGCTATGCTGTGCTGGGCGTCAAAGGGCGACGTTCGATTCCGTTTCTGTTCCATCCAACGGTGCTCGTATCCAAACGTCCCTAATGCTGACCAGCGTGCCATGGTTTAAGGGGGACTAGCGATAAGCGCAATCCTTATTGCGTAATGCGCTATCGGCCTTCGTCTGCGAGCTGGCGCTGCCAGGTCCCCATCGCGCCCGCCGCTCCAATGAGGCCGTAGCGTCTCTTGGAAACGTGACCTTGACCTATTCGTTGGAAGCCCTCCATCCATCACGACCATATCGTGCTTCAGGATCTTGGACTTGATTGATGGGGAACACTTCAACGGCGCAACTTGGGCGAATTGGAAGACCAAGTTCACCAGGCGGTCGCCACCCGAACCGTATCCGACGGCTTTGGCCACTCTGATCGCCCGCCGAGCGGAGCACATTGATAAAAAGGGAGAGCGCAGACTTGAGGATTGGTAGCGGCGCAAACCTTGTGGCCATTACCATTGGCACAGCTATTGCGCCCTTCTCCGACCGCGATTCCGTCTTTAGGTGTTTCACGTCCTTCGAAGCTCCATTGATCGACAGGGCTAAGACCCTGGCTGCGCCGTTCATCCTCAATCGGCATCCCGACTGCGTCAAGCGTTGAAGGCCGAGGAAAGCCTAGCCTTACCGCCAGACCGCCTATCAGGCGCGGTCGGCTCGAACAGGATTGCGGTAAACGCAATGTTGTTGGCGCAAAGCGATATGCATGGGCCGCAATTCGCTGGCAAGCTACTGAAGGGCTGCGCCTAGAACCGCGCTACGCGCTCAGTGACGAGCCCAGGATACGATGGGAGATGACAATTCGCATCACTTCACGGCCAGTGCGTTAAACATAGACATGCACGATGATATATCATATCAAGGGCTAATAATGCCGGAAGACGTAACAATGGGAGTTGCTACAATGATGGTTATGCAGAACAGCGGTGCCCACGCGGCTCGCATCCTTCGGAGAAATACGCTCGCTCTCTCGCTGGCGGGTGCGGCGATGCTGATGCCCTTCGGTGTTGGCGCGAGCCAAGCGCAAGACAAGCCACTGGTGGTCGCGCGCGATATGGATATCAATTCCTTGGATCCCGGGCGGGCGTGGTGCGACACTTGCCAGATCTATTTGACGTCCACTTATGCGCGCCTTGTGAATCTCGACAAGGATAACAAGACGATCGTGCCGATGTTGGCGGATAGCTGGACAGTCAATGCCGACCAGACCCGTTTCACGTTCAAGCTCAATCCGAAGGCGGTCTTTTCCGATGGCTCGCCGGTGGAAGCGAAGGACATAAAATGGACGCTGGAGCGATTCAAAAACGTCAAAGGCAACGCCTCATATCTTGTGGATCCGATAAAATCGATCGAAACGCCGGACGCGCAGACCGTCGTCATTGATCTCAACGCGCCAAACTCGGAGTTCCTGAGCGTTCTGTCCGCGCCTTTTCTGTCCATCCTCAATTCCAAGCTCGTTGCGGAACACGGTGGCGACGCCGGACCAGACGCTGCTACCAAGGACACTGCGGAGCAATGGCTGCTCGCCAACTCCGCAGGCGCGGGTCCGTTCGTCCTCGCCTCATATAGCCCGAACCACGAGGTACGGCTGAAGCGCAACGACAAGTTCTGGGGCACGCCGGCCGCTCTCTCCGAGATCATCCTCCAGCAATCGAAGGGTGGCGTGAGCCAGCTTCAGCTCTTGGAGGGCGGTAGCGCTGACATCGCGATGCAAGTGGACCCGACCACGGCCAAGGGCATAACCAATCCGGACATCGTCGTTGATGCCCAGCCCTCGCTTAACATGGTCTATGTCGCTCTTTCTCCCGGGGCCAAAAATCTGTCCAATCCGCTGGGAAGCAAAGTTCGCGAAGCGATCGCCCACGCGATCGACTATGATGGAATCATCGATTTGACCCTTGACGGCAAGGGCCGCCGCCTTGCGACTGCCATTCCGGAAGGCTTCCCCGGAACCGGCGGTGCGGAACCCATCTCCTACGATGTGGAGAAGGCAAAGGCGCTCATGAAGGAGGCGGGTGCCGAGGACGGGTTCACCATCGATACCGCGTTTCCAAACGTCAACACATACGGTGTCGACTACAGCTTGATGATGCAGAAGATCCAGCAGGATCTTTCGGAAATAAAGGTTCAGCTCAACCTGGAGCCAATCGAGTTCACCGTCTGGCGCGAGCGTATAAACGGAGACGGGATCCCGTTCACGGCGGTTTTCTATGCACCCGATTATTTCGGGACCGCGCAATACATCCAGTATTTTTCGATGATGAAGGATACCGCTTGGTACAAGCGGGCTGGCGCGGGTAAAGATCCGAAACTCGCCAGGCCCGAAGCCGCGGAGCTGTTGCAGAAGGCTCTCGCCACGAGTGGGGCTGAAAGTGACGGCTATTTCCGCAAACTTGCCGTCGGAATGGCCGAGGATCATATCATCCTTCCGATCGTTAGCCCCGACAACATCTTCGTCTACAAGAAGGGCCTGTCGGGACTTCGTTTCAGCGCCTGCTGCAACATGGTTTTGTCCGAAATTTCCTGGAAATAGAGCCGACCTTTTCTAATGAAACAGAACCGATGCCGGAGAGTGTATCTCCGGCATCCGGGTATTTTTCCCTTAAAAGAGGTATTTATTATCATGCCAACGGAGTTTGATCGCGACGTCGTGGTCATCGGCGCCGGTCTGTCGGGTCTCAATGCCGCGACCCTGTTGAAGGAAGCCGGCCTTTCGGTGATCGTGGTCGAGGCGCGCAATCGCGTCGGAGGACTCACATATTCTCCTACAAGCGCGGCCTATGGAGGGCGCGTTGATCTTGGCGGACAGTGGGTATCGCCCAAGCATGGACGCATCAACAAGCTGATTGACAAGTACACGGTTCCGTTGATCAAGCAGTTCGTGACGGGGCAGCGGGTTTGTCTGCACGGTGAGGACGCGTTTGTCGGGGCAATGGGGACGGTTCCCGGTCTCAATGACGATGAGCAGACCGCGTATAAAAACGCCTTCGGAAAATTATACGAGGCCATGGACCGGATTGCGGCCAACCCATGGGAGAGCGCCGATGCCGATCAACTGGATTCCATCACTTACGCGACCTGGGTAAACAGCGTGTGCGAGCCAGGACGGGTTCGCGGGGCAATGACGCGCATCCCGGGAGCCTATTATGGAGCGCTGGCTGAGGAGATCTCCGCCCTTGAGTTGCTCCAGAAGCTGAAGTCTTGTGGCGGGCCTATCTTTATGTCGTCTACCGAGGGCGGCGGCCAGTCAGCCCATATGATGGGAACCCAGATCGCATCGGAGGGAATGGCGCGCGATCTTGGTGACGACATCGTGCTTTCGGCTCCCGTGCGAACCGTGGATTGGACAGCGAAAGGTGCGAAGGTTCACACGGAAGCCGGCGTGTGGCGGGCCCGCTATGTCGTATTCGCCACCTCGCCGACCATGATCAACCAGATACGCTTCACGCCCCAACTGCCGTCAAAACGCAGAATGCTGCATCAGCGCTTCCCCAACGGGCGCAACACCAAAGCGGTCATCGTCTACGACAGGCCGTTTTGGCGTGACCGCAACCTCAATGGCAACGTCATCTCCACCGATGGGTCTCTCACCGCGGCGTACGACCTTGGGGACGAAGAGGCGCGCAAGGGCATCCTGATCACACTGTTCACCGGACTTCCCGCTTACCGTGTCGACAACCTCGCGCCTGCGCAGCGAAAGGCACGCGTTCTCCAGCTGCTGACGCAGGCTCTGGGACCGGAAGCGCAAGACCCGGTCGAGTATATGGAACGGGTTTGGGCGGATGAAGAATGGTCCGGGGGGGCATCGAGCCCCTTCCTGACACCAGGTGCGCTGACAACAATAGCTGGTGACCTTCGCGAACCGGTAGGGCCTCTGTATTGGGCCGGCACACACATGTCGCCGGAATATAGAGGATACATGGAAGGAGCCCTGGCTGCGGGTGAAATCGCTGCCAGGCGAATAACGGAGGCGTGTTAACGGCGACGGGATAAAAGAGTCAGAACTGGTACGCCTTATCGTAAAGTAACTGAGTAGCGAGACTCCGAATGCTAACATACGTCCTGAGACGGCTTCTTGCCATGCCCCTGCTTTTGCTCGGCGTGGCGGCCTTGGCCTTTTGCCTTTCTCACATGACGCAGGCCGATCCCCTCGCCGCCCTGGTTAGCGATCGAATGACGAACAACCCCGAGGTCGTGGCTGCAGCGAAGGAACGTTGGGGGCTCGACAAAAGCCTGCCCGAGCAGTTTCTCATCTATGTCAAGAACCTCGCCACCGGCGATTTCGGTGTATCTTTTCGCACGCGCAGGCCCATCCTGACGGACATTGCAGAGCGACTTCCAGCGACACTTGAACTCGTCATCGCAGCGATGATCTTTGGCACTCTAAGCGGTGTATTGCTTGGGATAGTGGCCGCGCGCTTTCGCGATAAGTGGGCGGATTACATTGCCCGCCTGTTCGCATTGTTTGGCTCGACGATACCCGTCTTCTGGTCGGGTCTACTGCTTCTCTACATATTCTCGGTTCAGTTTTCGCTCATACCAGGGCCGGGTCGTTTTGATCCGCGCGGCGAACCTCCGCCCTTCGTAACCGGGATGTACACGATAGACGCGCTTGTCGCCGGCGATTTCCGGGCTTTCCTGACAGCACTCCATTATCTCCTGCTGCCCGCCTTCGTTCTCGGCTGGTCCGTGACCGGAATCCTGGCCCGCCTGGTGCGAGCCAGCATGCTCGATGTCCTGGGCCAAGATTACATTCTGGCGGCCCGAGCGAAGGGCGCCGGAGAGAGACGCACTCTGTTCAAGCATGCATTGCCCAACGCCATGATCCCCACGCTTACGATCATCGGATATTCTTTCGCCTATCTGATCACCGGCGCCGTGCTGACAGAATCCGTCTTCGCATGGCCCGGCATCGGATCCTACGCAGTGGATTCGGCCAGAACGCTCGACTATCCCGCGATCATCGGCGTCTCGCTTGTGGGCGCGGCCGCCTTCCTGTTCTCCAACCTGATCACCGACGTCGCTTACGCATTCGCCAACCCTCGTATCAAGCTGAGCTGAATGGCATGACTTCCATCGTTTCGATAGCAAGTTCGCCGCGCCAGTGGCACATAGCGAGGCCTGCCCTGCTGATTGGTATAGGCATCCTTGCCGTGTGGACGGCAATTGCGTTGACGGTTGACTTCTGGGCACCTTACGCGCCTCTTAAAATTGTTGGCCGGCATCTCCAATCTCCCTCTTTGGCCCATTGGCTGGGAACCGACTCACTTGGCCGCGACGTGCTGATCCGCACGTTCTACGGCGCCCAATACTCCCTATCCATTGCCGTCATAGTTGTTGCCGCCTCTGTGCTCATTGGCTCAGCCCTTGGGGCACTATCCGGTTTTTTTGGCGGCTGGGTCGACTCCTTGCTGATGCGCCTTGTCGACGTAACCTTGTCTTTCCCGCCAGTGTTGCTGGCCATGTCTATCGCTGCCTCACTTGGACCAGGGGTACAAAGCACGGCCATCGCTATCGTCGTCGTATGGTGGCCTGTTTACGCGCGCCTGATGCGAGGCCAGGTGCTCGAGGTCCAGTCTCGAGACCACATCGAAGCGGCGATTGCCGGCGGAGCCTCGCGAACACGGTTGCTTCTGAAGCACATCCTGCCGCTTTCCTGGACTCCAACGATCATCAGCGCCACCATGGATTTCGGGCAGGTCGTCCTCTTGGCCGCGTCGCTGAGCTTCATTGGATTGGGCGCCAAACCACCGACCCCCGAATGGGGCTCGATGATAGCCGAAGGCGCCGCGCACTTCTATTCCTGGTGGATCGCGTTTGGGCCGGGTCTTGCGATCTTGTCTATCGGCCTTGGCTGCAACTTCGTCGGAGATACGCTCCGCGACATATTAGATCCGAAGGATGACTAGTCGTGACGTCCGATAGCCCCTTGCTAAAAGTCGACGATCTGCGCGTTACGCTGCGACGAGGGATCGAGGTCGTGCGCGGTGTGAGCTTCAGTGTCCACGCGGGAAAGGTCGTGAGCATCGTCGGCGAATCCGGCTCTGGCAAATCCATGGCAGTTCGCGCCGTGATGGGCCTGCCGCCGCCCTTGGCTTCACTATCCGGATCGATATTGCTCAATGGCGAGCAACTCATCGGGGCTCCGGAGCGCCGTCTAAAGCAATTGCGCGGTTCGAAGATCAGCATGATCTTTCAAGATCCGATGACGGCTCTGAACCCAGTCGTGAGGGTCGGGGAATTGATCGCGGAAGCGGTGCGACTGCACAATCCCCAAATGTCGGCGAGGCAGGCCGCCCTGCGTGCGATTGAATTGCTGGAAACCGTTGCCGTGCCTCAGCCTGACGTCCGCGCAAGGCAATACTCGCACCAGTTCTCTGGCGGTATGCGCCAGCGGGCCATGATCGCAATGGCCATAGCAAACAATCCTGACGTCCTGATCGCTGACGAGCCGACAACGGCTCTCGACGTGACCGTGCAGGCGCAGATCATCGAGGTCTTGGCGAACTTGCGCCGGATGTTTCCGGTCGGGCTTGTGTTGATCACACACGATCTCGGCGTGGTCGCCGGTGTCGCCGACACCGTCGTGGTGATGTATGCCGGAAAGGTGGTCGAGACAGGCGAGGTGCGCGATATTTTTCATAACTCACGGCATCCCTACACGCGCGGCTTGCTGGCGTGTCTCCCCGATATCGAGAAGAAGGGCGGCAAGCTGATACCAATCCCCGGCAACCCCCCATCGCTATCGACAAGACCGAGTGGCTGTCCGTTTCGCCCGCGTTGTCCAATCGCGCGAGACATCTGTGCCCACCAAGAGCCACCACTCAGGCACGTGGATCGCGTTGAGACCGCGTGTCATTTCGCCGAAGAGCTGCGCTCGCCCGGCGCGCCTGCACTCCAAGCCACCGGAGGCCACGGATGACGACAACCATGACAGCGCCTCTGGGCCAGGAAACGCCGGTCCTTTCCGTCAGGAATCTGAAGAAGTCCTTCGATATACGGGGCGGGCTCTTTGGCACGAGGCTGGCCATGCAGGTACACGCCGTGTCTGGCATATCATTCGAGCTGTTTCGGGGGGAGACGTTCGGGCTCGTCGGCGAGTCCGGATGCGGCAAATCCACGCTTGGAAGATGTATCCTTCGACTTGTTGAACCCACCTCGGGCGAAGTCCATTTTTCAGGCACCAACATAACGAAACTCCCGCGCAACCAGATGCGCAAGTTCCGTCGCCACATTCAGATTGTTTTTCAAGATCCCCTCGCCTCACTTCACCCGCGCATGACAGTGCGATCAATCATCGCCGAACCTTTGCGTCTGATTGGGGTGACAGGAGCGCCCGCGCTAAAACGCGCGTCGGAGCTGCTCGATTTGGTTCGACTGTCGCAAGAACACGGTGACCGATACCCACATGAGTTGTCCGGGGGTCAGAGGCAACGCGTGGGTATAGCACGCGCCCTGGCCCTTGAACCGACCGTTCTGGTTCTTGACGAACCGGTTTCCGCGCTTGATGTGTCCATCCAGGCCGGCGTCCTGAACCTCCTGGAAGAGCTGCAGGAAACGCTCGGAATCTCCTACGTTTTCATCGCCCACGACCTTGCTGTGGTGCGCCACGTCTCCGATCGGCTAGCGGTCATGTATTTGGGGCGCATCGTGGAAATCGGAGAGGCCTCAGACATCTACGAACACCCGGCCCATCCATACACGAGGGCCCTATTGTCGGCAGTTCCTTTGCCTGACCCAGACAAGGAGCGCCAGCGCCAGCGCATAACGCTGACAGGAGACGTTCCAAGCCCGATGAACATTCCTTCCGGCTGTCCCTTCCGCACCCGCTGTTGGAAGGCGCAAGACATCTGCAGGGAAGTCACCCCACAACTGGAAACGCGCTCCCAGGGCCATGCCGCCGCGTGCCATTTCCCGGAGGCCTAGATGCGGCGCACAACCCGAACCTTGGATAGTCGGCAGGGGGCGACTTGAGTTCGAACAAACAGCTGGTTTTCGGCGCCGTGGCAGATGATCTCACCGGCGGCTCCGAACTCGCATCCATGCTTGTGGCAAGGGGCGTCCGGACGCGTTTCACGATCGGCACGGCGACAGATTCTGGCGCGGATTTCGATGCCCATGTAATCGCACTCAAGACACGCGTGGTTTCCGCCGACGAGGCGATCTCGCAGGTCTTGCAGGCTGCCGAAACACTCCTTGCCCGAGGCGTACGACAGATATTCTTCAAGTATTGCGCTACCTTCGATTCAACTGCCGATGGCAATATTGGCCCTTGCGCCGAGGCTCTGATGGATCGGCTTGGCGCTCGATACGCTCTTTTTTGCCCTGCATTCTGCGAAACAGAAAGGACGGTCTATCAAGGTCACATGTTTGGGGGCCCGCAACTGTTGGCCGAGTCGCCGAAACGCAACGACCCGCTGACGCCAATGACCGACTCTAACTTGGTGCGGGTCCTGCAACGGCAGTCTCGCCGCAAGGCGGGCCTAGTGAATTACAAGGCGGTCGACTCGGGAGCAGCCGCTATTCGTGCCGCGTGCGAAACCCTGGCCGACCAGGACATTTCGCTTGTGCTGGTAGACACTCTACACGAGCGCCATCTGGCCTCCATTGCCGAAGCCAGCGTTGACATGCCGCTCCTGACCGGTAATTCCTCGATTGCCGCGCATCTTCCGCCAATCTGGCTGCGAGATGGACTTATCTGCGCCACGCACTCCGGCACGCTCCCCGGCGTGATGGGACCGGGCGCTGTTCTGGTGGGAAGCGTTGCCGAGCAGACACTGCTGCAGCTTGAGTGGTTTGCGCGAACTTATCCATTCATCACCGTGGATTTGGAACGCGCCTTCGCCGGCGACGATGTCGTGGGGGAAGCGATTGATTTCGCACGCAAGGCGATTTGCGACAACGTCCCGTTTGCGATCAGCACGGCGCAGCCTCATGGTTCCGTCGAACGGCTGCAGTCGAGGTACGGGCGCTACGAGGCGGCTGCCAAGGCAGAAAATCTCCTGTCGCGTGTTGCGACCACGATCACCCTGGAGCTGGGCGTGCGGCGGTTGGTGGTGGCGGGGGGGGAAACGTCGGGCGCCGTCGTCTCGGCGCTCGGAATATCGGAAATGACCGTGGGACCCTATCAGGGTCCCGGAATGGCGCGCGCGGTGACCTCACTGCCGGACCGGCTGGCGTTGATGCTCAAGTCGGGCAAACTAGGCAAGCTGGATGTGTTCCAGACCGTTCTGGACGAAATGCAACGCGATTTGGCCTATACGCCCGCCTCGGAATGGCCGCCTTTAAAAAAATAACAACATATTGAAATGTCGACCTCCACTGCCGCAGGATATTCATCTCGTCTAGGCCTTCGCTCTCAATCTGTGACCGTGAAGCCCAGCATGGCCTCTCGGCTCCGTGCCTGCCTGGAGTGGCCAGTCGAATGCCGGCTGAAACAACCGCTGGCCACCTTCGACCGGTCTCGCGTCTCTCCACGATCACTGCGTTTATGCTAGACACCGACGTCCACCATGATAT
>NZ_JBFUFB010000027.1:0-37599 GCF_056403655.1 Mesorhizobium sp. P2_F8
GGCCAACTGGTCCAGACCGGCAGCGCGGCGGAACTGATCCTGAATCCTGCGGATTCCTATGTGAGGGCATTCACCGCGAGCGCGGAACGCAGTCGAATATTGACAGCGGAAAATTTCATGCAGCTTGGAGAGCCGGGCGCTTTCGACGTGCAACTCGAGGCTCAGGTTACACTCCGAAAAGTCGCGGAAACCTTCCAGAGCGGGGCCAGCGTGATCGCCTTCGGCAATTCCACGGGTAGAACGGTAGGGTTCATGAGACGCCAGGATCTGGGCGACGCCCTCACGTCCGCCATGACGGCGTAGCCGGCCGGGCGTCGAAATCGGGGTGTTAGTTCGACCATGCAAACGACGATCAACGAGACTGAAGTGCGCGCGCTCCTGCGCAGCATTAAGGCGCCGCAGCTGGACCTGAAGCCGGTCGCAGACCATGTGCTCGTGCACTACGGGCTGGCAGGCGAATGGCGTCAACTGGGCGGGGAAAGAGAGCAGAACTATCGTCTTGTCACTGCCGCCGGCGAGAGGTTTGTCGTCAAGATCGCATCTCTCGAAGAGGATGAGGAAAGTCTCATCTTTCAGGCGAAAGCGCTTGAACATATCGAACAGGTAGACCCGGCGCTCCAGGTCCCGCGAGTGCGCAGGACCGTTGCAGGCGACCTGCTTTCCAGCATTTCGGCTGGAGAGGGAAGAAAGCACGCTTTGCGGGTCCTCTCGTTCGTCGCCGGCGAGACTGTCATGGATCTGTTGAGCCAGCGGGGCTTCAATCTGTCCACCGACGACCTTCTGACCCTCGGTGCTGCGCAGGGCCGTCTGGCACGCGCCCTCCAGGGGTTCAATCATCGCGCCGCCCTTCGGCCGATGCCGTGGGACCTGGCAAACGGCCTGGTCCTTGGTGATTGGCTGCGGGACTATATCGCAGAAGAAATCCGCCAAGACGTCGATCGGGCATTGGAGCACTTCGCCGGATCCACTCTTTCGGCGCTCCCGCGCCTCCGATCCCAGGTCATCTACAATGATTTCCACGAGAGCAACGTTCTGGTCCGGGCCGAGCCTTTGCTCGAAGTCGTGGGCGTTATCGACTTTGGCGACATGGTCTACGGGACGGTCGCGCAGGACCTCGCCGTTGCTGTGGCGTCTTTCATCCATTGGAGCCCGGAGCCCGTGGCTGCTGCATCAGCAATTGTTCGCGGCTATCAGAGATATATGCCACTGGAGGCCGGCGATCTGGCGGTGCTCAAGACTCTTGTGCTTGCGCGGCTGATCCTGCAGGTCGGGCTCGTTCGCTACCAGGCTGCAGTCAACGGCCGGCACGACCAGCACCTTGACGAACTGCAAACCCTGTATTCGGCTGCCGTATCACGGCTCGCCAACATCGACGACGACGCGTTCGTCGCCTCGATGACACCCTCCGTGGTGCCCACGCCGAACTCATTGCCTGTGGTGGAACAGACTGCGACCAATGTCCGAGCCCTGATGTCCCGCAGGCGATCCGTTTTGGGCGAGGCCTACACGTTTTACAACGAGCCGCTGGAACTCGTGCGCGGTCGCGGCACAAAACTCTTCGACGCCTCCGGGACGGAGTACCTGGATTGCTACAACAACGTCGCCAATGTGGGGCATTGCCATCCGTATGTGGTGCAGGCGCTCGCCCAGCAGGCGGCCACGCTCAACACCAACTCCCGCTATCTTCACAGCGAAATCCTGCGGCTGGGAGAGCGGCTGACGGCCACCCTCCCCGAAGGCCTGGATACCTGGATCTTTGTTTGTACCGGCTCGGAAGCCAACGACCTGGCGGTTCGCATTGCCCGGTCGGTTACCGGCAACGAAGGCGTGATCATCACAGAGAACAGCTATCATGGCAACACATCGGTGGTCGCGCCGCTTTCGCTGCTGGAATACGACATCAAGGACAAGCCGAGCTGGGTCGAGGCGGTGCCGCCCCCGAATGTCTACCGGGGCATTCATCGAGGCGCCAAGGCCGATTTGGGGGAACGATACTCCGATCACGTGACCGAAGCAGCGGTCCGCCTTGGAGCAAGGGGACCAGGCGCTGCGGCGCTGCTGATTGACTCGATCTTCGACGGCAACGGCGCCCTCGTCCCGCCGCGCGACTACGTGCGCCTTGCCTTCGAGAAAGCAACCCGCGCTGGGGCGTTGTGCATCGCCGACGAAGTTCAAATGGGCTTCGGACGATCGGGCACGCACATGTGGGGCTTCGAGGCATTCGATGCTCGTCCCGACATGGTCACCATGGGAAAGCCGATGGGCAACGGGCACCCCATCGCCGCGCTCGTGACGCGTCGCGAAATCGCCCTGGAGTTTCAGCGTCGCACTGGCTATTTCAACACCTTCGGCGGCAACACGGTCTCGACGGTTGTCGCCAACGCCACCTTGGACGTGCTGCAGGGCGAGAACCTGCAAGGCAACGCCGAGCGTGTCGGCGCGCATCTCAAGGCATCTCTCGACGGCTTGATCGGCACGCACGAGCTTGTCGGCCACATCCATGGGCGCGGTCTTTTCTACGGCGTCGAGCTTGTTGTCGACCGGACCTCGCGCGCTCCCGCGAAACTCGCAGCCCGCTGGGTGCGTGAACGGATGAAGAGCCTTGGTGTCCTGGTTGCCTCGACAGGCCCCTTGGGAAACATCATCAAGATAAGGCCGCCATTGGCCTTCAGCACCGCCGACGCCGACCGGTGCTTCGAAGCCCTTCACACCGCGCTGACAGAGGTGCCGCCCGATCTTCGGATCGCAAATAGCGCCTGAGCCAACCGGAGATCAGCAGATGAAAATTTACAAATGCGATGCTCATCTGGAGCATCAATCGAAAGTCGAGCTCACCCCTGGGAGATTCATCCCGACGCTCGACGTGGCGGAGCGCACCAGCGTTGTTCTGGAAGTCTTACGGCAGGCTGGCTATACTGATGTCTTGGACTGCGCACCCGCATCGAAGGAAGATTTGCGCACTATTCATTCCGCAGACTACCTGGATTTCCTGGTCACGGCCTGGGATGAATGGTCGAGCTCATTCGGAACCGAACTCGACGGCGTCGGCTTCGTCTGGCCGCACCGCAACCGGCCGCCGCGATGCCCAAGCGCGATAGAAGGCAAGATCGCCTACTACATGTTCGACGGCGTGAGCACGATCACGCCGGCGATGTGGCATGCAACCTTGGGCGCAGCAGGAGCTTCACTTCAGGCTGCCAGGGACCTTCGCGTCGCTGGATCGACGGGCCTGGTGCTGGCTCGTCCTCCGGGGCATCATGCCTGTCGGGACATGGGTGGAGGAACGAGCTATACCAACCATACCGCGCTGGCCGCACAGAAACTGACTAATGATGGCGCTCGGGTCGCGATCCTGGACATTGACGCTCATCATGGCAACGGTGCCCAAGACATCTTCTGGACCAGGTCCGATGTCCTTACCATCTCTCTCCACGCCGATCCCGCGGTGGATTATCCCTATTTCTCCGGGTACGCCGACGAGATCGGAGCCGAGGCTGGCGAAGGCTTCAACTTGAACCTGCCACTCCAACCGGGCACCGGCTGGTCAGGCTATAGCGAAGGTTTGACGACCGCGCTCGAGAGGCTGCACGACTATTCTCCGGACTACATGGTGGTGGCGCTTGGCGTGGATACCTATGCCAACGATCCCGCAGGGCGTCTGGCCCTGGAGTTGGATGATTTCAACCGGATTGGCGAAGCCGTTGCATCCTTGGGCCGCCCCCACATGTTTGTGCTCGAAGGGGGATATTGCCTCGATGCGATTGGTCGCTGCGTCCTCAATGTTGTCGCGCCGGGAGGTTAGATGCGTCTGTGCCTCGCCGGATGTTTTGACCGACCCGGCCTAAGGGACGGGATTGATCTCAAGGAGCGAGTTGCCGCTTGCGTCGACAGCCACGACTAATTGGTTGCCCGCGCTTGACGACTGATCTTGTCAATATCTCGTCCTTTTGTTTGGCGAAACCATCGGAGGAATTAGCTATGGAAAATCAAAACAGGGAAGAAGGCTTTGAGGGCCGAATGATGCGCCTGGTTAAAAAATGCGATCAGGAACAGAGGCTCATCATGAACCACGTCTGCATTCGGGTTGAAGATATCGGTCGCACGGAAAGGTTGCTATCTGAGTCTTTTGGTATCGGCAAAGGAGGTTTTGCTCGCGTTGAAGGAAATTTATTCAAGGGAGAGGCTTTTGTCAGCGGTGCGTGGGTGAACGACGATTTCTATCTTGAACTAATGGAGCCGCTCGAAAAACAACGGCTAGGATACGATACCGGGTGCGGTGCACCAATTGGGCACTTGAGTGAAGTTGGCTTCCTCACCCCTAATATGGACGCAGAATTGGACCGACTATCAAAGCTGGGGTGGAAGGTGACTGACACGCTTTCATCTGAATTCTCTAGAGAGGTAAAGATGGACATGGAGCCGTCCATTGGATTTCCCATAGAGCTGATGGAAGTAAAAATCAGAGATAAATAACGCATATTAGCCGACTACATCACTGGGTTAATTCTTATATTTAACAATCGCGAACAAAGCACGAAATTAAGAGGGCATATAGTCAAATGGCGTACATTGAAATTTTGCCTAAATCCACTGAAACACAGCAACGCTTGGCCGACCACAGCGCCCCGATGATGGACATCCTTTACCAGGCCACAAAAAGGATTCTCAACGTTCCTGATCACGATATCATCATCGAGTTAAGTCATTGTACAGCAATAGCATTTAATTCCTTGGCAGTGCAGGCTTCCGCAGTTCCAGATGTCGTAATAAAGATTTCAACCAGCGACCATGATTTACAGCCAAAGTTTCAATCTCTATGTGATCTCATCGTGAGCAATTGGGGCGCACAATTCGGGAGTACACTCAAATTAGAAATTTGGATAAACTTGATTAATACGTGGGGCTGCAACATAGACTTCAATTAGAAGAGAGCAACGCTTCGTGCGTTGCGCTTGCGCGCCGATCGGGCTTTCATCCCGGACAGTGATCCGGGCGGCGGCAGCAACAATGATCCCCGATCAAATCGTGAAGGGCGTGGTCGTCAAAGACAGCCGGCGAGTTTGGCACGTTGCCGAATGAGCGCCTCGACGATATCGATCGTCGGGGTCGCATGGCCGGTGAGACGGCCTAGCTCCTGGACCGCCGACACCAGAGCATCGATCTCCATCGGCCGGCCAAGTTCGAGATCCTGCAGCATTGATGTCTTGTGCGTGCCGACCGCGGCCGCGCCGGCAATCCGTCGATCGACATCGACCCCGAAATTTGCCCCCAGCGCCTCGCCGATCGTCTGAGCTTCGACCATCATTGCCAGAATGACCGCCCGCGTGCCTGGATCGGCGCAGATTTCATCGAGCTTTGCTCCGGTCAGAGCGGAAACTGGGTTGAACGAGAGATTGCCCCACAGCTTCACCCAGATCTCATTGCGGATTTGCGTGCGGATTGGCGCCCTGAATCCAGCCGACGCGAGGAGAGCGCCCAGATTGGCGGTGCGCTCGGTCCTCTCGCCTGAAGGCTCGCCGATCGGTAGACGATCGCCTTCGATGTGTCGAATGACGCCGGGAGACTCGATTTCGGCGGCCGGATGCACGACACAGCCGATCACGCGCTGAGGTCCGATCGCCTCCCACAGCACCCCCTTCGGATCGACGGCCTCGATACGGCGGCCTTCGTGCACGGCGCCATGCTTATAAAAGTACCACCAGGGCACGCCATTCTGCGCCGTGACCACCGCCGTTTCAGGGCCCAGGAGCGGCTTCAGGTTTTCAATAGTGCCGGGAAGCGAATGAGCCTTGAGCGCCAGGAAGACATAATCCTGGGGGCCGAGATCGGCGGCCTGGTCTGTCGCGCGCACGGTGACGGTGGTCTCGCTATCCTCCGACTTAAGCGTCAAACCCGTTTCGCGAATAACGGCAAGGTGGGCACCTCTGGCAACGAGACTCACCTCGGCGTCGCCTCGTGCAGCAAGCCTGGCACCGACGAGACCGCCGATCGCTCCCGCGCCAAACACGCAGATCCGCATCAGCCAATCGCCTGTTGCATTGTCGACCAGTACACCCGCACCCGATCCACCACGCGCGACGAGGCTCCAACTGACGGCAGTAAAGGAGCCGATGGCGGATGGTGGGTCGGGGACCTAGTAGCCAAGGGCGCAGCCGTCCATGCGAGCATCCGAACCTCCGATAAGCACCCCTTCCGACCAGTCGATCTTGATCATTTGTCCGCCGCCAAGCGGCTCGGTTGCCTCGACGAGCCGATGGCCAAGCTTTCTGAGCCCCTCGACCGTATCGATCGGAACGCCACGCTCGACCTGAGTGTCGCGCAGCGAATAGAAGACGCGGGGCTGGTCGATTGCCTCCTGCGGATCGAGCCCGAAGTCCACGATACCGGTCAATACGTGCGTATGTCCGAAAGGTTGATAGTCGCCCCCCATGACCCCATAGCAAAGGAATGGCCGACCATCCTTCAAGGCGAGCCCGGGCATGATCGTGTGGAGGGGGCGCTTGCCCGGTCCTATCACATTGGGGTGAGCAGGATCGAGCGAAAAACCCATGCCGCGATTTTGAAGCGTGATGCCATAGGTCGGCGAGACCCGCGTTGAGCCAAAGCCCCAATAGACCGAATTGATGAAGCTGACGCAGTTGCGATCGCGATCGACGACCGTAAGGTAAACAGTATCCGATTTGCGCATGAGCGGCGGCGGCAGATGGTCTGCCACACGGTCGCGACGGATTTCATTGCGAAGGCGTGCGGCATAGTCCTTGGAGAGGATTTCATTCACCGGAAAAGCCGCATGGCGGGTGTCGCAGACGAATGCATCACGATCCCTGTAGGCCAGCCTGCCGGCTTCGATTTCAAGATGCAGGCGCTCAGCCCCCAAAGGTTCGAGCGCGGCGAGATCAAAACCCTCGAGGATGTTGAGCATGAGGAGCGCGGTGATGCCCTGGTTGTTGGGCGGGATCTGGCAGACCTCCATACCACGGTAGTTTGTACGCACGGGCTCGACATATTCGCCTGCGGCGATCTCGAAATCATCAAGAGTGTGATAGCCACCGAGGCTGCGAAGGTAGCTCACGATATCCTCAGCCACAGGTCCCTTGTAGAAACCATCTCTCCCTTTGGCGGCGATCAGGCTAAGCGCGTCAGCCAGACCGGGGTTGCGAAAGATCTCACCGGCCCGAGCGGCCCGGCCACGCGGAAGGAAAACGCGGGTTGCATTGGGGTCGCGCCGCAACCGCGCTTCATCCACAGCCCAATCTTGCGCCACTCGAGGGTGAACCGGAAATCCATTCCGCGCAAAAGCGATTGCGGGGGCAAGAAGCTCGCCGATCTCCTTGCGTCCATGATCCGCCACGAGCCGGGTCCACGCATCAATAGCGCCCGGGATGGTAACGGCATGCGGGCTTGAATCTTCAAGCTGAGATTCGCCAACGGCAAGTCCGCTGGCCGGAAGTCTGGACGGGGCTCGCCCGGAGCCGTTATAGGCAACAATCTGATCGGTGCCGTTCTTGGCCATGATGACAAAGCAGTCGCCGCCGATTCCGGTTTGCTGCGGTTCCACGACTGCAAGCACCGCGGCTGCGGCAACTGCTGCATCGATTGCCGCGCCTCCACTTTGCAGCACCTCAATGGCAACTCGCGCCGCATGCGGGTTGTGGGTGGCGGCCATGCCGTTCATGGCCATTGCCGGAGAGCGGCCAGGTAGTTGGAAGTCGCGCACAGTGTACTCCTATTGGCACGGACAGAATGAAAACGGCGAGCCTTGAGACGCGCCACCCATTTGCTTGTCAGTTACGATTGCAAAATGTCGCGACAGCTCCGGGGTTCGCGTCCGATCGCGCTCGCTTTCGCTTCCCTGAAGCGGGCGAGCACCGCTGCGGAATCAATCTTGGCGCGTGATGCGGTGTTGACCATCCTATGCGAGCCCAAGTTTTGCCGCGAGGCCAATGCGCTGCATCTTGCCCGTGGCGCCCTTCGGGATCTCCGGCACAAAGACTACAAGTCGTGGCACTTTGAAGTCGGCCAGCCGACCCGCCGCGAACTCCCGAATATCACGCTCGCCTACCTGGGCTCCCTCCCTCAGCACAATGGCCGCGGCAACGTCCTCACCAAGCTTGTCATGCGGTATGGCGAAGGTCACAGCCTGGTGAACCGCAGGGTGGGCCATCAAGACTTCATCGACCTCAAGTGGGACGATTTTCTCGCCACCGCGGTTGATGATCTCCTTCAKCCGGCCCGTAAGGCGAAGAAAACCGTCATCGTCCATCACACCCTGATCGCCGGTGCGAAACCAGCCGTGAGCAAATGCCTCGGCGTTCGCTTTCGGGTTGTTCTCGTAGCCACGCGTGACGTTTGCGCCGCGTGTGACGATTTCTCCTTCCTGTCCGGGAGCAAGCAATCGTCCGTCCGCGGCCATGATGGCAACCTCGGGTCCCGCAGCGACGCCGACACTTCCTGGCTTGCGCTGGCCTGGCGGCAACTGATTGGACGTCATCTGATGAGCGTTCTCAGTCATCGAGTAGGCTTCGATAACCGGGCACGCAAAAACGCGCTCCATTTCGGCGAAGACGGGTGATGGCAATGATGCCGAGCTCGAACGGATGAACCGCAACCGGTTGGCGGCAATAAGCTCCGCATTGCCACTGCTGCGCGCCAGAATCGCCTGGTGCATCGTCGGCACGGCCGTATACCAGGTCGATTTGGCCTCGTTCATCCAGCTGAAGAACTTCAGCGCATTGAAGCCGGGCGTGCAGAAGACACTGCCGCCAGCCGACAGGCTTGCCAGCACGGCCGCCACCAGACCGTGAATATGAAAGAGTGGCATGATGTTGAGGCAACGGTCCGACGGCCCGAGCTTGAGCGTCCCTACGATATTTGCCGCTGAAGTCAGCAGGTTCGTATGACTAAGCGGCACTATCTTGGGTTTGGAGGTCGTACCCGAAGTATGGAGGACCAGGGCGATATCCTCAGATTCCGCCGGTCCAGGCGTGGTGGCCACCGACGGTGTGCCCGACATATCGAAGAGACCAGCCGGACCCTCTTCTCGTGCGTGCAGGTGAATTATCGGTATCCCGACACGAGCGGCTGCAGCGAGCGCTGGGCTCTTGCTACCGGCCGCAACGAGAAGCGCCTTCGCCTTGAGATCATCCAGGTAAAAGAAAAACTCGTCCTCGCGGTAGGCTGGATTGAGTGGAGCTGTCGTACAGGCGGTTGCGCAGGCTAGGAAGGCGGCGACCATCTCGGGGCCGTTGTCAAGGACGATGGCTAGTTTGTCGCCCCTCCCAATGCCAAGATTGTTGAGAGATATGACCGTTCGATCGACAAGAGCCAGCAGTTCTCCCGAGGTGACGTCCGAGCGCGCGGGAGCCCCAATTGCTCGAGCACTCGAGGGCGCTGAACTTAGGATATCGCGGATCGTGTTCATGCGTACCGCCCTCAATCTCGCTTGCCAATGACTCGAGATAGAAATGCCGCGGTCCGTTCATGGGCAGGCGCGGTGAAGAATTGCTCCGGAGGCGCATCCTCTATTATCTGGCCGCCGTGCATCATGATGACGCGGTTTGCCACTTCGCGCGCGAAGCCCATCTCGTGGCTCACCACGATCATGGTCATGCCCTCGCGGGCGAGTTCCTTCATGACGTCCAGGACTTCGCCAATCATCTCAGGGTCGAGCGCACTGGTCGGCTCGTCGAACAGCATAAGGGCAGGACGCATGGCCAGCGCACGGGCAATGGCCACACGCTGTTGCTGACCACCAGACAGTTGCGCGGGGTAAGTGTTCTCTTTTTCGGCCAAGCCAACGCGGGCGAGCAATGCGCGGCCCGTTCGGAGCGCTTCCTCACGCGGAATCTTGCGCACGTGAATCGGCGCTTCGATAATGTTTTCGAGGGCCGTCAGGTGGGGAAAAAGATTGAACAGCTGAAAGACCATTCCAATCTCGCAGCGTTGACGAGCGATGTTGCGCTCGCTGTCTTCAACAAGCTGACCATTGCGTTCGCGATAGCCGATCAGATGGCCGTTGACCTCGATCCGACCCTTCTGAATTTTCTCAAGGTGATTAATGCAGCGTATGAACGTGGTCTTGCCCGACCCCGACGCACCAACGATGACGACCACCTCTCCCTTGCGGACGGTAAGATCGATTCCCTTGAGAACCTGAAGGTCTCCGAAGCGTTTTTCCACTCCGCGCGCGGTGACAATCGCAGGCTCCGCCACCGGATCATCGCTCATCGCGGTTCTCCAATTTGTCCAAAACCGAACAGGCGCCGGTATCCCTTTGATGCAAGTTTG
Organism: Mesorhizobium sp. P2_F8; assembly: GCF_056403655.1. NCBI lineage: Bacteria > Pseudomonadati > Pseudomonadota > Alphaproteobacteria > Hyphomicrobiales > Phyllobacteriaceae > Mesorhizobium > Mesorhizobium sp. P2_F8. The sequence goes on from NZ_JBFUFB010000027.1 coordinate 10,288, forward strand.
CGGGAAGCTGCCGCGGCAGGATCGCCAAACCGTGACTCGAGCCGCTGCTGGACAAAGCCCCAGAGCGTGGTGAGGGTCAGATAGTAGCAGGCGACCACCATATACAGCTCAAAAACACGAAAGGTTACGGAGGTAACCATCTGCGTTGCGAGCAGAAGTTCGGGGACGCCAATCACGCTCAGCAGTGTCGTGTTTTTCAGCATGCTGTTGAATTCATTGCCCAGCGGCGGGACAACTACGCGCGCTGCTTGCGGCAGAATGATGCGGCGCATGTAGAGGCCATATGTCATTCCCAGGGACTTTGACGCTTCCGTCTGGCCTAGGTTGACGGAATTGATCCCGGCTCGAATGATCTCCGCCATGTAGGCTGCTTCATTCAGCGTCAATGCAAGAAGTCCTGCCTGCAGATTGCCGGGAAGCGTCGCGAAGCCGAGATTGATGTCCTCGAAGCGAAAAATGTTCGCGGCCGCCAAGCCGGTGTAAATAAAAACGATCTGCACCAGCAATGGCGTGCCGCGAAAACCCCACACGAAGATTCGCGCGGGCACTTGCAGAAGGCGATGCTTCGAAATCCGGGCCAAGGCTATGAACAGCCCCAGAACGGTTCCGAAGCCCTGAGCGACCACGCTAATGCTTAAGGTCAGCCAGAGACCGTGCAAATAGACCGAACTTGGCCAGAACAGGTACTCCCAGAAAACGCCCCATTCGAAGTTCATGAAGGCCGCCTATTCGATTGCGTCCCCTTCGAGCCCCCACTTCGCGAGTAACTTCTTGTAGGTACCGTCGACCCTCATCGAATCGAAGGCCTTCTGAACGGCATCATGCATCTCGACCTCACCTTTGCGGGTGGCGATTCCGGTCTTGATCTTAGCGAACGGCTCGCCGCCAATGTCGAAAATATGGCCCGCTTTCTGGAGGAAGAAAGCAGCTGTTTCGAGAGTGGTTCCGTATGCATCCACCTGGCCAATTTGCAGCGCCTGGCGAGCATCGGAATCCTTTGGGAAGACCGTGACCGTTACCTCAGGTTTTCCAGCTTCCTTGAATTTCTTGTTCTGCTCGTCCAGCAGGCTCTGGATCGTCGTGCCATTGTCCACTGCGGCCTTGAGACCCGAAAGATCATCAAGTCCCTTGACATTCTTCGGGTTGCCCTTCGCCACTAAGAGCGACTGGCTCGAATACATGTAGTTGACAAAGTCGACGACCTCGCGGCGCGCCGGCTTGTCGAAAAGCTGCGACAGAATGGCATCGCACTGTTTCGCCAGGAGAGCCGGAACGATCGCGCTGAATGCAGTCTCCTTCCACTCGACCTTTACCCCCATCCGCTTCCCGATCTCTGTGCCGATATCGACATCCATACCGCCCAGAACCTGGTTTTCGTCGTAGAAACCGAGCGGCGGGTTCCCGAATTCGGCGCAATACGTGATCTTGCCCGCCTTGGCGATATCCGCTGGCGGCGCCACCTCAGCCGCATGAGCAACACCAACCGCGAAGACGAGCGCGATGGCACAACCGGCACTCTTGGAGAAACGAGACATCTGGCAACCTTCCCCTTGTTTATCGGCCCAACGATTTGGACCATTGCTTATTGGTCTATTTGTTGATAGTGTTCTTGTTATGAGTTTCATTATCTATTTCCCAACGCTTGCGCCCTGTCAACACACAGTGGGCGCTCGCCAATCAAAATAAGCCAATGCGAAATGGTCTAGTATGAAGAGGTCCGACTACGCTCACCAGAAGCTTGACGAAATGCTGCGTGAGAACCGTTTCCAGCCGCAGAGCCGGCTTCCGCCGGAACGCGATCTGGCGCGGCAGCTTGACGTCAGTCGAATGGGGTTGCGGGTGGCGCTTGATCGGCTCGAGGCGGAAGGACGGATCTGGCGCCATGTCGGTCAGGGTACCTTTGCTGGTTCGCGTCCCGAGAAAGCACCGACACAACTGTCGTTCGTTACCGCAAACACGAGCCCGGCCGAGGCGCTAGAGGCACGCCTAGCGATCGAACCTCAGATCGCCCGAATGGCAGCGCTGCGTGCGAGCGAACTTCAAATTTCCGATATGTTCGGACTAGTTCAGAAAGGAAGAGCCTCGGGAGATCCTGCAGCGTGGGAGTCTTGGGATGGGCAATTCCACCGGGCACTGTGTCTGGTCACGGGCAATCGACTCCTGCTTTCAATTTTCGATAGCTTTAATGCGATAAGACGGCAAAGGACGTGGAGCCAGCTGCGTCAGGCTGTACTCACGCCGGAGCGACGGGAGCACTATGCGCAGCAGCACAAGACCATTCTGGATGCCATCAGCGGTCGCGACGCCCTGCAAGCGGAAACCGCTATGCGCACGCACATAGAAGACGTAGCCCGCAGTCTGCTCGATCCCCGCAAGTAAGCGAGTATTCGGCTTCACAATTGCAGTCAGACGTATTCCAAATTCGCGCCTGAACACGTGCAGCCTGCGAAAATGGATCATATTGCTAGCCTGTCCGAGCTATCTTCGTTGGATCAGTGTTCGCGCTGCTAGCCCTGCTGGCCCTCCATAACCCCTCTGCCGAAGCGGTGGCGCATGTTGGGGTGCTACCGCAGTAGGAGTTATCCCACAGCCTTCCCTCACGGCTTGCGCCTTGGCGCAGCCTATGCATGCGCCGGTCGAGCTGGCGTGGGAGGCGGTCGGGCGGAGGGTTGGGCCGCAGCTTCGGTAACCTCGGCTTGCTCGTCTTTCTTAGTCGCCTCCACGCGCTATCCGGCGCACGCGCCAGAAGTCGATGCCTTCATAGCTATCCAAAACCCGAATCCCACTTTATCCATAAGCAACCGCAATTCGGGCTGAGGCGCGACCTAGAAAGTTCGAAAAGCTTCCAGGAGCACCGGTCGAATCCGAATTGTAGGACCATTCAACGACCCCCTCCGGGCCGGGAGCTGATAGGGAGCGTCCGGGCTGTGCAACGAGAATGCGGACATACGACCACCTACTGCCCGAGGCCGAAATTGCCCCGAAGCGACCCTTGTCGGGGCTATGATGTTGGAAACGAAGACTGCCGCCTAGTTCCTGCGGCTCGGATCGCTATCGACGCCGTAACCGGCCGGCCCGCTATGTAGCCTTCGGGCAGAGCGAGTTCGGCGCATCGCTCGATATGCCGATTTGGTCTCTCAGGGTGAGCGCCAGGACCATCCTCCCTTCCCAACCTCTGCAATCTATGATCCGCTCCCGCCACAGGAGGATTGCATGGCATTATCTGTTATCGGGGCAGGGTTCGGCCGCACCGGCACGCACACTCTGAACCTGGCGCTTGAAATGCTCGGGTTCGGGCCGTGCCATCACATGGAGGACGTCAACTCTAACCCCGAGCACCGCGACCTGATCCGCGCCGCGGGGCGCGGCGAGCCGGTGGCTTGGGACGTCGTCTATGCCGGCTACAAGTCGGCAGTCGACTGGCCGACGGCCTATTTCTGGCGCGAACTCGCAGAGTATTTCCCCGACGCCAAGCTGATCCTCACCGTTCGCAACCCCGAGGACTGGTACAGGAGCGCACGCGCCACGATCTTCAACACCATGGGCCAGACCTCCGACCCGCAAAGTTTTGGCCGGGCCGTCATAGAGACGAAAATTTTCAGCGGTCGTCTCGACGACGAAACCCAWGCTATCGAAGTGCTCGAAGCCCACAACGCCGAAGTGATCTCGGCTTTCCCGCCGTCGCGCCTGCTGGTCTATCAGGTGGCCGAMGGCTGGCCGAACCTRTGCGCCTTTCTCGGCGTGCCGATCCYGGCCGAACCCTTCCCCCACAGCAACACCACTACCGAATTYCGAAGCCGCTTCGCCAAATAAGCCCCGCACCGAGTTCGASSCCGYAGCCCGGGTAACGCGCGTAGCAGCCTGTCCACGSCSGCTCSGATGCTTGTAACCAATAGAAGCGRGTGCACCAGCAAGGGGARGGTGGCCGCTGTTGGGCGCRAAGGTKCCATTGCGGCTAGCCGCTCGGATGTCCGCTTCTGGACGGCGGCCATGATAAGTTCAAYGGCCAACTTGAGGCGCATTGCCGAACGGCAGCCTTGGGCCAACTTGACGATCCGTAGACAGGCACACAAAACGGACGATGTTCAGTTTATGTGACGCGGCTTAGGCGATCGACATACCCCGCCCGAACCTGTTGCTCGCGACAGGCTCACCCAGCGCATCGAGCCGCGATCACGCCGAGGCCAGGGGGTCGTTGCGAGGACAGGATTTGACTCTGCTGATCTCGCTTGCGAAGTCCCGTCAGCAGACGAACTCGGTTGCAGCGCTGTATTGGCGGTAGCTCTCTACCGACTCGAACCCAGTTGCACCATAGCGGATCCAGACAGCCCCACCTCCTTCAGAAGCGCGCGCATCTCAACGGGAGTCGCAAGACAGAAAGTTCGAAAACCTTCCAGGAACCCCAGGCAAATTGGACGCCGTATCGGACAACAAAGGGCACGGGTCGGCAAAAGAGCGTCCAAATAGGGCTGTCGGCGGCTTCATCGTGGGAACGAAAAAAGAAGAGAAGCGGAACTTTCGTGTGCGTTTTTTGCACACAGAGACTCGTAAATGGCTTTATTTATATATCTTCCCCATCCATCATGGGTGCTATCGGCGTATCCGCTGCCGTGGAGCGCGATTGGATAACGCCAAGCTGGGCTGTCACGCGTGTGCCAATTCCAGTCTGCCATTTTATGCGACTTTCGAGGCACAAACCATGAACGCTGCGGTCGAGTGATTATTGATTTCCAATCGCCACTTATGTTCCGAAATGGCCGCATTGGGGCCGATTCCGGACCGACCGCTTTCGGGTCTCAAGGGGGGAGTAGCTGCCGTTAAACGCGGACGGGCCTGGTTGCTGCCTAGCCAAGCGATACAGTTCAGAGTACTCCCGTGTCAGCTGTGATTTGACCGCCCGGTTGTTGATCATGGTGAGCGATCTGCGCCCAATCCCATCTGCAGCCTGCCTGGGATAGCAGGCCGATTGCAGGCTCCCCTTCTTGGCGATCTACAGCTACAAGTATCGAATCCTCGAAAGGGCCCTGTATGCCTTTGTGACGGTGGAGTGGCATTCTCACTATGAACACAACAGAAAGCGGCCTCGAGAAGTCACTAGTTACAAAGCTGCAGGACCTAAAATATGAGTATCGTCCGGACATCCGCGACCGCGCCTCGTTGGAGCAGAACTTCCGGAAGAAGTTCGAAGGGCTGAATCGCGTTCGCCTTACAGACGCGGAGTTCTCTCGGCTTCTCGATGAGATCGTCACTCCTGATGTCTTCACAGCCRCTCGCATCCTGCGCGAACGCAACAGCTTCACTCGCGATGACGGGACGCCGCTCAACTACACCCTCGTCAATATTAAAGACTGGTGCAAGAACACCTTCGAAGTCGTCAATCAGCTACGTATCAATACAGATAACAGCCATCATCGCTATGACGTCATAATCCTGATCAATGGCGTCCCCGCCGTTCAAATCGAGCTGAAAACCTTCGGTATCGGCCCCCGCCGAGCTATGGAGCAGATTGTCGAATACAAGAACGACCCGGGCAACGGCTATGCCAAGACGCTCCTCTGCTTCCTTCAGATTTTCATTGTCAGCAACCGAGACCGCACTTTTTATTTTGCAAATAACAACTCCCGACATTTCGCCTTCAATGCCGAGGAGCGCTTTCTGCCCGTCTATGAATTCGCAGACGTAGACAACAAGAAAATCGTCCATCTCGATAGCTTTGCCGAAAGCTTCCTTGCCAAGTGTACCCTTGGTCAGACCATAAGTCGCTACATGGTTTTGGTCGCAAGCGAGCAAAAGCTTCTGATGATGCGGCCATATCAGGTCTACGCAGTGAAGGCGATTGTGGACTCTATCGCTCAAGACTGCGGGAATGGCTATGTTTGGCACACCACCGGCAGCGGCAAGACGCTAACCTCCTTCAAGGCTTCAACCCTGTTGAAGGACAACCCTGACATCGAGAAATGCCTGTTCGTGGTAGACCGCAAAGATTTGGACCGGCAGACGCGCGAGGAGTTCAATAAGTTCCAAGAAGGCTGCGTTGAGGAAAACACCAACACCGCATCCCTCGTGCGCCGACTCCTCTCAGACGACTATGCCGACAAGGTCATCGTCTGCACCATCCAGAAACTCGGCCTCGCGCTTGATGAGAACAGCAATCGCAACGAGCAGCAGAAGAAGGGCGGCAAAAAGAGCTTCAAGGAGCAGCTCGAGCCGCTTCGCGACAAGCGTATCGCCCTGATCTTCGACGAGTGCCATCGGTCGCAGTTCGGCGAAAACCACAAGGCCATCAAGGAGTTCTTCCCTCGAGCCCAGCTCTTTGGCTTCACTGGGACGCCCATCTTCGACCAGAATTCCGCCCAGCAGAAGATCGAAGATAGCCAGGCGAGCATGAAGACGACGGAAGACCTTTTCCAGCAGCGTCTTCACACCTACACGATCACGCACGCCATCGAAGATGGGAACGTCCTCCGGTTCCATGTCGATTATTTCAAGCCGCAGGGCAAGACCGTGCCCAAGCCCGGCGAACCGCTGGCGAAGCGAGCGGTCATTGATGCAGCCCTGAACAAGCACGACGCGGCCACCGGTCAACGTCGGTTCAACGCCTTGCTCGCTACGGCGTCAATCAATGACGCCATCGAGTATCACGCGCTGTTCAAGACCATGCAGGCAGAGAGGAAGGCCGCTGATCCCGACTTCCAGGGGTCGGAACAAGAGCAGTGCGAAATCGTACGCTAAGGTCGAACAGAGCAGGAACGTTATGCGGCACGGCGTAGGCCTGCCGGGAGGCGAAGCGACCTGAAGCCTTCCGGGAGATGTTGCTCGCTATCCCAGGTGTAGATACCTGTCAGGTTGATATGCTCCCAACTCAGCGGCGAGATATGCTTCAACAGCATATCTGGGATGTTCCTTCCCGCTCGTTTGAGCTCTGTGACCGCGCGGTCGAGATAGACCGTGTTCCAGTGGACGATTGCGCTGACGACAAGATTGAGGCCCGATGCGCGGAATGCCTGACTTTCGAACGACCGGTCGCGGAGTTCCCCACGCTCATGAAAGAAGACTGCCCGTTTGAGTTTGTGCGCTGCCTCCCCCTTGTTGAGGCCGGCTTGGCAGCGCCGGCGCAGTGTCGGGCTCGAGTACCATTCAATCATGAAAAGCGATCGCTCGATGCGGCCGAGTTCCCGCAGCGCCCTGGCGAGCTGACCTTCTTTTGGCGATGCCGAGAGCTTCTTCAGGATCGTCGAGGGCACAACGGCACGGGTGGTGATCGATGCCGCCAGATGAAGCAGATCGTCCCAGTGATCGAGGATCAGGGTGGTGTTGATCGGCGCCCCGATGTGGTTCGACAGCGCCGGGTATGCATCGCCTTTCTCGAACGTGTGGAACTTCCGATCTTTAAGATTGCGCAGTCGCGGTGCGAACCGCTTGCCGATCAGAGCGAAGAGCCCAAAGACGTGATCGCTCGCGCCGCCGGTGTCGGTGAAGTGCTCCTGTATTTCGAGGATTGTGTCCTGATCGAATAGTCCGTCGAGCACATAGGCAGCCTCGCTTTCGGTCGGGCTGATGGGCAAGATGCTGAAGTAGCCGTACTGATCTGACAGGTGGCTGTAGAACTTCGATCCGGGCTCACTGCCGTAATGTAGATTGATATCTCCGCGCTTTGCGGCTCGGTCGCTTGCTCGGAAGAACTGGCCATCAGATGAGGACGTCGTGCCATTGCCCCAAACGCGAGAATGCGGATGGCCGGTGTGTGCGTCCGTCACGCAGGCCTGGGCTGCGCGGTAGGTCTCTGACCGGGCGTGGAAGGTGCGCATCCAACTGATCTGGTGAGCGCTGATGCCTTTGGACGCGCTCGCCATCCGTTTCGGACCGAGGTTGGTCGCATCGGCCAGTACGCCAGCCAGCATGGCCGAGATATTCCTCGGAGTGTCACCCGTGCGAACATGCGTGAAATGGTCGGCGAAGCCGGTCCATTCGTGCACTTCCCTCAAAAGGTCCGGTACCTCGACCAGTGGATACAGCTCGCTGATCTCGGCGTTCAGGTCCTCCGCTGCTGCGGGAACTTCGCCAGCTGCTGGCGTGACGATAAGCGTTCCACCTTCGAGACGAACACCGTCGAGCTTTCCGGATCGTGCTCTATGCGCCAGGCGCTTCAGGTTGAAGTCGAGCATCTGTTGCGCTTCGGTAAGCCACGCCGCGCCGTCTTCTTGGACGCCAAGTCCGAGGCGATCTTCATCTTTCAGGATGGTGAACGTTGACCGCGGCATCAGGTGCTCGTCGATCGGTCGGAAGGATCGGCTGCCATCGACCCAAATGTCCGCAGATCTAAGCCGGTCTCGCAAAGCCGCGAGCGTTGCAATCTCATACAGACGGCGATCGGGCTTCTCCTGGCCGAGAATTAGCCGTCGATCAGCTTGACCGAGGTGGGTGACCGGGAGGCGATCCGGAAGGGTGCGCCGCTTCTCGGCATAGAGCCGTTTCAGCAGCGAAATCGCCGCAAGAAGGGGATCGTGGCGGCGCGCTGAGCGGAACGTGAACGCCTCCAAGAACGCACCGGCGTACTTGTTGACGGTCGCATATTGCTCGGCCGCTAAGGTCAAAGGCGACGCCTCGTTGTCCTCGACCATCAACTCAAGCTCAGGCTTCATCCGAAGCAACCGGTGCCATCCAACTTCCTGATCTAGAACCTCCAATGCGTTCCCGCCATAATCGTTCGCGGACTGCAGGGCTGTGATCGTGTCCAGGAACATGCGTAGCGCTTTGGCGGTATCCGGCCTGCAGTCCATGTGGCGCTGCTTCTTGCGGTTATTGGCTTGCGAGAACAGCCGGCCTATCAGCTTGATGAACATCGACAATGCATCGTCCGTGAGCTTCTGGCCGAGCTTGATAATTTGCGCCACGATCAGCGCGTGTCGACGGCTGGCATTGAAATCGTTGGCCAGCCATGCCGGTGTGGCGTTGCCCTCACGGATCATCTGATCCCATCGTCCAGACGAGATGCGCATCTGCAATTTCGGATCGATTTCTAGCTTGCGCAGGAAGGCGATCCGTTCGGTCAGCCCGACCAGGTTTGACGCACCTGGCGCATCCGGCGCTGATCGCAGCCAATGAAAGCGCGTTTGGCCGATGGCCGGGTCAACCTCCAACAGCTTATCCAACGATTGCAGCGTATCGACCGAAATTTCTTCGATCAACGCTCTCTCCGCCCGCCGACGGGCAATGGCGCGGGCGGCAAGACCGATCCGTTCGATCGTGTCGATTGAAGGAAGAAGGGATCCGCGTTCACGAAACATGGCGACAATCGCACTCGCTATCGCGCCACCGTCGTCGGAGATCGCGGCCGCCTGAATTGCAGCCAACAGCGCAGCTCTACGGTCTTGTCCCGTCGCGCTCCGCGCGGCCAGATAAACCATCAACCGAGCAATGTGATCGCGACGCGTTTCTTCACGACGTGCATAGAGCGCAAACTTTCCAGCGTCGGCGCCAATCTGCTCGGCAACGTACTTTAGCATTGCGCGAGGCGGAGTTTCATCGGTCGCCAACACTCTTCCTGGATATCGCATCAGGCAGAGCTGAACGGCAAATCCGAGCTGATTGTGTTCTCGTCTGCGAAGTCCAATCTCGAGCCTGTCAGCCGACGACAACGAATAGTGTCGGATGAGGCCGTCCTCATCGGTTGGTATATCGAAAAGTCTCTGTCGATCCTGAACCTTGAGAAGCCTCCGTTTACCCATCGCCCAACTCCTTCCACGACCAATCTGCCGGGAGCGTTGTCGAGTCGGACGGGCGAAGAAATCAAAACTGGGTGCCCTGCGATGGCAATCCACAGGGATCGGATGCTGCACGGCCGCACTACGGCAGAGTTCATGATCCGTTCGCCCTTAGCGTACGATTTCGCACTGCTCTTGTTCCGACCCCAGAACACTGGATTTGATCGTCGCAACTCGGAGGCTACAGTGTCTGAGGATCATTCCGGGCGGATCGGCGCGATACACCGCGAGCTGCACCGCCATCTTCCGTCCGCGCCAGAACTGGAAAGTCTTTGGTCGAAAAGGGATTGCTCGACCCAAATACCGTCGATGCGTGGATCGAGGTTTACACCGAGCAGATCGGTCTGAGCATGCCCAGCAGTTCAGTATTGTGCCGGCTAAGGCGCCAAGGTGGCAAACACAAAGAGGTGTATTGAGCGCGTGTGCCACGCTCGTGTTTTTGCTGTGTGCTGCAATCGTTTGGTGGGTGCTGAGGTAAGTGTGGGCATGGTCACGTGATGCGAACCCGTCGCTTGGAGAATACCGCGAGCCGACGACGTCTTTGTGGTGGCGATGTGCCGGACATGGATACCGGACTGCACGACCGGATGGTCATCGACACGAAACACGCGGCGCGGGGGCCGTTGGGTCATCGTACGCTCACCCCGGCTCGCTGGGACGCCGCGGCCTAAGTCGCCAAGTCCACGATATCGCGCGGCCATCTTTCTGAATGAGGCGTACGATGATCCGTGACGATTCGACAGTAAGGGAGGAACAAAATGCCAATCGGAGCAGCAGTGGAGTACCTGCATAAGTTGCGCAGAGAGGCGATCCATGCGGAAGCGGGCAATGTAAAAGGGCTCACGCGTCATTTGCAGATGAACATTGGGAAGTCGCGGGATCTTTTGGAAACGACGGAGGCCACGGATGCTGCTCTGGCTCACCTTCTGGGGGCGGGGAACGCGCTTATTTGGGAGCTTGCGCCTATTTCAAAACAGACCGCTGAGCTAAGGAAAGACAAGATTGCTGATTTAAGGCACGCCTTTGTAACGGCGTTAAACATCGCTGTTGAGGAGGTTAGAAAGGCGAAGCCAAAAGCCTAGGCCACGCTCTGCTTCCAAAGCTCACACTGGCTGGAGTTCAAACCCCGGTCGGCCAACCAACATCGATGTCAATTGCGACCAGACCGTCTTCGTCGGTGCTGCTGTAATCTGGGTGGGGACGTGAGGGGGCTGAGTACAGAGCAACCATCGAAGCGTCTTCAACTGAGAACGGAACACGACGCTCACACGTCCACGCCGGCTTTGCGAAACCCCTCGAGCCACAGTTCACGGTCTTCGGCCAGCGCACACATGCCTGCACAATTGCGGGCGAATGCCGGAATATCGAAACCTGTCGGTGCCTCGCCTAGAATTGCTTTTGCCTCATCGATCCTCCCCAGTTGGGAAAGGCACATCGACTGAAGCAATCTTACATAGAAAGGTGCGCCGTTAACTGTTTTGTAGGTCTTAAGGGCTCCTTCAAAGTCACGCATTAGATACCGTACGTCTGCCAAGATAACGGTCCATCCCGGCGGCACGCGTGGCTCAGCCCTATATACACGTTCAATTATTTCCCGTGCGCGATTGTGTTCGCCTATGAAGGCGAGAACTAGTGCGCGTGTGGCGGCTGTGGAGATGTCACGCGGATTGAGTAAACTTGCACTATCAGAGTATCGTCTTGCATTGTCTCCATCACCGAGCATTAGGTACGCAGCTGCTACCTGTTCAAGCACGTAGGCGTCTGTCTTGTCGGCAGCGATAGCTCTTTCAGCGTATCCGCGAGATAGTTCGGCGATTTTCATATGAGTGTCACGTGCGGATCCGGTGAATCGTCTATAGCCATACAGGCCACTCAACATGGCCAACGCTCTCGCATATTGAGGATCAACTTTGATCGCCTGATTCAGGCAGCTTATAGCATCCTCCTCATCGCCATTTCTCGAAGCCTGCCTACCGCGCAACCACAAACTATAGGCGGTGGTGCTTGTCGTCGGATTTCGCTGACGAGCTTTGCTTGCTGCTTCATCTAGATTGTAAAAAAGCCGACCAAGAATAGCATCAACAATCTCGTCTTGAACTTGAAATATGTCTTCAATTTTCCGATCGAAGTTTTCTGCGAACGCATGCGTCCCAGTTTGAACGTCAATGAGTTGAACTGTAGCACGGACCCTGTTGCCGGCTTGCCGAATGCTTCCCTCGATCACAAAATCAGCCCGAAGCTTGCGGCCTATCTCAGCCACGTTTATGGACCGATCCTTAAACAGAGCTGTCGTGTTACGTGCAATCACTGACAGATGTTGATAGTGGGAAAGCTCCGTGATTATGTCCTCGGTTATTCCATCCGAGAAATAGTCTTGTGCTGGGTCGCCAGACATATTTGCGAATGGCAATACCGCCACTGTCGTACGCTCGTTGCCCCTTAAAAATTGGGCTTCTTGGACTCCTTCTGCGTCGCTGGGCCTGATGCGATAGGCGCGAATTGTTCGGGATATATTCTTGAGGGAGCTTTCCCCAATATCCTCGATTGAAATCTCGAGCTTTCCTTGAATCGCGTCGTACATTTGGCCCGAAATGCAAATACCTCCCGGCTCGGACAGGGTTTCAAGCCGAGCGGCGATGTTAACACCGTCACCGTAGACATCCGACTCGTCCTCTATGATGTCGCCTAGGTTAATGCCTATCCGCAATCTGATCCGGTTAGCGTCTGCTAGCGTTTCATTTGCCTTGGCCATGCGGRGCTGAAGGTCAAGTGCACAACTCACCGCATTTACTGCGCTAGCAAATTCGGCCAGGATTCCGTCGCCCATGAACTTGACAATTCGACCTGCGTGCTCTCGAACGGCCGGCACCACGATCTCCCTTCGCCGTTCCTTGATCACATCAAAAGTGCCGAGCTCATCCGCCTCCATGAGGCGGGAGTAACCAACCACGTCGGCCACTAGGATGGCAGCCAAACGGCGCTGCGCAGCAGTTCCAACCACGCCGACCAACCTCTTCGTTCCCATCACCCCTAACCAGTCTACAACACGGCGCAAATGTCTGCCAGAAACTTGCCTCAAGACGGTCGAGCAGGCTTTTGGCGCGCGCCGATCGCCTTCCCACCGTGCATTCTGCACCTACCGTTCGACTGAACAGGGGTTGAGGAACCGATCGGGAAGGATGTCGTCCCGACCAGGCGGGGCTGCGATTGGCTTGGAGCCGACGAAAGGTGCAGGGAAGCCCATCAGCGTTTCCTCATCATCTTCTTGAGCTCGGCCTGCATCCGGCAGCGTTCGGCGCGGTTCCCCTGACCGCTGGTGGCGGCCTTGGAGAACTGCTCGATTTCCTGGCGTTCGAGGCGACCCGGCGATTGCACCTGGTCGAAAGAGCGGCGGTTCCCGTCGCGGAAGGCCAAGTGCATAGGCGTTGATGAACGTCGGGTCCTGGCTGAGCTCACCGATGRTGGCCAGCTCGATAGCCGACCAGTCGCGCGACATGACCAGGTGCTCGTCGTCATCGCCTTCGAAGAAGCCACGGACGTACGTGCTCTCGCCACGCTTGGCGAGCTGCATGGCGTTCGGGTCCTCACAGGCCATGCGCCGGGAAGCCAGCATGGAGGTGAACCGATTTCGGGTGGAGTACGACGTTCCTTGGGTAAACCGCACCAACTGTAAGTCGGAAACCCAAAGGTCAGAGCGACGTAGCCTCATACCGGAAGCGGCAGAGCGTATGTTTCTGTTTTGTTACGAGAGAGCCAGGGACTGAGTATGGTAGAGAAGCGGTGCTTCGAACTTCCGCGGTGACGCTAGCGAGGTCGATGCTCATGCGGACCACAATGTCCGCTCTTCGCGATTGGCAAACTGAAGCTGCCATTCTCCTTTCGGCCCAGTCCCGGTCGTTCAGAAATGTACGTCCGAACGGCTACTATTGGCGCTTTCCTGACCTCCTGCACGGTCAGTCCGCGAACTTTGTGATGGCCATGCAAAGGGCTTGTAGGTGGTGCACGCCGGACCCACATCTGCTTGTAGTGGGACCTGCGGTGACGGCTATGGCGTGAACTCATAACGCGCATGGTCAGATCATGCACGAATGTCTACTTCCGAGACCAACGCGGCCATTGTCGGTTGCCGTTTGCCTTGTGGCAGAAGGGCCACCAAGTCGACTCCAAGCATGGTGGCTCCTTCGAGTAAAAAATCAGTCATTCCGGAAAGCCAGCCTTACGAAGGCCTTCGAGGTACATGTCTCGCAAGGCCAGGTCGCGATAGGGCTGGGATTCGACCCAATGGCTAATCTTGAAATGGGGATTTGTTGCCAGATGTAGCTTGGCCTCTTCACGCGCTTCCTCTAACCTGCCGAGCACCGCCAGGATCGACGCCAAATTAGCCCTGGATTCGGTTCGATATGTTGCTTCATTCCTCAGCGTCTTCACTGCTTCCTCATACTTACCGGCGGCTGATTGGGCCTCTCCGAGTAACCAGAAATACCAGCTGGGCGGGCGCGGATTCAGGCGCAATGCCTTCTCGATGCAGGTGATGGCCTCAACTCCGCGACCTTCATAGGTCTTCAGATCCCCGAAGTTTGCCCAAGCATCGGCGTCGTTCGGATTGAGCTGGAGCGAAATCTCGTACTCTTTGGCAGACTCATCCCATTGGCGCTCGAGGAGGAGTATGAACGCGAGCACCCAATGCGTTCCAGAATTTTCGGGATCGAGTTCAACCGCCTTTCTTGCCGACGCCATCGACTGTTGACGAAGGGGATTCATCGGATGGTTCCTAAAGACCCAGGCCTCGCACTGACTGATCGCCAACCAGCGATAGGCATCCGCGTAGTTAGGATCGAGCGCGATGGCCCGCTCGAACAAGGGAATGGCCGCAACGCCCGCCTCCGTGGAGTGTGACCATTCAGCCCGCCCCCTTAGATAGAGATCATGGGCCCTCAGGTTCGTTGGCCGATAGCGCTCCTTCAGGTTTGCCGCGGCCAACTTGCCGGCGAGCGCCTCCACAATCTTGCCGACGACTTCGTCTTGCGCCGCGAAGATATCGGCAAGGTCTCGGTCGAAGCGATCCGCCCAGATGTGCCCACCGGCGGGTGCATCGATGAGCTGGGCGTTGATCCGAACGCGGTCCGCCACCCGTCGGGCGCTACCCTCCAGCACATATTTCACGCCCAGTTCGCGAGCGATCTGGCGGGTGTCTACCGATCTGCCCTTATAGGCAAAGGATGAGTTCCGGGCGATGACGAAGAGCTCGGGCACTTTGGAGAGGTCGGTAATCAGATCCTCCGTCAATCCACGACGAAATACGCCTGCTCGGCGTCAGCACTCATATTCACAAAGGGGAGGACGACTATTGACGGCTTGACGGGAAGAGAAAGTTCAACGGCGGAGACTACCGCTGCGGCGCCATCCTTGCCCGCGAGCCGATAGGTTTGGATCGGTCGATCRATGTTTTTGAGAGTCTGCGGACCCAACGAAACGAATGAATGTGGCAGCTTGCCGTTGATCTGCTCGAAGACACTTCCCGAGATGCACAATCCCCCGGGCTCCGACAGACCCTCGAGCCGAGCCGCGACGTTGACTCCGTCGCCGTAGAGATCGCTGCCCTCCACCATCACATCGCCGAGATTAATTCCTGCACGCAATACAATGCGTCGGTCCCCAGCCGCATCTGCATTAGCGATATCCATAGCTTTCTGCAATTCGACAGCGCAGTTTACGGCGTTGACTGCGCTTCCGAACTCTATTAGCGCGCCATCCCCGATCAGTTTGATGATGCGACCATGATGTTTGGAGATCATTGGCTGAAGGATCTCTCGACGCCGAGATTTGAGTGTAGCCAAGGTACCTACCTCGTCGCGCTCCGTGAGGCGGCTATAGCCAACCACGTCGATGGCCAGAATGGCAGCAAGGCGGCGTTGAACGCGTTCTTCGGACATCGCAGAGGGGTACTCTCACTGCGGCAAATTCTATTTGCATCCCGAGGAGGAGTCGATTCACCCGATTTTCCGCTCTGGGTCCATTCACGTCGGTTAGCCAACTCTCTGATATGTCTGGTTAGGGGGTAATCCTGGACATGGCGGTTTTGCCCTTGAAGGTGTCGGCCGGACGGCTCGATCGGCGCTGTTTCTCGCCTTACTGGAATTGCGAGCGAAGACCTGCGCAAACAAAGGAAGTGGCGCGAAACAATGTCGTGATTCCAATGGGTTGGCATCTCTGATAGACTCTCTTCATTGACAAGAGCGGGTCACACCTGAGGGACGCAACGGGTCCTTCCGGGGCGGTGAAGCCATGCAGGAGGGCGCAGCGCCGAGGGTCGCCAGCGTCAGCCATATTTTTTTGGGAAGCCACCCGGAGTCCAAATCCGAGCCGGGACCGCGTAAGCCTTTGATCAAGCGTGCAGAGTTGAAAGTGCCGCTGGACCCCTGTTGGACCCGGAGTCCAGTTCGGATCCAGATGGGTCCACCGACAGATCCATCGCGGACTCCAGCAAGAACGTCCGGAAGCCACATCCTCTTCGAGGAGAATGCATGCCCGTCCAGTTCGCACCGGAAGCCATCGAGCACTGGCCGATCGAGCGGCTGAGGCCGTATGTCGGGAACGCCAAGACACATGCGCCGGACCAGGTGGCGAAGATCGCCGCCAGCATGGCGGAGTTCGGCTGGACGGTGCCGGTGCTGGTGTCTGCCGAAGGCGAGGTGATCGCTGGGCATGGCCGCATCCTGGCTGCCGGGGAACTGGGCCTCCCAGAGGTGCCGGTGATCATTCTCGATCATCTGAGTGAAGCGCAACGGCGTGCCTACCGTATTGCCGACAACAAGCTGACGGAGCTGGGCGGATGGGATGATGCCCTGCTCTCTCAGGAGCTTCGTGCGCTGAATGGCGACGGCTTCGACTTGAGCCTCACCGGGCTCGACGATGCGGAACTCGACCGGTTGATGGGCGAGCTTCGCGACGAGACCGAAGGCGCTGCCGATGAAGATGAGATCCCCGAACCGCCGGTCGATCCGGTCACCCGCCCCGGCGACCTGTGGGTGCTCGGAAAGCACCGGCTGCTGTGCGGCGATGCGACGGTGGCGGCAGATGTCGAACGGCTGCTCTCGGGTGCTGTGCCGCATCTTATGGTGACCGATCCACCGTTTGGGGTGAACTACGATCCTTCCTGGAGGAGGGAAGCGGGCGTCTCGAACAGCAGCCGCACCGGCAAGGTGACCAATGACGATCGCGCGGACTGGCGCGAGGCGTGGTCGCTGTTTCCCGGTGATGTGGCCTATGTCTGGCATGCAGGTGTCCATGCCTCGACGGTGGCCGACAGCCTGGTTGCTTCCGGCTTTGGCATCYGCTCGCAGATCATCTGGGCCAAGCCCCGCCTGGTGCTCAGCCGTGGCCATTATCACTGGCAGCACGAGCCGTGCTGGTATGCGGTCAGGGAGGGAGCGACAGGCCACTGGCAGGGAGCGCGCGACCAGACCACCATCTGGATGATCGGCAACGGCGACCAGGGTGAGGACGACGCCACGGTTCACGGGACGCAGAAGCCGGTAGAATGTATGCGGCGGCCGCTGCTGAACAACAGCGCCACCGGCTCTTCCGTCTATGAGCCCTTCTCCGGCAGCGGCACCAGCATCATTGCCGCCGAGACCACCGGCCGTTCCTGCTTCGCCATGGAGCTCGATCCTCGCTACTGCGATGTCGCGGTAGAGAGATGGCAGAACTTCACAGGGCGCAAAGCAGTCCTGGAGGCCAGTGACCTCGACGTCGCCGATGTTCATGCCAGCCGATCCGCCGCTTGACCACCATGGAGGGGATGAGCGAGCGCCAGTACGCCGCGCATGCCGGGGTCTCCCGGGGGGCCATACAGAAGGCCAGGATTGCCGGACGGCTGGTGCTGTTTGAGGATCGCTCAATTGATGGAGCAGGATCCGACGCACGCCGGGCAGCCCTGACCGATCCTTCAAAGCAGAGGCGCTCCCTGCCCCAGCCCAAACTGAAGGCCGTACCTGAAGAGGCGCTGTCGGCCGTTGGCGAGACGTTGCGCGAACAGGGGCTTGCGGCGCCCGTCGTAGGAGGCTCGACCACCTTCCTGCAGGCAAAGACAGCCAATGAGGTGCTGAAGGCGCAGGAACGCCGGCTGAAGCTTCAGAAGCTGAAGGGCGAGCTTGTCTCGCTCGATCGCGCCAAGACCCTGCTGTTCCGGCTGGCGCGGGAGGAACGCGACGCCTGGGTGAATTGGCCCGGACGCGTCGCGGCGATCCTGTCGGCTGAACTGGGCGTGGATACCGCCACCATGCACCAGCTTCTCGAGAGCCAGGTGAGAGCCCATTTGGGGGAGCTGGCCGATGTCCGCACTGACTTCCGATGAGGTTCAGGAAGAAGGCCTGTTCCGCTTCGAAGGCGTCGATGAACTGAAGTCGTCTTGGCGCGAGGGCCTGCGCCCCGATCCGTTCATGACGGTATCGGGATGGGCCGACCGGCACCGCATGCTGGCAGCAAGAGCTTCCGCCGAGCCCGGCCGCTACCGGACCAGCCGCACGCCCTACATGCGCGAGATCATGGACGCCTTGTCTCCTGGCTCTCCTGTGCAGCGGGTCGTGTTCATGAAGGCCGCCCAGGTCGGCGCAACGGAGGCCGGCAACAACTGGATCGGCTTCATCATCCACCAGGCGCCAGGACCGATGCTGGCCGTGCAGCCGACCGTGGAGCTTGCCAAGCGCAACTCGCGTCATCGCATCGATCCGCTGATCGAGGAGAGCCCTGCCCTGCGCGGCCGGGTGAAGCCGGCCCGCTCGCGCGATGCCGGCAACACGATGCTGTCGAAGGAGTTCAATGGCGGCATCCTGATCATGACCGGCGCGAACTCTGCAGTCGGCCTGCGCTCGACGCCGGCGCGCTATATCTTTCTCGACGAGGTCGACGCCTATCCCGCCTCGGCCGACGACGAGGGCGATCCTGTCACCCTTGCAGAGGCACGCTCGCTGACCTTCTCACATCGCAGGAAGGTGTTTTTGGCCTCGACGCCCACCATTCGCGGACTGTCGCGCATCGAGCGGGAGTATGAGGCGTCCGACCAGCGTCGTTACCATGTCCCCTGCCCCGAATGCGGCGTCATGCAGTGGCTGAAGTTCGAGCGACTGCGTTGGGACAAGGGCAGGCCCGAGACGGCCCGTTATCAATGCGAGGCGTGTGAGGCCCCAATCGGCGAGCACAGCAAGACCGCCATGCTGCAGGAGGGGGAATGGCAGGCGGGCGCAACGGCAGCAGATCCTGCCACGGCAGGCTTCCACCTGTTGGGTCTCTATTCTCCTGCGGGCTGGCTCTCCTGGCAGGCGATCGCCCGCGCCTTCGAGGCGGCTCAGGGGTCAGACGAGTCGCTCAAAGCCTTTCGCAACACCGTTCTCGGCGAGACCTGGGTCGAGACCGGCGAGGCGCCAGATTGGCAGCGCCTCCATGATCGGCGCGAGCAATGGCAAGCGGGCAGCGTTCCTGCCGGTGGCCTGTTCCTCACCGCCGGCGCCGACATCCAGAAGGACCGCATTGAGGTTGACGTCTGGGCATGGGGCCGCGGTCTGGAAACCTGGCTGATCGAGCACATCGTGCTGGACGGCGGTGCTGGAGACGAAGCCTGCTGGAAGGCGCTCGATCAGGTGCTCGGCCGCAGCTGGCAGAGCGCGTCCGGCAACACGATGCGGATCTTGCGGCTGGCGATCGACACCGGCTACGAAGCGCCGGCCGTCTATACCTGGGCGCGCAGAGCAGGCTCGGCCCATGTCGCTCCGGTCAAGGGTGTCGAAAATTTCAATCGCGCAAGCCCCGTCACCGGTCCAACCTTTGTCGACGCGACCGCACACGGCAAGCGTCTCCGGCGGGGTGCAAAGCTGTGGACTGTGGCTGGCTCCACCTTTCCTTCAAGGCCGAGACCTATCGCTTCCTTCGCCTGCCCCGGCCAACGGACGAGGAGCTAGAGGCCGGTGCCAGACATGCGGCAGGCACGGTCCATCTCCCTTCCTGGGTGGACGGCGAGTGGTGCAAGCAGTTCGTCGGTGAGCAGTTAGTCACGGTGCGCACCAGGCGGGGCTTCTCTCGCCTGGAATGGCAGAAGCTTCGCGAACGCAATGAAGCCCTCGACTGCCGCGTGTATGCCCGTGCCGCCGCCTGGATCATCGGTGCCGACCGCTGGCCGGAATCGACCTAGCGCGACCTCGAGGCGCAGTTCAGCAAAAACGTCGCTGCCTGTGAGCCGGCAGTGACTGCCGCAGCCGCGTTGCCACGTTTGGCATCAGCTTCGAACCTTCAAAACACGCGTCCGCAAAGCCGGCAGCCCAGGCTGAGGACTAGGCGTGTTCGCTTGAGCCGCTGGATGGAGTAACGCCAACAGTCTCTGACAAGGCGATGGATCTCGTTGTCCCCAGGCGGGGTTCGTGACCATTCGAGCTTAGCGTAATGAACCACGCGTGATCAAATTGCCCTAACATTATGGCCATTGAATCGACGTGCCGTGATCAGTGTGCTGCCTACGTGTAGCGGCACTGGCTGCTTCGCGGGTCGACGGCGAGCTAGGCGTCAGGTTGCGTGCTTAAGAAGTCTCTAATAAACGGGTTGTTTGTCAGCTAACTAGGGGGACCGACAAGTGACCAACGAAACCGACCACCGCGCAGCCGAACTAGCCGAGTTAACGGCGGATGTTGTCTCTGCATACGTGACCAATAATCCTTTGCTAACCGCCTCACTGCCTGACCTGATCGACTCCGTGCATCTCTCGCTCTCGGGCCTCAGCCAGCCGGCGACCCTTTCAGTCGAGCCTCTGGTGCCGGCAGTAAATCCCAAGAAGTCGGTTTTCCCGGACTACATCGTCTGCCTGGAGGACGGCAAGAAATTCAAGTCGTTGAAGCGTCACCTCAGGACGGATTTCGGTGTCACGCCCGATCAATACCGCGCCAAGTGGGGCTTGCCCCATGACTATCCAATGGTCGCACCGGAGTACTCCGACCGGAGGTCCTCGATGGCAAAGGCTACCGGTCTAGGCCGCAAGGCTAAGCCTGTTAAGAAGGCGCTAGCCAAGCGGAAGGCTTAGTCGGTCGAGCGCGGTGACGTAAGGTCAAGACTTAGCTATTAGAAAACTGCGGCGGACCTGGCGTCCGCTTGGGCCTGCGCCATTCAGGCAACCTCCAGAGAGCGGCGCCGGCCCTTGCGATTAAAACTACATCTTTCGGCGGTAGCCTTCATGCGGATGCGCTGTGGCTCTTACATTGGAGTGAGCGCATGCTTCGGATTAGCCAGCAAGCGCCTCCTCGAGCCATTACTGGTCAGCCCCGGCGGCCACCGCTGCTAGTCCCCTAGCAAGCCGCTGGGCCGCCCCGGTAAAAATCCGCTTCCGTCAGCGCTTCTGTAGCCAGTCCAAAAGCCCACCGCAGGTCGCTCCCGTGGCGGGCTTTCATCGATCAGGGACTAGTTTTCGGGACGCTGCCCAATCGTTAGAATCCACGCGCTAGTTGCTAGTACCGATACATGTGCCTGCGGTAGCATCGGACGTGCCGGCGACCATGCCGCCAATAACTACGGCAGACCGTTGCCCAACCCCGCCGGCGGTAATAGCGGCGGTAATGGCGGCGATAATAGCGGCGGTGGTAGCGCCGATAGTGGACCTGCTCCACTTCCGCCTGGTTACCTTTTTCGTCGTCGAAGGTCTCTGTGTCTGGCGCCTCAAGTTCATCGAGAATGCCGCTTCTGGCGCCTGGAACACCGGCCACTGCGTCGATAGGTCGAACTGCACTTGCAAAGGCCGTTGCCCCTGCAATGCCAAACATTGCTGTCAAGAAGGATCGCCGATCCATACAAACCTCCCGCTCTCGCCTGCAGAAATAGCAGGCATGTCCATGCAACGTATCTAGTCACGCGTAGTTCCCGATCACGCATTGCGGATCTGCGCGTTCATAATCATGGTTAATTGAAGCCCGCGCTCTCGGCTAAGCGCGGGCCGATCAGGTGGTGCGTATCCCGATCTTCGGCAGGGATGGGGTGTGCATCGCCGCCGCCATGGCACAGTTAGAGATGGCTAATGTTCCGTCAAGCCGCTTGCGCTTACGGGTGAGACGCTTCGGAAGTTTCATCGCACGTCTAAGCACTTAGTCCACGTTGGCTAATGCGAACTCCCCCCTATCAGAGGGCTATGAAAAAGCGTCCTACCTATGCCGTGTACAAACCGCCAATGTTCGGCTTGCCGTTCCTAGCTGTCACACTCGCGGTGGATGGGACAGCCACGGCAACGCCATTCGCTACCGCACAGGATGCCGCCGCTTTCAACAAGATGATGGCCCAGGCTGAACACCCCGGTAAGATCAAGAACTAACGGGCCCTCTTTCAACAGCGTTGCATCGAGAGGCAGGTATGCCCCGCTGACAATTAGGACTAGCTAATATATTCTACCCTCACAAATACGAGGGGATTGACATGGGACAGCCACGAAGATGGATTGCGCTGGCGTGGCTTGTTCTACCTGTCGACGCGGATGCCCACGATTGGTATACCGGCAAAAAAGACCCGGTTATGCAATATGATTGCTGCGGCAACAAAGATTGCCATCCGATAGACTCTCGCGACGTCAGAGAGACGAAAGACGGCTATTACGTCAGACTGCCTCGTCCCGCATATATGAATGAGCCGCAAGAGCCGGAGTGGTTTATCCCTAGGGAGCGCGCCCAAGTCTCCCTCGATAACCGCTACCATCTCTGTGAGCATTTAATGACGTTCTATCGAACGATCATTCCCCATTTGAAATTCGAGGCCTACCACAGATTCAGATGGACGTGTTTCTTTGTGCCCAAGGGTATGAGTTAAATCGAGAGCCGCCGGGGCTTCGGGTGGATCGTTGATTGGCGCTACCCAGCGATAGGGGGAATGGCCGGTGCAGCTGGGGCTCTTTGGGGCGACGGACCACACCGGCCACTGCGGGAAGCATTTGGACGTCCCTCCCACACTGCCTAAATTATGGGCATATTAGCAATCGCGCAATTGGCCTAAAGGCGCTACCCAGCCATAGAAGGCTGCACACGGCCAATTGAATTGCGGCGCTGGCGGCGACTGGTTACCTGCCCGCCATGAACAAGACACCGTGTTGGCGGTGCTGCTCGTGATCGCGATTTATTGGTTTAGGCAAGCCGACGCCCCTGATTGGGCATCTCGGCTTTGAGCGCCACCCATTAGCTGCCCTTGGTTTTGCCGTAGCCGGTCGGGGTGGTGTCGGGCGTGTATGTCAGGCTGACATCGTTCCCGTTGCATTTGTTGCACCGAAGCCTGGGACGAATATCCCATTCCATGGCCGGCGCGTCAGAGCCGAACCGATCGCGCAGGTTCACAGGTCGAGCGGCTGTCTATGGTTGCAGGGCGCGAATGACGGCGCGCGGTTTGATATGGCGCAAGGACGGTGGGGGACGTTCATGAACGGGATAGTGACGGGGATGTAGAGCGCCTCTGCTGCCGTCCCGAGGAGAAGGTCATGAAAAGCATATCGAGAAGGGCAGCGTTCGGRCTCGCTGCGGCAATACTGATGGCCGGCAGTGCCGGCGCCGTCCAGGCCGCTTCGCTTGTCCAGATATCGCTGTGGGACAAGGGCGCGAGCACTGAGATGGCAATGGGGCTCGCCTATGCAACACAAGGACTCGACATCGCCAAAGCGACCATGGGCATCAAGGCTTTGCCCGGCGCGGTGAAGGCCGGGGAGGTCACATTCAATGTGAAAAATGACTCCAAGGACACAGTTCACGAAATGATCGTGATGTACCTTGCCGATCCCGGCAAGCCGCTTCCTTACCTTGAAGCCGAGAACCGGGTCGACGAAGACAAGGCTGGCGACAAGGGCGAAGTTTCGGAGCTTGATCCCGGCAAATCAGGCACATTGACCGTCGAATTGAAGGCTGGAAAATACCTGCTCATCTGCAACGTGCCAGGTCACGATGCGGCGGGCATGTGGACCGAATTTACCGTCGATCCATAGGAAACGCCTGGAGCCTCACCTGGGGTCGCCATTAGGCCTGCAGCTAAGGTTCCTCAAGCGCGCCCTTGTGGGGGCGAAGCTTGCGCGCCGGCCATGCTTTCGCCACCCGGCCGAAGTCTAATTGACATCGTCCGACCCATCGCGGCTCCCGAGCGGACGGAAGAAGGAATTTCTCATGGCTTCGACCGCAGCGTTCATCTGGTATCTAGTAATCGCCGGTCCGCAAGGCGGAATGGTTGTCATGCCGAGCACCTTCGACACCCGTGAAAAGTGTGCAGCCGCTATCGCCGAATATCAGAAGCAACCAACGCCAGCCGGTTGGTCGCTGCAGTGCATACCCAGCGCCTCACCGTTCACCGACAATGGGTCCGCGGAGTAGGCGCTGATCGTTTAGCGGAAGCGCATAAGGTTTCCAACTGGCGGCGATGTTCCTCGCAAGCACATCCCGCCGGTTAGGCCCGGCGCCCTAGCCCGCACCCCAACAACAGGGGTGCCGGGCCGCTCTATTCAAACCCCTCTCGGCAGAAAGACCCGCCACTCCATTTGCGAAGCGGCGAGGCCCCAATTGCCCCCTGCCGAGTGCGCACCTGATTGAGCTACTAGCGCGAACATCTTGGTAGGCTAAAGGAGCAAGTGTCGTTTGATCAACTTGGAGATTGGGGGTAAGCGGCACCTGCAATGGAAGTAGGGCCGCGCATGTCGCATCCACATTACCAAGTTAGCAGTAATGCTTGGTCGGCCTACAGTCTTCCCCAGCCGGCGACGCCGATTGCCGCCGGTCAGGCCCGGTGGCCGCCTCCCCCAGCCCCACGCCAACGGCCGCTGGGGCCGCTTAAGAGAAAGCTCGACTCTCGGAGCCCCGCCAGAGCGCGTTTCGGCTGGCCGCCAGCGTTACCAGCCGCAGACAGGGCGCTCTGTGAGGTCGCTGTCTCGCATATTAGCATCCTCTTGACGGCCAGATGCGCTGCTCCAGAATCCTATCCGACGAGGAAATTCTCATGGCTTCGACCGCAGCGTTCATCTGGTATCTAGTAATCGCCGGTCCGCAAGGCGGAATGGTTGTCATGCCGAGCACCTTCGACACCCGTGAAAAGTGTGCAGCCGCTATCGCCGAATATCAGAAGCAACCAACGCCAGCCGGTTGGTCGATGCAGTGCTTGCCGAGCGCCTCATTTTATCCCGATAACGGGTCGGCTGAGTAAAGCAGCATCGCAGCGGTGGGGCTACACAGTGATTTGGTATGGGGAACAGGGCGTCGTTGAAAAGACGCCATTTGATGACGAGAAGGCTGCGAGGGACCACGTCTTTGCGACCATCCCCACTCGGAAGCGGGATGACGGTATCGTAGCGGTGGAAATACGCAAAGACGACGGCACGGTTGCTTTTAGTCGAGCAGGGGCAACTAACGTGCTTCACTTTAAATTAGCAGAAGCGCATAAGGTTTCCAGCTGGCGGCGATGTTCCTCGCGAGCACATCCCGCCGGTTAGGCCCCGGTGCCCTCGCCCCACTGGGCTTCGCGCTCTTCGGCAAGGTATCGAGGCGATTGTTTGTCGGCGACCGCCAATCCGTGTTTCACCAGATCGCGTCCGAGATCGATGCCTCCCACGAGACACCGACATCGTTGTCATAGCGATCCTTGCCTTCGATGGTGCAGGATACATCCCCGGAGGCAATGAGATGGCGAATGTGGTCACGCGCATACCTGCCGCAGGGCCAGATTTTGTCAGCGGCATCAAAACACGCCTGCGAAAGTTCGGGGCATCGATACCGAGCAACTGAACTCGTCATGCCAAAGTGTATCGCCGTCATGAGCAAACCAATGCTTCTACTGCGGACACGGGGCCACAGGTGAGCACGAAGGCGAGAGCGAGGGTCAACCTACACACGGCAGAGTAATGTAATTATTGCGCATTCTCGTCGTATTGATAAGGCATGGATCATGCGCCCCTAGCGCTTCACCTTCGGAGTGATCTCGTCGATCCGCACCTTAACTCCGTCCTGCACCATCGCCTGTTCAAGCGCCTCTGCGGCTGCCTTGTCCTTTGTGGTCAGGTCCGAAGGAAGGCCGGGGCTCGTCGAGCCCTGGCCCTCGCAGGGAGATCAAACGAAAGAGCCGCATCATGGGAGCTGATTCGACTTAGCAGGTCACAGGGAGGTAACAAATGACCATCCATGAGAACGAATAAGGAACATTTTCCTTGATCGTCAAGACGGCCTGTGGAATCTTTTAGTCATTAGCCACGCGTCACGCGAGCCCTTGCGAGGGTCGATGCCTCTTCCGTTGCAAGCCCTCCCCGCCATCAGTCTCATCACCCATCGCCAGGTCTGGCCCTTGCAGTGGCGTTGAACTCGTCGGCTTCGAGTTCGCCGCCCGAAAAAGGAGGGTGAAACGATAGTCTCGTGAGGGGACAGGTCGACAGAGCGCCCGCGATAGTGCGTCCGCAGCGCGCTGGCCAAGCTGAAGCATGACGTTCTCGTATGTGTCGGAAACCCCGCAACTGGGGCAAGATAAGAGATCGGACCCTCGCGGCTCGCTGACGCCGCCCAAGGGCACCTTGCATCGACTGCAGCCGATCCTAGGAGTGTCTCCGATCATCTAGAACGGTATCCGCATGCCGTTGATGACTCGTCGTAGGCTTACCGAAGGCCAAAAAAGCTTAGTATCAATAATACGACGACTACCGCTCCAATGAGCCAAATGATATTATTCATGATCTCCTCCTATTGATCCGGACGCTCTCGATTATCTGATAATGATTGGAACGTGGGCAATGATTTCCCTGCTTCTTCTTCGAGCTTCACAAGCTTTTCCTTGATCTCCTCTGGGTCAGAATGCTCCAGCCCGACAACGTCGTTTCGGGTTTCATCAAGAGCAACGATGATCTCATCGAGTTTGGCGTGGATGGCGGCGGTGTCGCGATAGCCCTGTATCAGGACAACACCGGTGATCACGATGGCCGCGACTGACAGGGCATACGTAACCGTATTTGTCAGGCCAAAAGGTACCAGCGCTGTGCAAAGCACCATGGCCATGAGCATCGCATAGAATCCAGGGGGTCGGGAAAGAAAGTCGGCCGCGACGAAAAGGAAGCGGTTCATTCCAACCATTGTCCGTCAAAAGGCCAAGGCGAAAGCGATCAGCGCCGTGACCGCCACGCAGACAGGCACTGCCAGGAGCAAGCTTGCCTCTAGAAGCCGGGTCTCTTTGTCGCTCAACATTATCGCCTCATGGGCATCGTTGAAGATATAGGGTTCGCCCGCCTCTCGGCATGCGAGCGAACCCTATCAGCGCAGGATGGGACTTGCCTGCGCCGAACGCAAAATGTCAGCCAACAACTATTCCGATCACGAGAAACGTGACGGCCGTCGCAAAGAGCGGTGCAAGCAACCAGCGCGCTTGACTGACACTTCTATCCATCTGATTTCTCCGAACTTTCCGAGACACAACATCCGCGAAAGTAAGCTGTTCCCAGGCAAGTCACGGGTAAGACCAATGCGGTTTTCGATCAGGCTTTGGTCCGATGTCCCGTGGGACCGAAGCCCTGCCGGGGGAACGTCGGCAC
>NZ_JBFUFB010000028.1:0-31019 GCF_056403655.1 Mesorhizobium sp. P2_F8
AAGGAAAGGCCGGGGCTCGTCGAGCCCCTGGCCTCTGCAGATAGCGAGGATGGTCAAATGACATCCAACAGTCTCAAACGAAAGAGAGCCGTCAAGGGATGCTGAATCAACCTTGCAACCCCAGGGAGGTAACAAATGACCAGTTTGGCTTTTCTTGCCCCCGTGCAGGTTAAGACCAATGACGTGAGACACGACATCAACTCGGTGCGGGAGGCGCTGGTATTCTTGAATCAATGGCCGAAGGCCCGTCGGGGACCGGTGTACAGCTGCGCGGTGAGGAGCTGCAACGCCGCAATCGCCGGGCAAATGACGACCGAACAGGCGCGACGGGCGTTTGTCAGCTTTGCCAGGATAGCTGGAGTGCTGGCCAGATCCGATTTTTCGCCACTGGCCCATTGTTGATCGGAGAACAGAGAGCTGCAGCTCGCGGTGTGGTGATGGACAGAAAGTCTGATCTGTTCGCGCCTGGGTGAACGCAAATCCGCTTGCGAGCCGGGACAGTAGTGTCGCTGGCAGGTGTGCCGCGCCCGGACCGCGCGCTCAAGGCCGCGTTGTAGCGCGTGGTCCGGCGGCCATAGCGGGGGGCTCGGGGACTGACCGCCGCCGAGCCTACCGGCAAAGAGGGGTGGGTTTTGCCGGCTGACGAATTATAGGCGGTCTATCCGAAAATTCAAATTTTCTAAATGAGCGGCAACCGGCCATTACGCCGCTCGTTTACCTATGCTGGCTTGATGCCCAGCACTCCACGTCTCTGGCCCGCTGCTGAAAGGTGGCGGGCTTTTTTGTGCGCGAGGGCTGGAACCCGTTGCAGAACGTGGAAGTTCTGATCCTGCTCGGCAGTCACTCCACGAGCACCCACACAAGCTCCGCCATCGTTACCCGGTGGCGGGCTTTTTTGGTTGGAACGGTTTGTTTTTCGGCTCGTTTTGGCTACGCATCCGTGACGCGGGTGCACGAAAGTTGTTTCGACATCTTTCGGGGCCCGCCATGGCTTCCTCCGTGGCGGGCTTTTGCTTTTTTCAGAGACCCAGATCGACCGGTAGGCCGGGTTAGGGCAGCGAGATCGGTTTGTCACTGAGTGTGCGCAAGTAGGCGATGACGTTGACCCGTTCGGTCTCGTCCGGAACACCAGGCATCTCCATGTAGACGCCCGGCGTAGTGACCATGGGCTCAAGCAGATATTTATTCAGGTCCTCGTAAGTCCACACGCCTTCCCAGCCCAGCAAGGTGTCGGAGTAACGCATTTTTGCCGTAGAGGCCTTATCGCGGCCGACGACGCTCCACAAGTTCGGCCCCGTCTTGGTCCCACCCTGTGGCTCGACATTGTGGCAACCGGCACATAGGTGGGTGAAGGAGGTTCGGCCTTTCTCGACTTCGGCAGTAGCCAACTTCATCGAGATCGGAGCTGGCGTTGGCAAGACGACGCCGTGCGCCATGAGATAGTCAGCGATTTCGCGTAGCCCCTTGAATTTTGCCAGATGGAGCGGTGTCTTGCCGTCCTTTGTCTTCGCATTCACATCCGCGCCGGCCTCGACCAGTGCCTTCACGCAATCGAGGCAACCGAGATTGACAGCGATGTGGATAGCGTTTTCGCGGCTGCGCTTCGAATTTGGATTTGCGCCCCCGTCCAGCAACAATTTAATCAAGTCGATCCTGCGTTTTGCCAAAGCCGGCATGAGGGCAGGACCCAAAGCCGGCGTTGGGGCGGCGTTGACGTCGGCACCGCGTTCAATGAGCAGTTTTGCAGCTGCAAATTGCCCGCCCCTGACCGCGAGATAGAGTGGTGTCGCTTTCCCATCGCTCTCATCAACCCCAGCACCTGCATCGAGCGCCGCCGTGATCGCCGCGACATCGCCCTTCGTGGCGGCGTCGTGGATGGCGGCGGCATGCGATACATTTGGAAAGAGCACTATCAGAATGAAAAGCAAAACGTCGCGCATTCGGCACCCCTGTGTCTAACCGGTGGACCTGGCACGCTGCGAGAAGGGCTGATTTTAGTGAGAATGCTGAATCGCGGCAAGGTATTTC
The DNA here is from genome assembly GCF_056403655.1 of Mesorhizobium sp. P2_F8. Taxonomy (NCBI): domain Bacteria; kingdom Pseudomonadati; phylum Pseudomonadota; class Alphaproteobacteria; order Hyphomicrobiales; family Phyllobacteriaceae; genus Mesorhizobium; species Mesorhizobium sp. P2_F8. The sequence continues at coordinate 2,029 of NZ_JBFUFB010000028.1, forward strand.
AGTAATTGCTAACGGAACGAAAACGGCTCTGCGATATTTGAATCAAATTCGAGTTGCAGGAGTTCCGATGCGTAAGGGTGCCGGTGGGGTCCGGTTGTCGTTTATCGAGCCATTGATGCCGACGCTTGTTGAGAAGCCGCCCGAGGGGGAAGGCTGGCAGCATGAGGTGAAATTTGACGGCTATCGCTCCCAGATCGTCAAGGATGCCGGAGGCGTGCGCATCTTCACCCGCCGCGGTCTCGACTGGACGTCGAAGTATCGCGACCTGGCCGCCGCTGCCGCCTTGCTTGAGGTCGAAAGCGCCAYCATCGACGGCGAGATTATCGTTCTGAACGACGCCGGGCTGTCTGACTTCGGCGAGTTGCGGAAGGCAATCACCCGCCGGCAACATGACCTCTATTTTGTCGCCTTCGATCTGCTGCACCTCAACGGCCACGATCTGCGCGACATGGCCTGTGAGGAACGCCGCGAGATCCTGTCCAGCATGATCGAGCCGGGCGGGAGTTATTCAGCGAGGCTCTACCAGGCGATGCAGCAAGCATTTTTCACCTGGTCGACAAGGCTGGACTGGAAGGAATGGTTTCCAAGCGGCGGGACAGCAAATAGCAGCGGCCCGTCAACCAACTGGCTGAAGGCGAAATGCTACACGATCGATGAATATGAGCTGCTCGGCGTCGAGCGTGAGGCAGGTAAGCCCGCTTTCGCACTGATGGCGGAGCGCGGAACCGGGCGCTATGTCGGCTCGGCTTTCATCACGTTGAACCGCGAGATGCGCGAACGGCTTTGGGCAAGGGTTCAGGATCACGCGGGGAACGCGCCCAAGGGCATGAAGCGGCCAGCGACACAATGGGTCAAGCCTGGGCTGATCGGACGGGTGAAGCACTTGCGCGGCGAGGAAGATTTGCGGCATGCCTCCTTGCAGGATTTTCGGGAAGTATGAGCAAGCGGGGAAGTGATTTTCTCTACCATTGGATATCGGACCATTTGCCGGATGATCCGATCATGCACTCAGTTCTGCTCGTGATCGATATGACTGTCGACGCGAAACGGGCGGCGGAAACCCAAGGCATTCCCGGCCAAGAGATCGATGAAGAAATTCGCACGATCTACGAATTCATCATGCAAGGGTTGCGCTAACTGCCTGGCACGCGAGCAATGGAACATTAGAGAATTCTAATAGTTGTTTGGTTGGCAGGGGCAACCAACATCCCGGCAAGTCCCCATGATCCCTAAGGGACGGCCCGCCGCTGCCGTGAATGGAGCGGCGGGTTCTTAAAGGTGACGGACTTATGATGGCGAGATGAGCACACGCGGCGTCAACTTCCTGCACAAATGGATTTCCAACAACGTCCCCGAGACGGTCGGCGCCGACATCATCTCAGTCGCAGAATTGACCCAGAAGCTATTTGCAGACGCCAATGCGATCGGCATAGGTAGCACCGAGATCGAGGAAGAGACCGTTAGCATCTACAATTCGATCCAGGATGCAATCGTGCACCACGACGCTGGCGTGGCCAACTGAAACCGCTTGCCGGCGCTCACATTGTCAGGAATATAACCCTCCCGTTGCGGCGACCCTTCAACGGAGTCTGCCATGCCCAAAACCCTCGCCGACACCCTGGCTGCCAACGATTCGCTCCACGTCAATTGCGAGCACCCGATGTGCTGCAAGTCGACAAAGCTCGATATCCAGGCGCTGATAGACAAGCTCGGGCCGCACCATGGTTCCATGCATTGGGACTTGGTCGGGCTCTTTGGCTGCTCGGACTGCAAGGCTGCAGGCCGCGACCGCCGACCGGTGTTTTTCACTGTGGTTCCTGATTACGAAGGGATCAACGCGAAGCGCAACCGCGACTGGAAACCGACTTTCGGTTAGCTCATTACGCGTGGGTCTTTAGGGCCGGCAAGCCAAGGACTTCAGTCTCAATTCTCCCTGTAACTCAAGGGAGGAAACCAATGGCAAATCTGGGAAAACTAGCTGTCGCAAGGCTTGGCGTTCTGGCGTACCAAAATCGCGACAAGATCGGCGACTTGATCCTCGGTGCAGGAAATCGCGATCCAAACAACCCGCAAGACGGGCTTATGGATCAGCTTTCCAAGGGTGTATCTGGGACGGCGCTTGGGGACATCCTCGACCGCTTCAGAAATGCYGGAGCGGGATCGAAGGTAGATTCGTGGGTTGGCACCGGAGCCAACGAGCCGATTGAACCGAAGGATGTGGAGACGGCAAACCCTCACGTCACTTTCGATGCAGACGGGTCTGTCACGCGATGAGCTGATTGCCAGGATTACGAAGGATTTGCCCGAAGCAGTCGACAAGCTGACGCCAAAAGGCGAACTTCCGACAGCACATCAGACCCAACAGACTGGTGAGACTACACTCCTCGATCCAGTGCCAGCGCCCACCACCGAGCGCTAGGCTGTAGTTGGGAGCTATCGTCCTGTCATGGGAGGGAACATTTTAGCCGGACGAAAATTCAGGTTCCAAGGAGGCCTGAATGACCCATCGGCGCGTCGACAAGGAACGGATTGGGCGTGCTGATCGCGAATCGAAACTGATGATTGAGGCTGAGCGTCTGGCGAGAGAGGCCAAGACGGCGCGGCTGCGAGAGCAGCGCCTTTCCGTGGAAGTATCTGGGGAGCAGGCGTCTCGGGTCAAACGTCGTCGAACGCCCGTCAAGAAGGTAAGCTGGAAGATTATCGAGGTCGACTAGCACGTGCGGAACTGAAAACCCGAGCACGAGCTTATGGCTCGATGAGTATAAGCGGAATCAACTTCCTAGATCGGTGGATCGCCAACAACGTCCCTGAGACGACGAACGCCGATGGGATGCGGGCTTTGCCAGAATAGCCCTTGCCGTCTCCAAGTTGAGGAATATAATCCTCTCGTTGCGGCGACCCCCTTTAACGGAGTTCGCCTATATCGCAGGCTGAAATCGAGCGCTTTCTGGTGGCAGCGGAAGCGCTGCACTGGAGCATCGTGGAGCCGTTCATATCGCCGCATTGCGAGCACTGCCGGCAGACTCGCGTCTTACATGAGGTGCTGTTGAAGGCGGTGCGGGAAGTGACGGGACGGAAGTCGAATTTATCCCGTGGAACACCACAGGACCGGTGCGGCCCCCTACGGCTGGGTAGCGCCTACTTCCGCGCTACCCAGTCCAGCATGGACGGGTCAATATCCTCCACTCCGGTGAAAGCGCGGATCAGCCTTGCGGCATGATTGCGCCATTGATCGGCTGGAATGCTTTCTTCGACGACGGACTTTTTGAACGCCTCGCGAATGACATCACAATCGAAGGCGGAAACGAGATCGCATCTCTCGACTTGAGCCATAATGCCTCCCAGCGCAGTTGGGCGGGAGCACCTGATTTGGCTTCCAAGCGCTCGTTGCCTTGCTAGATCGAGCGACAAAGAATTGTACGCTTCCGACAGTCCGTTAGCGAGTCATATGGTGCGGTCGCGACTTCGTGGTGTGGGGATATCGTCAATTCCCTGTTTTGCCGGAATGCTCAATCTCTGCCATCAGCCTGTTGAAGGCAGCGGCGTCTTCAGCCGTTTCAAATGGTCGGGCCGTAGCTGTACCGTCAACCGCCAGAATGACAGCCAGAAACGGAAACCCGACCATTGGCGGCCTGTAGACGGCGTATGATGGGCGCTTTTTCATCTCCCTCCGATGGCGATGGGTTCGCATTTGCCAATGTGGACGAAGTGCTTAGACGTGCGATGAAGCTTAGAAGTGTCTCAACCCTCCCAGCGGTGGGGAGATTGCTGGCCCTTCGCAGGAAGTGACGTCAATTCTGCATGAATGCTTCCGGTAGCACATCGGCTTCCAGCGCCGCGCTAATGAATGCAATTCGAACCTGTTTCGGGCTGCATCGGCCGACACGTTCCTCTACCAGGGCGGCCAGAGCGGCGAGGAACTTAGGTCCGCCAGATGGCCAATCGCCGTCTGTGAGGATATCGCACATTTCCAGAACGGTATGAACGACGCGAACACCACGGACGCCTTTGATAGGCACCCCACCAAATTGTTGGGTCATGCATAGTCAACGGCCCTAACAACAATGGGTTCCTGGGGGCCCGTATCGGTGCGCCCCCTACGGCTGGGTTGCGGCGATCAAAGGCGCGATGACCAATCGGGCGCGTCCGCTTGTAAAAACAGATATATGCCGACCACGATTACTACCGCCAGCACGATCCAGATCGTGAGCTTCATCTTGACCATGCCGGGCAAGTAATCAGTATGGGTCCGCGCCGCAATTCAAATGGCCGTGTGCGAATTAAATTGAAAAGCCCCCGCCACCGTGAGGCTCGCTATACCTCATTCGGGTGTACCTCATAGGGACATCTTGCATTCCGCATGCGCCATTTGCACTCCATTCAGCAATGGTCCGCTTCAGGGAAACCCTCACGCGCGACGCCGAACGGTTGGCTTTCGACGAGAAGAAGAAGGCCGGAGACCTAAGGCGCAGGCTGGACCTGCACGATGAAGCCAAGGCAAAACTGGAATCCGATCTGGACGACAAGGTCGCTGCCTGTGCCCGCCTAGATACGTATCAGCCCCTTATAGACGATACGCCTCAATGCCCGCGCTGCTGGATATGGCGAGCAAGGCAGGAGCCCATGGTTAACCACGGCAGACAAGACCAGAATTTGTACAAGTGCCATGAGTGTGGGTACCTCGCGTTCTCGTGCCTTGAAGAGGCCAATCACCGTTAAGCAGCGGGCTTTATTCCGCAAAATCTGCGGTTTGATCAGGTGCGGCCCCCAGGCCTTGACGGAACATTAGCGACCTCTAAAAGTTGGTGCTTGCGGCTGGCGATGCTGACCCCATCCCTGGCCGAAGATCGGGAAAATGCACCACCTGATCGGCCCGCGTTTTCCGCAACGAGACGCGGGCTTTTCAGGGAGGTGACAAACCTATGTGGAGCGTGTTCGAGAAGCCGCATTGGCGCACGGTGCTGACCACGAAAGACAAGGAGAAGGCGTTCGCTCTAGCAAAGGAGATCGGCGACAAGCTGCGGGTTGAGGAAATTACGCCGAACGCGAAGCGTTGAGGAGGTTCATTTACAGATTATCCATAGCCTGATGTTAGCCTCATCTTTGCCATTCGGTTCGCGTGATCCAAGCTTAACAATACGTCGAGAAGGGCGCAATAATCACATTCATTTGGGCTTAGCCGTGGGTAGGTTAATCCTCGCTCTCGCCTTCGTGGTCACCTGTGGCCCTGTGTCCGCAGTAGAGCATTGGTTTGCTCATGACGGCGACACGCTTTGGCATGACAAAAAACGCGTTCAATTGCTCGGTATCGATGCCCCCGAACTTTCGCAGGCGTGTTTTGATGCCGCTGACAAAATCTGGCCCTGCGGCAGGTATGCGCGACATTCGCCATCTCATTGCCTCCAGCGATGTATCCTGCACCATCGAAGGCAAGGACCGCTATGACAACGATGTCGGCGTCTGTTTCGTTGGAAGCATCGATCTCGGACGCGACCTGGTGAAACACGGATTGGCGGTCGCCGACAAACAAGCGCCTCGATACCTTGCCGAAGAGCGCGAAGCCCGCATTCTCAAACGTAACTTGTGGTCAGGGAGCTTTATGGATCCCGGCGAATATAGGCGGGGCGGACGCCCATAGCGCCCCCGGAAGGGTGATCACAGCAAACGCCAATGCAAGCAGGCGGCGATAGCGGCAGTGTGGTTGCAGTTTTCTATTGGCTTGCAGGCAGCAACCACATGGCGGGCCCGATCTGCTTGATCACGATTTTGGCCTTTGCGCTGTCGTATCCTTATCTCCTGAGAAAGGAGCGAAAGAACAGCGAGGCCTTTGATACCTACTACATCAGATTGTTGGAACTAGAGTGGGCAAGCGAGACAAGCTGGCCGCCGCCAAACCACGTCGCAGCAGGTAGACAACAGGCTCGCCAAACCACCATGGACAAAGCGGGCGGTGGAACGACTTGAGGCAACATTAGCATCCCTCTAGATTTTTTCCGACGTGGCAGGTGCCCGTCCCCGCTTCGGCCTGAAAAAGAAGAAGGCCGCCCAATCATGGCGGCCATTTCACGTAGGCAGAGCACCGCGAGGCTAGTTCGCGGCGGTGGCAACTCTCTTGCCGGCGTTCTGGGTAGCGTTGACGGTGTTGGCGGCATCCTTGCCGACGCCACGGATCGTGTTTGCGCAGGCCGATACCAAAAGCGCACTGGCGAGCAGCGCGATAACTGCATATGTAGATGTTTTCATAACGGTTTAACTCTCGGTAGACTCGCCCTACAGCAACGGAAGCGAGCTCGGCTGGTTCCATGGCCAAGACACAAAAGAGGAAACCAGACTCCGTTTTCGCTTAGCCGACCACGTCTCGCAGCATCTTGTGGGTCGGCGTTAGCGCGGCGGATTGCGGCATCCAACGCGGGATGATGCTGCTACAATCCCGTATGGCCGTCCGAATGGTGGTTATCCTGGCGCTTCTGTCCGCCTTCGCCTACGGCTTCGCAAACTTGTGGAACGCTATGGCGGCGTTGGCGATAGGCCCTCTCCGTGTGAGCAATCGTCTGATTGCCCCGACCCGACGCGCCGCCTCCTGAACCCGAGCCTAAGCCTTCCTGAGCCTCACGCCAGCGCCGCCGGCGGCGCTTTCAAGATCTTCGGCGATAGCTAGACGGGTCACTTCGCCTTCCGCTTCCCGGGCCCCTTAGTGGCTGGCGCGTCAGGCGCAGCCTTACGGCCCAAACCAAATTCCTTCGCCAGGGCTGATCGCTTCGCGGCGTAATTCGGGGCGACCATTGGATAATCAAGCGGCAAGCTCCACTTGGCGCGGTATTCCTCTGGTGTCATGCCGAGCAATCCGAGGTGCCGTTTCATGGACTTGAACTTGCGGCCGTCTTCCAAGCTTACGATGTAATCGGGAAACACGGACTTGTTAGGATTGACCGCTGGTCTCTGCGGCTCGGGTGGCGCTGGCTGACTTAGGCCGGACAATGACCGGTGAACCGAGGCAATCAGGTCCGGCAGACTTGCTGCTGGTATTGAGTTGTTGCTTACAAATGCCGATACAATTTCGACGGTTAGTTCAGCCAGCTCAACGGCGCGATGTTCGGCTTCGTCGGTCATATGCTGGCCCTTCGTTTATCTGATCAATGTTTTATTAGAGAGCCTTTAAGTGCGCAACCTGGACGCCTGGCTTGCGATGGCCCGCGATGCGATCGGCGGCGCTCGGAAGCTCTTCGGCGAGCGAGCGCCGGAAGCGACCCGGGGGCATTAGACACGGCGACTTCAGGCGTCCATAGCGCGGTCGTGCCGAACGGCCCGCGGGTATTCCTGCCGCGGTGGCGGACCCAAGCGTCGAGTGAGTCAAGCCAGGCCTCACCGCTCGGGTCCGTCATGTGAGGGCGAGGCGAAACTGCGCCACGCGTTCGGGAGGAGACCGGCCAGCGCGGGACTCGTGTGAAAAAGTCTACCGGGATCGAACAGAAGGAACCTTTACGAGCACGGAACCTTCTCCTTTGTGACCTAAGGGAGGAAAACAATGGCAAATCTGGGAAGACTGGCTGTCGCAATGCTCGGCATTTTGGCTTACCAAAATCGCGACAAGATCGGCGACTTGATCCGCGGTGCAGGAAATCGCGATCCCAACAACCCGCAAGGCGGGCTTATGGATCAGCTGTCCAAGGGTGTGTCCGGAACGGCGCTTGGAGACATCCTAGACCGCTTCAGAAATGCAGGAGTCGGGTCGAAGGTAGATTCGTGGGTTCGTACCGGACCCAACGAGCCGATCGAACCGAAAGACGTGGAAACGGCAATAGACGAGGACACCCTCACTTCTCTTTCGATGCAGACCGGTCTGTCGCGCGATGAGTTGATTGCCAGGATCACGAAAGACTTGCCCGAAGCAGTCGACAAGCTGACGCCAGAAGGTGAACTGCCGGCTGCAAATCCCTCCCAGAAGACCGATGAGCCTTCACTCCTCGATTCGTTACCAACACCCACCCGCGGCCGGACGACCTAAGGCGAAGGCGCTGCGGGACTGGAATTCAGGCGCCGTCTGATTTCCTGAGGTGTCGCACCCTGGTTGAACAGTGCGAGGATACGCTCGGCCAAACGGTCGCGTGCTTCTTGATCGCCGGAGATACCCATGTCCTGGGCGTATTCCTCTAAGAGCTTAGCGAGTGCAGTCAATTGTTCGGGGTCGGCAATGCCCCAGAGAGTCCTCATATCCGCAATCCCTTACCGAGTAGGGTGAAAGCGTGATCGACTCTTCCAAGCGCCCATTGCCTTGCAATATCGAGCGCCAAAGGAAGTGTACGCTTCCGGATAGGATTAGCGAGTCATTCCGGCGAAGGAACCATTGCCTCTGCCCTGTCGTTGGGTCGTCAAGGGACACGATGATGACTGACGAACAGGGCAAAGCGCCCAGCAAGCCGGACGATCCTGTCGCGCGTCGCCTGGTCAATGAAACTGGCATCACGGAAACGCAAGCCCGCGAGCTAATCGCATTCTTGGGTGTGCACAGCTGGGCGTCGCTATTGCGGGAAGCACACATTCTGACTGCCCGTAAACCGTAGGGTCGCCGCCGGGCTTACCGTCTCGATCCGGTGAAGGAACATTTCAGCCGGACGAGAATTCAGGTCGGTCGGCCAAGGAGGCTTTCGTGACCCATCGACGCGTCGACAAGGAACGGATTGAGCGTGCTGATCGCGAATCGAAACTGACGATTGAGGCTGAGCGTCTGGCGAGAGAGACCAAGACGGCGCGGCTGCGAGAGCAGCGCCTGTCTGCCGAGCAGCCTTCTCCGGTTTCAAACGTCGTCGTACCGCCAAGAAGCCAGGCGGGAAGAGGAAAATTCCATGGGAAGCACCAGCGACTAGGCTTCGGGTCGCGCCAATCAGGCAGTAGGCAAAGCCAAGGAAGGCGTCGGCAAGGCCGTCGGCAATGACCATCTGCGGGCTGAAGGCCGCCGCGCGGGAAGCCAACGGCAAGGTTCAGAAGGCGTAGGCGAGGCGAAGTCCGCCGTCAAGGATGCGACAAAAAAGACGGCAGCCGCGATCAACAAGAACTTCTGACCGCATTCGCCCTTTGAGGGCAATGAAAGGCCGCCGGCAAACCCGGGCGGCCTTCGTCGTTTAAGGATCTGGAATCGAGAAGGAACGCAAATCCATTCGGGACATTGAGCAAGCAGTGCAGCTTGCGCGTTCACCTCAAGGGATTTCCAGCATGGCGAAGCAAACATCCAAATCGGCCGGGACGGCTGCGACAATTCATGATCAGAAACTGGCGCGTGGCGTTGGCGGAGAACTGCATCAGGTCGCATCCGGCTCGACACCGGTGCTGACAACGGCCCAGGGCGGGCCGGTTGCGGACGACCAGAACTCGCTCAGGATCGGCCCACGTGGACCGACCGTGCTCGAAGATTTTCACTTCCGCGAAAAAATCTTCCATTTCGATCACGAGCGGATCCCCGAACGCGTCGTCCATGCCCGTGGCTATGGTGTGCACGGCTATTTCGAAACCTATGAATCGCTGGCGAAATACACGCGTGCCGACATCTTCCAGCGCGCCGGCGAAAAGACACCGGCTTTCGTCCGCTTCTCCACCGTTGCCGGCAACAAGGGTTCTGCCGACCTTGCCCGGGATGTGCGTGGCTTCGCCGTCAAACTCTATACGCAAGAAGGCAACTGGGACATCGTCGGCAACAACATGCCGGTGTTCTTCATCCAGGATGCGATCAAATTTCCCGACTTGATCCACGCCGCCAAGGCCGAGCCCAACAGCGACTTCCCGCAGGCGCAGACAGCGCATGACAATTTCTGGGACTTCATCTCGCTCACTCCGGAAAGCATGCACATGATCATGTGGGCGATGTCAGACAGGGCGATCCCGCGTTCCCTGCGCTTCATGGAAGGTTTTGGTGTTCACACGTTCCGGCTGCTCAACGCCAACGATGAATCGACCTTCGTCAAGTTCCTCTGGAAGCCGAAGCTCGGTCTCCAGTCCGTCGCCTGGAATGAAGCGGTCAAGATCAACGGCGCGGATCCCGACTTCCATCGCCGCGACCTGTGGGACGCCATCCACGCCGGCAACTTCCCCGAATGGGAACTGCAACTGCAGCTGTTTGATCAGGCGCTCGCCGACAGCTTCGACTTCGATATCCTCGATCCCACCAAACTCATCCCCGAGGAGGTGCTGCCGCCGATCGCGGTTGGCCGTCTTGTGCTCGATCGTATGCCCGACAATTTCTTTGCCGAGACCGAGCAGGTCGCGTTCATGACGCAGAACGTGCCGCCCGGCGTAGACTTTTCGAACGACCCGCTGCTGCAGGGCCGAAATTTCTCCTACCTCGACACGCAGATCAAACGGCTGGGCAGCACCAACTTCACCCACCTTCCGATCAACGCACCCAAATGTCCCTTCCATCACTTTCAACAGGATGGACACATGGCGATGCGCAACCCGGTCGGGCGTGYCAACTACCAGCCGAATTCATGGGACGAAGGACCACGTGAATCGCCCGCTAGGGGTGCCCGGTCCTTTGACGAAGTCGAAGCTGGCCCAAAGGCCCGGTTGCGGTCTGAAACCTTTGCCGATCACTACAGCCAGGCACGCCAGTTCTACATCAGTCAGCACCCCGTAGAGCAGGCGCACATCGCCTCGGCGCTCACGTTTGAGCTGAGCAAGGTGCAAACCCCGGTCATTCGCGAGCGCATCGTTTCCCACCTTCTGAACATCGACGATGGGCTGGCCGGCAAGGTGGCGGACGCGCTCGGTCTGAAGGCTATGCCGAAGCCTGCCGATGCGGCAGTGGCAACGCGCCGGGATCTCGCAGCTTTGGATTCGCTCAGCATCCTCAAGAACGGACCTGGTCGTTTTGAAGGTCGCAAGCTCGGCATCCTGGTGACCGACGGGACAGACGCCGGCCTGCTGAAGGGCATGCAGCAGGCGTTGACCAAGGCTGGCGCAAGCTTCGAGATCATCGCGCCGAAGGTCGGCGGGGCCAAGGCCAGCGACGGCAGCTGGATCGATGCGCACCAGATGATATCGGGCGCGCCATCGGTTCTCTACGACGCCATCGCGCTGTTGCCGGCAAAGCCTGCGATGGACGACCTGATGAAGGAATCGACCGCCCGCGACTTCGTCGCGGATGCGTTCGCGCATTGCAAGTTCATCGGCTTCGTCGAGGCGGCAGCTCCGCTGTTGTCTAAGGTCGGAGTTGTCGAAGATGAGGCGGTTATCTCCCTTGGATCGGCCAAGGATATTTCGGGCTTTGTTGCAAGGCTTGGAGAGTTGCGCTGGTGGGCGCGCGAGCCGAAGGTGAAGTTGGGTTAAATTCCGCTAGCAACATCGGGCCATCTCAGGAGAACGACGAGATAGACAAGTTCAGTTGGTGGCGCCGCGCTGACGCGTTGCTCGGTCGGGGCCGGTAATGCCTGACGAGCCTGCCACAGGGGTGCAGTCCAGTGGCTGGCTCTTTCCGAGTGCATCCAATAAGGAACTGAGCAAGCGCTACCATCCCCTCGGGGGCATTCGCCTCCGAAGGGTTAATCGCTTTCCGGCGCTGGCGGCCCTCATTTCGATCTATGGTTTCGTCGTGGATCCTGTCACGGTCGCGGATCATGTCGCCTATCTGGGCGGTTTGCTGCCGTCGGGCGGGCTCGATCTCATTCGCGACCAGTTGCAGGCCCTGGCCAAGCAGAAACCGGGTGCTCTCGGAACCGGCTTCTTCATCGGCCTTGGCATAGCGCCTCACTCTGCGCCATACTCAACCGGGATGCCCGTTTGGGCGGCCAATGCGGCAAAAGACCGTTTGGCCTGACCAAGTGTCAACTTGCCTTTGTGCGCCGCTTGCACCGCTATCCCTCAGCCTTGAAATTCTTGGCCTTTTCGGTGGCTTTTTTCTTGTCGCCGCCATGCTCGCGCAAAAGATCCTTCGCCTGCTTCGGCGACACGTCGGTCGTCTCGGCGAGGTGCATCGCCTCGCGGTCGGAATCCTGGGATTTGGTCTGGTCCTTCGGCATGGTGCTGTCTCCGGTGTGTGAAGGACAACAACAAACTCGCAGGTCGGTTCCCCTCTGCCACTGCGCAAGGCAGGTGCCCGTGCATGGCATCAAGCCATTTCCGTCGTTACTTCTGCGCCTTCTTCCGCGCGGCTTGCTGGTTTTGCCCGGTGGCAGCGGAGGTTCTTGCGTCCTTGGAGTGCGCCGCTATGGCTGGCCCGGCGCCTGTCGCCTTGCGCATGTCCCCTGTGGTCTTTTTGTCATCGGCTCTCCTGCCAGTTAGGCCCGAGAACACCTTGCCGAAAAACCCCATTCGTTCCTCCTGCATGTCCGATGCGCGCTGTCGGGGCGCTCAATGATTGAAGCTCTTCCCGCGACTTTGGTTCCTTCGAATAAGCCGAATGCCGTCCAATTGGGCTCCAACGCGAGGGCTCGGGGTTCCGTACAAAGTCGATTTGGCCGACCGGAGCCGCTCATGAGCCGGCTGGACTATGACCTCACGTAAGCTTGCTATTGTGCAGTGCAGCAACGATGTTGTTGCCTGTGCATTATCGTGCGCGGTTTTCGTCACCCTGGCGGCTAAGGATCTCGATTTGCGAAACCTCTCAGATACAATCACTCGCCTGACCGCTATGCGTGGCCGGCCGGGTTTGTCCGCGCACCGCGACGACCGCTTGTCCGACATAGCCGGTTTCGGATCCAATCCCGGTGCCTTGCGTGGGCGCTTCTACGCACCTGAGAATCTCCCGCGGGGAGCGGCGTTAGTTGTCGTCCTGCATGGCTGCACGCAGACGGCGGATGGGTACGATCATGGATCTGGATGGTCGAAGCTGGCGACCGACCAGGGWTTTGCRSTGCTRTTTCCGGAGCAGCAGCGYGGCAACAAYSCCAATYTKTGCTTCAACTGGTTCGTGCCCGAAGATATCACGCGCGACCGTGGAGAAGYGCTCTCCATCCGCCAGATGATCCAAGCCATGGTGACAAAGCATGGCCTCGACRACCGGCGCATTTTTATCACSGGTCTTTCYGCCGGCGGCGCCATGGCGGCGGCRATGTTGGCAACATATCCGGAAGTGTTCGSYGGCGGCGCAATCATAGCAGGGCTCGCCTACGGCAGCGCGTCGACGATCCCGGAAGCCTTCGATCGTATGCGTGGCCATGGGGGCCCTTCGAAGGCTGAACTTCAAAGGCGCCTTGCGGAAGCTTCGCCCCACAAAGGGATTTGGCCGAAGATTTCAATCTGGCAGGGCGCGGCCGACACCACCGTGGTCGCGTCGAACGCGGATTCCATTCTCGCCCAATGGCAAGCGGTTCACGGCGTGGGCGCCAGCCCCACCCGAAAAGAAACGGTCGATCGACAGATACGTCAGGTGTGGTGCGGCGCGGACGGCAAGGAGTTGATCGAGAAATACACGATTGCCGGCATGGGCCATGGCACGCCACTGCAGACGCTCGGTGATGATGGCTTGGGCGTTGCCGCCCCATTCATGCTGAACGTCGGCATTTCATCAACACGCCATATTGCGGATTTCTGGGGTCTTACAAGCCGAACTGAAGCCAGATCTGGGGAAGCGCCGGGAAGATCGGCGGGCAAAGCAGTGAGGACTTATGCACCTGCGGAAAATCCGCGAGCAGTACGCGCCGATGCCGCAAAGGCGCCTCAGCCTGATGCTCGCGGCGGTTCGGCCACAGGCWTTACCAAGGTGATTGAGGACGCTCTGCGSGCAGCCGGYTTGATGCGTTAGCTCAAAAGCTCTTTGGCTGGGTAAGACCGACAAGGCTTGATGCCAAGAAGGTTTCCCGGCCGAAAGGTCGAAGTTCCGGCCGGGAAGTTTCGCGCGGTTAGATGCGATTGACGCGACGAGCGCCGTCTCGCCCAATTTCATTCGAGGCGTAGTTCTCGGCATCGGCGTCGAAACCTGTCCATCCGCCGGCCTGATATTCTCCACGACGCTCTTCCAGGTTCACGGACTTGGTCTGCCCCAGAATCCTTTCGGCGTTTGCCACCAGCGGGTCGTCTACCTTGGCGGTGACCAACGTGCCGCCACGACGCACACCCTCTGCATAGACGTGGGCATCGTCCTCTGCGACGCCGGAATCAGTGAGGGCTCCGACGATGCCGCCGGCAGCGCCGCCGACGACGGCGCCCCCAACCGCACCGACTGCAGTGGCAGCCAACCATCCGGCGGCCACCACCGGACCAACGCCCGGGATGGCCATGAGGCCAAGCCCGGTCAGCAGTCCGCCAGCACCGCCGACAACGGCACCAAGTCCGGCGCCGCCCGCTGCATCGTCCGCAGCCTTGGATTCGTCATGGTCGCGCCGGTTGTCCGCATTGTTGGCGATGATGCTGATGTTGGAATGCGGAATGCCCGTCGCTTCCAGTTCGCCAACGGCATCGGAAGCGTCGTCATAATTGTCGAATAGTCCGGTCACGGTTTTCATTTTGGATCTCCTGATTTCTGTTTGGTTAGTTGGTGCCGGCAACGACGTTGCCCTGGTAGTCGAGCGCTACTGCCGTGGTCTTGCCGCCCTTGTTCGCCTGGCCGCGCCAGATGCCCTGATCATCCTTGGCCAGCTTGGACACATCGGAGAAGCCGGCGTCCTGAATGCGATCCTTGGCCTGATCCTCGGTGAAGCTGTTCGCACCAGGAACGGGAGCGGAGGGGTTCGCGGTGTCGGTGGCGGCTACGGCCGGGGTCGTCGAGGAGGTGGCCGCCGATTTGTCATCGATCTTGGACGCGATCTTTTCGATCATTTCCTGATGCATCTTGAGTGTCGGGATTGTCTCCTGGGCGAAGGTCTTCAGCTGAGCGTTGTCGCCATCCTTGGCGTAGCTCTCGAACAGCTTGACCGCATCGGAATGCGCATCGCGCTGCATTTGGACGTAGGGTGTGTCGATCGGATCCTTGCCATTTTGCAGAGTATCGACATCGCCCTTGTGCTTGGCGTCCAGTTCCTTCGGGACTGTTAGCTTCTGCTCGCCGGCGATTGTCTCGAGCTTGGCGTTGGCCGCACCATGATCGTCAATCATCTTGTGCGCGAAGTCCTTGACGCTCTGGTCCTGTGCTTTGGTTTCGGCAACCTTGCTGGAATCCACTTCGAACATTCCGCCTGCCGCGGCCTTGTCGACAAAGTCTTGCGCGCTGTCGGCAGCAAGGGCGGGCAGGGCGAAAGACATAGCTGTAGCTGTGGCCAGTGAGGCCAAAAGTAGGCGGGTTTTCATGGGATAGGTCCTTGTTTGTGCACACATGTGCTAAGGGCCCAACCTGCGCCAGTCGGCTTTGTTCCGGACGGTCAGCGATAAACTGGCATTGATCGGCGCACCCTGTTTATGGCTCGGAGAGTGGCGACCGCGCTCTGGACCGGTCGGTTTKGCTGTCAAAAGATTGCTAATATTCGCCGAGGAACATTCTCATYGGAGTGTGGAAGTTGCCTCTACAGCTTCCACAGCCCGTCTCGGGGTGGGGCAAAACAAACCGAGGCGGGCATTTCGGRTTCGCGAGGAGAGGRGTGGAGGTAGACGAAAATGGCCYTGGCTAAGAAGGACCAGGAGCGCATCACCTACGCTTGGATGTAYGGCGTGCAGGCTCGAAAGGACGGCAAGGAGCGCGTGGTGCCCGAGGTCTGGGACGAATACGCCGATGCATGGCTGCARGGATTTGATGGTGAACCCATCATCGGCGCSSAYAAGGCCAGGTTGGTCGGCGACCAGATGGAAGCGGAAGTTGACGAAACTGGCGTGAGCGAGCCGCGTCAGTCGACCAGCTGATGGATTTAGGAACATTTTTGCCGGCTAGGAATTCATGGTCTCTGGCGGTGGAGGSTTTCATGACCCRACGACGCGTCGACAAGGAACGGATTGAGCGCGCTGATCGCGAATCGAAACTGACGATCGAGGCTGAGCGCCTAGCGAGAGATGCCAAGACGGCGCGACTGCGAGAGCAGCGCCTTTCCGTGGAAGCGTCTGTCGAAAAGACGGCTCCGGCCAAACGCCGTCGAGGCGCCGTCAAGACACCAGGACGAAAGATTATCGAGGTCGACTGAGCGGTAGCCAGCAAATCGCGAAATGATGGCTGGCACCGGTGCCGCTGCGGATACAGCGCTTCGTTCAAGCGCCATTTCGTTGATCCTTGATGTCGGAACCGGAAGCGCTTCATAGCGTTTCAGCTAGTTGACGTTTGGAGCAGCACCTTTTGCAAAAGTCCCCCATCGTACGGACGGCCTCGTCTCTGCCGGTCGAGGATCGGTTTCGTGTGCTTGTTGAATCGATTACCGACTACGCGGTGTATCTTCTCGACGTGAACGGGACAGTCATCAGCTGGAACCCAGGCGCAGAGAAGTCTAAGGGCTACACCGCTGACGAAATCATTGGCCAGCATTTTTCCACATTCTACAAGCCGGCCGACCGAGCTGCGGGTTTGCCCGAAATGGCGCTGAAGACGGCTGCAACGGAAGGTCGGTTCGAAGCCGAGGGCTGGCGCGTCCGCAAGGACGGCACCGAGTTCTGGACGCATGTTGTTATCGATCCCGTCCGCGGCACAGATGGCGAAGTCGTCGGGTTTGCAAAGATCACGCGAGACCTAACGGAAAGGAAAAGCGCTGAACAAGCGCTGAGGAGCAGCGAAGAACAGTTCCGGATTTTGGTCCAGAGCGTCGCTGACTACGCCATTTACATGTTGGATCCGAAGGGTTTTGTGAGCAGCTGGAACCTGGGCGCCGAGCGGATCAAAGGCTATAAGGCGCACGAAATTCTTGGCGAGCATTTCTCGCGCTTTTATCCCGAGGCCGATCGAAAGGCCGGCGCTCCGGAAGAGAGTCTTGCAACTGATGCCAAGGAGGGGCGTTTCGAGCGCGAAGCTTGGCGTGTGCGCAAAGACGGCAGCACATTTTTGGCCCATGTCATCATCGATGCAATTCGAAATGAGGGCGGGGAACTGATCGGTTTTGCGAAGATCACCCGCGACGTGACGGAGCGCAGCAAGGCGCTAAGGGAGCTGGAGCAAACACGAGAACAGCTCTTTCAGGTCCAGAAATTGGAAGCCATTGGCCAGCTTACCGGAGGCGTAGCGCACGACTTCAACAATCTTCTGATGGTGATCCAGAGCAGCCTCTCCATGATACGTAGACGCGTCTCGGATGATTCCAGGCTTCTCTCGCTTTTGGATAACGCGTCGCAAGCCGCTGCTAGAGGAGCAACGCTCACCCAGCGGATGCTGGCGTTCGCTCGCCGCCAGGATCTCGATCAACAAACGGTCTCGATTCCCGATCTCGTGCGTGGGATGACGGATATGCTTGAAAGGGCAATTGGTCCGACGATCGCAATCCTAACCCAATTTCCGTTGTCACTGCCTAATGTCGTCACTGACCCCAACCAATTGGAGTCCGTGCTTCTAAATCTCGCGGTCAACGCGCGCGACGCCATGCCCTCTGGAGGATCGCTTGTTATAAGCGCTCACGCTGAAGAACTGGACGTCTTCAACGATCACAAGCTTAAAGCCGGTCGCTACGTCCGCTTTTCCGTGAAAGACGAAGGGCAAGGGATGGATGCCGCGACACTTTCCCGTGCGACCGAACCGTTCTTCACGACGAAAGGCGTAGGTAAAGGGACCGGCCTAGGCCTCGCGATGGCGCAAGGTTTTTCCGAACAGTCCGGAGGCCGGCTTATGATTGACAGTCGACCCGGTGCCGGCACCAAGGTGGAAATTTGGCTCCCGGCGGCGATGTCGTCGCGGCCTGCAGATGACACGCCTGCTCCGCAGATGCCCGGCACGAACCGGCAACCACTTACAATCCTGGCTGTCGACGACGATGCTCTGGTGCTGATGAACACCGTCGCGATGCTGGAGGATCTTGGACATTCCGTTTCCCAAGCAAGTTCAGGGGTACGTGCGCTGGAAGTACTCAGGGGGGAGCCGAAGCTGGACTTGCTCATCACGGATCATGCTATGCCAGGCATGACCGGCGTCGAACTGATTGATCTGGTTAGAGCCGAGCGCCCGCACCTGCCTGTAATTCTCGCGACGGGTTATGCCGAGCTTCCTTCCGGGACACAGACGACCGCAACCCGCCTGGCCAAACCGTTTTTCGACGACGACTTGGAGAAGGCCATGGATCTCGCGCTTCGAAGGTGACGCATTGCCTTGAGAGTAGGGCGCCAGCCATATGGAACTATGCCTGCCGCCCGGCGTTCTGATACGCGGCAAAGGTGACCCCAATCACCTCCCATTTGCTGCCTCTTGCCCACCCGCCGAATGGTGTGGCGGGCTTTTTCCGAAAGCGCGGTCACAGGCTGGCTGGCCGAGTTGTCCGCCCCGGGCGGGGCGAGGCCTATGCCAGACCCCGGCCCGCTGCCGAAAGGCGGTGGGCCTTTTTTATTGCCGAAGGTTCGAATCAAATTGAGACAGCTGCATTGATGGTTCGAAAGCCATGCTCCCGAGTAAGTTTTTATGCGATGGCGCTAATGTGCCCTTCGCAAGTTGTTCCTGCACAGTCATTCACGGCTGTTTAAGGCAACCAAGGAGGATCGCATGTACTCCCTGAACAGAAGTCTGGCCAAGACCTTGGCTGGCAGCATACTTGCAATCTCATTGTCGTTCCCGGCTTATACTGCGGGCATAGGCGTCGGAGCCGGCGCGTCAGTCGGTGGCGGCGGCGGTATCAATGCTGGCGTTGGCGCCTCAGTTGGCGGTGGAGGCGGGGTCAACGCTGGTACAGGCGCCTCAGTCGGCGGCAGCGGCGGGGTTAGCTCTGGCGGCGGCGCAAATGTTGGCGGTTCCAATGGAGCCAGCGCTGGCCTCGGTGCTTCTGTCGGTGGCAGCAATGGCGTCAATGCAGGTGCTGGCGCCAATGTCGGCGGGACTGGCGGCGTCACTGCCGGTGCCGGTGCGAATATAGGAGGGGCCAATAGCGTCGGTGCAGGGGTAGGGACCGGCGTTGGTGCCGGCGTTGGCACCAATCCAACCAATCCGACGAACTCGAGCATCGCGTCCAATCCCAGCAGGGCAAGGCTGACACGTGTCGTCGCCGACATGCCTGACAGCCAACTAGCGCGGATGAAGAAGCGCTGCGCGGACGTGCTGAGCAGCTCTGGCTCCTATGATCGCGACCTCCGCGAGCTCTGCTTGCTCATATCCCGACGCTAAGAACGTCGTTCACGCCCGCTGGCTTCGGCCGGCGGGCTAGCCAAAGGCGAGTTTATTATTTTAGACGCAACTAATATTTCTGCAGAAAGTTACCTCTCTGCCAGCTAATGTCCCTCTGCTGGCGACTTTGGAGCCCGTCACCTTTTACCCAAGGTGGCGGGCCTTTTGCGTTCATGGAGAGATTGAGCGACCAGCGCTATTGGCACTGCCTGCGCGGGCCGCCGGAATAGGGCTGGTAGGTGTTGTCTTCGGGCCGAAAGGAGCGGTAACGGCTGAAGCAATAGTCAATGTGGTCGGACGAAAGCTGGGGGCTGCCCTCCGCCGTCGCCCACTCATCCGTCGGAACGTATCCATTCATCGACGCATCGTTTGCCTCAACGTAGCTGACGGCATCGGGCGGCTGCGCTGTGGCGGAATAGGGCGATATGCATGGGCGTTGCCGCCCTGTGTAAGACCTGTAGCTGTTGTCCTCGGGGTTGTAGGACCGGTAGCGGCTCGCACCATTCGACATGGGCGGCCGGCAATTCGGCCGTTGTTGCCTTGACCTCGCCTGTCGAAGGCTGGACGGCGGAAGTCACGATGGGGTCGGGTAGCGCTTTCGCCATGGCGGAGGCGTCGGGTATCTCAGCCTGCTCAGCCGGAATGCGCTCGAAGGACTGTGCCGCCGTCTTCACAGGGCCGCGAGAAGCCATGCGGCGAATGCAAGGCCGCTGGCGAAGACCGCGAGCGTCAGCAAGAAACCTCCGGCGATTCCCAACAAAGCCTTGCGCTCCTTCAACCCTACCCATCCAAACAAAATGCGGGGCGATGGATCTGGTTCCAGGAAGTGTGCTGGCGCGGCATGAGCCGAGTGTCTAAATTTGAATTTCGGCTCACGACCCAAGTTGACACTCGTCACGTTCGATGAGGCACGGTGCCGTCGATGTCGTGGCTGGGAATGCCCTTCGCGGCTCCGGGCGTGGCCCTGGTGATGGACAGAAAGTCTGACTGTCCGCTTCTGGGTGAACACAATCCGCTGGCAGGACCGCGCGCTCAAGGCCGCGTTGTAGCGCGTGGTCCGGCGGCCATAGCGGGGGGCTCGGGGACTGACCGCCGGGCCTACCGGCAAAGAGGGGTGGGTTTTGCCGGCTGACGAATTATAGGCCGCTATCCGAAAATTCAAATTTTCTAAATGAGCGGCAACCGGCCATTGCGCCGATCGTTGACCCTATGCTGGTTGATCCCGGCGCACTCCAGACCCTGCCCGCCCATATCCCATTTCGGGCGGGCATTTTTCCTGACCGTTGGAACAATCTCGCACCGACGACGTTCGGCGAGATCACTGTACCCAGTGATTCCGCCAAAGCTGGCCCGCTGCCGAAAGGTGGCGGGCTTTTTTGCGTGCCAGGCTGGAACCCGTTGCAGACGGTGGAAGTTCTGATCCTGCTCGGCTCCCCTCACCGAGCAGCCACCCAAGCTCCCGCCATCGTTCCCGATGGCGGGCTCTTTTGTTGGCAGCAGCCGAATACGACCAACGTCAAAGAGATGTGGAGTTATTTGGGTCGATGGTCGGCTGCTCGTTCAGCAGCGTGGAAAGAGCCGTGATGATCTGGGCCAGGACGAACGGCTTCGTGATCATCACGCTACTAGGCACACCCTCAGCGCCCCAGTGAATGGCGCTGTCTCCGCTGATGTAGATCACGGGAATGGTTGAGTTGGCTTGCCGCAAATGCCTGGCTACCTCCCAACCGGACTGGCCGGCCCCTAGGCGGACGTCTGTAATGAGGCCCTTAAACTTGTCCGGGGCTGCATCGAAAGCCGCGATAGCCTGTGCGGCATCTGGGGCCGACGCTACTTCGAAGCCGGCTTCCTCTAACACCGATTCGAGATCGAGCAGGATTAGCGGCTCGTCCTCAACGACCAGAACCGCCCCGACATACATTTGTTAATCTCCCCAGTTTGCGCACCGATTACGCGCGAGGCCGGTATTTGTTCCAATTGGTCAACTGTCGAAAGCATGCACGAAGGCCTCGGCGGCGTCTTTTTGGGCCCATCGCCCGCTACCTCGAGGCCTTGGGCTTTTTGTTTTTCGGGCGGAACATCGACACTCTCAGGAAGTTCTCAAAGAAGCCTGTTGCCTCACAGGCAGGCTGTTTGAAAACAGCATTTCAAGGCCCCGCTGGCTCCGGTCGGCGGGGTTCCGTTTAAAGCGCTGGATCGCTGTCTACTTGCGGCTTTCTGTGACCTGTTGGAACGATTAGTTTTTCGGCTCGTTGCGGTGGCTAGCCATGAGGACTACATCTCATTAGATCCGATTACGCCGGCCTCACCCTCAGAGAGATTGGTTAGCGACGGCTCTCCAGAGGTAAAGACAACACCGGCTGCTTCCAATGCCTGTCGGATGCGCGTGAGGTTGCCCGGACCCGGCATTCTGTGGCCGTTCTCAAACTCACGGATCGTGTCTTCGCTCAGGTTGGACTTGGCGCCAAGCCTCACGCAGGACCAGTTTAATAGCGCGCGCGCTGCTCGCGATTGCTCTGCCGTCAGGTTTCGCAAAGTGACATCTCCACTCCACGGACTTTTCTGCAGAACAGGGGACCGGGCAGAAGGTTCCGACCAACATTTCACTGGCCGCTAATGGAACGGAAAGGGCAATTTTCCTGAAGCGCCGCGTCTAATCAACGAGCACGATAAACGGCTTGTGCTTCGGCCGTTCGTGCCAAATGACCTGTCGCAGATCGCACATGTCGACCATCTGGCCGCAGATTGGACAGGTATAGAAATTGTCCTGTTCGTCGGAATGGTCGCCCGCGTGACGCTTACCAGGAATGGGCGGTCCAAGGTCGGATAGCTTTGTCATCACCTTCAAACATTCAATTTGCCTAAAATGTTTCCATAGATATTTTAGCGTATGCTAATTGAAGCGCGACTAGCGGGTCAGTGCATGCGTCTGAAATTCATTAAGCCGATGGAGCCGGAGTTGGTCGACTGGCCGCCCGAAGGCGACGACTGGATCCATGAAATCAAGGTTGATGGTTACCGCACCCAAATCATCAAGGATGCCGATGGCATCCGCCTGTTCACCAAGAACGGCTACGACTGGACGTCCCGATACCGACACCTTGCCAAGGAAGCGGCCTCGATCGACGCTGAAAACTTCATCCTCGATGGTGAAACCATCGTGACAAATGAGGCGGGCCTGTCCGATTTCCATGCTCTGCAATCGGCCGTCACCAAGCGCCGGCCTTCACAGGATCTCTACCTGGTAGCGTTCGATCTTCTGTACATCAACGGCCACGATCTGCGCGACATGCCGGTGAGGGACCGCCGCGACATTCTGCAGGAGATGATCCCGGCCGCCAGCCGCATTCAATTCAGCGAAGCCATGCCGGGCACAGGTGACGCTGTCTATCGGCTTGTGGATCACGCTGGCCTGGAGGGCATGGTTTCGAAGCGGAGGGACAGCGTCTATCGCAGCGGGCCGACGATGAACTGGCGCAAGATCAAGTGCTACGACGAAAAGGAGATGGACATCATCGGGGTGCAGCGCGAAAGCGGCAAGCCGGCGATGGTGCTGATGGCGGACCAAGGTCGCTACGTCGGCGGGGCCGTTGTCATCTTCAAGCACGACAAGCGCCAGGGGCTTTGGGATCGCGTCGAAGGCAAGGTGGGCGCTCCAGCGCCGGTAGCCTTGGCGAAGAAAAACGCCGAGTGGCTCAAGCCTGGCCTTGTGGGCCGCGTCAAGTTTCTGAAAGGCGAGGAGCAACTGCGTCACGCCTCGCTTCAGGACTTTTGGGAAAAATGAGTTAGCGGAACCTAATATCCGCACGCAAATTCATTCAACTATGGACGACCGATCGAACCCCGAAAAACTGGTGCCGAGCCCTCCGTCGAAGTGGCAGAACCGCAAGGGGATATTGATCTTGGCTGCAACATTGGTGGTCGCCATTTGCGCGCTGGCTGGGTGGTGGATCTTTAAATGAGCACACGCGGCATCAACTTCCTAGATCGATGGCTGGCCAACAACGTGCCGGAGACGACGAAAGCCGATGTCATTTCGGTCGACGAACTCACCCACAAGCTGATCGCTGACGCCAAGTCGATCGGGATCAAGCGGGACGAGATCGACGAGGAAGTCGACAGCCTCTATCGAACGATCCTCGACGCGATTGTGCATTACGAATCGGGCTTGCCCGAATAGGCCTTGCCGGCCAATCCAGATGAGGAATAGAATCCTCCCGTTGCGGCGATCCCCTTTAACGGAGTTCGCCTATGGCCAGAACCAAGCTTTCCAAGCAGCTTTCAGAGGCTGAGATCGAGCGCTTCCTGACGGCGGCGGAACGACTTCATAAAAGCATCGTCCAGCCGTTGCTATCACCCAGCAGCGAGCATTACCGGGCACTCCAGCGTGCCCACGAAGCGCTATTGAAGACGGTGAAGGACATCACCGGC
Source organism: Mesorhizobium sp. P2_F8 (assembly GCF_056403655.1). NCBI lineage: Bacteria > Pseudomonadati > Pseudomonadota > Alphaproteobacteria > Hyphomicrobiales > Phyllobacteriaceae > Mesorhizobium > Mesorhizobium sp. P2_F8. The sequence goes on from NZ_JBFUFB010000028.1 coordinate 25,592, forward strand.
AAGGATGCGCCCTTCATTCAATGGTTCGGGACAGGACCGGTGCGGCCTCCCAAGGATGGGTAGCGCAATCCCATGACCATGAAATATCCGTTTGTCGAGGACACGCTCGGCAAGAAGCTGCAGATCGGGTCGGGGCTTTCGGTCGACTGCATGACATGCCGCCGCCATGTGGACATCGATATCCAGGCGCTGGTTGACCGTCTCGGCGCGGACTACGGCTGCCTGCATTGGGACTTGATCAAGGTGCTCTTTTGCCAGCCCTGCCGGCACGCGGGGCGCCCTGACCGAAACATCTCGTTCACCAGCCATCCGAGGACAGCAGGGCAGCGGCGCTTAGACTAAGCGCCTCTGACTCGAATGATCGGGTAAGCCCGCCGCCAATTTGGGCGACGGGCTTCAACAGTTAGATTCGTCAGTTGTAGACTTTGACAATCTTGCGCGTGCCGGGATCCACAAGAACCGTCCGGTTGTCGACAACGACATAACGGTATTTGACGTTGGGCACTTCATGAAGCTCGACCGTGTCGGGCAGAGCTGTGCCGATATTGAGTTCGACGCCGGGAATCTTCACGGATGCCAAGGGCTGCTTCTTCACATACTCATGGATGACCGTATCCTGCTCAGGCGTGATGACGACGTCCTGAGCAGCGACCGCGCCGACACCAGCGAAGAGCAACAACGCCGCAGCGGCGCCCGTAAGATGCATTCTCATGATTTCCTCCTTCGTGACACTAGGCGTTGACCACATCGTCAGTCGCCAAGTCACCCGAACCTTGGACAAGTGCAAACGTTCCAGGGTTGGGCTTCGGTCGGACGGGACATGGGACCGAAGTCTTGTCGCAAAACACAGACCGCCGCGGGCGCAGCTTCTCTTCCTGCGCGGCGCCGAAGCATTGGAACATTCGCAGCCTGCCGAGGTTCTATCTGCATGTCGATGCATGGACTAGTATATGGCCCGCTAGGCGATCGATGTATGCACATCTGTGTGGATATGCAGCGCCTGTTTGCCGAACCGTCACCATGGGCGACACCCTGGATCAGCCGCGTCCTCCCCCAGATAGAGCGGCTTGTCGCAAGGCGCGCGCCGCAGACGGTTTTCACGCGCTTCCTTCCTGCTCGCAAATCCGGGCAAGGCACCGGAACATGGAAGCGCTATTATGAACGTTGGGCCTCGATGACGATCCAAAACATGGGCCCCGAAATGGTCGAACTGTTGCCGACACTCGCGGAGTACTGTCCGCCGGCAACGACGATCGACAAGCATATCTATTCGCCTTGGTTCGAAGGCCCCCTAAGAGCCCATCTGATAGGCCAGAACGTCGACACGCTGGTCATCACAGGCGGCGAAACCGACGTGTGTGTTCTGGCCACGGTACTCGGCGGGATCGATTTCGGCTATCGGGTGGTTGTCGTCACCGACGCTCTGTGCAGCTCTTCTGACGCGACACATGATGCGCTCCTCACAGTCTATCACCAGCGCTTCGCGCAGCAGGTCGAGACCGTCGAGATGGAGACGGTTCTCTCAGGCTGGTGATGTCAAAGTTGAATGCGGCGCTATCACGAGGGTCCACCGAACCCGGACCGGCCACGTTACGCGCCTAGAGCGCATAGACCTGGCGATGACAGGTATCCCGCAAGGGCCTACGTGGTGAGCGTGTTTGAGCCGCATTGGCGGCTGCCAGTAGCCGCTAGATCATTGGACTGTCGGCTTCGGTACGAACTTGGGCGATTGTAAATCGTGGCCCAATTTTGTTGCCTGAGCAGGCCTAAGTATGATCGGGACAACATCACCATCGGTCGGGAACAGTAGTAGAACGACGCCTCCGACTGCTTCACTCATGGCTACCTCCCACTTGTCGATGGTAATTGCTTGCTTCTCGCTCTTGATCTCGGCTGCCATTGGATTGCCCCATCTCTTTACTCCCCGAGGGCAGCATCGCGCAACCTGTGCGCGAAGGCAAGCTAGGAGGAAGAAGGCCGACGCCATAGGGGAGGTTGCCTGAAAGGCGCCGGCCAAGCGGAAAATCAGGTCCGCCAGAGGAAGCGCAATCGCGACTGGAAGCCGGCTTTCGAAAGTGAAGGCCTTAAACGCGGGAACCTTTCATCGGCGAGCCGATTTGTCTGCATGTCCCGAGCCGTCGAACCGCCTATACTGCCAAAGGATAGCCCAGACCGGAAGGCCAACTGTGAAGTCGCCTTGGAAGCCGCATTCGCAGCGCTGGTGACGGCCTCGGAAGCGCAGGGGTGGACGCCGCACGAAACTGCTTTATCCCTGCTGAAAATCGCTACGGAGCATGCGCAGCAGTTCAGGCTTGTGCCGGCTAAGCCGCCAAGGTGGCAAACGCGAAGCGGTATATTGATCACGTGTGCCGCGCTCGTGGTTTTGCTGTGTTCCGCAATCGTTTGGTGGATGCTGAGGTGAGCGCGCCGGGCGATGTCTGACAAGCCTCTCGCGACCTATCTCGTCAGCATTTTCGAGAAACCGCATTGCCGCACCGCGCTTGCCACCAAAGACAAGAAAAAGGCGCTCGCGTCGAAGATGGCCGGCGCCTGTTGGGCCTGGCTTTTTGGTGGAACCGCTGGGGATCTTCAACCGTTCTCTCGAAATGGCCGTTATCATCGTTGGAGCGTTGCTTACTGTCGCTGGCATTGTGTACATGGCCGGCGCGGTCTTATGGCGCGGACGACTAAGCGATCCCGTGCCTTCTGCTGCTAGGCCTGATCGCCCAAAGCCAAGTCTCGCAACCCCAGGTCCGACACTTGAGCCGCGTCGGCGCGGTCTCGGATTCCTTGGCCCGTCGCAAAACTGGCCTGGCCTGCTGATGATGGGGATCGGCCTCGTTCTGCTATTGTCGGCAGCGGTCCTCTAAGGTCAGCCTGCACTCTATTCAGCTTGTTCCGAGAAGTCTCTGCCTGTGGCTTTTGCCTTCGCCTGGAACTAAGTTTTTTCGTCGAGGTTTACCCCCGCGAAGGGACTGATGCTTTCGAGGAGACCTCCAATGAAGCATATTCTGATTACCAGCATGCTCGCGCTCAGCATCGGATGCGGTGTCGCAGTTGCTCAGACACAGCCGGCTGAAACTCAGTCGGGCGGCGACGCCAATTGCGCGGCCGGCGCAGCAGACTGTCAAAAGGGCTCGAAGATGAAGATGGGCGACCAGGCCCAAGGCAAGGCGAAGGTCCAGACGGATGAGCAGGCTCAAGGCAAGCCTAAGCTCAAGACCGACGAACAGGCCCAGGGCAAGGCAGGTGCGACCGATCAGCAGGCCAAGGGCAAGACCAAGATCCAGACCGACCAGCAGGCTCAGGGAAAGGCCAAGGTCCAGACGGACCAGCAGGCTCAAGGGAAGGCCAAGGCCCAGACCGACGAGCAGGCCCAGGGCAAGACCAAGATCCAGACAGACCAGCAGGCTCAAGGGAAGGCCAAGGCCCAGACCGACGAGCAGGCCCAGGGCAAGACCTCGACACAGACTGATCAGGGGTCAACTGCTTCCATCAGCAATGTGACGGTCGAACAGAAAACCCAGATCACCCAGGTCATCAAGGAGACCCGCGTCGAGCCGGTGTCCAATGTCGATTTCGACATCTCGGTCGGCGTCGAGGTTCCCCGGCACAAGATCCGGCTGCATCGTCTGCCCGCGCGGATCGTCAAGATCGTACCAGCCTATGAAAGCTACGAGTATTTCGTATTGGCCGACGGTCGGATCATCATAGTCGATCCAGACACGTTGAAGATCGTGCTTATCCTGACCTGACTACTTTATGGCCAACGCTCCAATGGCCCGCCACATCCAGGTGGCGGGCGTTTCCATGAAAATCTACCGATGAATCAACTATGGGCGAACGGAGAATGGCTTTCGCGTCATGAAAGCAGATTCCGGCGCGGCAAAAAGCCCCCGGCTCGAACCCGCAGCTGCCTAGATCCGTTTGAATGCGGCAAGCCCTAAGCGTAGCCGCTGGCCCTCTGCATAGGCGAGAGCGAAAGATTCCAGCTCGAATGATCGGGTAAGTTCTTCGTCGCCATCGACCACGCGGACGAACCATTCTCCGCAGGCTTCGACCACTTCAACGCAAGCGCAAACCTTGCCGTTCGTCGTCACGCTATCCATCGCAGCCTCCCTAGAAAGCAATGGGGAACGTACCGGCGCCCTACCTTGACACTGAATAAACCAGAGGGCGCCGAGCCTACCGGCGGCGCTTTGAGGGAAACGACGCCGAGAAGCGACCATAGCGTTCTCGCCAGAGTTGTCGGAATACAACCTTTTGGACGATCCCCCGACGGGAGGTTGCGCCGTGCGGTGAACATAAGATGCATGCACTGGGAACCGAGTTCAGCAGATGACGTTTTTCCGAAAGGTCAAGACGAATGACCTAACGACGGAGGAAACAATGAACATCAAGATGCTCACAATGGGCGCGATGGCGCTTGCAATGATGTCTGGTTCGGCTCTTGCCGGCAGCACATCCGCACTTGACGACCCGGCAAAGATGTCGCCGTTCTTCACCGATGCCGGCATGAAAACCTTGAGGACGGAAGGGGATTTCAAGACCGCATGGATGGCGATGAAACCCGACGAACAGAAGGCGGTGTTGAAGGACTGCGGCGACACCACACTCAACAAGTCGCACGCAGATTTCTGCGCTATGGCAAAGAAGATGGGCGGCTGAATTTAGGTCGAAGGTCGAAGGCGAGCGCACCGAGCCCGCCTTCGACCAATTGCAGGCGAGCGCCATGGCGGGGAGGTTGCCCGCAGCCGCCCACATCCTCCAGGTCAGGCGTCGCCGAAACTGCGGATATCCAGAACGCGCCAGCCACCCATCCGCCGGCTAGTTCTTCTCTCGGCGCTTCTCAATTTCATATGTTATCCAACGGCAGAACATGCCGAGGATCGATAAGACTGCGCCGCCAACCAGGCAGGCTGTGAGCACATCGCTTTTCGAAGCGCTCGACCAGCTTACGATAGCGAGCATGATGACGCTCGTCGTCGAGATGAGATAACCCACTCCCTTCAGCATGTGCAAAGAAGCTTTTGTCATATCGGACCTCTCCTTAGTCGGCTCTTCGGAACATTCCGTGCGCTCTGAAGTTCCATCGCGTGCCCGAGCGATTGGTGACGGACAGATAGTCAACCCGAAAGAGAGGCGTCTCGATGCCCAACTACCTGAAGCTCCCGACGACCACCAAAGGCCTCATTCGCGTAGTGATCGAAACCCCACGCGGCGCCGCGGCGAAGCTTGCGTTCGATCCGGGAACGCAGGTGTTTGGCTACGTCCGGCCCCTACCGGTCGGAATGACATATCCCTATGACTGGGGTTTCATTCCCTCTACGTTGGGCGAAGACGGTGACCCTCTGGATGGGCTTGTGATCCATCAGGCATCGACCGCGCCTGGCGTTGTGATCAAATGCGATCTGCTGGGCGCCTTGCG
>NZ_JBFUFB010000029.1:0-27693 GCF_056403655.1 Mesorhizobium sp. P2_F8
GGCTGTTCGGCGTCGACGACGCCCTTCAGCACCTTGGCGACACCGAGCGGCTCGGTCTGCTCATCGGTCTTGACCAGGATGGCGCGGTCGGCGCCCATGGCGAGCGCGGTGCGCAAGGGTTTCCTGCGCCTGCTGCGGTCCGATAGAGACGACGATGATCTCTTCCGCCTTGCCGGCTTCCTTCAGCCGGAGCGCCTCTTCGACCGCGATCTCGTCAAACGGGTTCATCGCCATCTTGACGTTGGCGAGTTCTACAGCCGAACCGTCAGCCTTGACGCGAACCTTGACGTTCGCATCCACAACTCGCTTCACGGGTACAAGGATTTTCACTTGATTGTGCCCTTATTTTCGGGGTGAGTTTCCCTATTCCGGGACCACATGGCCCAGGCAATATTCCATCTCAATCAATTATCGACCGGCTTGCGCGAGGCCCACATCGAGTGCGGCGACGATCCGCTTCACATCTGCCGCCGTGATGACGAGCGGGGGTGAGATGATGACGTTGGCACCGGAAGTGCGGACCATTACGCTTTCTTCGTATGCGGTGTCGAAAACCTTCTGCACGACGTCTTTGGCCGCTGCCGATTTCGTCTTGCGGTCCGACACCAGTTCAAGCGCGCACATCAGACCGAGACCCCGCACGTCCCCTACCAGCTCATGCTTCTCCTTGAGGCCTTCAAGGCCCACAAGCAACTCCGCTCCCCGGGCCTTTGCATTCGCGGCGACGTTGAGACGTTTTGTTTCGGCGAGCGTCGCGAGCGCTGCGGCGGCTCCAACTGGGTGACCTGAATAGGTGTAGCCGTGGCCGATCGAGCCAATGGCGCCCTTGGAGGCCTCAAATACCGTTGCCACCTTTTGGCAGATCATCACCGCGCCGAACGGAAAGTATCCGTTGCTGATTGCCTTGGCCGTGCACATGAAGTCCGGTTTGACACCCCAGCCACGCGAGCCGGTCCAGGCGCCCGTGCGTCCAAACGCTGTGATCACCTCGTCGGCGATCAGCAAAATGCCGTGCTTGTCGCAAATGGCACGCATCAATGGCATGAAGGTTTCATGCGGCACGATAACGCCACCCGACCCCAGCACCGGTTCCATGATCATGGCAGCGATCGTATCGGCCCCCTGGAAGGCGATCTCATCCTCGAACTGGCGAGCGATCGCCTGGGCAATCTCCGCCGGATCAGAGGTGCCGAAGGGATTGCGGTAGGCATAAGGTGCGGCGAGATGAAAAACCCCAGGTAGCAACGGCTCGTAGTTGCGGCGGAAGTTGGCATTGCCATTGACCGATGCGCCACCGAAATGCGTGCCATGGTAGCCCTTCTTGAGGGCAACAAACTTGGTGCGCTCGGGTTGGCCATTGATCTTGTGATACTGACGCGCCAGACGCAAAGCGGTCTCGACCGAATCCGAACCGCCCGACGTGAAGAACGCACGCACGAGGCCGTCTTCCTTGAACCATTCCGCCAGCTCGTATGAGAGCTCGATCGCCGGCGACGGCGATGTGCCGCGGAACGCGGAATAATAGGGAAGCTGGTCCAGTTGATCGCGGATCGCCTTTTTCACCGGCTCGCAAGAATAGCCGAGGTTGACATTCCAAAGGCCGCCGACGGCATCGAGCAGCTTCCTGCCGTGGATATCGGTGACCTCAACCCCCTCGGCCGCATTGATGATGTGCGGCGGGTTCGCTTGCATCTCGGCGGGATGCGCCATGGGATGCCACATGTGGCGGGCGTTGTTCTCAACAAGGAAATTCGTCTCTCGCACCCTCTGTTCCTCTCAAATTCCCAGCATCTTGATTGCCTGGGCATAGCTTTCGCCTGGCCGGGTAACATCGAAGTGCACGATGTGCATCCCGACGTCCGACGCTCCTTTGACGTTCTTGGCCTGGTCGTCCACGAACACGCAATCCGAAGGGGCAAGGCCAAGCCCGTCGAAGACGAACCCGTAAGCGCGCGGGTCGGGTTTCAGGATTTTTGTGTACGTCGCGTCGACGATCAGGTCGAACATCTGAAGGAATGGAAGCTTGGACCGAAATCCCGCGCCATAGAACAGATCGAGCTCATTCGACAGGATGGCAAGCTTCTTACCCGCGTCCTTGGCAACCTCAATCGCGCGCAACGCCTCTGGTCTGATCATCAGCTGCGGATCATCACCCCGGATGCGCTGGAGGAACAYGGGGAGTTCATCCCAGGTCTCACCGAGGAGCTTGCCGGTCTCGCATGCCCGCGTGTACCAGTAGTCCCGTTCGGTGATTGCCCCGGACTGCATCTGTTGCCACAACGCGTCGCCATCGGTGTCGAAGGGGCCCATCCAGTCAAGGGTGCCTGCAGGCAGTCCCAAGGCGGCCTCGTTCAGGCGCTGGGTTTCAAAGACCGTTTTCGAGATCACACCGCCGAAATCGAGGACAAGCGCACTACGGCGTTCAGGCATCAAGAAGATCCTTCGTTGCACGCAGGATGCTCGGATGAGGTTCAGCGCCGATTGCGCGAGATATTTCCACCGAAGCCCCGACTACGAGCCGTGCGGCTTTCAACTGCCTGTCCTTCGTCATTCGAGATGCGACACCGGCGATCGCCACCGATCCAAAAGCGTCGCCACTGCTGGAAAAGATCGGCGCGGCCACACCGCTCGATTCCACTTCAAAAGACCCAGGCGCAAAGGCGAAGCCGCGATTCCTGATTTGGTCCAATTGCGCCCGCAGTTCCTCTTCGTCGACCACGGTATTTTTCGTGTACCTGACCAATTCTCCCTCGGCAAAAACCCCGTCGCGGACCTCAGGCGCGGCGAACGCCAGAAACGCCAGACCAGATGCGGTCGCGTGAAAAGGCAGCAATTGCGACGGGTTCACCCAGACACGGGTCGATCTCTTCGGCTCCGTCACCGCAACCGTGATCATTGCGGTCTCGGCCGCCAGTGTGGCGTGCGCGGTTTCTTCCATCTCCTCGGCAAGCCTGTCGAGCACGGGATTGATGAATGACAGGAGCGGGAAACTAGCTTCTCTAACCCGAGCCAGCCTGAGTACGGCAATCCCCAGGCGGTATTTCTTGGTTTCCGCATGCTGTTCCACAAAGCCGTTGCGAATAAGCGCAACAAGGATCCGAAGAGTCGTTGCTTTGTCGACTTTGGACTTTCGGGCGAGGTCGCTCAGGCCCCATTCCGGTTCCTGCACGGTAAAATATGAAAGTAGATAAAGCGCCCTATCGACGCTTTTCATCATTGGAACTGTTTCCCCAGGTCCGGATTTCGGCACGATTTCCTCTCCTCGATGAGTGCTACTTGACAGAACTTCAAACCTAATGCAAGCTTTTTTAAACTGATGGTGACAATAATGAACCGCGAAACGACGGTCAAGCCATAATGGGAAATCCGAATGAATTTGCCTCAAAACGCTCGTCCCGCTGGCTCGGTCTATCTGACCGCTGAAGGCAGCCCGCGACACCATTCCGATTTAGCGTGACTGAGAACGACTCGGAACCGACCGTAAGGACAACCAATGGATCAAATCCAGATCGACCAGCTTCGGGGGCTTTCAGTTCCGGAGCAAGGGCTTTTCATCGACGGAAAAGCGCGCAAGGCCCTGAAAGGCGGGACGCGCGAGGTGATATCGCCGCTTGATGGGTCAATCCTTACGCGCCTCGCTGAAGCCGAAGAAGGCGATATCGACCTGGCGGTGGCGAGTGCCAGGGCGAGTTTCGACCGTGGATTATGGTCGAGGGCTGCGCCGGCCGAACGCAAGAAGGTGATGCACCGCATCGCCGAACTCATCGAAAAGAATGCGCTGGAACTGGCCGTGCTCGGAGTCCGCGACAACGGCACCGAAATCTCGATGGCGATAAAGGCGGAGCCTGGAAGCGCGGCCAACACGTTCCGCTACTACGGCGAGTTGATCGACAAGGTCTACGGCGAGATCGCACCGACGGCCGCTTCGGTTCTCGGCCTGGTTCATCATGACCCCGTCGGCGTTGTTGGCGTGATTGTTCCGTGGAACTTCCCGATGATGATCGGAGCATGGAAAATCGCTCCCGCGCTGGCGGCCGGAAATTCGGTTGTCGTAAAACCGGCGGAGGTCGCATCACTTACCTTGCTGCGTTTGGCGGAGATCTGTTCGGAGGCTGGCCTGCCGGCCGGCGTCTTCAATGTGGTCACCGGGCAGGGTTCCGTCGTCGGTGCCGCACTCGGACTCCACAATGACGTCGATGTGCTGGCTTTCACGGGCTCCGGTCCCGTAGGGCGGAGGCTTCTCGAATATTCCGCCCGATCTAATCTCAAGCGCGTCTATCTCGAACTCGGAGGTAAGTCGCCGAACGTAGTGTTCGCGGACGCACCGGATCTCGATCAGGCAGCCAAGGTCGCGGCCTATGGCATATTCCGCAACTCCGGTCAGGTTTGCGTAGCCGGCTCCCGGCTCTTGGTAGAGCGCTCGATTCACGCTGATTTTGCGCAAAAAGTGGCCGAATTTGCTTCACAGATGCGGTTGGGCGATCCCCTTGATGTCAGAACCGAGGCTGGCGCGATTGCAAGCGCCGACCAACTTTTCAAGAACCTGGAATTTGTGGCCCGGGCCACAGCCGATGGCGCCTCGCTGCTTACCGGCGGTATCCGAATCCGCGAGGAAACAGGGGGATTCTTCATGGCGCCGACGGTGTTTGACCAAGTCGCTCCAGACGCCGCCCTTGCCCAGGAAGAAGTGTTCGGCCCGGTGCTTGCGATCACGCCCTTTGACGACGAGGCCGCCGCGGTTCGGATCGCAAACTCGACGATTTACGGGCTGGCATCCGGCGTCTGGACGTCCAACCTCTCGCGCGCCCATCGCATGGTAAGGGCGATCAGGGCCGGCGTCGTCCACGTCAACACATATGGAGGGCCGGACATCACCGTGCCGCTCGGTGGCGTCGGACAGTCTGGCAACGGTCACGACAAGTCGCCGCATGCCCTCGATAAATTCCTCAATCTCAAGACAGCGTGGATTCAACTCTGATGACCGAAAACAGATCCCCAAGGTCACTCCCAGAACGGGCTCCTGCAGTCGTCATCGGCGGCGGCATCATCGGCATATCGTCCCTCTACCATCTTGCGAAACGCGGAATGGCGGGTGCGGTGCTCTTGGAGCGTAAACAGCTTGCAAGTGGGACGACATGGCACGCGGCAGGAATCGTCGGGCAACTGCGTGAGTCTGGCTCGCAGACAGCGCTCTCGAAATACACCGCACGGCTCTTTATGGAACTCGAAAGTGAGACGGGACAGGCAACGGGCTACAAGCAGAACGGCACGCTGCATCTCGCATTGTCGGATATCCGGATGGACCAGTTGCTGCGCAACCATGACCATGCCGGACGAATGGAAATCGAAAGCCACATACTCTCGATCCCGGAGCTGAAAGAAATCTGGCCCCTGGTGGACTATGGGGGCGTCCAAGGCGGCTTCTTCGTTCCCTCCAACGGTCAGGTCAATCCCCTGGACGTCACCCAGGCGATGGCCCGCGGCGCTCGCAACAACGGGGCGCTGATTTTTGAGAACACTTCGGCCACAAGAATTCTGACGAAGAACGGCCGGGTGATTGGTGTCGAAACCGATCAGGGTGTGATCGCCACCGAAAAAGTCATTCTCGCCGGCGGGATGTGGACAAGCCGCTTTGCCAAGGCACATGGGGTGACTGTGCCCCTTCATGCAGCGGAGCATTTCTACATCGTCACCGAAGCGATTGCCGGCCTCCCGCGCACCCTGCCCTGCCTTGTCGTCGGCGAAGAACGGACCTACTGGAAGGAGGACGCGGGCAAGCTGTTGATCGGTGGTTTCGAAGCCTTGGGCAAGGCTTGGGGCAAAGAGGGCATTCCAGACGGTTTCGAGTTCGACGAACTTCCATTCGACATGGAACATACCGAACCGATGCTTGAGACGATCTTCGCCCGCATGCCAGCGCTTGCCGAGATGGGGATCAAGACGTTTTTCAACGGCCCCGAGAGTTTCACACCGGACGGTCGGCCCTACCTCGGCCCCGCGCCGGAAATGCCAGGCCTGTTCATTGCCGCCGGCATGAATTCCAACGGCATCCTGAACTCCGGCGGCGTCGGCTTAACGATGGCGGAGTGGCTGATCGACGGATATCCGAGCCGCAGCATGAACTCCATGCTGGCTTCTCGCGCCCATCCCTTTCAATCCAACTCGACATACAATGCCGACAGGGTCGGTGAGTCCGTCGGATTCCATTACGGCATCCACTGGGCGGGCCGCCAGATCGAAACGGCACGCGGGGTACGTCGGGTACCACTGCACGACAGGCTGAAATCGCAAAACGCTGTTTTCGCCGAGCGCATCGGCTGGGAAATTCCAATGTATTACGACCCGTCCGGCTTGGGATGGCAGGACAAACCTTCGGTCGGCGAGCAATACTGGTCTTCCCTGGTGGCCGACGAATGTGCCGCCGCCCGGGATGCGGCGGTGCTCCTTGACCAGTCCATGTACGCCAAACTCCTGGTGCAGGGACCGGATGCCGTCGAAATGTTGAACAGGGTCTGCGGTGCCCAGATGGACGTGGCGGTCGGAACCTCCGTCTACACCCAATTCCTCAATCAACGCGGCGGCATCGAGGCCGACGTGACGGTCACGCGGATCGGCCCACAGAAATTCCTCGTGGTTACGGGGCACCCCAGCCAGGTTCGCGACCGCGCCTGGCTTGAAATGCATGCGGACCCGGAGTGGCGGTTCGAAATCTTCGACGCCACGTCGTCCTACGCGCTGCTGACGATCCATGGGCCGAAGTCTCGCGAGATACTTTCCGCCCTGACGATAGACGACCTCAGCAACGAGAAATTTCCGTTCGGTGCCGCGCGGGAAATCGACCTTGCCCATGCACGGGTCTGGGCCATCAGAAGATCGTTCGTAGGCGAACTTGGCTACGAGCTGCTGATTTCGACGGAGTTCACGCACGGTGTCTACGAGAACATCCTGACGGTCGGAACGCCACTCGGCCTGCGGCATATGGGAATGTTTGCCATGGGAAGTTGCCGCCTTGAAAAGGCTTTCAGGCACTTCGGGCATGACATCACCGAGGAGGACACACCTTACGAAACCGGCCTAGGATTTGCTGTTGATCTCAACAAGAGCGAGTTCATCGGCAAAGGCCCTCTCGCAAGGCAGAAGGCAGGCGGTGCAGCCACGCGCTTCAGGACGGTATCGGTCTCCGTCAACGGCCTCGGAAGAACAGGTCCTTATCTCGCGCACAATGAACCGATCTGGAAAGGCGATGACCTTGTGGGCCACGTCACCTCCGGAGGATGGGGCTACCGCGTTGGCAAAATGCTGGGGCTTGCAAGCCTGCATCGTGAGGATGGCGTCTCGAAGGCATGGCTCGAAGAGGGTGATTTCGAGGTCCAGATCGCCGGCAAACGCTATCCGATCCAGGTCCAGCTTCAGCCCTTCTACGACCCGCAGGGAGAGCGGATGCGTGGCTGAGACCGACTAACCAAAAAACAAAAAATGAGTGGGAACCATGACAACGAAAGAAACGAAGACGATCCTTGTTATCGGTACATTCGATACGAAGTCGGACGAACTGATCTATCTCGCTGACAGGATTGTCGCACAGGGCGGCCGAGCGCTCACGATGGATGTAAGCGTTCTCGGTGGTCCCATGCGGCCGACCGACATCAGCAAGCACGATGTCGCCGAGGCTGGCGGGTCGTCGATCCAGACGGCGATCGCGTCCGGCGACGAGAACACCGCGATGCAGATCATGGCGCGCGGCGCGTCAATCCTGACAGCGAGGCTGCACGCGGAAGGCAAGATCGACGGCATGATTGCCATGGGCGGCACCATGGGCACGGACCTGGCTCTCGACTGCGCTCGTGCCTTGCCACTCGGCGTGCCGAAATATGTGATTTCTACAGTCGCGTATTCCCCCCTCGTCCCCGCGGACAGACTAGCGCCCGACATCCAGATGATCCTGTGGGCGGGAGGCCTCTTCGGATTGAACTCCATATGCAAGTCGTCTTTAAGCCAGGCTGCGGGCGCGGTTTTGGGGTCCGCGCAATCGGTCGAAACGCCGAAGCGGGATCGTCCCATCATTGGCATGATGAGCCTTGGCAGCTCGTGCCTTTCCTACATGAGACTACTCAAGGGCCCCTTGGAAGAGCGAGGGTTCGAACTTGCGGTGTTTCATGCGACTGGCATGGGCGGAATGGCTTTTGAAAATCTGGCCGCGCAAGGATATTTCTGCGCCGTCATGGATTTCGCGCTTCCCGAGCTCGGGAACCTTCTGGTTGGCTCTATCGTCAACGGTGGCAAGGACCGACTTGTGTCAGCCGGACAGAACAAGGTCCCACAACTCGTCGCTCCGGGCTGCGTCGACTTGATAGACTTTCCCAGTTGGCAAGATATCCCCGCCCGCTTCGCCGGCAGACCCTGCCACGCGCACAATCGTTTGATCTCCTCCGCCGCGTTGAACGCGCAAGAGCGGCGCGAGACCGCCCGCGAGATCGGCCATCGGTTGGCCAAAGCCTTGGCTCCCGTGCATGTGATCCTGCCTATTCAAGGTATCGAGGAATGGGACCGGGAGGGGCAACCTGCCCATGACCCGGCAGGACTAGCAGCGTTCCTCGATGAAATGCGCTCAGCGATACGGCATCCGGTGGAATTGACCGAGATCGACGCGCACATAAACGACGCGCTGTTTGCTGAAACGGTGCTTGGAATATTCGACGATTGGGTCGATCGAGGCATCGTCAAGAAGGCACTACAATGACGATACACGCCACCCCGATCGACGCTCGCTATGCGGTTCTGTTTGAACCCGTCAAGATCGGGCCGAAGGTGGCGCCAAATCGATTCTTCGCTGTGCCGCACGCGACGGGCCACTCTCCCCTCATGCCCAACGGCTCCATCGGCATGAGGGCGATGAAGGCGGAAGGCGGTTGGGGCACCGTCTGTATGCAGCTTTCCGAGATCGATCCGTCATCCGATATCTCCAACCTGCCGATCGAGAAATTTTGGGATGAGGTCGACGTCAGGAGCCATGCACGGCTGACCGAGAGGATCCGCGAGCATGGCGCGCTTTCGGCCATCGAGATCGGCCACAGCGGCATGCGTTCGCGGGGCCTGGCAAATGGCTATCCGGTTCTCGGCCCATCCAGTCTCCCCGTTCTCAAGCCTGAGGTCCCGGTCCAAAGCAAAGCCATGGACAAAAGCGACATCAAGTTGCTACGCGAGAACTATCGCGCCGCGGTTCGACGGGCGAAACAGGCGAACTACGACATCGTCTATGTCTACGCCGCTCACGACGCGTCGATCCTGTGGCACTTCCTGACCCCGGCCTATAATCACCGAACGGATGAATATGGCGGCAGCTTCGCCAACCGGGTTCGGCTGCTACGCGAGGTCCTGGAGGAGGCCAAGGAAGAGGCCAGCGACGATATAGCCGTAGCCATTCGTTTTGCGGTGCATGAACTCACCGGGCCCAAAGCTATATCGAGTAGCGGCGAAGGGCGCGACGTGGTCGAGCTCCTGGCGGAAATCCCGGATCTTTGGGACGTCAATGTCTCGGGTTGGAGCCGCGACTCCGGAACCTCCCGCTTTGACCCCGAGGGCGCGCAGGAAGAATTTACAAGCTTCGTGAAAACAGTGACGACAAAGCCGGTCGTCGGGGTCGGCCGCTTCACATCCCCCGACGCAATGGTGAGCCAGATCCGCCGTGGCGTCCTCGATCTGATCGGTGGCGCGCGGCCGTCTATCGCCGATCCGTTCCTGCCCCAAAAAATCCGCGAAGGACGGGTGGACGAGATCAGGGAGTGCATAGGCTGCAACATCTGCGTGGCCTCCGACGCGTACTCGATCCCGCTGCGCTGCACACAAAACCCGACGATGAGTGAAGAATGGCGGCGCGGCTGGCATCCTGAACGCGTTCCCAAAGCTCAGACCAACAAGAACCTCCTTGTCGTCGGCGGCGGACCTGCCGGGCTGGACTGCGCCCTCACCCTGGCGCGGGCAGGCCACCAGGTGACAATCGCCGAAAAGTCGGAAGTGATGGGTGGACGCGTCACCAAGGAAAGCAGGCTGAAGGGCTTGTCAGCCTGGAACCGGGTCCGCGACTACCGTCTCTACCAGATGCAGCAGATGCCGAATGTCGAGCTTTTCCTAGGCAGCGAAATCACACCCGAGATTGCCTGCGAGTTTGGCGCCGACCACATATTCGTGGCCACTGGATCGCGCTGGAGGGATGACGGACTTGGCCGCACCCGGTACACGCCGATCCCAGGTTTCTCCGGTTGCGCTTTCACGCCCGACAGCATCCTGGACGGCGAGAGCCTGTCCGGTCCGATCGTGATCTATGACGACGATCATTACTACATGGCTAATGTCCTTGCAGAACATCTCGCGGCGAAAGGCCACGAGGTTCACCTCGTCTGTCCTCAGCCCGCGATTGCGGGCTGGATGGGCTACACGCTGGAACAGCCTCGTGTCCTCAGCGCCCTGATGGCGGCCGGCGTCAAGATGTATCCGAACACGACGGCCGTGGAGTGGAAGGACGGTGCGCTGCATATCAATCGGTCGGACACTTACGAACCGTTGCCGGCTATCCCCGCAGCGGCCTTGCTGAGTGTTACGTCAAGACTTCCACAAGACGATCTGTCCTCCTGGCTTTGCGAGGCCGGTGTTCCGCACACAACAATCGGCGACGCGGTCGCGCCGGGGATCATTCAAGCGGCGGTGTTTTCTGGACACAAGGCTGCCAGGGAGTATTTGGGAACTGAGCCGGCAGACCGCATCTTCAAGCGCGAGGTCCCGACCTTGTTCATCTGAATCGAAGCCTCAGTAGCAAAACAAGGAGCGTCGGCCTGGCTGGGCCCTCTTCTCTCGTCTCAAGTCCG
Organism: Mesorhizobium sp. P2_F8; assembly: GCF_056403655.1. NCBI lineage: Bacteria > Pseudomonadati > Pseudomonadota > Alphaproteobacteria > Hyphomicrobiales > Phyllobacteriaceae > Mesorhizobium > Mesorhizobium sp. P2_F8. Next base: position 10,863 of record NZ_JBFUFB010000029.1, read on the forward strand.
ACGCGGGCCCGCCAGCAGGAGCACCGACTATGAGATCTCGCGCGCAGTCGACATGAACCAGCTGCCCTGATCGCGACAGTTTTGGGAGGAACAATTATGGCCGCAGACACACCCTTGTGGACCGCGACGCGGGACCGGATCGACGCCGCGCCGATGACGGCTTTTCTGAAAGCCGCTGCGGCGCAGGCGGACGCATCCTTCGCCTCCTATGCCGAACTTCACCGCTGGTCGGTCGAGGATCGCGAGAGCTTCTGGAGCCTCGTCTGGGACTTCTGCGGCATCGTTGGCGACAAGGGCGAGCGCGTACTCGTCGATGGCGACAAGATGCCCGGCGCCTCATTCTTTCCCGACGCCACCCTGAACTTCGCCGAGAACCTGCTGAAGAAGACCGGCTCGGGCGACGCAATCGTCTTTCATGGCGAAGACAAGGTCGAGCGTCGGCTGTCCTGGAACGAACTGCATGCGCTGACGTCGCGCCTGCAGCAGCTTTTCCTGTCGCTCGGCGTCAAAAAGGGCGACCGCATCGCCGCCATGATACCCAACATGCCGGAAGCCATCGCCGCCATGCTGGCGACCGCTTCGATCGGCGCCGTCTGGTCGTCATGCTCTCCCGATTTTGGCGAGCAGGGCGTTCTCGACCGCTTTGGCCAGATCGAACCGGTCGTCTTCATTGCGCCGGACGGCTACTGGTACAATGGCAAGGCCATCGAAGTCGCCGACAAGATCGCCGCGGTCGCGACGAAACTTGCCACCGTCCGCAAGATCCTGATCGTGGACTATCTCGGCACCTCTGCCGACGTAGCCGAAACCGTCGACAAGGCTGCGGCGCTCGAAGACGCGCTGGCGCCCTTCGCTGCAAAACCCGTGACCTTCGAACGATTGCCGTTCGCGCACCCGCTCTACATTCTGTTCTCGTCAGGCACGACCGGCATTCCCAAATGCATCGTCCATTCGGCCGGTGGAACGCTGATCCAGCATGTCAAGGAACACCGGCTGCATGCTGGATTGCTCGATGGCGACCGCTTCTTCTACTTCACCACTTGCGGCTGGATGATGTGGAACTGGCTGGTGTCGGGTCTGGCGTCAGGCGCGACACTGCTACTCTATGACGGCTCGCCCTTCTATCCCGACGGCAATGTGCTGTTCAGTTTCGCCGATGCCGAGAAGATGACCTTCTTCGGCACCTCGGCCAAATTCATCGATTCCGTGCGCAAGGCCGGCCTCAAGCCGATCGGCACGCATGATCTACAGAGCGTGCGGGCGATCTCCTCCACCGGCTCGCCACTCTCGCCCGAGGATTTCCGCTTCGTCTATGACGGCATCAAAAAGGATGTGCACCTGGGCTCGGTCTCCGGCGGCACCGACATCGTCTCCTGCTTCGTGCTCGGCGTGCCGATCGAACCGGTGTGGACCGGCGAGATCCAGGGGCCGGGCCTCGGCCTTGCCGTCGATGTCTGGGACGATGACGGCAAGCCTATCAGGCAGGAGAAGGGCGAACTGGTCTGCACCAGGGCTTTTCCGGCGATGCCGATCGGCTTCTGGAACGACCCCGAGAGCAAGAAATACCAGGCGGCCTATTTCGAGCGCTTCGACAATGTCTGGTGCCATGGCGACTTTGCCGAATGGACCGTGCATGGCGGCCTGATCATTCATGGCCGCTCCGACGCGACGCTCAATCCGGGCGGCGTGCGCATTGGTACGGCGGAGATCTACAACCAGGTCGAACAGATGCCCGAGATTCTGGAGGCGCTGTGCATCGGCCAGGATTTCGACAATGACGTCCGGGTCGTGCTGTTCGTGCGGTTGGCCGCCGGCGTGCAGCTGGATGCCGATCTGGAAAAGCGCATCCGGTCGAAAATACGCACCGGGGCGAGCCCCCGCCACGTGCCGGCAAAGATCGTCGCCGTGTCAGACATTCCACGCACCAAATCGGGCAAGATCACCGAACTCGCGGTGCGCGACGTCGTGCACGGCCGCGCCATCAAGAACAAGGAAGCGCTCGCCAATCCAGAAGCGCTGGAGTTGTTCAGGAACCTGCCGCAGTTAGGTTGATCGACTCGGCAAACAACCTCCCAGCATGGATCATCGGGCGCAAACGTGAGCGCCGACACATGGTGTGGCGCCAGGGGATCTCGTGGACATCGGGAGATAGAGAGGCGTGACGGAGGAGAGCGACATGAGCCATGGCGGCCAGCAGTCGGACATAATCTTTCTCACGAATGGCGCGTCGGTCGTGGGTCAAGGGATGAGCCGATTGCAGAGGATTGAGCCCTCAGCGGGCGCGGTGAGTGGAGGCTCTCTTCGCTCAGCCGTAAGCGAAGCTTAAACTGGCAGTTCGATGCGCGGGGGAAAGACGGTAGCGCGATACCGACTCGAACCCCACAGTGGTTGAATCAAGGTTGCATCACAGCGATCCAGGGACCCTAACCTCCTTCAGAAGCGCGCATTTCGACTGGAGGCGCAAGACAGCAAGTTCGAAAAGCTTCCAGGAACCCCAGTCGATGGTCAATTGTAGACCGTCTGACGTCCACAATAGGGCCGATGAACGAACCCGCTGCGCGGGAGGGGTGCCTGCGGTTGAGGTAGAGATCAAGAACCGGTCGTCGCGCTCGCGTTGAGCGTCGTTCGGCTGGAGCAGAGCATGGCGGGCTTCTTCAACAAGGAGCCTGACCATGCACCATCCCGTTCTCGATGCACCCGTCAGCCCGCTGCGCCAGCGGCTGATCGACGACATGAACATGCGGCGCTTCTCACGCGAGACGCAGCGCAACTATCTCCGCGACATCGGACGCCTGGCGACATTTCTCGGGCGTTCACCAGACACAGCGACCGCCGATGACCTGCGCCGGTTCCAGATCAACCAGCAGGAAGACGGCGTTCCCGTGCCGACGATGAACAGCATCGTGTCGGCGCTACGGTTCTTCCTCACCCAAACGCTTAACCGCCCGGACCTGGCGCGCCGGCTCGTCCGGCTGTCGCATCCGCGCAACCTGCCCGTGGTGCTCAGTCGCGACGAGGTCGCCCGGCTGCTCAACGCCACCACCTGCCTCAAGCACCAGGCCGCACTGTCGATTGCCTATGGCGCGGGCCTGCGCGTCGCCGAGGTGTCGATGCTGAAGGTTGCCGACGTCGACAGCGAGCGCATGCTGCTGCGCGTCGAGCGTGGCAAGGGCGGGCGGTATCGCAACGCCATGCTCTCGCAGGACCTGCTCGCGCTTCTGCGTGAGTGGTGGAAGGTCGGACGTCAGCAGGGCGTGATGCACCGCGACGGCTGGCTGTTTCCCGGACAGCACGCGATGAAGCCGATCAGCACGCGGCAGCTCTATCACATCGTCGTCGAGGCGGCGCAGGCCGCCGACATCGCCAAGCGGGTCGGGCCGCACACGCTGCGCCACAGCTTCGCCACCCACCTGCTGGAAGACGGCACCGACATCCGGATCATCCAAGTCCTACTCGGGCATGCCAAGCTCAACAACACCGCCCTTTACGCGAAGGTGGCGACCCGGACGGTGCGTGCCGTGACGAGCCCGCTCGACAAGCTCGGCCTGTTCAAGTCGCCCGACATCTGAGCCGTGCGCGCCTCGATCGAGGTCGCCGACATCTTCCGTGCTGCCGGACCCGCTTTCCGGGCCGCCCATGCAGGTCACCTGAGCCTCGCCCAGCTCAAGGTCATGTCGGCGATCGAGTATTGCCGCACCGCAGCCCTTGGCGGTCACGTCGAGGCTTGCGAGGACTGCGGCCAATGGCGGATCGCCTACAACTCCTGCCGCAACCGGCACTGCCCGAAGTGCCAGGGCGCGGCCGCACGGACGTGGTTGGCCGAGCGCGAGGCCGACCTGCTGCCGGTCGGCTACTTCCATGTCGTGTTCACGCTGCCGGCCGAGGTCGCCGACATCGCGTTCCAGAACAAGGCGCTCGTCTACGACCTGCTGTTCAAGGCGGCAGCGGAGACGATGCTGACTATCGCCGCCGACCCGAAGCACCTCGGCGCCAGGATCGGCATCACCGCGGTGCTGCACACCTGGGGATCGGCGATGACACCATCCGCATGCCCACATGATCGTGCCGGGCGGCGGCACCGCGCCGGACGGAAGCCGCTGGATATCGTCGCGCCCGGCCTTCCTGCTCCCGGGGAGGGTTCTCGGCAAGCTGTTCCGAAGGCTCTTCCTCACCCGGCTGGTCGCGCTGCACGACGCAGGACGGCTCGCCTTCTTCGGATCTATGGCGCACCTGTCCGCGCGGCAGGCATTCGTGCGGCACCTGTCGCCGGTCCGCAAGAAGCGCTGGGTGGTGTACGCCAAGGCGCCGTTCGCCGGGCCGGAGGCGGTGCTCGCCTATCTGTCGCGCTACACCCACCGGGTGGCGATCTCGAACCGCCGCCTGATCGCGTTCGACCACGACGGCGTCACCTTCCTTTACAAGGACTATCGCCGCGACGGCGTTGATCGGCAGCAGGTCATGACGCTGGCGACTGACGAGTTCATCCGCCGCTTCCTGCTCCATGTCCTGCTGCGCGGCTTCCATCGCATCCGGCACTACGGCCTGCTCGCCGGCTCCGCCCGCAAGGCCAGCCAAGACTTCCGCCCGCCATGCCCTTGCTGCGGCGGACGCATGATCATCATCGAGACGTTCGAGCGCTGGAGGCAGCCACGCGGTCCGCCCGATGCAACCGCGACGAACCGGGAGACAACTCCATGACCCGGCATGGCATGGTCGAACCTTCACCCGCAGGCGCCCCGCCTCTGGCAACGGCCCCACGCGTGTCCATCATCAATATCGCCGCCCACAGCGTCGCAACGAGCCTCGTGCGGGATCGGCTAAACCGCGCGGAGGCACAACGAAGCGGCCTCCCCGCATCCATCCCCACCCTTCCCAGCAGCGGTCGCGCCGTCGCCGACACCAGCCGCAAATCGAAATCCCCATAGCCATCGCCTGTGGCCCACGGGTTCCTTCCTCGGGGACTTTCGTACGCCTGCCGGCGTCCGAAACTCTTCACGGAACCCGACGGTCCGCTATCGGGGCGAGGTCGACGGATAGCTGCCATTCGGCAGATGACCTCTGAAGCCGAGGTTGAGGCGGGTTGACCCTAAGGAGCGGTTCTCAATGAGTGTGGTTGCGAGGCAGAGCTTTGCCAGATGGGCACTGGAGCAGCATCCAGCTTGGCGGATGGCCAGATCGCGGGACCTGCACTGCCACGGCTAGAATGCGCGGCCCGTAACGTTCAGCTCGCTAAATAACTTCTTGCAATCGATCGCAGTTCATTCTCGTCGATTATCTCACCGTGTCCGCAGTATGCCCTGTTGAACTCTATCTCCAAAAGACGCAGCATTGTCTTTCGATAGACGTGCACGTCCGAACCTGGAAGATCATCGACCAATCGTCCGCGATAAATCGCATCGCCGGCTAAAAAATCGCCGTTGCGTTCATCAAGAAGACCGAGCGACCCTGGCGAATGACCAGGGAGGTGAAGGACCAGAAATGACCTGTCTCCGGTCTCAATGGTGCAGCCTTCGTCGAGAATTCGGGACAGTGGCGCCGATTTGATCTGGAAATGCAGCAGCGACCATGCCTCATGCGGAGGCTTGCTGACGGCGTCGCGCTGCGCGCGAAAGAGATGAGCCAATGTGTGTTCATCCGCCATGTCGTCGAAAAACGAAGACTCCTCGCGATGGCCAAGTCTCATCTCGAACTCGCTTAATGCGCCGACGTGATCGACATGGATGTGCGTTGCAACGGCTACTACCGGCTTGCCAGGTGGCAGGTTCAGCACGGGTCTGAGAGGCACTAGCCCCATGCCCCCATCGACGACAAGATCGACGTCGCGCCCGCGAACATGATAGACGTTGCTTCTGAAATAGGGATGAACGTGCGGCTCCCATATCCGCGTGATTCCCCTACCCAGAGTTTCGCGTGAGAACCAGTCGGCAGCACGATGCACTTCGCCAGTTGGGGTGAGCGGCATCAACGATGTCCTCGCGCAAGCAGACGCTCGAGCTTGATCTGAACGACAGTCAGAACCGAAACCATCGACATGTAGTAGATCAGCGCCGCGCCATACCATTCCAGGAACCGAAAGCTGGTGGCGATGGCGAACTGGGTGACGGTCATGAGCTCTTTCAAGGAGATGACCGTCGCCAGCGAGGTTGCCTTCAGCAAGGAAATGAATTCGTTGACCAGGGCCGGTAGCGCGACGCGAAGCGCCTGGGGCAGGATGATCAGGAAGAATATCTGACCCCGGTGCAGGCCAAGGGCCGCCGCACCCTCGGATTGCCCCTTGCCGATCGATGCATAGGAGCTGCGCAGGATCTCGGTCAGATAGGCAATCTGAATCAGGGTCAGGGCGAGAAACGCCGCGACGAACGGACTGAACCAGTCCGAGCGGAACACCGCCGAGATCTGCGGCAGTCCATTCCAGACGAACAGCAGCACGAGCAGCGCGGGTGCGCCGCGAAAAAGCCAGACAAACGCGGCGATCGACAGGCGGATCCAGCGCCGCTTCGACGTGGCCAGTGCTGCTGTTGCCAGCGATATCGCCAGGGCAACGGTCATCACCAGAAGCGAAAGCACGAGGGTCAGCAAAGCCCCCTTGGCGAGGGGCCAGCCGAACAGGGCCGTCAGGAAGAGCTTGCTGTCGAACACCTCGGCACGTCCCTTAATTGGTCGCGTGCTTGACGTCTGCGGCGGCCTCGGGAAGGTTCCATTTCTGCAAGAGCGCCTTCATCTCGCCGCTGGCCTGCAAGGTCTCGATGGCATTGACCAGGCCCTCGCGGTTGTCGCCGCCCTTTCTCAGATAGATCCCGTAAGTTTCACCATCGCCATAGTTGTATGGCACCTGCAGCCGCCCTGGCATTTGCTTGATGCGGAATGCAGCCGTCGTGTCCTGGGTGATCGTCGCCGCAGCCCGGCCGACTAGGATCTGCTCGATGACGGCGGAGGCGGACGGATAGGTCTGTATCTGCGCGGGCGCCTTGCCGGCTTTTGTCAGCTCGGCGTTCAGCTCCGCAGCTGTCTTCTCGTAGGTGGTGCCCGCCTCGATCGCCAGCACCTTGCCGCTGAGGTCGAGCGGCGATTTGGTCTCTGAATCCGAAGCCGATGTCACCATCACCACATTGGAGACGAAGTAGGGAACGGCGTCATAGGCCTGCAGGCGCTCCTTGGTCACCATGATGCCGCTGGCGACGAGATCGCATCGCTCGGCGCCGAGCGATGGCAACAGCCCCTTGAAGTCGCCGACCACATATTTGGTGGTGCCGCCCCATTGCTTTGCGATGGCATCCACGACATCGACTTCGAAACCGACAAGCTTCTCGTCGCCTGGATTCTCATAATATTGCATGGGCGGAAAATCGCCGCCGGTGCAGACGCTGAGCACGCCGTTATGGACAAGATCCGCACCTCCGGCCTGCGCCGCCGGCGCGGTGGCGGCAAGGGTGGCGACGACCAGTCCGCCAAAGGCGATTTTCGCTGCGAAGGCAGTGCGTTCGTGAAGCATATCCAGTTCCCCATTTTATTTTTGCGATGCCGTTTTGTGGCTGCCGAGGACCATATGTTGCAATTACTATGAGACAAGCTAAATCTTTAGCATTTAGTTAGAGCAGTTTTTCTAAGGTGATACGTGGCCGTTCCGTCCCTTCATTCTCTGCGAGCCTTCGAAAGCGTATCGCGGCTCGGCAATGTCGCGGCCGCGGCTGCCGAATTGCATGTGACGCCAGGCGCCATAAGCCAGCAGCTGCGTGCCTTGCAGCTTTCGCTTGGCATCGACCTGTTCAGGAAAAGCGGCCGCCGCCTCGTGCTGACTGAACGGGGCGCGACGCTGCAGAAAAGCGTCGGCACGGCCATGCATCAGATTGCGGATTCGATCCGCGACATATCGGCCAATGCCTACGCCACGTCAGACAGGGCGGAGCTGCGCGTATCGGCGCCTTCAGTCTTTGGAACGACCTGGCTCACGGCCAGGATCTTTCGGTTTCTCGATGCAAACCCCGATCTTCGCATGCAGATGCACACAGCAGTGGACTTCGAGGAAGTGGACTGGCGAAAAGTCGATGTCGCCATCGTCTATGGGAATCCACCTTGGGCTGGATTCTGGTGGCGGATGCTGCACAGCATCTACGCGTCACCAGTGTGCAGCCCACAATTGCTGCGAGGTCCAAATGCAATTCGCGAGCCTCACGATGTGCTCAAACATCGCTTGCTCCATGAAGACGACGGCGACCAATGGCGGCGTTGGCTAACGGAAGCACGCGTACCCCATTCCGTGGAGTCCGATATCTATTTCGACAACTTTGCCATGGTGCTTCAGGCCGCGCGCGATGGTCATGGTGTCGCCCTGACAAACGACATCATTTCCTTCAGGGACCTGGATGAGGGCAGACTGGTTCAACCCTTGACGCTCAGTGTTGCGGCATCCCGAAGCTATTACTGCATATGCCATGAGGAAGGCTTGGCTAATCCAGCGATCGGCCGGTTCGTCGACTGGTTGGTCGACCAGGCATCGAGACCGTCAGGCTGACGGCACGGTGGCACCGTGCCTCGATGCAGATCTGTTTTGAAAAACGGTGGTCGGGTGAACGATGCATAAGTTTCGTGCGATCTGAGCGCCCGTTCGAACTCGAGGGGCACCTTCGGGATCCGAGATAGGCCCGCCCAGCAAGGATATGCTTCGCCGATCTGGTCATAGCTCCCGAACTTAATCGGACATTCAAAGCGATCTTCGTGGATGATCGCCACCACCTTTGTGCAAGTCATGGCCGCGTTATGGTTGGCTTCTCGGTGCCCATCGACGGTAGCAGCGTCGACCTGGCAGCTGCGAAAGGCCTAAGGGACGTTAGGCTACGTCAGGTTTGTGAATTGCTTTTACTTCCTGAAAGTCTTCAAGGCCAAACCTTCCGCCCTCGCGGCCATTACCGGATTGTTTGTAGCCGCCAAATGGACTTCCATAGCGGTGCGGCGCTCCGTTGATATGCACCATGCCGGCCCGCAGACGCGAAGCCACCCTTTCTGCTCTCTTCGGATCACCGGTTTGCACAAAGGCGGCAAGGCCGTATGTCGTGTCATTCGCCAGGGTGATGGCCTCTTCCTCGCTGTCAAAAGGAATGATCGCAAGAACCGGCCCGAAAACCTCTTCCCGTGCGATGCGCATCTCGTTGTCGACGTCGATAAAGATAGTTGGCCTTACGAAATAACCAGCTTCAAAACCCTTCGGTTTGCCGGGGCCGCCAACGAGCAACTGCGCACCTTCATCAATCGCAGCATTAATCAAGGTTTGTACACGAGCGAACTGAATTTCGCTCACCAGAGGCCCAATGTGCGCGCCTTCCTTCATTGGGTCCCCTACTTCGGCGGCCATGCCAGCCCGACGCGCTACCTCGACTGCCCTTTGATAGACAGAGCGCTGCACGAGCAGCCGCGTCGGTGCATCGCAGGACTGGCCAGAGTTATTGAAGCATTCGGCAACACTGGCGGAAACCCGCTCATCGAGATCTGCATCTTCAAAAACGATGTTCGGAGATTTGCCACCAAGCTCCAGGGTTACCCTTTTCACAGTGTCGGCAGCATCTTTGCTAACTGCGATCCCGGCCCTCGTAGAGCCTGTGAAGGACATCATGTCGACGTCCCTATGTCTGGAAAGCGCCGCGCCGCAGTCAGCGCCACCATTGACCAAATTGAAGACACCTGGGGGAAACCCCGCCTCATCAATCATCTCAGCATACAACATGGCGTTGAGGGGCGTGAATTCGCTAGGCTTCAAGATGCATGTGCAACCCGTCGCRAGGGCCGGCACCACCTTCAGTGCGATCTGATTGATCGGCCAATTCCAAGGTGTAATTAGACCGCAGACGCCGATAGGTTCGCGCAGAATGAGATCGCCATTCGGCAATTCCTCGCGAGCTTTCAGATCACGCAGCGCATCGATGAACCCCTGCAGATGGCCAACACCGACATCGGCCTGCTGCTGCCGGCTCATGGTGATCGGGGCGCCAAGTTCCAACGTTATTGTTTCAGCCATCTCGTCGTAGCGACGCTTGTAAATGGCCAGAAATCTTTCGAGCAGCCGGAGGCGCTCTTCAAGAGTGGTTCGGCTGTAGGAAGCGAAGGCATTTTCTGCCGCTACGACAGCCTTGGCGATATCCTCTGGCGTACCCATGGAAATGACGGCAATCGGCTTTTCGGTTGCAGGGTTCAGAACTTCCAGATCCTGCCCGGCGATTGGCGATACCCACTCGCCGCCGATATAGAACTTCCGCTTATCGAGCATAACGATGCTCCTTCCCAATTCGGATAAGGCTCACACCCTCGCTCATGCGAGCGAAGGGCTAAACGTCAGCAGGCCCAGAATTTCAAAGAGCACCTGTGCGCCGACTTGCGCTGTGTTGGTTGTCGCGTCGTATTGCGGAGCCACTTCGACGACGTCTGCGCCAACAAGATTGACGCCCTTCAGTCCCCTGATGAGCTCCAACACCTCGCGCGTCGTGAGCCCGCCAATTTCCGGAGTGCCTGTCCCCGGTGCGAAGGCCGGATCGACGCTGTCGACATCAAAAGAAAGGTAGGTCGGGCCGTCGCCTACAATCGCCCTCGCCTTGCGGATCACGGCTTCGATTCCAAGGCCCGAAATTTCTTCGGCGTGGATGACCGTCATGCCGGAGGCGTAGGAGAATTCCCACAAATACTCCGACGAGCCGCGAATTCCGATCTGGATTGTCCGGGCGGGATCGAGCACGCCGTCCAAGACCGCGTTACGCATCGGGCCGCCGTGATGGAACTTCGTCTTATCGAAAGGGCCGCCCGTGTCGCAATGCGCATCGATATGGATCAACCCGACCGGACGATCGCGGCCGACGGCCTTGAGGATAGGATGAGTGATCGAGTGATCACCTCCAACCGAGACGGGAATTACGCCCGCAGCGACGACCGCCGCAATCGCCGCCTGGATATCATCGTGACTTTGCTCCAGGCGGTAGCGGCTTGCGAAAGGAATATCGCCTATGTCGGCGATCCTAAGATCGAACGCAGGCGCGCATTCGAGGACGTGATTGTACGGCCCAATCCGCTCAATTGACCGTATCGCACGTGGCCCGAAACGCGATCCGGGTCGGTTGCTTACACCAAGGTCCATTGGCACGCCGACTACCGCTACCTGGAGATCGCCGAAGTCGGGTGCTTTGAAATCGATTGTCTTCAATGGCAAGCCGGCAAAGGTTGAGATGCCGGAATACGGCGCCAGACGGGTTCCGCCGCTAAATATCTTCTCACCAACCTTGCGAAATTTCGGATCATGAAACTCGAGACTGTCGGCGAACTTCGCCCGCAGCGCTGCAAGGCGCTCATTAAAGTCAACCATTACGAAACCCTCTCCTTGTGTCGCGTTGTTCCTGGAATCAGAAGACATGGAATTGGCCGACGGCGCGTACCGCCATCGAGGGCCCTGAATGGCTTCAACGTGCCACCCTCAATGTTCACATTTCCGCAGCCGTAGCGGGCAGCCGGAACATAGATGATCATGATGATTTGGCGCGGGGCGAGCCGGGGGCGTTCAATTTCTCCGCGACCGCGCCTACATAGCGGTCCAGGATGATTGCCAGTGCGGAAATCGCAAGGCCTGCAAGCAATCCTCTGCCGGCCTCGACGCGAGCGATGGCATCCACGGTCTCCAGTTCAAGCCCCTGTGAGCCAACAAGCGCCGTGATGACCACCATCCCAACACACATGAGGATCGTTTGGTTGAGACCCAGCATCAGACCAGGTCGGGCAAGAGGCAGACGAACCTTCCAGAACGTTTGAAGTGGGGTGGCCCCGAACGCCACCGCGGCTTCGATTGTGGTTGGATCGACATTGCGGATGGCATGGTCCGTGTATCGCACCGTCGTCGCCACGGAGTAGAGCGCAATGGCGATCACCGCGGTTGCATCTCCGGGACCCAGAAGCATGACAACGGGCACCAGGTATACGAAGGAAGGCAACGTCTGCAGGGTCGTGACGACAACCTCCGACACCGCGTGCACGCGGCGCGAAGATCCGGCCCATACTCCCAAGGGCGCTCCGACAAAAAGAGAGAGCAGCGTTCCGACCGTCACCAGATTGAAAGTGATCAGCAACTTGTCCCAATAGCCAATGGCAGCGATCAGGATGAGCGTGGCGCAAGACAGGACAGCAAGGGAAGGCCGCCGCAGCGCGAAGCCGAAACACAGCATGGAAGCAACAATCGACGCCCAGCCGAGATCTCTCAGTATCGTCAACAAGGGCCGAATGACGCCGAGCGTGATGGTCAGCCGGGCGGTTTCGAAACCATCGCCCCAGTTGCCGTTCAGCCAACTGATGACGCGTGACCAGAAATCAGCGGTCGAGATCGTCAACTCGACCGGATATTGCGCCAGAGGTGCGATTGCCACTCCCGCGACTGTGGGAATGACGAGGATGGCGGCCAGGATTGCGAGGTGCCTTATCGGTTGCGGTCGAGACAGATGAGAAGGTCGACGCACGGCGATCGAATGTCCGTAGCCGTAAAGCAGTACGGCCAGCAGTGTTATCGCAATCCCCGCCTCCAACCCGCGACCGATCTTGAGGGATTGGATCGCGCGAAGCACTTCCGCTCCAAGGCCACCTGCGCCGATCATGGAAGCCAGAATGACCATAGCCAGAGCCATCATCACCAGTTGATTGACGCCCAGAAGGAGGTCGTCCCTCGCGCTTGGCAAAAGGATCTTCGATGTGCCCTGCCAGCGGGGAGGCACCGGTCATGCTGGACAGTTCGAACGTATGGTCCGGTAACCGACGCAGGCCATACACCACCGCTCGCGCCATCGGCGGCAAAGCGAAGATCAGTGTTGCCACCAACGCCGCGACGGGACCGAACCCGAAGAGGATCAGGACTGGCACCAGATAGCTAAATGGCGGAATCGTTTGCATGACGTCGAAGACCGGGTTCGATACGGTTTCGAGCCAACGCCAACGAAACAGCATCACGCCAAGCGCCAGGCCAAAGATCACGCCGACGACGATCGCAAACGCCACGGAAGCGAGCGTCAATGTCGCTTGAGCCCAAAGATTGAAAACAAGAAAGTACGCAAAAGTTGCAAACGCCAGGACAGCCAGGCGGCGCCCACCGGCGAGCCAACCCATGTAGGTTGCAGCGAGAACGACCGACACCCACGACAATGGCGGCAGAGTAACCGTTTCGGCTGCAGTGCGACCCGGAAAGGACCAGCCGGTGGTCAGAAGGTTCTGCAGGCCCCGCATCGGAAGGCCGACTGCCTCCCCACCCGCACGCGTCCAGACCCGCAGAGGCTCGCCGAAAATTTCGGATCGGCGAAGCAACTGGTTGAGCACATCGTTGGACATCTTAAGCAACGGCAGCAGCCATTGCTTCGGCCAGACGTACAACCCTTCGGGCAGCACCTCCCGCCCGAAATAGGCGGCGACGAGCAAAATAAGGCCGAAAGCTACCCACAAACGGCTGCTCAGCAGCCATTTGTGGCGAAGGAGCGGCGCCACAGATGTCGCGCCGAAGGCTATTGAAGCCACGGTGACCACTTTTTCTCGTTGGTGGAAATCCACTCAGCCGCGGCAGCTTCGGGCGTAAGTCCGCCCTTATCCTGCTTGAGGATGCCCCAGGCAACATCGTCATTGGTCAAAACAAACTTCTTCAAGAGATCCGTTACATTGGGCTCGCGCTTGGCGAAATCATTGTTGATCAATTCGATGATATCTCCCGTGGGCAAAGCGCAGTCACCCACGAGATCGGGGTTGACGCCCCAGGCGGGATCGCTGCGGCACGCGTCCTCATAGGGCGGGAAATCGACAAAGGTGCCCACGCCGGAGCCGTACAGCCAGTGAGGCACGAAACCAAATCCGATGATCGGCTTTTTCCTCTCGATTGCGCCCTGCATCGTGGCGACCATGGCCGCCATGGTACCCGGCAAGGTTATGTGGACGTCGAGGCCTAGCGCCGCGATGCGGCGCTCGTCGTCGGCATCAAAGTCTGCCGGTGTTCCGAGATAATTGATCTTTCCGTCCGTCTCCGGGTTGGACAGCGCTTTGATGCAGGCAGGATTCTTGAGCGCCTTCCAGTCCGGCAATCCCGGACATAGCTCAGCGACATAGTTGGGGTACCACCAGGTTTCCCTGATCTTGACGCCGACCGACCCCACCTTCGTCACAGAGCCGGACGCGAGCGCAGCTGCGATCAGCTCGGGAGAAGACGACCAGATTGCGGGACTGATCTCGAGGTCGCCGAGCTCTATGGCCGTGAACTGCGCCGTGTAGTCGGTATGCACGTACTGGATGTTGTATCCGGCCTTCTTGAGCAAGGTACCGAACACGTTCGTGATGAAGTCCGCGTCAGGCGCACTAACGACCGCCAGCCGTACCGGATCCTGGGATTGCGCGGCGGCGAGCGCCTCGCCGGAAGAAATGCGCAGACTGGCGCAAAGCACAGACGCCAACGTGACTGACGAGAGTGGAAACCGCATCGCGAAACACCCTTTCAAAATGACCTATGAGCCAAAGTAGGGCGCACTTCTTATCACATGTCAATCACAAAAATAGAAAAAGAGGTTGCATTGCTCGGGAATGTCGGGTTGAATGCAGCATAGATATGGACCGTAGATATCACAAATGAGTCACAAATGACACAGAAGGACGAGCAGAGCACGACCGCTTCGGACCGCGTGTACAAGCTTGTCCGTCAGGATATCCTTGAGTGCCGCTGGCGGGCCGGACAGCGCCTGAAGATCCGCGATATCGCCGCCGAACTGGGCGTCAGCCCGATGCCGGTCCGTACGGCGTTCCGGCGCTTAGGCGAAGAGGGTATTCTTATCGTCGAGGAAAACCGATCGGCGCGTGTCCCCTTCGTTTCCCGGCAGAGCTTCAACGAATACCTTGAGATCTCGGTGAGCCTCGAATGCCTTGCCCTGGAGAGGGCAGCGGGGCGTATATCGAGTGAAACGATCCAGGCGCTCCGAAGCGAAGCCGAGTGCATGCAGCGCGACATCGAGGCTGGCGACACCGTTGGATACGCCCCTCGGTTCAACGGCCTTCTAATGAAGATCTATGTGCGAGGGGAATCTCAGGCGCTCATCGAGATGATCGAAAGCGTCTGGATCAAGACAGCTCCGCCGGCGCGCGAGGCCTTCGAGGAGAAGGGCATCGTCACTAGACTGAATGCGGCCCTGGTTGCGATCATCGACGCCTTGGAGGCGGCCGACGCGGCCAGTGCCAAGGAAATTCTGACCTCTGCCCTGCAGTATGCCTGCAAAGGCGTGAACCTGTTCCTTGAAATGGATCAGGATCAGAAACTGAGACCAAAAGCCAAAAAGAAGATCGAGGAACAATATGTCGAATCCAAGTGAAGCTCCGATTGCGCTGGTCACCGGCGCGTCCCGAGGTATTGGGCGAGCGACTGCGGAGATGTTGCTCCGGGATGGCTACGATGTGCATGCTACCTACATCAGCGATGCGACAGCGGCAGAGGGCCTCGTTTCGTATGGCGACGACTTGGGGCGCAAAGTCACGCTTCACCATTTCGATGCCGGCGCGCGCGAGAGTCAGGACGAGTTGATGCGGCGCCTGCAGGGTGTCCAGCTTCGGGGCATCGTCCACAATGCGGGAATCGTCAAATTCGAGCGATTTACTGAATATGACATCTCGATCTGGGACCGCACCTTCGAAGTAAATCTGAATGCAGCGTTGCGGCTGACTCTTGGACTGCAGAAGCAGATCGTGTCGGGAGGATCGGTGGTTTTGGTAGCCTCCACCGACGCATTCTTCGGCTCCTACGCAAGCATGGCTTACGCGGCGTCCAAGGCGGCGATGATCAATCTGGCCAAGAGCCTCGCATGCAATTTCGGTTCCCGAAACATCCGCGCCAACGCCGTTTCGCCGGGATGGATCCAAACCGACATGACAACTGGGGCGTCCTCAGGGTCAGCGTCAATCACGCCTCTTGGGCGGGACGGAAGGCCGGAGGAGGTCGCTGGCGTGGTCGCATTCCTCTTGTCCGACAGGGCCAGCTTTGTCTCGGGTACGAGCATCGCTGTCGATGGCGGCTACACCTCCTCCGACGCGATCATGTTGAACGAAGCCAGGGAATTAGGCTGAGGATTGTCGGGGATAGCCATGTTGAGTTGCAAGAACCTTTGGAAGATTTACGGACCGGCCAAGGCGCATAGTATCGATCCCGGATTGCCGCTGAGTGAGAACATCTCCTCTGTGGAGCAGCGCGGCGGTTTCGTCGCGTTGGCCGGCGTCGATCTCTCCGTGGCGAAGGGCGAGATCCTGGTCATCATGGGACTGTCGGGGTCCGGAAAATCCACTCTGCTGAGATGCTTGACGCGTCTGGTGGAGCCATCGGAAGGAGCGTTGTGCTTCGACGGTCAGGACTTACGCGCCGTGCCTGAAAAGAGCCTGCAACTGCTCCGCCGTACGCACATGAGCATGGTGTTCCAGAATTTTGCGCTGCTTCCCCACCGTACCGTGGTCGGCAATGTGGAGTTGCCGCTAGAGATTCAAGGTGTGCGCGCAGCTGCGCGAAAGCAAAAGGCGCTCGATATGATTGGGCTTGTCGGGTTGTCGGGCAAAGAGGATCATTATCCTTATGAGCTCTCCGGAGGCCAACAGCAGCGCGTCGGCATTGCTCGCAGCCTCTCAACCAATCCGAGCCTTTGGCTACTGGACGAGCCCTTTTCAGCGCTCGATCCACTCATTCGCGAAGAGATGCAGGACGAGATTCTCAGGCTGCAGAAAACGCTGTCCAAGACAGCCGTTTTCGTGACCCATGACTTCAATGAGGCCGCACGCGTTGGAGATCGCATCGCCCTTTTGCGCAAGGGCCAAC
>NZ_JBFUFB010000030.1:0-25095 GCF_056403655.1 Mesorhizobium sp. P2_F8
ACACCGACGTCCACCATGATATATCATATTTAAACTCGAGGTCATTTGCCTGAAGACGCATGCCCAAAATCCCGCCGGACAGATCCTTTACCAGACTGTTTCGAACCTATTTGCATAGCGTGCTGTTCTGGCGCTGGATCGTGAAAGCAGCTGGTGAGGTATTTCCTGGTCACACTTCAGAAATCAGTCACTAACTGGGCCAGGTGACGGCCAGCGCGCGATCGTTTTGTTGTTGAGAGGGAGGGCAGTCAGGCATGAGAAAATCCATGGCCACGAAGATATTTCTGGTAACAGGCGCAGCAAGTGGTATCGGCGCCGCGATCGCGAGGTTGGTAGTCGACCGAGGTCATAAAGTCGTCGTGGCAGATATCAACGAGGCAGGGGCGCGGAGCGTTGCTGAGGCATTGGGTGACAATGCCATGGCCGCGAAGCTTGATATCCGCTTGCCGCAAGAATGGGAAAGCGTCGTCGACGCTGCCTATGCTCGATTTGGCGCCTTGGACGTTCTTGTCAACAACGCGGCCGTGGTCCACACCGGGCTGACAAAAGATGTATCGCTGGCGAAGCATGAGCAGACGATGACGGTCAACGTCATTGGGCCGATGCTCGGAATGCTGGCGGTTCTTCCTCGTTTCCGGCAGCAGCAATCAGGGCACATTGTGACCATCTGCAGCATGACCGCGTTCCTCCCCTTCCCCGGCATTGCCAGCTATGCAGCCTCCAAACATGCATTGCGTGCAATTCATTTTGGGGTGGCCATGGAAGAGCGGCACGAGCCGATTAATTTCACCATCGTTCATCCAAGCTCGACTGAAACTCCCATGCTGGAGGAAGAGGCCAGGACGGGGGTAGCACTGGCTTTCGCAGTGCCATCATGGAAACCGGAAGATGTTGCCGAGATCGTACTGGCTGCCATCAAAAACCAAAAACAGGAAGTCTGCATACCTGCCTCTCGTGGCCGCCTCGTCAAGTCGATAGGCGGAAGTCCCCGAAAGCTTTTCGAGATGGTCGAAAGAAACGAAAAAATAGGTGCGAAAAACCTTACGGAACGTCTAAGTGTGGCAAAGACGATAAGCTGACGGTCCCTTGGACGTAGACTGCCTCAGGGATAAGTTAGCGAGGAAAGGGTAAGCAATGGGAACGCACTGGACGCGGCTTGGAGAATGAAATGAGCCTAGCCGACGAAACGGAAGACCAGGCTTCCATGGGTTTGTCGCGCGACAGCCTGTCGGCGATGATCTATGACAGTCTCAAATCCAACTTGATGACAAGTGCCTACGAACCTGGTGAGCGGCTCAATATCAGGCGCCTGGCGATCAGCTTCGACACATCCCCTACCCCGGTGCGCGAAGCCGTCATGCAACTTGTGAGGGACGGTGGACTTGAGCTGCGGCCGGGACACGAACTGCGTGTACCGATTCTTTCGGTGGACCGATACCTGAAGATACGTCAGGTGCGAGCTCCTTTGGAGCGTCTGGCAACGGAACTGGCGGCCCCCCGGATATCCAACGACGTTCTGGCGAAATTGGCGCAGGTGAACGATAAATTCCTGGCGGCTGAAGAAGCAGGCCATTGGAAAGTCGCCCTCTCCTTCAACACGGAATTTCACTTCCTGGTTTATGCTACCTCGGGAAATGAAATTCTTGTAAAGGCAATTGAGAATTTATGGCTCCAGACGGGTCCCTTTCTGATAAATCAGTATCCTTCGGCAATTCACCCCCACGATGAACACCACCCCCACCTGGAGCTCATCGATGCGCTGCGGCGCCGCGCTTCTGCCGAGGCGGGCGAGATCGTCCTGCGCGGGATGGAAAAAGGCTCTGCACTGATCATCGACAAGCTGAAACGGGACCCGCGGTAGGCCACCCGAAACCAAGAAAACATCGCGGGAGAAGCTTTGTCGTGAACGCGTGGATATATCATATGAACTAGAGCGAAATCTCGTATACGTCCAATACATCAAGGAACTTGGCTGAAAGGAATTTATCGTGTCATCCGCAGAACGGCTAAAAGAATTGGGCATCGAGCTGCCTGCTTTGGGCGCGCCAAAGTATACCTATGTGCCTTTTCGAAGGGCGGGGGATATCGTCTTCCTGGCTGGACAAGTACCTCGTTTGCCCGACGGCTCGTACCTCACCGGGAAAGTTGGTGGTGATTGCTCCCTAGAGGACGGGAAAGAGGCAGCGCGTCTCTGCGGGTTGCATATGCTGACGTCCGCGCAAGCAGTGACCGGCTCACTGGATGACATCGAATTCTTGAAGGTCTTCGGGATGGTGAACGCGGCTCCCGACTTTCGCGATCATGGGGTGGTGATCGAAGGCTGCTCTCAGTTGCTGGTCGAGGTTCTTGCCGAGCGTGGTCAACACGCTCGATCCGCGGTCGGGATGGGATCCCTGCCCGGCAACATCCGTGTCGAAATCGAAGCCGTTCTCCGGGTAGTGAAATAGATTTGGGTAAGTGGCATGCGTGTCATCACGGACAAGCTTACGTTCCCCGAAGGCCCGATTGCGTTTTCAGATGGCTCCGTCATGGTCGTCGACATTATCGAGCAAACCCTTGTCCGAGTATCACGGGACGGGGAAATCGCGGTAGTCGCCAAGGTTCCGGGCGGGCCAAACGGGGCAGCTGTTGGGCCAGACGGCAAGATATTCATTTGCAACAATGGTGGTATGGACTGGGTCGAAGAGCAAAAAGGACGATTTCGACCAGCCTTGCAGAGCTCCGGATATACGGGCGGCAGCATTGACGTCGTGAATCCTGCCAACGGGTCCGTCCGCCGTCTTTACGATCGCTGCTCGGACAACCAGTTGCGCGGCCCCAATGATCTTGTATTCGACGGAGACGGAGGCTTCTGGTTCACGGATATGGGGAAACGCCGTCCTCGAGAGATGGACCTTGGGTTCGTCTATTGGGCGGCAAGCGACGGTTCAGAAATTAAAGAGGTCATCTCTGGTCTGATCACGCCCAACGGCATCGCCCTCTCACCTGACGGAAAGACACTTTATGTCGCCGAGACTATCCCAGGTCGAATATGGGCATATCCCGTAATCGGTCCAGGAGAGGTGCGAAAGCAGCCATGGCCTTCCCCGGCCGGCGGAATACTCTTTGCCGGTCCTGGTGGACGAACCCGGCTTGACGGCTTGGCGGTGGCAGAATCGGGAGCCGTCTATGCTGCTGCGCTGGACATGTGTGCGATCCTTGAATTTACCGGAGATCTGAAGAGCCATGTCGTTCACCCCATTCCCGATCTGATGGTGACGAACCTCTGCTTTGGCGGTTCGGACATGCATACCTGTTATGTAACATTGTCTCACGAGGGTAGACTGGCCGCGTTTAATTGGCACGAAGCCGGCCTGAAGCTTAACTATCAATCCTGAAAGCCAGGTACGTCACCGAGACGACGCTTGCTCGTCTTGATATATCATGCAGAAAAGAAGCCGACTCGTTCTTCGAGCAGGCATGGAGCCGCAGGAAAAGATGAAAATCACCAACATTCGTACCACCCCGCTGCATTGCAGGTTCAAGCAGGATTACCATTGGGCAGATGGCATAACGTTATGCTCGCCCGTGATTCTTATCGAGGTTGAGACGGACGAAGGTGTTGTCGGCATTGCCGAGTCTGGAGCAGGGCCCACCATCGAGCCGATGTTAGCCATCCTTCAGGACGCGATACCCCATTTCATCGGCAAATCGGTCTACGATGGCAACAAGCTCATCTGGGACTACTTTCGGACCGGGTTCAAGGCCCGAGGAGCCGGCAGTCAGTACCGATACTTCTCACGCACCATGTCGGGCATCGAGCTTGCAATGTGGGATGCGATCGGCAAAGGCCTGGGGCAGCCGGTATGCAACATCCTAGGGGGAGCCCTGCACGACAAGGTGGGCTATTTTGGTTTCGTTCAGGGGGATACACCGCAACAGCTTGCCGATGACGCGAAACAGTTGGTTGAGCAGGGATATCCAGTTCTCTATGTGAAAGTCGGGCGCGACGACAAGCTCGATTTGGAGATCGTCCGGGCCGTGCGGGAGGTGGCTCCAGATGTTCGCCTTCGCCTGGACGCGAACGAAGCGTGGGACACGCTACGTGCTGTGCGCATGATGGAAAAGCTCAAAGCGTTCGATATTGAGATCATGGAGCAGCCAGTTCCCGGTATTGGAGGAGCAGATGCACTTCTGCGGCTCCGCCACGTCGGGATGCCGCTGTCTGCCGATCAAAGTGTGTATCTGCCGGAAGAAGTATATGCGATGTGCAGCACCCGCGCCGTCGAGTCGGTTGTCCTGGGACTGCACGAAACTTGCGGCGCTCTGCGGTGGCGTAAAGCGGCAGCGATCGCCGAAGCGGCAAATGTAAGAATCAATATCCACGGAATTTTCGAAACCGGCATCACGACCTGCATCGCTAATCAGGTTGGTTCAACGGTCCCCAATCTGGACGATGCCAACCAGATCATGTGGCAGTTGCTTGAGGAAGACATAATCGAGAGTCCGAATCTTACGCCTGTGAATGGATTTCTGCCGGTGTCGAAGAAGCCTGGATACGGATTCGAACTGAATCGAGATGCGGTCGGCCGCGCTGCCGAAGCCTATCTCAAGCAAAAACGCTAAAGCACGATGCCGAAAAGTGTGAAGCGCTTTTCGGACGGCATGTCGACTTGAAGCCGGATTCAGATCTCAGGAGACGCTGCCCCGGCGGCCGTGCGAGGTCTGCTGGGGAAATTCCGGCAGCATCGTGCGGCCAGCCCAGAGGAATTGCCGGCAACCGGAGGCGTGCTCGGAGTTTCGTTGTGGCTTGCCTATTCAACCGGACTGGTATTGGGCCCGGGTCTTCCGCAGACTGTGACGCCTGCCCCATTTCGGGATATTTTGTTATTGATACAGCCCGAGGGCGCTATATCGATTCGCCGCGCCGGAGTGAGGAGCGATCAATGCCAACCGCTATCAGGGCAAGTGGGCCCGCCGACGAGCTCGAGACCGTAGGGTCGGTTGGGATCAGCAGGAACACGTTCGCCGACCGAATTTATGCACAGCTGCGCATTGCGTTGATGTCGGGTCGCTACGAACCGGGAAGCCGGCTCAATATTCGGCAACTCGCCACCGCTTACGAGACCTCTCAGACACCCGTCCGAGAAGCGGTCCTGCAATTGGTGGCGGAGGGCGCGCTGGAACTCAAACTAGGCCATCAGCCTCGCGTTCCCATCCTCTCTATCGGCAGATATATTGAGATACGCGAGACGCGCGCTCCGTTGGAGCGGTTGGCGTCCGAACTCAGCACTGTCAACATGACACGCCAAGACATCGAGCTGCTGGAAAGGCACCAGACTGAATTCATGGCGGCGGAGGCCGCGGAGGATTGGAAGGCAGCTCTCGCGGCAAACCAGTCATTCCACTTTGCGATATACCGTAAGTCGAACAACCAGGTCCTGGTGCGGGTGATCGAGAATCTGTGGCTATTGGCTGGCCCGTTCGTGAACAATCAATATCCCTATGCCAAGCCACTTGCCTTCGAAGTTCACCCCCACGATCTGATCATCGACGCTTTGAAGCGTCGGTCACCGACCGAGGCCGGTGAATTGGTGGTGCGCGATCTTCGCGATGGCTCATACAGAATTTTGGAAAAGCTCAAGTCACAATCCGGCTCGAGGCGTAGGCAGCAAGAAAAATAGTGCCTCGTGCCTGCAACGAGTCCCGTCGGCTCCACGGAAGCGGTTGGGCAGGTGCCGATATCCGATCTGGGCAGAGCCCTCGCGATACCCCGGTGCGCCTGATGACATGGCGCACGTAACCACGGCGGGCCGCCTGAGACGCCCTGACTCGAAAATACCTTTCCGCCCGTTCTGCTATTTTAGCGCGAGCGCGTTGGCTGTCGAGCCGGAGCCGCCCAGCTTGTTTAGCGGTGCGGAAACAAACATTCCTTCATAGCGGCCGTCTTCTTCGCAATCCGCGGCCAGGGCGTCCAATGCGAACATTTCCCCGATGGCGGTGCCCAGCATCGGAATGAGCCGGTAATGTAGGAAGCCATCGGCATCTGTTGGGTCGAAGGGCTGAACTTCCAAGGCAGGGTTGTCGCCGGCAACAGCAGCTACACCCTTGTTCCATATCCAACGTGCGGTCTCTTCCGACCGMGAAAGTCCGCAGGCGGCGAACTGATCGTCGGTTGCCATCTGCTCGCGCGTTGCGGAATCGACACTTTCGTACCACTGGATCCAGCCGAACCGCAGGAGCAGTATGTCTCCTATATTCAGCTTGGATTTCTGCCTGGCAAGACAGGCGTCGATTTCAGCGACCGTTATAGGATCGGGATATCCCGGTTGGATCGGCCGTCCGACCGCCTGTCGAAAGCGAGCAAGGTCCGCTAACACAAACCGGCCGACGATGCCTCGGGTGGCCCAGTTCTCGATACCCAGCCGCGTTCCCGGGAGCCCCGTTATGTCATGTTCCTGAAAGCCTTGGTAAAACCCATGAACAGGGTGGCGGATATGCGAAAGACTGTCCCACTGGGAGGAGCATTGGGGGAAGAACCCCTCATACATGTCGTCTGTGCCGGAACTATCGAAATTAATGGTGTGCTGCATGTTTCGGCGGCCAAAGAGTGCRGGGTTGGGAAGATCAAGGGACCAATTTAGAGAAAAGACCGCCCCCTTCGAGACCAGAGCAACTCCGCTTAAGACACGCTCCGGCGTCAACAAACCGACACTTCCAAGCTGGTCATCGCGGCCATAGACGTTCCAGGATGACCCTGCGGGCACGCTGCCCTCGAGGCCAAGCTGGTCGTAGGGGATGCGGGTTTCGAAATTTGACACTTTTTCCTCCAACGAATCCTATCAATCATCAGGCTTCATCCGCCGAGAAACGTCACTGGACGAGATCCCTCGGCCCAACCGACGATCTCGTCTCAGTTCCGTGGCTCACGTTCTGAACGGAAACTCCTGACACATCACGACAGCGTCGGGCCGACTGATCTGCCGGAGTTTTGACCATGGCGAGAAGGGCTCCTCCAGTGCCGATGACGGCCGAGCCAAGCAACACGCCAGTTCCCGCGACCTCATCAAAGAACACCCTACCAACCCCGAGAATACCAGCAGGCTGTAATCGATCGCGCGCCACAATCGACAGCCATGCGCTTCTGTACCCTTAGGCTCCAACGTTGTCGTATCGCGCTCTGTCGTCGCGTTCGTTCATCATGTTGCCAAAACCGTATGCAAGCGGGGCGCATTACATATCGTGAATTGCGCGACTAAGAGTGCAATTTGCGATTCATTGCCAAATTTCCCGCCGTCGCTTCCGATAACTTTTCATTGTGCGGCGCATTCGGAATCGCCGGGGTCGAGGTCTCAAAAAAATCATTGAGCCGTCACCACGGGCTTACCTCATTGAAGACGATCAGCCACCGCCGCGAAGCCGATTTCGGCGGCAAACAGGGTCGCTTCAATATCGGCGTCAGTGTGGGCAGCACACAGAAACATGTTGTGTTTGGGATGGACATAAACGCCGTGCGTCAATAATGTACTGCAGAACAGTTCACCTTTGCTGCCGTCGTGGTCTTCGTCAAACAAGATGAGTGGCATCTGGACGGGACCAGTTTGTCGCAAGACCATGCCAGCCTTGGCTGCACGAGCATTCAATCCGTCGCGGAGTTTGTTCCCGAGGCGGATCAGATGCTGCACCACGTTGTCCCGGCGGGCTATCTGGAGCGTGGCCACTGCGGCCGCCATTGCGACTGACCCGCACCAGAACGATCCCGTCACGAAGATGCGCGACGCGGCTTCGCGAAGCCAATCCGCCCCTGTTACCGCCGCCAGTGGATAACCATTTGCAATCGCCTTGCTCCATGCCGAGAGGTCAGGGCGGACCCCAATTGCTTCCCAACTGCCGGCCAGATCGAGGCGCAGGCCAGCCCTCACCTCGTCGATGATAAGCGCGGCGCCGTTGCGATCGCAGATTTCGCGCATCGCGCGCGCGAATTCTGGGGTCGCCATCGCCTGATCCTTGCCGAAATCGTGGCGGAACGCCGAAACCAGGATGGCTGCCAGATCGCCCTTGGCCGCTTCCGCCGCGCTTCGCAGGCTCGAGACGTTGTTGAATTCATAGGTGCCCAAATGAACTCGGTCCTCCGCGGTGACACCAAGGACAGAGGGCGAGCACCAAGGCACTGCGCCATGATAAGCGCCCTGGGCAACCAACACCTTGCGCCTGCCGGTCGATGCGCGAGCGATGGTCAGGCACGTCGTAGTCGCATCCGTCCCGTTCTTCTGGAACTGCACCCAATCAGCGGCAGCAATCATACTGGTAAAAAGTTCCGCGAGATCAACCAGCGCATCTGTCGGACCGTTCAGGCAATCGCCACTGGCCGCCTGCCGTGCTGCCGCGGCCTCGACCTCCGGTTGGCGATAGCCCAAATAATTCGGCCCCCAGGCGCACATGAAGTCCACATAGCGTCGGCCGTTGACGTCCCAGAGTGCGGAGCCCTCGCCCTTCTTGAAGAACTGCGGATATCCAGCCGGCAGCTTGGCCGCGTTTAAGTGACCCCACATGCCACCGGGAATAACCCGCAGCGCTCTTTCGCGTAGGAGTTTGTCTGCTGATTGAATGACTTCAGGCATCTTCGTCCCTGTTCCAGTCCGGCGCGCTGCGCCTACCAAGAGTGCCGCCCCTCGGGTATAGATTTATCCACCAAGCGGCGGCTCGCTGCCGTTGAGCGCCATGGCTGATTTTTGCCTGCTCCGCGACCCACAGAAACGGCGGCCGCGGAGCACATCATCGCCTTGGGAGGCAAACGATTTAGGAAGCTTCGAAACAGCGCGTGGACTGTTTTGAAAACCAGCAATATGATATATCATGTTGGCGTTGGCCGTCAATCAATCTCTCCAGTTTGATTCAGGCAGCAGGGCCATCGAGCGCGCCATAGAGGACGAAAAGCGCCGCGTCCGCAACTGATCAGCAGGGGATGACATTTGGGAGCTGCCGCAGATGTGGCCGTGCTAGGTTCCCTCGCCTGCCTGCCAGCACGTGGCAAGGTCACCACACACATTGTCTTTGAGGGAGACCGTGCTGCATACCGGCATAGACTGCCGGACGCCCGCATCGCGCGACGCGCAAGTCTTCTGTTTTTGATTGTGCAAAGAGACCGCCGTCGGCTGTCGTCACCTTCAAGCGCAGAACGCGTGCTAGCCCTACGCAGCCGTCGACAGGGCGATAAATCGCTCCAGGTGGAAATCAGCGTCGCCGAAGCGGTGTTCGATCATGGTGAGCCGCTTCGCGAGATGGCCAAGCGCGTATTCCATGGTAATGCCAATTCCGCCGTGCATCTGGATTGCCTCCTCGACCACGATGCGTGATACCCGGCCAATAAGATTTTTTGCGGCACTCACTTGCAGTTCGCGCTCGCCACGCGGTGCGTCCAGATGTCCGCACACGTTGATGGCGGCCGAGCGGGCCTGCTCGATTTCGATTAGCATGTCGGCCATGCGATGCTGAAGGGCCTGGAATTTCCCAATTGGCTGGCCGAACTGCTTGCGGGTTCGCAGGTACTCCACCGTAAGATGCTTGATGCTCTCCATAAGCCCCACGGCTTCAGCACATTGGGCGGCCACAGCGCGGGCATGCACAGCCTCGATGGCGTCAAAAGCACCGCCCACTTCGCCCAAGCGCTGGCTATCGGGAACCGCCACACCATCCAGGCTCAATTCCGCGGCGCGACCGCCGCCATTGAGCGGATAAGATCGCAAGGCAAGTCCATCCGAATCCAGCGGGATCACGAAAAGGGTAATGCCTTTTCGCTCGTCGGCTTCTCCCGAGACTCGCGCGCTGACTACCGCGAGGCTCGCCGCCGGTGCGGCCACAACCAGGGACTTGCCGCCAGAAAGCACCCAACGTCCATCCTGCCTGGTGGCGCGTGTCTCAACGTGAGCAAGATCGTAACGGCCGCCTTGCTCTGTGTGAGCCAGAGTGACAATGCGGCCCGAAATGATCTCCCCGACCAGCGCAAGCTGGTCAGCGGTCGCAAGCGATGCGATGAGGCCGCCGGCGAGGATGCCAGCTTCCATCAAGGGTTCGAAGACACCGGCGCGACCGAGTTCCTCGAAGACGACAGACAGGTCGAAGCCTGACCCGCCGAATCCGCCGACTTGGTCAGCAAAAAGGGCGCCCGGGACACCCATCTCGACCAGTCCGTCCCAGAGCTCCTTGGAGTGCCCTTGTGGACTCTCCGTCGCCTGAAAAAGGATTTCCTGCGTGACAAATCCACGCAAAAACCGCCGCAGGCTGTCCTGCAGCATCTGGCGTTCTCCAGTGAGATCGAAGTTCATATCATAGCTCCAGAATGGCTTTGGCGATAATCTGCCGCTGAACCTCGTTGGAACCGCCGTAGATGGAGAGCTTCCTGTTGTTGAAGTAGCTCTGTGTGGCAGCCATCGCGTAGGCCGGACCGATCGAGGCCGCGTTGGAACCCTCGTCAAGCAATTCGGAGATGAAGGGGATTGCATTGGGACCAGCGGCCTGGCGGGTAAGCTTGTTCAACTCCTGGCGGATGATCGTGCCCTTGACCTTGAGCATCGAACTTTCGGCCCCCGGGGCCTGCCCGGCGGCTGCTTTGGCAACTACCCTTAGGTTCGTGGTTGCCATCGCCATCAAATCGATCTCGACTTGCGCGATCCGGGCCGCAAAGAGAGGGTTGTCAATCAGCTTGCGGTGGCCATCCGGCTCAGTTGCGGCGACGCGCTTGAGATTGGCGAGAGCCGCGCGAGCCATGCCCACCCCGGCAAGATTCGTGCGCTCATGGGTCAATAGATACTTCGCATAGGTCCAGCCCATGTTCTCCTCTCCCACGAGGTTCTCGGCTGGCACACGGACATTGTCGAACCAGACTTCATTTACTTCCGCCTCGCCGTCCATCAGCACTATCGGACGGACGCTGACGCCGGGTGCTCGCATGTCGACGAGCAGAAACGAAATCCCTTCTTGTGGCTTGCCCTCCTTTGACGTCCGGACAAGGCAGAAGATCATGTTTGCGTGCTGGGCAAGGGTCGTCCAGGTCTTCTGGCCATTGACGACATAGTGATCGCCGTCGCGCGCCGCGGAGGTCTTGACGCTTGCCAGGTCGGACCCGGCACCGGGCTCCGAGTAGCCTTGGCACCACCAGTCCTCGCCATTCAGAATGCGCGGGAGCCAATAGTCCTTCTGCTGCTGTGTGCCAAAATTCTGCAGGACCGGTCCCAGCATGCTGAGGCCGAAGGGCAAGATTCGCGGAGCATGAGAGCGCGATGCTTCCTCTTCGAATATATGGCGCTGAACTGCATCCCAACCGGGGCCGCCATATTCCTTCGGCCAACTCGTCGCGAGCCAACCTCGCCGGTTCAAAGCCGCATGCCATGTCTCGTGGTCGTTTTTGGTGAGACGCTGGCCGGATGCGACTTTGGCCGCGATTCTTTTCGGGAGCTCCCGGTCAAGGAAAAGTCGGACCTCTTCGCGAAATGCGAGCTCTTGCGCGGTATAGGCCAGATCCATGGTTCTTATCCGTTCAAAGTGGCAAAAATGGCGTTATCGGCCACCAGACGCTCAAGCAGTGGAGCGGGAGCCCAGAAGAACGGATCGTCTTGGGCCCAGCCTCGGATGTCCGCGAGAAGGTTCGGAAGGCCAGCGGCATCCGCCCAGTGCATCGGTCCGCCGCGATAACGTGGGAACCCGTAACCGAACAGGAGCACTGCATCGACATCGAGCGGTCGAGCTGCGATTTTCTCGTCGATTACACGGGCGGCTTCATTCACCATCGCAGCCATGTAGCGGCGCTGGATTTCGGCGTCGGTGAAGTTGCGCGCTATGATGCCTTCTTTGGCGCGATAACGCGCGATCATGTCATCTACGTCGTGATCTGGCACACCAGGACGACCGCGTTCGGCGTAGATGTAGTAGCCACGACCTGCCTTCTGGCCGAGCCGCCCCATGTGATAAAGTTCATCCGCCCATTCCGGCACAACGTCGCGAGGATCCCGCGTCGAGGCCTTGCGCTGTCGGGTCAGAAAACCGATGTCGAGGCCGGCCAGATCGGCGACGGCAAAGGGTCCCATTGCCAAGCCGAAGTCCAGCATTGCCCGGTCGACCTGATACGGGCTTGCGCCCGCCAGCACCATCCTGTCGGCGGCGCCCCGAACACGCGCCAAGATGCGGTTGCCGATAAAGCCGTCGCACACGCCGGACCGTACGCAAACCTTGCCCAGCTTCTTGCCCACGGCAAAGGTCGTCGCAACCACATCGGGCTTGGTTGCATCTGCGACAATCACCTCCAGAAGCTTCATTACATGTGCCGGCGAGAAGAAGTGGAGGCCAACCACATCGCCAGGGCGGCGAGTGATCGAGGCGATCTCGTTGACATCGAGATAAGAAGTGTTGGTCGCCAGAATTGCCCCCGGCTTCATCACCGCGTCCAGCTGCGCAAATACGTCCTTCTWCACATCCATGGATTCGAAGACCGCCTCTATGACGAGATCGGCCTGGGAGAGCACGGCGTATTCGGTCACGCATGCCAAGCTCCCAGACAAGATCGTCGTGCGTTCCGCTTCCGACAGCTTGCCGCGTCCAACGGCGGCCGTCAGGTAGCCCTCGATCGTTGCGCGCGCCCGCGCCGCGGCCGGGTCGTCACGCTCGACAAGGCAAACGTCATAGCCGGCCAGCAAGGCTGCTGTCGCAATCCCCGCTCCCATCGTGCCACCGCCGATCACACCTACCCGCGCCACATTTCGTGGGTTGACGCCGTTCAGCGCCGTTAGGCGGGAGACCTTGCGCTCAAGGAAGAATGCATGGATGAGGCCTGCCCTTTGCGGCGTTTGCATCAGCGCCATGAACAAACGGCGTTCCTCGGCCAGACCTTCTTTGAAGGGACGCGTGGCCGCTTCAATGGCATCTACGACAAAGAAGGGCGCGACCAGGCCCCCGGCAGTCTTCTGAAGCTTCGTCCGGGCACCGGATATTGCGTCGGGATCGGCCGCGGGTGCAGGCATTTCGCTTACGCGGCGCGGGCCCTTTCCAGCCTTCAGAAGGTCATTTGCGAAAGCGAGCCCTGCCACGCGCACATCGCCATCGCCAATCCTGTCTATGAGCCCGAGTTCGAGCGCTGCCGTCTCTGAAATGGGAGCTCCCGGAACGATAA
Source organism: Mesorhizobium sp. P2_F8 (assembly GCF_056403655.1). Taxonomy (NCBI): domain Bacteria; kingdom Pseudomonadati; phylum Pseudomonadota; class Alphaproteobacteria; order Hyphomicrobiales; family Phyllobacteriaceae; genus Mesorhizobium; species Mesorhizobium sp. P2_F8. The sequence continues at coordinate 13,142 of NZ_JBFUFB010000030.1, forward strand.
AATCGAGCGCCTTTGCCACTCCGGCAAGGCGTGTCACGCGCTGCGTGCCGCCTGCACCTGGCAACAGGCCGAGAGTAACCTCGGGCAAGCCCAGTTTAGTGCTCTGCATGGCCAGCCGATAGTGGCAGCCAAGGGCAAGCTCAAGCCCTCCACCGAGACTGACTGCGTGCATCGCCGCCACAATCGGTTTGGCAGAGCTTTCTACGTGATTTACCAGATCGGGAAGCAGCGGCTTTAGGGGCGGCTTCCCAAACTCGTTAATGTCAGCGCCACCAACGAACATGCGTCCGGCGCCTATGACGAGCGCAATGCCGACGTTCGCATCCTCGCTAAAGCGGTCTATCGCGCGCCACAGCATTGATCTGACTTCATGGCCCAAGGCGTTGGCGGCCCCGTTGCGGATGGTGATGACGGCTATCCGCCCCTCTCGCTCATAGCTTACCAGTGGATCCATTGGTCGCGTCCAGAAATCGGAATTTAATTCCATATATCGAATTTTCTTCGCGCTGACCAGTGTCCTTCGGGCGGACTGAGAGCGCGGTGCCATTCGTTGGCGCCACTGATAAAAGCGGCCCCACCGAACCAGGCAGACAGCCCTCTCGGCAGCAACTCGCACCGACGCGAGATCTGCTCTGCGGCACAGGTGTGCAGGCGGAAATGACCCATTTCGTGTTGCCTGACGACGTGGATCTCGAACTCTGCCGATTGTCGGTGAAGGCTGGCCGAAGCCTGCCACGCCCTTCCGACCGCACCGCTGTCAATTGCCAATTCTTGCGGCAGTTAACTCGGTCGCGAATTCCACAGCGATATTACGCGGCAAATCCACCTTTGGCATCAATCCGCTCCCCGAACCGTCAGAATCCGCTCGATGAGCCTGCGACACTGCTGGCGAGCGTCGTAAAGGTTCGCGATCTGAACAGGGGCGACTCCGTCGGCCATTCTTCAACCTGACGAGCGCCGGCGGCACGCCAAATCGCGCTTGTCGCGATCGGCTATGCCAGAGGCTATCAATGGGCAAACAGCAACCGGGGTCTTGTCGCTTTCGGCCGACAGATCGCGCCTGTGGTGGGCCGCGCCTCCATGGACCTGACCGCAGTCGATCTCACCAGTCTGGGCTTCGTTGACGAGGGTACCGTTGTCGGAATCGTCGCCCGAGTATTCCTATCGCCGATTTGCCGAGCAGGCTGGTACGAGCGAACATGAGGCACTCATCGCACTTGGCCGCGCATGTCGCCGTATCCATTTGGGCGTCGATTCAGCGACCCGACCGGAAACAAGGGCAGTCACCCCGACGCTTAAGCGTTCTCCAGCAGATCCTGTAATTGCTGCTTCGTCCTCAGCAATGCATCACCCACGGTGGTCAGACAATCGTCACGCGAGACGATATCGGAAATGCCCCCACATGTGAGAGCAACGAGCGGCGATCCGTCGGTCGGCCGGAAAGCAACTCCGATGGCGTTGATGTAGCTGTACCAAGTCCCAAATGAACAGACGAAGCCGCGCGTTCTGTAGCTCTGGATCGCCTCCTCGACACTATCTCGGATCGCGTTCGCATTGGCGGGCTCCCGCGCGATCAGTTGGGCAAGCAATTCCTCGCGCGCTTGCGGTATCATCTCCGCCAAATAGGCCAAGCCCATCGCGGTGCGCCAGATCGGTAACTGTGAGCCCACATTAAGTTGCAGCGTCACCGGCCCGAACGCACGGCAGTTGGCCAAATAGATCATCTCGAGTCCACTACGGGCGCCGAGCGCTGCTGCGACGCCCGTTTTGTCAGCCAGCCCCTGCAACAAAGGCTGGACCATGCGTACGACCGGGATAGAGCTCATCGCTGAATAGCCAAGCGAGATGGTTGAGGGGCCGATGGAGTAACGGCCCAGGGATTCGTTGTAGATGAGGTAACCACTGCTCGCCAGAGCATAGGTCAAGCGCGACACGGTGGCTTTCGGAAGCCCGGTGCGTTCGATCAAATCCTGGTTGCCCAATGTCGACTCGCTCGCCTTGAAAGCCCGCAAGATTTCCAAACCTCGCAGGAGCGAACCGGCGGCGACGCCTTCTTCCCCGCCATTGGCATCCTCCGCTGATTTGGAACGCTTTCTCATCGTCACCTCCTGAGGTTCCGCGGCAACTTTAGCCGCAATTGGGTCGAATACAATGGAATTTAATTCCATTCAGTTGACGCGCAAGGTACCAGATGGCATTAGTAACGCAAAATCGCACCCTGCCGCCGGGCACTACAGACGAGCCACATCATCAAACGGCCGAACTGCTTGCTTCCGACATCTCGACCCAGTTTGCAGTCGGGATCGATCGGAATCAGACAGGTAGGACGGGCGATCAGCTCGACTGCGTCGCCGGGACAGAGGGGTCGCAACCGAAACCCGTTTGCGGCGGACATCTCGAGGAGACCAGCAATGGAGAAGACAGAGCTGCCGCTGGACGGAATCAAGGTGCTGGATTTGRCGCGGGTGTTGGCCGGTCCCTGGCTGACGATGTCACTCGGCGATCTGGGTGCCGAAGTCTGGAAGATCGAGAGTGTGGCCGGGGGCGACGACACACGGGCATGGTCAGTTCCAAACTACATGGGGGTGAGTACCTATTATCTCTGCGCCAACCGCGGCAAGCAAAGTGTGGCTGTCGATCTGAAATCGCCGCAAGGGCGTGAAATCATCTTGAAGCTGGCCAGCAAAGCTGACGTCGTGGTGGAAAATTTCCGTGCAGGAACGATGAAGCGGTTGGGCCTAAGCTATGAAACGCTTCGCGACATTAATCCGGCCCTCGTTTTCTGCTCGATCTCGGGCTACGGCCAGAGCGGACCGGAAAGCGATCGTCCCGGTTATGATTTCATTATGCAGGCAGAAAGCGGACTGATGTCGATCACTGGCGCGGCCGATGGACCGCCCAATCGGCTGGGGGTGGCTTTCACGGATGTCGTCGCGGGCATGGTTGCTACACAATCGGTCTTGGCGGCGCTCTATCAGCGACGCGATACGGGCAAAGGCCAGTTTATCGACATAGCCCTGATCGAGAGCACGTTGAACATGCTGATCAACGTCGGAACAGGCTACTTAAACGCCGGCGTGGATGGGTTCCGATATGGCAATGCTCATCCTAGCGTGGTGCCTTACCAGTTGTTTGAATGCTTGGACGGCTTCTTTGCGCTGGCAGTGGGCAACGACCGGATGTTCAAGGATTTCTGCATCCAGGTCATCGACCGACCGGATCTGGCCGAAAATCCACGCTTCGTCACGGCGCATCAACGTGCGCTGAACCGCGAAGACCTCTTGGCAGCCCTTGGAGAGGCGCTTTGCAAAAATTCGGTTGAACACTGGCTCGATGCCTGTCGCAGTGCGTCTGTGCCAGCGGGTCGCGTGCATACGGTCTCCCAGGCCCTGGCAACGCCCACGGTGATCGAAAGGGGGATTATTCAGTCCTTGAAGCATCCCGAACTCGGTACTATCCGCTTGATCAGTCCGGCCCATGGCCTCGCTGGCCAGAAAAACCGCGTGCAGAAGGCTCCCCCCCTGCTTGGCGAGGATACCCGCGCCGTTCTTGAGATTGTCCTTGGCTATGACGATAGCCAGATAGACCACCTGCTTCGAACTGGCGTCGTCTATTGCCACGGCGCAGCGGCACTACAGGCCCAGGCGTCGGAGGGCGCTGCGCAATGAGCCGTGCCTTCGCCGCACAGGGGCTTGCGGTTCTTCGCGCTCTTGGCCTGCCAGACGACGCGCCGCACGTGAATCCCAATGGAGGCGCCATCGCGGTGGGCCACCCTCTTGGGGCTTCGGGCGCTCGACTGGCGCTCACAGTCGCCCACGAACTGAAGCGCCGAAATGGTCGCTTTGCGCTTTGCACAATGTGCATTGGAGTCGGTCAGGGGATCGCTCTCATTCATGGAAAGGCCCTGAGCCGGAATATGCGCGCCCCATTGATCCCGCCTGGACGTCACGCATCACGAGGAAAGTCGATATGAGCAACTATCCCGACGTAAACCTTTACATCAACGGATCATGGCGGCCCGCAGAAGAGGAGCGTTGGATCCCGGTGACCGATCCATCCAGTGGGCAGGAAATTGGTCGCGTCGCCAATGCCTCGCAAAATGATTTGGACGATGCGCTGGCCGCGGCCGACGAGGGGTTCAAGATTTGGAGCCGGACTTCACCGTTCGAGCGCGCCAAGCTCATGCGTCGCGCCGCGGACCTGCTGCGCCAGCAAGTGGACGAGATTTCACATTGGATGACCCTGGAGCAGGGCAAACCCCTGGCACAGTCGCGGCTTGAAACATTGGCCGGGGCAGACATCATCGACTGGTTTGCGGGCGAGGCCCAACGTACCTATGGCCAGGTCATCCCGGCGCGCGCGAGCGACGTGCTGCAGATAACAATCAAGCTGCCCGTCGGGCCGGTGGCAGCGTTCACGCCCTGGAACTTTCCTATCAACCAGATTGTTCGCAAACTCTCGGCCGCCGTGGCTGCAGGGTGCTCCATCATCATCAAGGCGCCCGTGGAGACACCTGCAAGCCCGGCGGGTCTCGTTCGTGCCTTTGCAGACGCCGGCTTTCCTGCTGGCGTCGTCAACCTTGTGAACGGACGCTCACCCGAGATCTCGCGCTATCTGATACCCCATCCTGTCATTCGCAAGATAAGCTTCACCGGGTCGACTCCAGTTGGCAAGGAGCTTGCAGCGCTTGCTGGACTGCACATGAAGCGCGCCACCATGGAGCTTGGCGGTCACGCTCCGGTTGTGGTGGCGGCCGATGCCGATCTTGACCTCGCTGTTTCCACGATGGTGCCGTTCAAGTTCAGGAATGCTGGGCAGGTATGCGTTTCCCCCACCCGGTTTCTCGTCCACGAGACGCTGGCTGAGGAGTTCACCCAGCGTTTCACCGCCGCCTCAAAATCGATCAAGACTGGAAACGGCTTTGAAAGCACAACGGAGATGGGTCCGCTGATCAACGAGAAGCGTGTCGCAACGATAGACGGGCTGGTGGCCGACGCGGTCAAGAAGGGCGCCAAACTGATGACGGGTGGCAGGCGGATCGGGAACCAGGGCTGTTTCTACGAACCAACCGTCATTTCAGATGTGCCGGTCTCCGCGCAGATCATGAACGAAGAACCGTTCGGCCCGGTGGCAATAATCAATCGCTTTTCGACGATCGACGAAGCCATCACGGAGAGCAACCGCCTTCCTTTCGGATTGGCAGCATATGCCTTTACCCGTGATACCGCACTGGCGACGCGTCTGGGCAACGAAATTCAATCTGGCATGACCGCAATCAATCACCTCGGCCTTGCTCTTCCCGAAGTGCCGTTCGGCGGTGTCAGGGATTCGGGCTACGGTACGGAAGGCGGGTCGGAAGCGATCGAGGCCTATCTGGAAACGCGCTTCATCAGCCGCAAAGGATAGCTGCGGGAACATTATGGAAATTAATTCCATTTTCGGTTGAACGGCCGGCTCTGAAGTGGCAGAGCTAGAGACGGCTCGCCTATCGCACTTCCGGCGGTTGGCGAGCCTTGACCACGCGCAGCCGAATAGACGCGATCGGGAGAAGCCAGATGACCGTCCCTGAAAGACCACAGATGAATGGCGCGCAAAGTCTCGTCCACACGCTGGTTGCGGGTGGAATCGATACCTGCTTCGCCAACCCTGGAACCAGCGAGATGCACTTTGTCGCAGCGCTCGACCAGATTCCCGGGATTCGCTGCGTTCTCGGCCTGCAGGAAAACATCGTGACCGGGATGGCGGACGGCTTTTATCGGATAGCTGACCGCCCGGCGACCAGCCTGCTGCATTGTGGACCGGGTCTCGCGAACGGCCTGGCCAATCTGCATAATGCTCGCCGTGCTCGCAGCGGCATCGTTAATATCATCGGCGATCAAGCGACATGGCACCGTCCCTTTGACGCACCACTAACGACCGATACCGAAGGCCTGGCTCGGTTCAGTTCAGACTGGGTGAGGACGACGACCCGTTCGGCCGACGTCGGCCGTGACGCAGCCTGTGCCATGCAAGTCGCCCGCCGCGCGGGGGGTGGCGTCGCTACGCTAATTCTCCCGTCGGACGCATCGTGGGACCAAGGTGGCGTAGCGGCTTCATCGCTGCCAGATCTCGCTCCAACCGCGCCTGATCCACATGCCATCGGCACTGCGGCCCGAATATTGCGCGAGCATGGCGAAACGACGCTGATCCTGCTTGGCGGCCGAGCCATGCTGGTCGGGGCGCAAGAAGCCAGCTGGCGGCTTGTGCAGGCCACCGGAGCCGAAATGATGGGAGAATACGTCTGCGCGCGCATGTCGCGGGGACGTGGTCGTGTTCCGCTCAATCGAGTCCCCTACGCTCAGGCACCGGCGCAAAAGGCATTGTGGCGGTACAGTCACATCATTCTGGTAGGCGCCCGCCCACCTGTGGGCTTCTTCGGTTATCCGGGACAGCCATCGATCCATCACAACCCAGAAACACTTTTCCACGTCTTGTCGCGGCCCGATCAGGATCCTGCCACCGCCCTTACCGACCTAGCGGAAACCCTGAACGCCCCAAAAGCCGCGATCCCGGACGCGGGCCCGCGCCCCGACCCGATCGTTGGCGCACCAACTCCCGAAGGCCTTGCCCGCACCTTGGCCGCGATCATGCCCGAGAATGCTATCGTTTCCGACGAAAGCGTCTCCTTCGGTCGCGGATTCTACGAGCATACGTTTGCAGCGCCACAGCATGACTGGCTGCATTTGACGGGAGGGGCAATTGGCGACGGCCTGCCTGTCGCGACGGGCGCCGCGATCGGCGCGGGAGGCCGACGGCGTGTTATCGGTCTGCAAGCGGACGGTTCGGCGATGTACTCATTGCAGTCGTTGTGGACGCAAGCACGCGAGCGTCTTCCGGTGACTACTGTTATACTTGCAAATCGCAAATACAAAATATTGATCAATGAATACGCGGGAGTTGGCGCAAGCCCTGGTCCGACGGCGATGAGCATGCTGGATTTGACGAACCCGGAACTCGATTGGGTGAAAATCGCCAACGGCATGGGTGTCGAGGCAGCCTGGACCGACACGCTGGAAGGCTGCGCCGACCTGATGAGACAAAGCTTCGCGAGCCAAGCTCCCTTTCTGATCGAACTAGCAATCTGACCTGTAGCCAAGCGGACGATGCTATGTGGCCAAACGGGACCCGACCACTTTCCGTAGCGCGCGATGGTTCTTGCCCGACGATATGCGAACTTTGAGCCATCGCACTCGCGACGGCAAGCTCGCGACTGCCATCCTGAACACATGGAGCGAACTAAACCCGTGTCGTAGCCATTCCAAAATGCAGGTGGACGTCAAGCCAGGAATCCTACAGGCGGGTGGTTTTCCGTTGGAATTGCCTGCAATGGCGCTTGGCGAGGTGTTCTTGAAACCTCGACCATGCTCTTCGCAACGTGCCCGAATGCAGGCTGAAGAATCATGGGTGGCTGCGTCAAAACAGTCCCGGGTTGCTGATGGCAGCATTTGCTTTATCGATGCCATCCGGGAGCTTGCCGCGATCTCGGCCATCTTACCCTTGAGCGCGTCGCTAAAATGCTTGGAAGGCCGCAGTCCCCAGCAGCACTTCGATGCTGCCGCTGATTATTGATTCGTCTAGCAGGCGGACGGACTGAGGCGAATAACTATCAGCACATGAACCAGAAGCTCTTCGTCTTTCTGGACGAGCTTATGCCATAATACATCTCTGAGAGTTAAGCATCCGGCAAGGTTCCGTTACAAGGGCCTCGCAACAGGCCCGCCTGCCCTGCGAACTGCTGGCCGCGCGACACCACTTGGTGCGAAATTGTGGCTCAGCATGGTGAAAGGCTACAGATACCTGGCTCGGATGGAAACCTTGACAGAGTCGAGCAGCACCGCCGCCAGGACAAGAGCGCCCTGGATCATTTGCGTGTACTGCGGCGGCATGCCGAGAAGATTGATTGCTGTTCGGATGGAACTCAGCAGCAGGACACCGGCAAAGACGCCCGACAAACGCCCAACCCCTCCCTTGAGGCTGACGCCGCCAATGACAACCGCGGCGAAGGCCTCGAACAGMATGCCGATGCCGAGATTTGCAGTGGCCCCGGCGGACCGAGCAGCAAGCAGCCAACCGGCAAAGGCAGCAAGCATCCCGCAGATCACAAAACTCCAAACGGCGATGCGCCCCGTGTTGATGCCTGCCCGGAACGGCGCTACCGCATTGCCGCCGTAGAGATACACATATCTGCCGAACGGTGTTTTGGAGAGAATGAAGGTAAAGACCAGGAAGATGCCGATGGTGATCCAGGCCAGCGCGGGAATTCCGAGCAAATGAGCCGTTGCGATCAGACGCAGTTCCGCCGGCATTCCGAAGATTCCCCTGCCGCCGCTGAACGCAACGACCGATCCGCGAAGAAAGATGTAGGTGGCCAAAGTCGCAATGAATGCGTTGATCCCGAATTTGAGCACGATCATGGAATTGAAGAGGCCAATACACGCGCCAAGCACGAGCGCCATCACAAGCGTTGCGGGAACAACGAGCCAGGGCAGACCAAAGAAACCTTCAGTTCCGGACGCGGCGCCTATCGCTGCTGTTAGCATGGCGGAAAGCGCCATGGTGGATTCGATGGATAGATCCATTTGTCCTGCGATGATGGCGATCGACAGACCGACGGCCAATATGCCAACGAAGGTGGATTGCTCCAAAATATTGAGGAAAATGCCCGTCTGTGCATATCCTGGAATCAACAGACAGAACGCCGCCAACAGGGCGAGCAAGATCAGCCAGACGGCGTGCTGCAGGACGACCTCGAGTAAACGATGGTTGCGCACCCTTGGCGGGAATGCCTCCAGTGTCTTGGCAGTGTCCATTTTATTCCTCTGATCTTCGTATGGGCGCAACCCGGTGGCCCCGGTCGAGGGCCACCGGCAGTCGCAGTCACTTCACCGGTTCGACTTTTTGCGGCGGCAACTTCAGATTTGCCCAATGGAGCGGATCGTCGACATTTTCTTTGGTTACCAAGGCGCCCGGTATTTTCAGGTTCGGACCCCATGCCTCGTCCGTTAGCACAGACTTGAGCCCCAAGACTTCGTATTCGCCCGCCTTGAGTGGCTCGCCCCGGATGATCTTGTCGAGGAACATGGCTACCCCATAGGCCTGTGCGAACATCGGCGCTCCCACGGCAACCTGCTGCCACCCGGCGCGTATCTGAGCCAGGCCGCCGATGTCGCCGTCGGCGTCGAGCATCAGGATGTCGCCTGGCTTCTTGCCGGCCGCCTGCAATACGGCAACGACCGCCGAAGCCAGGTATCCCGAGTGATAGAAGATGAGATCGACATCAGGATTTGTCTGCAGGTAGTCTTGCGCGATGTTGGCAGCGTTGGTCGGCTCCCACTGCATGGCCGCCTTGGTTTCTATCTTCACATCGGGATAGGCAGCCATGATTTCGTCGAAGGCACCCTTGACGCTGACCGAATAGGAATCCCCGGGATCGCCGGTGATTTGCAGGACCTTGCCTTTCACCGCCCCTTTGCGCTCTGTCAGCAGGCGAATGGTCTGCTTGGCGGCGTCATGGCCAATCTCGATCGTGCCAGCGACGGAGGTGAGCGCGAGTTTGGCGGAGGTAATGGGCCGGTCGAACGCAATGACCGGGATTCCCGCCGCCTGTGCGCGCTCGACGCCGGGAACCACTGCGTCGAAGTCCACGGCGGCAATCACCATGGCTTTCGGCTTTAGATTGATGACGTTGTCAATCTGGTTCAGTTGTACGTCAGATTTATTGGTGGCATCGAGCGTCGTCACCTTGTAACCGATCTGGTCAAGGAAATGCGCCATCACCTTGGCTGACTCTGGATAGAAGGGGCCTCCCGAGTCAGGGATAAGATAGTATATCTCGCCCTTGTCCTGAGCTGTGGCGAATACCGGTGCAAGTATCAAAAATAATACAGACATCAGTATAGACACGGCGGATTTCAGCATGTTCACTCCTCCCGGTTAATATTGTCAGTTATGGGAACTTGCTTTGGCTTTGTCCCGGTTATGATCCGGACGATTTCCTCAGGCGAGGTATCGACGGTGTTCACGTCGCCCACGACCGATCCCTGCCGCATGACCACCATGCGGTCCGCGATTTCGAATGCATGAGACATGTTGTGGGTGACGATGATGACTGCGATGCCCTTGCTACGGACATCGCGGATTGTGTCGAGGCTGCGCCGAACCTGTTCGACGCCAAGGGCGGCGAACGGCTCATCAAGAACGACAAGCTTGCCGCCCCAATGGACAAAACGGTTGAGTTCGATGGCCTGTCGCTGACCCCCGGATAGGTGTTCCGCATTCATCTTGACCGAGGGAATCCGCGTGCCGGCCTGCCGGAGGACACTCTCGGTGACCTGACGCATCTCCGCTTCCTGAAGGATCGGAATGCCGAGAACACGGCGGACGATTTCACGACCCATGAAGAAGTTCGCGACAACGTCGACGTTCATGCAGATGGAAAGGTCTTGATAGACCGTTTCAATGCCGAGTTGCTTCGCGTCCTGCGGGGAATTCAGGTGCCTATCCGCACCATCGAACAGGTAGCGGCCGCTTGTCGGCCGCAAGCCACCCGAAATAATTTTCACCAAGGTGGATTTGCCGGCGCCATTGTCGCCCAGCAGCGCAACGACCTCTCCCCTGCGCACGGAAAGATCAACGTGCTCGATGGCGGTTACAGCCCCAAAGGTCTTCGAAATTCCCTGAAGCCGCAACAATTCTCGATCCATGGGCCAATCTCGTTGTCAGCGTTTTGCAAGATGATATATCATCTTTAAGTTTTGGCTCAATGGCAAGAGAAAAATCGCCACCATTCTTTGCGCTGAGCCTTAAAGCGGTCCTTGCCAACTCAATCCCCGACCACGGACGGCTACTCGGCCTGCTGCTGCTATGCTGCGGATTCGGGGTGAAGGGCGTCGACATAAGGGAGTCTCGACTCTTCGAGCCCGGACTTTACAACAAACGAGGTGCCGATTGCCCACAGAGCGCATGATATATCACGTTAGCGTTTCGGACCGACCATATCGATGACGTCCACGACACGATCCTCAGCGCAGGCACTTGAGGCCAGACTGCCGGAACTATCGGGTTCGTGGAAATCAGGCGATCCTAACTTAAAACCGCGTCGGAAGCAGGCCAGATTTCCGCCCAGTCGTGCACGGCTCATCGAAGCGTTGGGAACGCAACTGGGCATAATCACGGCGTCACCGGATTGCCGTGATTTCGTCTGGACTCGGCCTGTCGATTGTAAGGAGAGCTAGGCCATGCTGTTCCCCGCCAGGGCCTTCGGAGAGGTGCTCTTCTTCAGCGCGCGGCAGCTCGCACGGCTTCTTCAGCCACGGCTTTGACCGCGGCCCAATCCGAGGCTTCAATCAATTGTTTAGGCGCCATGTACATGCCGCCCGCGGCAAAGACATTCGGCTGGCTGAGAACCTCGCGAATTGTTTCGTTTGAGATTCCGCCCGTCGGGCAAAAGCTGACATCGGGGAACAAGGGGGCGAGGTGCTGAAGCCATCGCAAGCCGCCGTTGAGATCCGATGGGAAGCATTTTAGCTCGGAGTAGCCATGCTCCCGTGCCACAAGCACTTCAGTCGGGGTTGTAGCGCCCGGCAAGAACGGGAGCCCGACCTCATCTGCGGCGTTGGCAAGTGAGGGCGAAAACGCAGGGCTGACAAAAAAGCGCGCTCCTGCATCACGCGCCGCTGCAAATTGCTCCGGCCGCGTCAATGTCCCTGCTCCTACGACGGCTTCCTTCGCGCGCGCCGCCATCGTTTCGATGACCGCGAGCGCACATGGGCTTCTGAGTGTCACCTCGATGGTCTTGATGCCCGCCTCTTCGAGAGCGTCGAGGAGGGGAACGGCATGACTAAGCTGTTCGACATGGAGAATGGCGATCAGCCGCGACGTTTTGCTTAGCAGCTCATCGAAACGTCGTGGCGATG
>NZ_JBFUFB010000031.1:0-24473 GCF_056403655.1 Mesorhizobium sp. P2_F8
GCGCGCGCCACAGCGAGTTGGACAATGCACGGAAGTTTTCGAACGGCATCACCGCTGTGCTCTATGCATTCAACAGCGGCGCGTCGACTGTCGTCATATCGGGCATCAATCCCGGCTCGACCGGCCATGTCTACAACGAGCTCGGCTTGAGGAGGCTTCATAGCGACATGGACAGCTCGATCTTGCTGAAGCTACGCGGCCGTGGCGCCAATCTCTTCACGGCCGATCCTGAAGTCGCGGTATCAACCGGGCTCACGCTGTGGCAGGGCGCCGGCGGCCGATCGGAACCTTTACCGCAACTGTCTCGCAAGCCGCGGTTCAATGTTTGATAGTGATGACAGACCTGAACGAACTCGGGCCGCCCATTCCCGGCCAGCGCCAAAGTGGCAAACCGGGGCATGAGCGGGAGTATTTCTACCCTTGCCCGATCTGCGGCCAGTCGGTCGATATGCGCGACCTTCGGCCAATCATGTGGCATTCAAGGCCTGGACACAAACCGTTCGATCTCGGGGGCCATGAACGCAAAAGGCCCGCCATGGAGGAAGCCATGACGGGCCCCGAAAGATGCCGAAACAACTTTCGTGCACCCGCGTCACACAGGTGCGTACGCAAAACGAGCCGAAAAACAGACCGTTCCAGCATGCACAAAAAAGCCCGCCACCATCGGCAACGGGCCAAGCGCCTCACGCTTCACAATACAGCGTCGGCTGCCGCTAGTCGGCGCCGCCGAGTTGCTTGGTCATTCTACAGAAATTGTCATGCTCCTTGGCAATGGCCTCGTCGCCACATTCCTTCATCATGCCGGGGGCAAATTGAGCCGTGGCTGTGCCTTACCCGCCCTGCCATGTTCCTGACTGGTGGATTAGTTTGGAATTCTGATTATGGAAGCGGAAGAAATGCGGGCGATAGCCGACACGCTCATGCGTAAGGCATTTAAAGAGGCTCAGCCGTGTGGCTTAGCCGACGGGGCGGAGTATTCCCTCAAAAGGCGTGACCTCTATATCGGGCAGTCGCGGCCTCCACAACCATCGCTTGATCTAGGGGGGCATCGCGCTGTGCAAGCACCGGCCACATATCAAACGCCGTTGTCAGGCCGGTTGTCGGGGCGACAGCCATTGCTAACTGATCGCACGCCGTCTCGGTCGCTATTTGCCTGTCCTCATACTGTCTGGTCTAGGTTGGCCCCGTGTGATGAAATAGTCTTAGGTTTCCGAGTATGCGGGCGCGAATTGATCGCTCGCCAAGGCGGGCGATGCGCCATGGCGAGTTGTGGGTTAGAGAGGCTTGGAGTCCCCGGCGATGATGATCATTTCTTCCAAAATGCTTCGCTCCCTCGTCGGCGCATGGGTGGCACTGGCTGTGGTGTCCATATCACCTCGCCATTCATTTGCAGCGCCCAAAACGGCCGTTGCGACGAACGACTTTCTCAATAGCATCGGCGTCGTTACCACGTTCCCCGATCGAGGCCAGCCTTTGGCTAGGACTGTCGAAATGGTCCGCTATTGCGGCTTTCGATGGGTAAGGGCGGGAATAGAAGGTCTGAGCGACAAGGGCCCAACAACCATCCAGACCTTTCTGGATCTACATCGCGAAACCGGCGTGCGCCTGAGTTGGGGATTGGTCAGTGGTGGGACTGATGTGAAGAGGTTGGTCGAAACAGGTAAGGTGCTTGCTAAAGCTGGCGCGCTACTCGCGTTCGAGGGCGACAACGAGCCGAACAACTGGGGTGTCACCTATCAGGGCGAGAAAGGCGGCGGTGGGGAGCCTTCATGGATGGCGGTCGCAAAGCTTCAGCGCGATCTTTACCAGGTTGTCAAAAGTGATCCGGTGCTTGCGACGTATCCTGTCTGGTCGATCTCCGAACCCGGCGCGCAGCGAGACAACGTTGGCCTTCAGTTCCTTACGATCCCGCCCGGCGCCCAAACCAAGATGCCGGACGGCACGACGTATGCCGACTACGCCAATGTGCACAACTACATCTATCACTCACATTCGCCGTATCCAGCGGACAACAAGACGTGGCACGCTGGCGATCCATCCGCTGTATCCAAAGTGGACGGGCTATTCGGCAACTTCGGCGTCACGTGGGCGAGAGGGTTTCGAGGTTACACCCAGGAGCAACTCAATACGCTGCCGCGTGTCACTACCGAGACCGGGACCACCATCGGAGGTCCGGTCACGGAGCAAATGCACGGCTTGAATTTGATGAGCTTGTACCTCGCGCAGTATAAGCGCGGCTACGCCTATACATCGGTCTATCTGTTGCGGGACCGTACCGACGAAGACGGCAACCAATCTTTCGGCTTCTACAAGGCTGATTATTCACGCCGCTTGGCCGCGATCTACCTTCACAACCTTACGACGATTTTGGCGGATAAAGGCATCCCCGCCAGACCCGGCCAACTCGACTTCACGATCGCAGACCAACCCGAGACCGTTCACGATCTACTCCTGCAGCACAGCGACGGCACGTTCCAACTTATTGTGTGGGGCGAACGGTTGAGCGGTCAAGATCGTGTGACGGTCCATTTTGGCGAGACGCGCGCGTTGGTAAGAACCTACGATCCAACAATTGGCGTTGAGCCTGTCGGAACACTGAGCAACGTGCGTTCGGTCGAAATTTCGCTCAGTGACCATCCGATTGTCATCGCGCTTTCACCCAGCCTGTAATGATGGAGCCGTCTGCGTGAGGACTGTGTCAGCGGCGGTAGCAGAATTCTGCTCTGGAAGTTCTCCCGGATCTCCTTCGCAATGGCCAAAGCCTTCGCCCTGTCCTTAGTGGTCAGCACCGTGCGCCATGGTTCACCTCGCTGCTGAAGCGTTTGGTCGTTGAGCAGCAACCAAGACAATCAGCGACTACTGGGGCGAGCAGTGGCGTGCTGGTCCGATCAGGAGATAATTCCCCGAGGGCCCCGGCGTAGCCGGAACTGGCGGGTACCGCAGCATTTCTTGAACTTCACACCTGAACCGCAAGGACATGGATCATTGCCGCCGCGTTGCAGCCGGCCGATCAGGGGGAGTATCGCTGCTGAAGGCAGGAGCGCCGCCGCAAGGGCAGCCAACTTGGCCGAGATTCCAGGTACGACGAGGCGACGACCGGATTTGAACCCTCGCCACGCGCGTTCGGCCACATCCTCCGGATCCAGCGTGGGCAAGATACTGAAGAGTGGCGTCTGATAGGCGCCGGACCTTTCGAGAAACTCCGTCGACACCGGCCCTGGTGCTACACATGTGACAGTCACACCGGTTCGGCGCAATTCCTGATGAAGCGCCTCTGAGAAGAAGCGCACGAAACCCTTGCTGGCGAAGTACAAAGCCATATAAGGCCCGGGAACGAACCCGGCCACGGAACTGAGATTGAGCACCCCGCCCCGCCCGCGCGCCACCATTCCCGGCAGAAAATGGAGGGTCAATTCGCTGAGGGAATGTATGTTTAGATCGATGATGCCGAGCTGGCCATCAATAGGGAGCGCCGTCGCCGCGCCCCGTAGGCCATAACCTGCGCTGTTGACCAGGACATCACAGACCAGGCCGTGTGCGGACAGAAAGTCCTCTAGGCGCGTTGGCGCATCGCCTGCCACGAGATCCAACTCGAGCGTGAATGCCTCGCCACCCCCCTTCCGAACCTCAGCCGCCGCGGCGGCCAAACCCTCGGGCGAGCGGGCAACGAGCACAATCGCACCGCGCTCTCGTGCAGCGACGCTCGCAATCGCCCGGCCAATTCCACCCGAGCCGCCAATTACGACGACGGCTGGCCGGAATTCACGGTGCGAAATCATCTCGCGTTCCTCTGTCTTGAAGGAGCGGCAACACCTAGACCGAGCAGCAACACTTCATCGGCGATAGCGCCGTTCAGAATCTTTTCGAACCTCTCCAGCGCTCGTGCGACGTTCGCTCCATCCATTACCCGGTGATCGTAGTGGATGCGGACATTCACCGATCCATCTTCGCCGATCGGACCGTAGTTCAGAAGCGTGGTCAATGGTGTGAGCGGGTTGAGCGATTCCGCACCGAGGCCTGAATAAACGGACAGTTGGAAGGTACCGAAGTAATTTGCCCTTTGCCGGGCGATGTTCAATCCCAGCCACATAAGCAGCCACCTGAGAGGCGCGGGCGCACGGGCCATGCGCAACGCACGCCGGAACTCCGTGACCTCCAGGATCGGCCGTGACCGAGCTGCGTGGATGGACGCCTCAAGTTCTGTGATAGAGTAGCGCTCAGGGCCCTTGATGCAGCTCAACAGAACGGCCAGCTCGCCCTCATATTCGCGCTCGTGGGCAATCGAGGCTACGCTTACCGGATACTCGTAAAGCTGCGGCCAGGGCAATTTGACATAGGCGCGTCGAAGCTCGGGCGTCTCTCGGGCGAGAAGCGCGTATCCCTTCAGGAAGATCGCGGTCCAGGAGGGCCTGGTCTGCTGCGCCATTCTAGCCCTTACGAGTGGGCCGAGGTTCATCTGACGCTGCACCGCGACCCGTGGCACGCCGATCGAAAACCTCATCAGATCGCCAACAAGGCGCCGGGGCGCCGATAGCTTGAGGGCTCGGCCTCGCATCAAACGGACCTCTAATAAAGATAAGGGACTATTCGCTTGGTCTTTTCCATATAGGCACGGTATTGCGGGCCGAAATTCTCCAGCATCATACGCTCTTCCTTGTCCACTCTCAGCAGGAAAAGGACTGCGAACCCAATCAACCCCGATATGCCCGCAATCCAGTTCGCCAGCAGAAAGGCCTGGGCGAGGCCCATGAGCAGGAACGAGGTATACATCGGGTGGCGGACCAAGGCGTATGGTCCGGCGCAGATGAGTTCATGCCGTTCGCGAATCTCCAGCGTAATCGACCAGTTCCGGCCAAGTTCCTTGTGGGATCTGCGAAAAACCCATAGCGCGGAGCAGAAGATGATTGTGCCGAGAGCCAGGGTCCACGCGCTGGCCGGGTGGTCAGCCGCTGCGGGCATGCCGGTGACAACATAGAAGGCAGGCAGGATTGCGAGGCCAAACAGAGCAGATGCAAGCCCGACGATGTCGGAACGTGAGCGGTAGCCAGTTACAATTCGCACGCGCCTCGCCCGGCGCTCGAAGGGATACCGGATCACGTACCAAGCAACGATGCCGATCACCCAAATGACCTCGCCAAGTGAGGCTGCCGCAATGCTCACGTCAGGTCACCGGCGCCCTTTCTGCGATCGCGATTGTAGCAGCCCCTGAGTATGGCCACTTCACCCATCGCCTCGATTTCGTAACCGGCCGACCTTCAGGCGCAGCGATCCTCTCCGATTTGGTCCGCAGACGCGAAAGCCGGAGGGGCAGTACCGAACGCATTCGGTCCCATTCATCCCTCGAATCTTTGCTATGTATTCATCTTCCGAAGCTCGGTTATAAATTGTTGGGGCCGGAGCTGAATGGCGGGAGTCTTATATCCCATGGAATGCGCGATGTCCGCCACGAAGCCGTTGCAGTTCAAGACCGTCGCCTGCCAGACATGCGAGCTCGCCTGCAGCTTGCGGATGTAGGCAACGACTTTGTCGTATTCGGCCCGGGTCAATATGATTTGCCAGCTTGCGGATCTGTATGGTTCTTCCAGATCACCGTCGCTCCACCCGGTTTCGGCTGGCACCGGCACGAAATGGCCCAGAACATAGGGAACCGCACTGTTCGAAGCCGGGTGAAGGCCCGCGACTTGGGGATCAATCATTTTCCCGGCCCGGTCTAGGCGCCCAAAAACTGCGTAGGTGTGGCCGTAGCTTAGGGCGTAGCGGGAGCGGAACTCGATGAAGTACCGCTCGTCCTTTTTTTGAGGCGCAGCTCCGCCATCGGCAGAAGATACGAAATTCGGCTGGGGCGGCAGGTCTTTCGTCTGACATGCCGCTGCCGGGAGGGCCACCAACGCCACAAGCAAGAGACGGCTATTTACAAGCGTCATCGCCGCGTCCATTCCCCGAACTTCACAAAGCACAGACCTAATAACAGCCTATGCCCGCCAACCGCGCGGCAGGCTATGAAGCCGGCCAAAGCGTATGTATGGGGAAGGGCTTGGCACCCTTCCCCATACAAGCCGGTCCTTACTTAATCACTGGTTGCTCTACCGGAGCGGGTTCCGGCGGCGGGGCCTTCCCCTTTCCTTTGCCGATCCAGTCGGTCGCGCAGCCGCTCAGGCTGGCAACGGCGAGCACAGCAACCATTGCAATCAATATCCTGCTCATCAAGCAATCCTTTCCCCGAGGGCGGAATAGCCGATACAATCGCCACAAATAACTTGCGACCGCACTAAAATACTCGCGAACTGCATCAAGGCCTAGTGCAGAAATGACACAGATGGCACTCGGTGGCCGGGCGGCACGTTTACGTGACGTGCTGGCAGAATTCACCATCGGCCGGAGATCAGGCGTGCGACGCACCTCAGACTATCAAATAACCACCACCGTCGTGCCCAAAGGGGTACGGTCATAGAGGTCAATGATGTCGTCATTTATCAAACGGATGCACCCGTTCGACACCTCAGTGCCTATCGTCCATGGCTCGTCTGTGCCATGCACCCGGAAGTGGGTGTCGCGCCCGCCTTGATAGAGATAAAGGGCACGCGCACCAAGCGGGTTGTTTGGTCCGCCGGGGACCCCCCCTGCATACTGCACCAAGCGCGGCTTGCGCTTCATCATGCTGGCGGTTGGTGTCCACGACGGCCATTCCGCCTTGCGGCCGACGGTCGCTGTACCCTTGAACGAAAGTCCCTGCTCGCCGACGCCGACGCCGTAGCGCGTCGCCCACCCGTCCCTCTCGACGGCATAGAGGAAGCGTTGCGAAGTATCGACGACGATCATTCCGGGCGGCTCGCTTCCAGAATACCTCACTCGTTGCCGCGTGAAGCGAGGATCCAGGCCACTCCTTGCTGCGAACGCGGATGAAATCGGCTCCGCCGCCTGTCGTAACGCTGACGTACATCCGGAAACCATCAGAGCCAGACTACCCAGCACGAGCCCCCGGCGCGCAATGTGGTTATTGTCCATTTCTACCTGCTAAGAAAATGGTCAGCCTACCGCCGTCGTCTCTAACACTCCAAGGCCCCTCGGCCAAGTCTACGCCTTGCCCGAACTGACCTAGAACAACCGGAACCAGGCGTTGTTGCGTTGCCGACCGGCCACGCTCGCCAGACCGCTTCACTGGTGTGATGCCTAGAAATCCAATCAGACCGGCTGCTTGATGTAAACCTTTCATCCGCGTTAGGCGCCACGCAGGTTGGCTGAGGTCGTCGGGCGCCAGGAGAGTTCACAGGACAGACAGGGACCTTGGCTGCAGAAATCTGCTATGAACAAGCCTCATGCGACAACCACCTGGTTCCATTCGGTCATGAAGCAGTGGGCATAAGGAAAGAGATGAAGCCTGACTTCCAAGATAAGATCGCGATTGTGACCGGCGCAGGCTCCGGAATAGGAGCGGCTGTTTCACGGCAACTCGCGCAAGAAGGAGCCGAGGTTGTTGTTGCCGACCTTGATGCCGAGGCTGCGCACAGCAAAGCCGCCGAAATACGCTCGCAAGGAGGTAGGGCCCACGACTTTGCGGTCGATGTCACTAATGCGGCAGCTGTGGAAAACCTGGTCGATTTCACTGTTGAAAAATGCGGTGGACTGGATATGGCGGTCAACAATGCAGGTATCGATGGCGTTCGAAAAGCAACGGCGGACTATCCCCTCGACAACTGGCACAAGCTGATAAACGTCAATCTAAATGGCATTTTCTACTGCATGAAATACGAGATCGCCGCCATGTTGGATCGGGGCGGAGGCGCTATCGTCAATATGTCTTCCGTTCTCGGTTCCGTCGGATTGCCAACGGCGTCCGCATACACGGCAGCGAAACACGGGGTCGTTGGACTGACCAAGGTTGCGGCGATGGAATATGCGAGATTGGGAATTCGAATCAATGTCGTCGGCCCCGGCTGGATCGAGACACCACTTTCGGAGCAAGTGGAGGCAGCAGCTAACCGGCGCATGGCAGACCTCCAGCCGATGGGCAGGCGCGGGAAACCGGAAGAGGTAGCTGCTCTTGTGTGCTTCCTCTTGTCCGATCAGGCTAGCTTTATTACTGGAAGCTACCATCTGGTGGACGGAGCTTACACCGCCCATTAGCCGCAGTCGCGCCGCAGTTCGTCTCAGCTCTTGAATAGCGGGCGGGCCGCGCCGAGACGGCGTCATGCTATTGCCGCCCGTCGACGATGAGACGCGCATCTGCACGGAGCGAGGCGGAGTTTGGTGAGTCGACCTAAGCGCGGTTCCGGCGAGGCCGGTCGTCATCAACGTATCCGAGGCGCATTTCAGTTGCCGTCATGGCGCCGCTCCGTGGAGAAGGTTGGATTCCGGTTCCTTTCCCTCTACCACTCAAATCTCCCGCAATGTTCTCCGCGGAAACCTGGCAGCCCAGAAAGCCCGCAGAACTGCGGGCTTCTGGTCGGAAAGCTGTGGAGCGTACATCGTAAGAGGTTTGCTCTCTGTCGGCCGGTATTCTCCAAAGCTGGGGACTGCGCCTTTTTACTCCCCAGCTTTCTCACATTGAAAAAGCTAGGTATTTTAGGCTCGAAGCTTGGGATCGTTTGCGGCGAGGCCGCTCGAAGGGCTGGGCGGAGTCTATTGCGAGAGTTCCAACGTCGCGTTGGCCGTGCCGGCCGACTCCCAGGAGATACTCGGCGTCCGGCCCTGGGCGATCGCGCCGGATTTGGCTGAGCGACTCTGGTTGGTCAGCAAAAATCTGACTGGTGTGGCGTTTCGACCAAGCGCATAAGTGCCGCCAAGCCGCAAAGATGTTCACTGGCAAGTACGAGCATCGGCAGATCGAAGTCGCCGGTTCGTGAGACTGTTAGGCGAGCCATGACGGCGTGAGCGTGATTTCGCCCCAGCGAGGTGGCCGACGTTCTGTTCGCATGACCTTCCCTAAAACCATGGAGGGCGCGAAGTAGCCGTTCGTCGGCGGAGCAGTGAGCGACTGCTATTCACGCAATCGCAACCTCCGGCAAGATCGCCAGCAAGTCTGCTCTGAGGATGTGCAAAGCCGTTTGGCCTAGGCTATTGGACCGGCAAGGTCCGCCATTCGCTATCCTACGAAAACCTTCGCGAGAAGAGACGCAAAGATCCTGCCTAAAAGCCAGGTTGTTTCATTGCCGCCCTCCGCGGCCTCGCCTCGCTCGGCTTTGCCACGCGACAGGAGAAGACGGGCCATATTCTATTAACCAGCAAGGGGCGGACTTGGTGGGATCATAGCTTCCGGTTTTCTTTCACTGATCGATATGATCCCGTGCTTGAAGAAGACAGTGCTGGTTTCGCTGCCAGGAGCGCCTAATTCTGCCGAAACGACAACGAGCTCGAAGTGTCCGTTTGAACTGAGCTGATCCACAAGGCTTTCCAATGGTGCGTTTTCGCTCTGGCCGAGATGCTGTCTTCCGTCAATTGTGGTCACAATAAAATCTGTCACACTGACCTCCTACCAGCCAATCAGGACAACGAAGTCACAGGCTCGACCGACGGTCCAGACCGTGGCGTTTTGCTCTCTTCGGCTATCACCAACAGCGCTTCAAGGGTCAGCGCAATGCCTGACATCAGCGCGGAAATATCGGTGTTGCCGCCGGGCAGTGCGAGTTCCGCCGCCCTGGTTTGCATGCTGGTGCTGAGTTCCTTCAGTTTCAGGCACAGGTCGTCGTCCATGACATTCCTCCGTTAGCTGGATGTCTAACGTATCGACGAAGGGGAAGTTGCCCCCACGCGTCTAATAGGCTGTCTTTCGCCGTTTAGGTCCTTGGTTTTCACAAGGACCTTCCTTGGCTTCCCGAAAAGCGCGTGTAGCTTGTCCGCGACCTCAATAACCGCAGAGAAAGCTGCATAGAAAATCGACATGGTGTCGCCTGCAAGGCCGTTGTGAGGTCAACGCTGACCTCCATCTCAAGACCCCATGGTTGGCATTTGCCGCGAGACGATAAGCTTCATCGCGCGGCAGTCCGATCAAGGTTCGACCCGCGAAATCGGCCGGCAGACCGAAAATCCCATCGAACACCGCCCACGTCCCCGACGGTTCCTGTACAACCGAGAACCTCATCCAGCGCTCCCCACAATCGGCTCAGTGCTGGACCGTCGGATCATAGTCGCTGGTTTCATACGGGAGAGTATTTTCCCCTTCGAACAGGATGTCTTTCCTGCGAGCGAAGGCGATAAGCACCCCACGAGCTGTCTCGGCGTCGACGTCACCGGTCAGCGCTGCCTTACAGGCGCGTATCGCGGCCCTTTGCTCAGGACTGTTTCCGCACCATTCCGTGACGAACTGATATGCATCGGCCACGGTGTTGAGTTGACGAGGGAAGCCAAGACCGACCCATACGCGGACGGGCTTTTCAAAAGGCTTCGCAAGCATAGTGACCTCCTTAGCTCTTGGCCGGCAACCCGGCTCCAGTTTGATGAATGGCCGCAACGCGGCGTGAAAAGAATTTGTGAAGCGCTGGCATTTTTTCAAGGGGCTACGCGCCACGATTCGCAGCTGTTACCAGCGGGCGTTTCCAACCGCTAATTCCTCACGGGGAGTCGAGTTCCTTGGCCGCCAGATACATGACGGCTGCGGCTGCTTGTCTACGCTCCCAACCGGCCGCTTCGATCTCCAGATCATCCTTCGCCGTACTGCCTTAATGCTCCGCAACGTCTCTGGCGTGCCACTGGAACCGGCAACAGAGGATGCGCTGAAGTCCATAGCTGCCGAGATGGGAATCGGTCAGTCAGAACTCATTCAGATCGTGCTGCGACAGTGGCTGGAAACGAACGCCTATCTGCCGGTCCAGATGATCTATGAGGAAAGCGAGACAGACGGGAGCGCTTAGTCGGACTTCCGCCGTGTGTCGCGGAAGCCCAACCCGGCCGGCGCTTTCAGGCAACCTTAGGGTGCCGCCGGCCACTACTCAATCGACTCGAAGGTGGGACCGCCCTCGCCTTCGACGTTCAACCCAGATTTAGCCGCCCATCATCTTTGCCATAGCGCAAAAATCTGCGTGCGACCTGTTGAGTGTGGTGTCGCCGCATCCTTCAACACCGCCTTCTGTTCGTCGGGTTTCATCGCCATCCATGCGGTCTTGAAATCCCTTCCGCCTTCAACGGTTTTCATGCCGGCATCGGTGAAGAACGGCGACATCTTTGCCGGATCGTCGAGCGCGGATGTGCTGCCAGCAAGAGCCGAACCAGTCATCATCGCAAGCGCCATCGCGCCCATTGTGAGCATCTTGATGTTCATTGTTTAGTTAGGTCATTGACCTTCCGGAAAAACATCATCTGCTGAAGCCGGTTCCCAGCGCCTGCGTCTTATGTTCCGCCCGATCAGGCTCAAGCTCCCGCAGAGGCGCGCCGGGCATTATCCCCAAAAGGTTGTATTCCGACAACTCTAGCGAGAACGCTATGCTCACTTCTCGGCGCCGCTTCCCTCAAAGCGCCGCCGGTAAAGGCTCGGCGCCCTCTGGTTTGTTCAGTGTCAAAAGAGGGGCGCCGGGTCGCGCCGACTGACGTCCTAGGCCGCGCTCCTTCGGTCAAGGCCCGCCGCCCACTTGCGAGCGGCGGGCCCACCCACCCGACCTACAGCAGGTGATGGAGGGCATCATCTGCCGCATCGAATAAACAATTAGAAGTATCTAATGTTCCAGCGTAGCTGATGATACATGCCGCAGTGCTGGGCCGGCCAGTCCGGTCCCGCTGCCCTGATGTGTTTCAGCCACTCCGAACTCCGCCGCGAGCCTTGCTCGAACTGACCAAGGCTGGGCTGTCGTCGACATCGCCTGCCAATGTGAGCGCGGACCGGACGGCCTCGATCAGAGCAGATGGCAGACAGGGCTTTGCAACCCACTCGCCCGTGAGGAATATCGGGTGATGGAAGCCAGAGTTGGCAACGCTTGCCGAATGGACGACGAACGGAACGTTGCGACTGTAGAGCAACTGGGCGATTTCTATGCAATCGCCATCCTGCAGCTCGATGTCCATGACCACCACATCTGGTGAATGAGCACGAAACCAGCCGAGCGCGGCCCTGTTAGATGAAAAAGTGGCTGCGACCTGGAAGCCTGCGTCGCGCAAATGGTCTTCGAGATCCACCGCAACCAGCGCTTCGTCCTCCAAGATGACAACCGCTGCAGCCGTCCGGCCGTCCATGGCTTGGCCCTCCGTGGATTTGCCAGGAACATTTTAACATTTCTTGGAGGGTTCGCTACTTCTGTACGGAATCGTACGCTCGGCTTGGACCTGCGCATGTTAATCACGTGGCGGTCTGGGTTGAGGTTGCCCCCTTCGAGCGGTGCTCCTTCTCCACGTCGAAATTTAAATGTCGGCTGGCATGAGAGGTGGCCCGCTGCCAGGGCACGGCAACGGGCCTTTGACACAAGCCGGACAAGGATTTCTGAGACGGGCATCCGACCGGCATTTTCAACGAGGGATGCAAAATTTTGTTCCCGCGCCGTTTGCATAAATTAGCACGCGCTTGACTAAGCCTTGGACATGGTGCGGGGAATTGCATTGGAGATTTGGTGGCTGTGACAGCCACCGTGCGAAGGCGGGTCAATGACGACCACCGTCAGCGTCTCGATTCCGTCCTACGATTTTCCGCACTCGATCCGAGATTCATCCAAGGTCAAACGCGGCCAGCAGCTAGAGTTGACTGGTGAGGTCATGCGCATCGATGACAAGACCGTGACGATCGCCCTGGGGCCGCTGGTGACAGTCGCCATCGACAAGGCGCGGCTGGCAGAGAGGCAAAATCTCTGTTATTTGGGTAGGTGGAACAGCCATTGTCGTCTGGCGTTCGTCGCGGTCGTGTCCGTGGACTACATGAGCAACAGACGGAAGCCACACTGAAGCACTAGCGCTTCTTAGGGTTTCGGCGTGATCTCCTCGATCCGCACCTTGTCGCCAATCTCCCTTACTGGGCTCCTCTACCCAGCGTTGATCGCCTTGGAGCTGGCATGGGCGATAACGTGGAAGATGCTCTCAATGAGATCCTTTTCGCGGAATGGCTTGCTTAGCAGCGGGACGTCCGACGGACGATCGGCAATCGCGCTCGCATCAGCGTATCCGGTTATGATTACCGCTGGCCAATCCGAGCGGAGATTGCGCGCAAACCGAATGACCTCCACTCCGGATACCAGTGGCATAGCGAAGTCTGTGACGATTACGTCGAAATCATGTGGCGTCCGTTCAATAGCCGCCAGTGCCTCGGCGCCCCCTGCTGCACAGGTCACGGAGAAACCCCGCTGCCGCAACGATTCAGCTGTCAGATGCCGAAGTGCGCTGCTGTCGTCAATCAGAAGGATCGAAGGGCGTTCGTTGCCCGCATAGACCAGAATTGGCTCTTTCGCGGATTCAACCACATCGCGGGCAGGCTGCTCGACCGAACGTGGCAACCACAGCTCCATGGCAGTTCCGCGTCCAACAACACTGTCTATGCGGAGCGAACCGCCGGACTGCTTCATGAAACCGTAAACCGTGCTGAGCCCTAAGCCCGTGCCTTTGCCGACTGGCTTTGTGGTAAAGAATGGTTCGACCACCTTGGCTAAAATATCCGGCGCGATGCCGGCACCGGTGTCCCTGACAGCGATAACCACATAGTCACCAGGCGCCAGGTCTTCTGATGCCGTCGTAATCGTCCTATTTTGCGCGTGCACGCTAATTGTTCCACCCGATGGCATGGCGTCGCGTGCGTTGAAAACCAAATTCATCAAGGCGAGTTCAAGCTGCCCGGCATCGACAAGAACCGGCCAAACCGCATCATCGATCCGCCAGTCGAAGCGGATTAGCCCTCCCAGGACCGGAGCGACCAACCCGTTCATGGTGTCGCCAAGCGCTGCAAGCCGCACGGCTTCCGGCTTCAGGGTTTGACGCCGCGAGAAGGCGAGCATTCGCGTAACAAGGTCAGCACCTTGTTTTGCAGTCGCATCAGGTCGAGAACCTGTTGTGACTGATCATCCAACGTCCCTTGACGTTCTAGCAGTCCCAATCCGCTGAGAATTGCGGCGAGCAGATTGTTGAAATCATGAGCCAAGCCGCCCGTTAGCTTGCCGATTGCGTCAAGACGCTGTGATTGTAGCAGCTGATTTTCAAGGCCGCGCCGCTCGGTAAGATCAAGCAACGTGCCCCGTATCTCCGGGTCGCGGCCATCAGAGCCGTTCGACATCACACCTTGATCAAGAAAGATGCGATACTCACCATTGGCGCATTGCCAGCGGAATTCGCACGTATAGGAGCCGGTGATTTTTGCCCCGCGAAGTGCCTGTTTCAATCTTGGTAGATCGTCGGGGTGGACCCGGCTGAGGCCGAAGGCCGGATCGGCGGTCAGATCTTCGGCCGAAAACCCGGTCAGGCGCTCGACACCATTGGTCACAAAGCGCGTCGCGAAGGGTGGCTCGGCTGCACGCGCATGGAAGCAGACAGGCAGCGAACTCAAGATAGTATCCTGCCGTTCCTCCGCGCTGCGCAGAGCCCGCTCGGCCTGGAGCTTTTCCTTCTGCGACTGCAGCGCCTGCGCAAGCAGCCCTTGTTCGACCGCCGCCTTTCGCTGGATCTCCAGTGTCTTTTCGTGAAGCTCGACGAAAACCGCGACTTTCGAACGCAGCATTATCGGATCGAATGGCTTGAACACGTAGTCGACCGCGCCGGCATCGTAGCCGCGCAGCATATGGGCGTCCTCTTTGTTGATAGCGGTGAGAAAGATGATTGGCGTGCGCTTGGATTGCTCGCGCTTGCGGATAAGCGCGGCCGTTTCATAGCCGTCTATTCCCGGCATAAGCACATCCAGCAAGATGACAGCGAAGTCCTCCTTCAGCAGAAAGCGCAGGGCCTCTTCGCCGGATTGGGCGCAGATGACGTCCCCGGTTGTAGCGAGAACTTCGCTGATCGCCAGCAGATTGCGTTCATCGTCGTCCACGGCAAGGATGCGTGCTTTTGCGGGCCGTTCGGCCAGTTGCAACGCCTCAAGTTTTCTGACCCTGTTTCTGGGAAGCTTTTGCATGGACCGGCCGTCAGTTCGCTGCCATGAGCATTTTTTCCGGAGTCTCGGTGCGTGACCGAGAACGACCGATCCAGACGCGAAGCAATGCCAGCAGCAGGTCAAGATCGACCGGCTTGGCGATATAATCGGAAGCACCGGCGTCCAAGCATTTTTGCCGATCGCCCTTCATCGCCTTGGCGGTAACCGAAATGAGCGGGATGTGGGCAATCGACGGCGTTCCTCGTATGCGCCGCATCGTCTCGTAGCCGTCCATCTCCGGCATCATGATATCGATCAATGCCGCGTCGACGTCGGGGGTCTGTTCCAGAAGCGCAATGCCGTCACGGCCCCGCTCAGCGTGCATAACCTGTATGTCGTAGGTCTCCAGGACGCTGGTGAGCGAGTAGATGTTGCGGATATCGTCGTCGACGATGAGAACCTTCGCCCCCGCCAGATCGGACTTGCCGTTCTGTTCGGTTGCGCCCTCTTCGCGTCCTTCTCCCGGGAGTGTTGCCGACATATGAAGCGAGAGCTGGGCAAAATTTTCGGCCCGGGGCGCATTCGCAAAAGCCGGGTTCAATGCCAGCACCTGTTCAAGCGCATCCGGATGAGGGGCAAAGAACAACAACTGCGGTAGGCCGTCGCCGAATTGGCCAGTAACCTCGTCCAGCGTTTGTGCGTTGTCCTTGGCAGAGCGCCCAAAGCCAAGCACGATAGCGTCATACGAGGCCACGCCAACGTCGTCCGCATTTGCCGCGAGACGACCGACCGCAGTGACGGAGGTCACGCCGTCGCGGATCGCTTCGACAAGCGATAACCGGCGATCCGGATCGGCATCTGCGACCAGCACGCGGCGCTGGATACGAAGCTTCTTGGAATGGATGTCCTGGAACACCTTGATTAGTTCATCAGAGGACACCGGCTTGGTTGAAATGCTGGACGCTCCCTTGCGCGCAAGACTTTCGATGTCTTCCGCACCTGARATSACGTGGACGGGAATTCCCTTGGTCTTCTGGTCATGACGCAACAGATCGAAAAGCACCCASCCGTCGATGTCCGAAAGCCCGAGATCAAGCGTAATTGCGTCGGGAACGAGCTTACGGGCCAGTGCAAGAGTGCCGGAGCCCGCGTTCGACAAGACGCCTTTCAACTCGGCCGCGCGTGCGAGACCAAGCAGCAACCCTCCAAAGGTCGGATCGTCTTCGACGATCAGCACAACCCGGTCGGTCGGAGATATGGAATCGCGGTCGTCGATCAGCTCTGCTGAAGGCTGACTGCCAAGCGATGCCGACACTGCGACGGCGTCCGTCGGAGGAAGCAGGGCTGATTGCGCCGCCGCCACCCGGGGACCGGCGAATGGGATGACGAGAGTAAACGTCGACCCTTTGCCCGGTGTGCTTTCGACCCGCAGTTCGCCGCCAAGTAAGCGTGCGATCTCCCTGCTGATCGAGAGCCCGAGCCCAGTACCGCCATATTTGCGGCTGGTGGTGCCGTCGGCTTGCTGGAAGGCCTCGAAAATCAGCTTCTGCTTGTCTTCCGGAATACCGATGCCGGTATCGGTCACAGCGATCGCGAGCGCCTTCGCCGGGTGCGCGGCGCTGTTGCGCCGCCCGGTCTTCTCAACCCGGAAATTCAGACTGACTTCACCCTCCGAGGTGAACTTGAATGCGTTCGAAAGCAGATTGAGGACAATCTGCTGCAGTCGCTTCTCGTCCGTGCGAACGGTATCGGGAAGTGCCGGGTCGACCTTGATGGTGAAGCCGAGGCCTTTGTCGGCCGCAAGCTGACGAAACGTGCGTTCCATATGCTGGCGCAGATGCGACACCGGCATATCGTTGATATCGATGGAAACCGTACCAGACTCGATCTTCGACAGATCGAGGATGTCGTTGATGAGGCTGAGAAGGTCGGTTCCGGCAGAGTTGATAGTGCGTGCGAACTCGACCTGCTTTTCGTTGAGATTGCCCTGCTGGTTGGTCGCAAGCAGGTTTGAGAGAATGAGCAGCGAGTTGAGCGGTGTGCGCAGTTCATGGCTCATGTTGGCCAGGAACTCGGATTTGTACTTGGACGTAAGCGCCAACTGCTCGGCCTTCTCCTCCAATGCGCGTCGCGCCATCTCGATTTCGAGATTCTTGTTTTCCACCTGCTTCTTTTCGTTTTCGAGCAGCTGCGCCTTTTCCTGCAGCTCCTCGTTCGTCGCATGCAGCTCTTCCTGCTTCTTGGTCAGTTCCGTCTGACGCGCTTGCAATTCCGAAGTCAGCAGCTGCGACTGCTTGAGCAGGCCCTCGGTGCGCATCGTTGCGGCAATGGTGTTGAGAACGATGCCAACGGACTCCATCAGCTGATTGAGGAACGACTGATGCGTGTCGCGGAATTCGCCGAACGAGGCAAGTTCGATGACGGCTTTCACCTCGTCCTCGAACAAGGCGGGGAGGATGATGACGTTGGCAGGCGATGCGCTGCCGAGACCAGAGGTGACGCGCAGGAATTCAGGCGGCACATTGTCCAGCATGATGGCACGCTTGTCGGCTGCACTTTGCCCGACCAGACCCTCGCGCAGATCGAGGCGCTGCTTGATGGACGCCTTGCTTTCGGCACCATAAGACGCCGCCAGCTCGAGATAGGATTCCTCCTCGTCTCGATTGGTTACATAGAACACCCCGTATTGCGCGTTCACCAGAGGAGCGAGCTCGGACATGATCAGCCGCGAAACGGTCGCAAGGTCGCGCTCGCCTTGCAGCATTCGCGAAAACCGGGCGAGATTGGTCTTCAACCAATCCTGCTCGGCATTTTTCAGCGTCTGATCCTTCAGGTTGCGGATCATTTCGTTGATGTTGTCTTTGAGGGCGGCGACTTCGCCGGAGGCTTCGACGCTAATCGAGCGGGTCAGATCGCCCTTCGTGACGGCCGTTGAAACCTCAGCGATGGCGCGCACCTGGGTGGTCAGATTTGCGGCGAGCTGGTTGACGTTGTCGGTCAGATCGCGCCAGAGGCCGGCCGCTCCCGGCACGCGCGCCTGTCCGCCGAGCTTGCCCTCGATACCCACCTCACGAGCCACGTTGGTCACCTGGTCGGCAAAGGTGGCCAGCGTTTCGATCATCCCGTTGATGGTGTCGGCCAGAGAGGCGATTTCACCTTTGGCGTCCACTGTCAGCTTGCGCTTGAGATTGCCCTGCGCCACCGCCGTCACGACGTCGGCGATGCCACGCACCTGATTGGTCAGGTTCGTCGCCATCAGATTGACGTTGTCGGTCAGGTCTTTCCAAGTGCCGGCGACACCTTCGACACGAGCCTGACCGCCAAGCTTGCCTTCGGTGCCTACCTCACGCGCGACCCGGGTCACCTCGCCGGCGAAGGAGTTGAGCTGGTCCACCATGGTGTTGATGGTCGACTTCAGCTCAAGGATTTCGCCCTTCACGTCGACCGTGATCTTCTTCGACAGATCACCGCGTGCGACGGCGGTCGTCACTTCGGCGATGTTGCGCACCTGACCAGTCAGATTCTCGGCCATGGAGTTCACATTGTCGGTAAGGTCCTTCCACGTCCCGGCAACGCCGCGCACCTGCGCCTGACCGCCGAGCTTGCCTTCGGTCCCAACCTCACGCGCCACGCGCGTCACTTCGCCCGCGAAAGAGTTGAGCTGGTCGACCATGGTGTTGATGGTCGATTTCAGCTCGAGGATTTCGCCCTTCACGTCGACCGTGATCTTCTTCGACAGATCGCCTAGCGCCACCGCGGTCGTGACCTCGGCGATGTTACGCACCTGGCCGGTCAGATTGGCGGCCATGGCATTGACGTTGTCAGTCAGGTCCTTCCAGGTGCCGGCAACCCCGCGCACCTGTGCCTGACCGCCCAGCTTGCCGTCGGACCCGACCTCGCGGGCGACGCGTGTCACTTCCGACGCGAAAGAATTCAACTGGTCGACCATCGTGTTGATGACGTCCTTGATCTGCAAAATCTCGCCCAAGGCATCAACAGTGATCTTCTGTGTCAGGTCGCCCGTCGCGATGGCTG
Organism: Mesorhizobium sp. P2_F8; assembly: GCF_056403655.1. Taxonomy (NCBI): domain Bacteria; kingdom Pseudomonadati; phylum Pseudomonadota; class Alphaproteobacteria; order Hyphomicrobiales; family Phyllobacteriaceae; genus Mesorhizobium; species Mesorhizobium sp. P2_F8. Next base: position 19,001 of record NZ_JBFUFB010000031.1, read on the forward strand.
TCGCCACCTTCGACACGTCGCGCAATTGTACGGTCAGATTGCCGGCCATCGCATTGACGTTGTCGGTCAAGTCCTTCCAGGTGCCGCCAACGCCTTCGACATGAGCCTGTCCACCAAGCTTGCCTTCCGACCCCACTTCGCGGGCGACGCGCGTGACTTCCGAGGCGAAGGAATTCAACTGATCGACCATCGTGTTGACAGTGTCTTTGAGCTCCAGGATCTCGCCTTTGACGTCGACGGTGATCTTCTTTGACAGGTCTCCACGAGCGACCGCCGTCGTCACCTCGGCGATGTTGCGCACCTGCCCGGTCAGGTTCGCGGCCATCAGATTGACGTTGTCGGTCAGATCCTTCCAAGTGCCGCCGACGCCCCTCACCTCGGCTTGGCCGCCGAGCTTGCCTTCGGTGCCGACCTCGCGCGCCACGCGGGTGACCTCCGAGGCAAACGAGTTCAGCTGATCGACCATCGTGTTGATGGTGTCCTTAAGCTCAAGGATTTCGCCTTGTACCGCCACGGTGATCTTCTTCGACAGATCGCCCGAAGCGACCGCCGTCGTGACCTCGGCAATGTTGCGCACCTGACCGGTCAGATTCTCAGCCATGGAGTTGACGTTGTCGGTGAGGTCCTTCCACGTGCCAGCGACGCCGCGCACTTGTGCCTGACCGCCGAGCTTACCCTCGGTCCCAACCTCACGCGCCACGCGGGTCACTTCGCCAGCGAACGAGTTGAGCTGGTCAACCATGGTGTTGATGGTCGATTTCAGCTCAAGGATTTCGCCCTTCACATCGACCGTGATCTTCTTCGAGAGATCGCCCAGCGCCACCGCGGTCGTGACCTCGGCGATGTTACGCACCTGGCCCGTCAAGTTTTCGGCCATAGAATTCACATTGTCGGTCAGATCCTTCCATGTCCCGCCGACGCCCTCGACGCGCGCCTGGCCACCGAGCTTGCCTTCTGTGCCGACCTCGCGAGCCACGCGCGTTACTTCCGACGCGAAGGAATTGAGCTGGTCCACCATCGTGTTGATGGTGTTCTTCAACTCGAGGATCTCGCCCTTAACGTCGACGGTAATCTTCTTCGAGAGATCGCCCGAGGCAACCGCGGTGGTGACCTCTGCGATGTTGCGAACCTGTCCGGTCAGGTTGGTCGCCATTGCGTTGACGTTGTCCGTAAGATCTTTCCACGTCCCGGCAACGCCTTTCACGCGCGCCTGGCCGCCAAGCTTGCCTTCGGTGCCGACCTCGCGTGCGACGCGTGTCACTTCCGAGGCGAAGGAGGCCAGCTGGCCGACCATGGTGTTGACGATCTTGCCGATGCGCAGGAATTCACCGCGCAGCGGTCGGCCGTCGATTTCGACCATCATTGTTTGGGAAAGGTCCCCCTTAGCGACCGCGCCGATGACGCGGGCAACCTCGGCTGTCGGCTGAACCATGTCCTCGATCAGATCGTTGACCGACCTGACGCTGGACTCCCAACTCCCAGTGGCGTTTCGAACGCGACCGCGCTCGCCTATCCGCCCATCCTTGCCGACGACCCTGCTGAGCCGCTCGAACTCACGCGTCACCTGATCGTTGAGATCAACAATTTCATTGAAAGTCTCTGCGATCTCGGAATCCAGACCTTCGTAAACGTTGTCCATGCGAATTGAGAAGTCGCCGCGCCGAAAGGCTTTCAGAGAATTCAATATGCTTCGACGGTCCAACTGCTTTTTGGATGCCTGCACGGTCACAGCGCCACTCCCAGCCTTGGTGGATTCTATGTTGGATGAAAATGCCCCCGCGGCGAGATGGTGCACCCCACCGCAACGCCGAAAACGTACCAGTCTGGATATGGTTCCATGTTGGTTGTCAGGCTTCGAGCTTTCGATGCTGAGCCGTCAGCAGCCTGCGCTGTCCCGACGTGAGTCATCGGCTTCATCACGTCACGGACGGCCAAGGACAAGCAAAAGCGCGGTCATCGTTGCGCTGGCGCACGCAACCGCTATCAGCGCTACAACGCCACCGGAGTTGGATTTTCGCTTCGCGCGAAAGGGAACCTCTGTTGTGGGCGAAGCACTGTGAACCAGAGCGTCCAGATCGGACCGGCTGCCGTGTCGAACGGAATAGGCGCGAGTGAATTCGGCTCCGAGAAGAAAGATCTCCGATGAGTAGTAAACCCAGAGGAGGATGACGAGCAGTCCACCGGCGGCACCATATGAGGATGCGATCGCACTGGTGCCGATATACCAGCCGATAAGTGACTTTCCGAGCGTGAACAGAGCAGCGGTCACAACAGCACCAATGGCTACATCGCGCCATTCTAGGGTCCGATCGGGTAACACTTTGTAAATTGCGGCGAACAACGCCGAGATCAGGAAAAACGAAACGATGGCGTTAATCACGCCGAGTACGATGGTTACAAACGGCAGATAGGCATTGATAAAATTGCCCAGAGCCGAAATGGCGGCACTTGCAATAAGAGAAACCAGCAACAGGAAGCCGAGCGCGGCCACCAAGCCCAGACTGGCGGCGCGGGCCCGCATCAGACGCGACAAGGAACTGCCTTGCGGCTCGACCTTCCAAATTGTGTTCAGCGATTGCTGCATTTCGCCAAAGACGCCAGACGCGGCCACCAACAAGGTGACTAGCCCGATTACTGTAGCCCAGGTGCCGTACAGCTTGCTCGATGCACTCTCCAGCGCGGTCTGAAGGAGATCGGCGCTTTCTGGCCCCATCAGTCCTGAGATTTGGGCAGACAAGGCCACTTGTGCGGCATCATGACCGAAAGCGAGACCCGCGATAGCGACCACAATCAGCAGGATCGGCGCCAGCGACGTGGCGGCATAAAAAGCCATCGCAGCACCATGACTAAGAGCATTGTCGTTGATGAAGCCGACTACGCTTTCTCGCACCAATTGCCACACATTTGCGAACGAGGGCTTCACTTTAAGTCCGTAGCCAGGTGAGTTTAAATAGCGTCATTAGAATGCGCCAGAACTCCCGATGTTCCGAACGGGTCGCGCCATTGGGTGCGACCGCTAAAATGCGCAAAGCCAGGAGGTGCTCTGGCTTAATCGGCTGGCTTTTCAACAGTATCCTGCATATCGCCCTTGAAGTTAACTTTCGTGCGTTTCTGCACCATAGACGCGAGGTCTTCGGCATCCCAATTGGTCAGCCGAATGCACCCATGCGAAAAAGTTTTGCCGATCTTGCCTGGTTCGGGCGTGCCGTGAATACCGTAGCTCTCGATTGAGAGGTCGATCCAGATCGACCCCACGGGATTATTCGGGCCGGCAGCGATGGCAAAAGGTCGCTTGGTCTTGACCCCCTTGAAAGCGAAGTCCGGATCATAGTGATAGGTAGGGTTGTGCACCACACGTTTGACCTCCGCCGTGCCGCTCGGCGCCGGCTTCTCGCTGCTTCCGATTGATGCGGGGTAAACGGCTATCAATTTGCCGGCTGGATCGAGCACGCGCACCAGGCGAGCGTCCTTGTCCACCTCAACGCTGATAACGGCAACAGGAGGACCGCCCCGGCCGACATCGGGTACCGTCAAGATCACGCCGGCCCTTCCGAAGCCGGCGCGGGGATTGAGCCTTCTCAGCAATTGTTCGCTAATATGGAAGCGTTCCGCCAGCTTCTCTACCGCGTTGCGATAGCCCAGCCACGGCAGACCGGCCATCCTCTCCATGCGGGCCGGAATCCGCCTGGTAAAGGGCCCGCGTACATCCTTGGGTGTCAATTCGTAGGTCACCAGGACGGGGTTGGCGGAGGTCGCCATCAGCTTGTTCCAAGTCTCCAGGGAGAGCTTGCCATCGGAGGGAAATCCGTTAGCGGCCTGAAAGGCGCCAACCGCCTTGGCGAAGTTCTCTGAAAGCTTGCCGTCGATCTGGCCCGGCGAGAAGCGCGCGCGATCCAAAAGAACCTGCGCCTTGAGGACGGTCGGATCAATGCCCTTCGGTTCGCCGGTGCCGAATTGGGCCTGATTGACGACGGTTGGCGTCAGTTTGGCCGCCTCTGTTTGGCCGCATGCTAGGATGAGTGCGGCGGCAACGACGAAAAGGAGCCTGCACAGCGAGTCAATTCCGGGACTGGCCTGGAACGTCCTTCCATGACGTGGAACGGCCCCTCTGGTTCTGATCGCAAACCGCTGCTTCATCGGAATATCCTGTGGAGGCCCGCTATGTGGGTCTGACGAGCCCCACTGCGTGTTGCACTGTGGGCGGGACTGCTTGTTGCTGCCGTCATGCGGGCCTCATTGATCTGGGCAGCTTCTTCTTCGAGCATCACAAGCTTTTCCCAGATCTCCTCCGGGTCGGCATGTTCCAACCCGACAAGGTCGTTTCGGGTTTCGTCAAGTGCAATGATGATCTCATTGAGTTTGGCGTGAATGGCGGCAGTGTCGCGATAGCCCTGCATAAGGACAACACCAGTGATTGCGATGGCCGCAACCGAAAGGGCGTATGTAACCATATTTGTCATGCCAAAAGGTACAAGCGCCGTGCAAAGCACCATGGCTATGAGCATCAGATAGAAACCTGGAGGCCGCGAAAGGAAATCGGCTGCGACGAAAAGGAAGCTGTTCACTCTAATCGGGCTATTTATCATAAGCTGGCCGAGGCGAAGACAGCGAACAGCGCGGTGACCGCCACGCAAATAGGCACAGCTAGAAGTAATCCCGCCTCAAGCAACCGGGTCTTCTTGTCGCTGACCGCTTCGCTGAAGATAGAGGGCTCGCACGCTTCAACAAAGAGAGGCGAGCGAACCCAATCGGCGCAGGAAGGGACATAGCTGCGACGATCTGGAAATTTAGCCAAGAAATATTCCGATCGCGAGAAAGGTGACGGCGGCCGCGAATACCGGAGCGAGCAACCAACCGCCTGAACAACACTTCTATCCACCTGATTTCTCCGAACTTTTCCGGAGAAACAACATCCCTGAAGGCAGGCCTGTTCCACGCAACGTCACGGGTAAGACCATTGCGTCTTTTGGTGGGACTTTAGCCCCATGCCTCGGCGTGTAAGCAAAGCGATTAGGCGATGGCCTTTCGTTCGGCTCATCTTCAGCGAGAGATCGAGATGGATCCGCAACCTCAGTCCGGCGCAGCGATGAGTCGAAACTCCTGCCGAGACGCTCAAGGTCGCGCCATGACACCTCAATGACTCGCTGCGAAAGCATTCATTCCTTTTTTGATTGCCCTCCGAGCTTCCGCACCGTTCTGCCACCCCTTGAACTTTATGGTCTTGCCGGTTCCAACCACGGACGAGTGAAAGAACAGCTCGATCTCGCGCCGCAAGTCATCGGGGACATGATCCGCCGCCGGCTCGTCGGGAGCATCTTCTTTGTGGGGACACAAGACATAGCGGTCGTTGCGCAGGACCTTCCCGCCCTCGTCTTTTTGCTTGACCCGCAAGGCGCCCAGCAGATCGCATTTGATCACAACGCCAGGCGCGGTCGATGCCTGATGGATCACAAGCCCATCCAGAGGGTCACCG
>NZ_JBFUFB010000032.1:0-24369 GCF_056403655.1 Mesorhizobium sp. P2_F8
CCGTTAAGGAGGCCGCTGACGGGATCGAAAAACAATCGCCTCAGGTCGCGAGCATGGTGCGCAGTGCGGCCGAAGGTGTGGAACGAATCTCCACCGACCTCCGAGATCGAAACGTCGGCGAACTACTCGACTCCGTTACGAAATTCGCGCAGCGCCAACCTGCAGCGTTCTTTGGGGTGGGGATCCTCGCCGGCGTGATGCTTACCCGCATCATGCGCAGCTCGGATCGTTCCTGAGAGGCTTGCAAAATGGATGATGGTATCGATCGCCGGCCATTCAGCAGCATCGTCAACGAGGCGCTTGAAAAATTCGCCTCGTTGATGCGGTTGGATGTGCGCCTGCTTAAGGCGGAAATGAAGAGTAAGACGTCGACAATCGTCTCGTCCGGCGCCTGTGGGATAGCGGCCGTTGCCCTGTTTATTCTGGCGTCGTTCGCCATGGTCCAATTCCTGATCCTGGTGATCATCCATCTTGGCATCAGCGCCATATTGGCCTGCCTGATTGTTGGCGTCGTCTTGTTTGCCGGCGGCTTGCTTTCCCTTTACCTGGCGAAGCGGGCGCTTATCGGATGGACCATCACTCCTATTGAGACCGTAAACCAGGTGCGCAGCGATCTGGCAGCATTGAAGCAGGGGATCCGCTATGGCACCACGCAACGATGATCTCGGCGTGATTATGGCGCAGAGCCGGGTCGAACGTCAGGCCCTGTTCGGGCCGGTCAGTGAAATAAGCCGCCGCGTGCAGCCCAGGCATTTGGTCGACGTGACCACGCGGTTGGCCAAGGACAAAGTTGCCGGGGTCGTGGGTGGCGTCTCAGATGCCATCAAAGAAAACGGTGGCGCGGTGGCTGCGTTAGCACTTGGCGCGGTGGCGGTATTTGATGCGGGCAGAAGAAGCGCTGACGGCCGCACACCGCCGACGAAACCCAATGGATTCCCTTGGGCGAGCGAAACACACGTGGGACGGAAAGGCCGGGGCGGTGAGCCCATTCCGAAGGTGCAACCCTCGCGACAGGCCGTCACCAATGCTGCTCGGACCAAGATGCTCGCTGGTTCAGTTGGAGGGTTGTTGATTGGCCATGTGATTGGCCGGTCTTTTGATGCAACCGCAACAGAACGTAAGCTGTTCGGGAAAACGTCGGGCGAAGTCCAGGAAGTAGCCTCCGAATTTGTCAATCAGCATTTGCATGGCGCAAAGCTTGTGGCGGCGCAGGCTTTTGGTTTTGCAAGATACTCCGCCGCCTTCCTGGCGATAATGGCGACAGTGAGCGACTTTTTCGGCTGCTCTGAGGGTAGCAGCGATCCGCCCATTCAATGATCGGTAGCCGCTCTGACCGTTTCTGGCGTCACGGTAAACTAGCCTAGGCGGTTTACCAGCCACTTGGCGGCAAAGTCGGGCGACGTGCTGACCGTCAGCTTGGGCATTTTCGTCAGCGACGTCTTTGCCAGCAAGGATTTCCATACGGGTGCCGGGATTCGAAGGGCGACGTATCTAAATCCCAAACGCGCGCGTCCGCAATATGAGGTGCCTGCTGTGCCTGAGGGGTGAACAGTTGGTGTCGGAGATCGCGACGGAAGCTACGTGGCCATGGTGCCGATAGGCCGTACATGGTCTGAGGGTCATTCCTCCAGCAAGCGCCGCATCGACAGGGCATTCTCTGGCGCAAAGCCCTCGTAGTCGTTGTTGAAATAAACCCAAGCTCTTCTTGCTCCACTGGAGCGGATCTTGTCAGCCCATCCGCTTAGCTCGTCTCTGGTGTAATCATGCCGGTACCAGCGCTCGGGACCGTGGAGCCGCAGGTAGACATCCTCCGCTGTACGCACCAGGACATCCGGAAGACGAGGGCCACTGCATGAGCAAAAGATTGTGCCTGTCTTCCGAAAGGCCGAGTATACTGTCTCGTTCCACCAACTGGCGTGACGAAACTCCACCACATTGCGCCGGGCCGGGTCGAGTTGGCCGAGAATGTCGTGCAGTCTTGCCTTTGTGAAATGGTAACTGGGCGGGAGCTGGAATAGAAAGCAGCCCATTCTCTCACCGAGGATATCGGCTATTATTCCAAAATCCATTACGAGGGTTTTGGTTCCCTCGAACCTCTTGATGTGGGTAATCAGCTCACAGACCTTTACCGTATAGACGAAACTGCTTTTTGCGGGTTGCCGAAGCCAGCTTTTTACATTTGTGACGGTTGGCCATGAATAAAAGGATGCGTTAATTTCGACAGTATCGAATCGTTTCGCGTAGTGATTGAACCACTCGCTTGTGGGCAGATCCGTCGGATAAAACTGTCCCCGCCATTTCCAGTAAAACCATCCCGAGCACCCGACATAGGCAGATGCCTGCAAACACGACTCGGTATCACGCTTTGCTATTGCCCCGGCCAATCGGGCGGAATGCATCTTGTCGGCACGCCCAACGTTTTCAATTCGCTGCCTCTCTCTGCGCAGCCTACGTCGCTCACGGCGCTGATCGGGCCCAAGTGCTTTTCGTTTGATGGCTTCCGAACCCATGACATTACCCTTTCCGCCTTAACGTGGGCACGACCGGATGGCTCCGTTCAAATTGGCTAAAGTGGCGCGGGGCGGACCGCTGCGACCAGGGGACGGATCCAAGTACAAGTCTGGTGTCGATGCGATAGGCCRCCCTAAACGCGTGCGCCGGCGCCGCGTTCAAGAAATCTGATACGAAGCTCAATGAGCTTTGCGATCGAATCTCGCCAGAAGGACGGCGCGGAAGCCAAGAAACCTCTCGTTCAAGCACAGCGGATTGGGACAAATTTCGATCCTGGCTGTGTCCAGCGGTATCGGGCGAGAAGTATCGAACCACCAAATTCAACGCGACTTCGTTGAGGGGTTGTTCTCCCGGTTTGCCGCGTAGTCGATAGTTAAGGTTTCCCTCAGCAACGCGAAGGCTATGCTTCACGTTGAAGATTGTTACTTGGTCAAACCCTTTTCGAGATAAGATTCCACTTGCGTAAGTCGATCTTTTTCTTATCTCTATCATAGAAATATTCGAATTATTCCCGAAAGATGATTTGTCGGATATTTTAATGATTATCAGATCGCCTTCTTTTCTGATGCTTTTGTGACGGCCGCCAGACAGATCGATCCTATTGTAGAGTAGTGGCTTAGCTTGAGTGGCGTCTTCGAGAGTGAATAAAGCCGCGAGGTTTTAAGTTTCTTATTATGAACGACTACCGATTTGCCGTTGGCGATTACGCTGATCCCCGATTGGCCGGCATAGTTGAATCGGATTTTGCCCGGCCGTTGGAGAAACAACCTGCCACTTGTCCGTTCCGCCTTCGGGCCGGACTGAACGAAGTCCCCAGACATGGATTGTATTGAGGAGAAGTGATCGGCGATCGCCTGCGCGTCCACCGGTGCGGCCGGAGGCGCAGTGGTAAAGCCTAGATTTGTCGCGGCGGCGCTGACAATGAAGAACACCATCGAAGTAGTCTCTTCTCCAAGTTCACGTAGCGGCGCGGCTACTGGAATTCCTCGTTGACCGACTCCACCATTTCATCTTTGAAGATAACCTTTGTGCCCTTTTGCACCTCAGAGGCGAGGTCTTCAGCATCCCAATTGGTCAGTCTGATGCAACCATGTGAGAAGGTCTTTCCAATCTTGCCTGGCTCGGGAGTACCGTGAATGCCGTAGCTTTCGATGGACAAATCGATCCACACCGATCCCACCGGATTATTTGGCCCGGCAGCTATGGTGAATGGGCGGTTGGTCTTAACCCCCTTGAAGGCGAAGTCAGGATCGTAATGATAGGTCGGGTTGTGCACCACGCGTTTGACTTCTGCGTGGCCGCTCGGCGCCGGCTTCTCTTGGCTCCCGATCGAAGCGGGGTACACTGCAAGCACTTTGTCGGAAGGGTCGAGCAGGCGAACCTGGCGAGCGCTCTTGTCGACCTCCACTCTGCCAATAGCCGCGGGAGGATCGCCTCGGTCGACAGCTGGCACCAGCAACTTTGCGCCGGCCACCCTGAAGCCAATGCCGGGATTGAGCCTTTCGAGCAGCTGTTCGCTGGTATGGAAGCGCTCAGCCATCTTTTCCAGCGCATTGTGATAGCCAAGCCTAGGGAGGCGAGCCATTCTTTCCATGCGAGCCGGAATTCGCTTGGTAAACGGTCCACGCACATCCTTGCGCGTCAGCTCGTAGGTCACAAGGGCCGGGTTTGAAGATGTTGCGGCGAGCTTGTTCCAAGTCTCCCGTGTGAGCTTGCCATCGGAGGGCAATCCGTTCGCCGCCTGAAATGCCCGGATCGCCTTCTCGAAGTTCTCTGCTCCGCGGCCGTCGATCAAGCCCGGCGAAAACCGCGCGCGATCCAAAAGGATTTGCGCCTTCAGTACGATCGGATTGACGCCCTTCGCTTCGCCGTCGTCGAATTGGGCATTGTTGACGGCGGCTCGGTCCAACTTCGCCGCTTCTGTCCTGCCGCATGCGAGGGCCAGCACGGCGGCTGCGACAAGAACGGGCCTGATCATCGATGTCACTCCTGCAGCTGCACGATAAGAACTGCTTCTATGACGCGGCACGGGACATCTGGTTCCATTCCCTGGAGCTAATGCAAGTCCCCACGCGAGCCGGGCACGGACCTACCGGCATTGCGAAGGTTTGATCTCCACTGGGCTGCTCAGTACCGACGCGGAACTCGCTGTTCGAGATGGGGGGATCGCAATTGTTAAGTCGAAGCTTTTGCTGCTGTCCGATTCCAGCGTTGGCCGAACCAAATCTCGTCCGCGGCGTTGAGACTCGTGTTGCGTCATCAGCCGGGGCATTTCCCATGACAAAAGGCGAGCTTTCCACCTATAGGGCGAAGCGGGATTTCACCAAGACGGAAGAACCCAGCGGCGAAAGCACGATCGCGAAATTTAACCGGCTTCGATTTGTCATTCAGAAGCACGCGGCCACGCGGCTGCACTACGATCTTCGTCTTGAGCTTGATGGTGTGTTCAAGTCGTGGGCCGTTACGAAGGGACCGTCGCTGGATCCTCACGACAAACGTCTCGCAGTCGAGGTGGAAGACCATCCGCTAGACTATGGCGACTTCGAAGGCACCATCCCCAAGGGCCAATATGGCGGCGGCACCGTGCAGCTGTGGGACCGGGGATACTGGGAGCCGGAAGGCTCTATGTCAGCTGGACAGGCTTTGGAAAAAGGCGATCTTAAGTTCACGCTCGACGGGAAGCGCCTGCACGGAAGTTTTGTCCTTGTGCGCATGAAGCACGATCGCAATGGAGGCAAACGCACCAACTGGCTGCTGATCAAGCATCGCGACAAATACGCGGTGGACGGCAATGGCGACGCGGTGCTGGCACAGGACCGATCTATCGCTTCCGGGCGGAGCATGGATAAGATTGCTGCGGGCAAAGGAGCCGGACCGAAGCCGTTCATGATGCAAGGGTCATCGGCGGCCGATGCGGACGCCGTGTGGGACAGCAATCGCGGCCATGCTGCTGACGAACGCGCCATCAAAGCGTCAAAGCCATCTCCGCGCCCCAAACGAGCTTCTCGTGCGTCGGGGACGAAAATGCCCGACTTCATCGCACCGCAGCTGTGCCAGACGCTCTCCCGGCCGCCGGCCGGAGCGAATTGGGTGCATGAAATCAAGTTCGACGGCTACCGAGTCCAGCTGCGCGTCGAGGATAACGCCATCACATTGAAGACAAGAAAAGGCCTGAATTGGACGGACAAATTTGGCGCCATCGCAAAGGAGGCGGGCAGCCTTCCCGATGTCATCATCGATGGCGAGATTGTCGCGCTCGGCGAGAATGGCGCCCCCGATTTTGCCGCTCTGCAAGCTGCATTATCCGAGCGCCGAACAAACGATCTCATCTTCTTTGCCTTTGATCTGTTATTCGCCTACGGCGTTGATCTGCGAACGCTGCCTCTCTTGGAACGTAAGGAGCAGCTGAGCGCGATGCTCGGTAAGGTCGATCGCGGCGAGGAAAACCTTATCCGCTATGTCGAGCACTTCACCAATGGCGGCGATGCAGTGCTGCGGTCCGCCTGTCGTCTGTCGCTTGAAGGCATTATCTCCAAAAAGGCTCATGCAGCCTATGTCTCGGGCAGGACCGACACCTGGGCAAAATCGAAATGCCGCGCCGGACATGAGGTCGTCATCGGCGGCTGGGCCACCACCAATGGCAAATTCCGATCGCTGCTGGTCGGCGTCAATCGGGGCAAGCATTTCGCTTACATCGGCCGTGTTGGAACCGGATACAGCGAGGCAAAGGTCAAGCAACTGCTGCCAAGGCTCAAGGAGATGCAGGCGGTCAAGTCGCCTTTCACTGGCGATGGCGCGCCAAAAAAGGATGCAACCGTCTTTTGGACAAAGCCCGAACTGGTTGCGGAAATCGAATTCGCCGGCTGGACGGGCGGCGGCAATGTCAGGCAGGCCGCCTTCAAGGGCTTGCGCGAAGACAAGCCCGCGAAAGAGGTTGAGGCCGAGCGACCCGCCGATCCTCAAGAGACGCAGATTGCCGAACCCGGCAAGGCAACTGCCCGGAGTGCGAAAAGCCCGGTCGTCCTGGGCGTCATCATTTCCAAGCCTGACAAGCCGCTGTGGCCGAATGCCGGCGACGGTGGTCAGCCGGTCACCAAGCTCGATCTTGCAGAGTACTTTGAGGCCATTGGCCCCTGGATGATCAAACATCTCAAGGGTCGCCCCTGTTCGCTTGTCCGAGCCCCTAATGGCTACGCCGGCGAGCAGTTCTTCCAGCGCCACGCAATGCCAGGCACATCCAATCTGCTGGAACTGGTGAAAGTCTTCGGCGACCACAAGCCGTATCTGCAGATCGACCGCGTTGAAGGCCTGGCTGCGATCGCCCAGATTGGCGGCCTGGAATTGCATCCCTGGAATTGCCAGCCGGGCAATCCCGAGAAACCCGGGCGACTTGTCTTCGACCTAGACCCTGGTCCCGAAGTCTCCTTTGCCGAGGTAGTAGCCGCAGCGAAGGAAATGCGCGATCGTCTTGAAGATCTGGGATTGGTGAGCTTTTGCAAGACGACGGGCGGCAAGGGCCTGCACGTAGTCACCCCATTGGCCGCCCAGCGCAACAAAACGACCTGGCCAGAGGCCAAGGCCTTCGCGAAGGCGGTGTGCATGCAAATGGCGGCGGACCTGCCGGACCTCTACCTCATCAACATGGCCAAGAAGCTGCGGACGTCTCGGATCTTTCTCGATTACCTCCGCAATGATCGCATGGCGACGGCCGTCGCTCCGCTGTCACCGCGTGCTAGGGAAGGAGCGACTGTCTCCATGCCGCTGACATGGGGCCAGGTGAAGGCGGATCTCGACCCAAAAAAATACACGGTCCGAACCGTTCCGAGCCTGTTGAAGAAGACCGTCGCCTGGGCCGACTACGACGATGGCGAAAGGTCGATCAGCAGCGCCATCAAACGGCTGGGTTCTGCAAAGCTCGCCGCATGACATCTGAAGGGGAAAAACCGTCATTTGCCGTCCCATTGGACACGAAACCAATGGAGGCAAAGGCTGCAGACAAACTGCCTGATAGCGCTAACCAATGGCAGTACGAACCTAAATGGGATGGGTTCCGTTGCCTGGCCTTCAAAGCCAGAGATACGGTGGAGTTGCGAGCAAAATCCGGCAAGCCGCTCGGCAGATATTTTCCGGAAGTCGTCTCGATGTTGCGTGAGCTGAAAGCCAGGGAATTCGTCGTCGATGGCGAGATCGTTATCGAAGTCGATGGCTCACTTTCTTTCGACGCGCTCCAGATGCGATTGCATCCAGCGGAAAGCAGGATCCGGAAACTGTCGGCTGAAACCCCGGCCAAGCTGATCCTGTTTGATATGCTGGCCAGTCCGGATGCCAGCCTGATGCATCATCCGCTGTCTGCGCGGCGCCAGGTGCTGGATGCGTTCGTAAAGTCAGCGGGACATACCGATCTTGAATTGTCGCGTTGTACTCGGGATTTGGCGACGGCAACGAAGTGGCTTGGCGAATCCGGTCGCGGATCAACGGACGGCGTTGTCGCCAAGCTTCTCGACGACGAATATCGGCCCGGCGAGCGCGCCATGGTCAAGGTCAAACGGCTGCGCACAGCTGATTGCGTGGTCGGTGGCTTCCGCTATCTGGCGAACGCGCGCGAGGTCGGTTCGTTGTTGCTTGGGCTCTACAACGACCAGGGCAAGCTCGACCATGTGGGATTTACGTCGACCATCGCGCAGGAGGATCGATCAGAGCTGACCCAACAACTCGAAGCCTTGCGTTCGCCTCCGGGCTTTAGCGGCAAAGCGCCGGGCGGACCGAGCCGTTGGAGCACGGAGAGGAGCGGAGATTGGGAGCCATTGACGCCCCGACTGGTAGTGGAAGTCCGGTTCGATCACGTCACCGGCGACCGCTTCCGGCACGGTACCAAGTTCATGCGGTGGCGCCCTGACAAGGCTCCGGAACAGTGTACGTTCGCCCAGATATTGAAAACATGAGGCATTCGCCATCGGGGCACTCACCGCTGCGCACCTGATCACCGCTCATCGCAATGCTCGCTTTGGTGGATCACGGTTCTTCGTCAGAGTTAGGGACAGGAAGTTCGTTGGTTATTCTCCCGGTCTGTCGGTCGGATGAGGTGTGCCACCGGCCGCGCATGGCTTTGTCTGGCAGGGAAAGGTTCTGCCAGAGGGATTTTGTTCTTAGGAGACGCACCTGCCGTCTTAGGGTTGGGTGGCGATTGATCCTCGCCGCTGCCGTTCAGGCCTTTACGTTCTATCTTGGAGCCGGCTCTCTCCGGCTCCCTGACAATAGCTGGCCAACGACCCGCCCTGGGGAATGTTCCATCTCGAGCGGAACTAGCACTGCCGGGAGCGGTTACCGTTGATCACACGGAGCACAAAGGCATGTCTGACAACGAAAACCGTCGCGAAACCGGGGCAACAAAATATCCGGCAAAGACCGGCGCCGACCCTTCGGATGCTTTCTCTCAGGACGCGGCCGGAAACAAGAAGCCCAAGAATGGCGCTGGACTGACGCGCCCCGTCAATGAGGTGGACGACAAGACCCACCAGTCAGACGGGCAGAACCCATCCGACCACGTAAAGAGTTCCAGGCCATGAAAGGTCGACAATCTTTGGCTTGAAGGTCTGATGATGGCGGTCGCGTCGATCAACTATGTGAGGGAGCCCGCATTTTCATCTACCTCCGTGCTTGCTCAGCAGCGCGACATTTTGACTCTCTTTGGGAGGGTCAGAGCAGCGGAGCAAGGTCGATAGTTCCCAAGGTCTTATCGTGATGGCTTGCGGAGCATCATGAAAACGCGCCGCCCTGAAAGAAGCAAAAATGAGGTCAGCGACCTTCACGCGGACGCGGTCCGTGCCTGCGGATTAACAAGCGTCATCTGATTGGCCTGGCAGGCAAATTTGCGAGAGCGGCGGAACCTTCCGGCCCCAGCAACTTTACTTCACTGAGAGGGACAAATGAGGCCAATGCAATAGGCCTCGGCTATCACACGAGGTTGGTGTCAGCGTGGGAAGGACATGCAATGGACCTCTTCGCATTTCTTCACGACGTGGCCTCTCTCCGAAATGACGGACTTCACCCCGAACTTCTGCGTCTTTTCAGACAACGGGCCGCTTTGTCGGGGCCAACCGTTGGGAAGTTGCAGTCCCGTGGGCCACTCAGTGGAGAGCAGGCCGGTCCCAATCCTTGCCGGATGTCAAATCAGCGCTTGCCTAAAGATGTGATCCGCTTTCCTAGGAAAGCGAAATCCACAGTCCGGGGTCTCTGATGCCTCTGATCATCTTCAGATACACGTCGGACGGAACGACGTCGGCACCATGCAGCCAATGCTAGCCATTATTAAGAACGAAGTCTGTCCGCTTTGCCGCTCATCCCTGTTGGCGACCATGCTTGCTTTGGCCGCGTGCTCGTCTTCGGAGTCCATCGAGCACCAATCAAAGATCGCGACGTCGGCGTCGCAGACGGCAGCCATGGTCGTCGACGCGTGGGCCGCCGGCGCCGTCCCTTCACAATATACATCGGCCACATTGGAATCGACAGCCGAAACGCTTGCTAAGGCAAGTCGGCAGATGCAGTCCGAGGATTCTCCTGAATCTCCCGAGAGGCACGATGTGATCGCGGCAATAGGTCGGCTGTCGGCTGCGGCAACGCACGTCCAAGCAGGGGTGGTGGCTGGCAACCCCCGGCAGGTGACCCAAGCGCTGCAGGAACTTCGGACGGCTGCGACCGATCTCGCCGCCGCCGATGCCCAATATTCCCCGCCGAAATCATGAAAAAGCTGCTTGAAATCTCGCTTGGTATCGTGACCAGCGTTGGCGGCTTCCTCGAGGTCGGGTCGATGGCGACGGCCGCGCAAGCTGGCGCGACTTTCGGCTTCCGGCTGATCTGGGCAATCCTCCTTGGCACGATCTGCATCATCTTTCTTGTCGAGATGGCCGGTCGATTCGCCGCCGTCAGCGGCCATACGATCGCCGACGGAATCCGCGAGAGGTTTGGCTTCAATGCCTTCCTGTGGCCGTTGTTGGTCACCTTACTGGTCAACCTCATGGTGATGTCGGCCGAGATCGGCGGCGTTGCCATCGCGGCGGAACTTGCGACTGGGATCGGCTTTCAATGGTGGGCGCTGCCAGTAGCGTTCCTGGCGTGGCTGTTTCTATGGAAAGGAACTTTCGGATTCATCGAGAAGGGCGTGGCGATCCTTGGTCTTGTCACACTCTGCTTCGTGGTCGCGGCGGTGATGTTGAAACCGGATTGGGGACAGGTTGCCGCTGGGGCGATGCCCAGTCTGCCGGAGTATGACGCGGCGAACTACTGGTTCATGACCGTCAGTATTCTGGGCGCGTCGATATCACCCTACCTCTTTATGTTCTATTCTTCGGGCGCCGTAGAGGATCACTGGGACAAAACCTATCTCGGCACCAATCGCGCCATTGCGGGGATGGGCATGAGTTTCGGTGRCACGATCTCGGTCAGCGTGCTGATCGTGGCCGCGCTGGTACTCGGCGCGCACGGCATAAACCAAGTCAACGATTACCACCAACTGCCGCTGATGCTGACCCCGATATTTGGTTTTTGGGGGTTTGTCCTGTTCGTTGCCTCGCTCGCGATAGCCTGCTTCGGTGCCGCACTCGAAATCGGGCTGCAGCAGGCATATCTCGTAGCGCAAGGCTTCGGATGGAATTGGGGCGAGGACCTAAAACCGCGCGATGATCCCGCCTTCTGTGGTGTGTATACGCTGTCGTTACTGCTTGCCGCGATCCCGATCGGGCTCGGCCTCGACCCGCTGAAGCTAACCATCTTCTCCATGGCGGTGACGGCGGCCAGCCTGCCGCTGACCGTGGTGCCCTTCCTTTTCCTGCTCAATGACGAGCGTTATGTCGGCGAGCATCGCAACGGCATGGTTTCCAACGCCGCGGTGATCTTCATCATCGCGCTCGGTTTCGTCCTTGCCGTTGTCAGCATTCCCTTGCAACTGTTCGGAGGTTCGTGATGGATTTGCTGCGCGATCTGCTGGACAAACAGGTCGTTGACCGTAAGCAGGTTAAGATCGGTAAGGTCGACGGATTGGTCGCCGAGGTGAGGGCAGACGTGCCGCCCAGGATCGTCGCAGTCGAGCTCGGGTCGATCACGCTGGCGCGCCGCCTTGGTACACGACCGGGACGCTGGATGACATGGCTTGCGGCAACGCTTGGCGGCGAGCGCCATGCCGAGCCGCACCGTATAGCGTGGGAAAAGGTGCGCGATATCGGCGTCGACATCGAAGTCGACATTGACGTGCGTAGGACCGCGATCTTCGATTGGCAGGACTGGCTGCGCGACCGCGTCATCGGCCGCATCCCGGGAGCTTGACGATGGGCACCGTCAACCTCGAACATCTTGCCGGCCGGCGGGTGCTTTCGCTGCGCGGCAAAAGCGTCGGTCGCATAGAAGAGATAGTCGCGGAGCGTCACGGTGACGATATTGTCGTCACCGAATTCCACGTCGGCATTTTCGCTGCTTTCGAGCGGCTCTCTGCCTCGGCGATAGGCATAACGATGCTGGACTTCTTTCGCCTGCGCCATCGCGATTGCCTGTACCGCATTCCCTGGGACAAGCTGGACATTTCCGATCCACTCCGACCTCGGTTGCGATGCACTCTAGAGCAACTTTCTTTTATGAAGGCCGGAGGTCAAAGCAAGCGCGAGCGGCAGTCGCCTGACAGCTTGCGGAAGGTCAGGGCGCGCACTGTGTGGAAACTTGCTCTTGGCGTTTTGCTGTGTGCAGCCGGGGGTGGCGCGGTCTCGTGGTACATGACCGAGGCGACGCCTCCGTTTGCGGATCGGCAAATTGAAGGCCCGGGCGATGTCGCGCATGGTGAGATCGTCTTCAATGCCGGAGATTGCGGTTCATGTCATGCTACACCTGGACAGCCCGACCGGCTGAGGCTTGGCGGTGGTATGGCGYTCGCTTCACCATTCGGGACCTTTCGGCCTCCCAACATTTCCCCCGATCCCGTCGATGGTATCGGCGCATGGAGCGTCACCGACCTGGCAAATGCGCTCATCGGCGGCGTTTCGCCAAGGCATGAACATTACTATCCCGCTTTTCCCTTTACGAGCTTTACGGGTATGACGGCCGGGGACATTAGGGATCTTAGTGCCTATCTCAAGACGCTTCCCAAGGTAGCGGGACGTGCGCCGCCGCATAGTCCCGCGATCCTGTTCAGCATAAGGGGGTCGGTCGGGATTTGGAAAATGATGTTCTTTCGCGAAGGCTCAACCTCTGCGCATCTCGACGGAGACCCCGTGCATGATCGCGGTGCCTATCTCGTCGAGACCGTCGCACACTGCTCCGAGTGCCATTCCACCCGCAACGCTTTTGGCGCAATCAAACCGGACATTCGCTTTGCCGGTGGTATCGATCCGCAAGGTACGGGATTTGTGCCAAACATCACCCAGGACAAGTTGCGCGGATGGACCGAGAATGACATCGCCACGATGCTCAAAACGGGCGAGACTCCCGACCACGGTCGCGTGGGATCTTCCATGGCCGATGTCGTGGCCAATACGGCAATGCTGCCTGACAGCGACCGCCAGGCCATCGCACGTTATATCAAAGGTCTCGCACCGATTGCCACGCCACATCCTTGAAGCGATTCCAGGAAAAATGCGAAGTTCTTGTCCTGACGTCACAGCACATCAGAGGTCATTGGGCGTAGAGATACGCGGCAAGGTCTTTGGCTTCCTGTTGCGAGATGCGAGTTGCCGGCATCGCCGTCTGTGGGGAGAAGGTCCGGGGCGAAACAATCCATGCGATTAGGTTGTCGGAATTGTTTTCCAGCACGCCCGCAATATACACACGCTTTGACAGTCCGGTGAGCGGGGGACCGGTCTGGCCGTCCGCGCCCGGTATGCCGGCGATGGTGTGACAACCGGAGCAGCCGTAGCGGCGAAAGATTTCTGGAGCGCGTTCTGGATCGCCGCCGGTCATCGTTTTGGCTAGGGTCACCCGGGTGAGGTTGTCGCGCGTGATGTTGGCCGTGACAAAAGCGGCCGATGCCGCCAGAAGAAGAACAGCCGTCAAGGTGGCGCGGCCAGCGGGAGACGCAAGCAGATCAGGCATTTTGCGGCCTACTTTCGCTTGAGCCACGAATCCAAAGCGCCAGCATGGTCATTGCCGCTGCCGCATAGATCGTGCCAGCTGGCACCCACATGATCATGCCGGCCAATTGCTGGTCTTCCAAGGGCGTCAATCCCCAAGCCTTCGCGGCCTGGGTCTGCGCGAGATAAAGCACGCGTGGCGCGAGCGCCATCAAGGCGCCAAGAACGCCGGTATGGATCATGGTCGCGAACAGGTGCCAGGCTGAGGCGCCGTAATCGCTTCGCCAGACAATCGCCCACCAGAACAATATCGCTGTCGCAAAGAAGCTGAGATGCTGAAGGCGATGCAGGGCCGTGTTGGTCAAGGCCGCATCGAACAGCCCCGGCATGTGCCAGGCCCAGATGGCGACGCCATGGATGATGGTGGCGTTTGTGGCGCTCGTGCACCAGTCCCATGTCCCGCGTATCAGGGGTGAACGCATCAGTGACCCAGCGATGTGACGGGCTCGTCCGGCCAATCCCCACAGCAGGATACCAACCGGACGCGCGAGCACGATCAAGGGGGCCGAGATAGCCATGACGATCTCATGCTCGATCATATGAAAGGTAAAAAGGTGCTCTCCAAGCCAGTGAAGCGGCGAAATCAGTGCACCCGCCAGGGTTAGTATGCCGCCCCAGTACAGCAAGGCACGGATGAGCAAGCTCCGTCTGCTTCGCCAGCCCAGTTTCACGGTGCCAATGCCGTACAGCGCGGCAAGCATTGCAAGAGGCACGACGATCCAAGGATCAAATGTCCATGGAATTCCAGAACCATGGGCCTCATCCCAGTGCGCCATTGCCGGGGTGGCGATCATGAAAGAAATCGTGGCACCGATCAGCGCTGGCATGGGTCAAGCAGCATAGTGGCCGCCCCCTGCAACGACAGCGCAAAGACAAACGCCAGTGCGATCAGAAAACCTGTATCAAAGATAAACCGGGCTGGCTTGGCCAATCCCGCTGAAGTGGCCCATGCTGTAGCGAGGCTTGCAATCGAGACGACGAGAAGTATGCCGGAAGAGGCCGCCGTCCAGGAAACAGTCTGGCGGCAATCGATGTAGGGCGTGATTTGTCCAAGCTGAGTGCTGAGCGCCCAGGTCACAGGCGGTATAAGGAGTCCGGCGTATCGAAGCTTGACGTTGGTCATAGGCGTGGGACCCAATACAGGCAGGCATACATGGGCAACCAAGTCGCCACCACGAAGTTCCAGTACATCGCGTTGTCGCTGACGTCCCCGTAACGGCGCCCGTTGTCGCCATGGCGTGAAAACATGAGGCAGGTCAGCACCAGCGTCTCGACCAGATCAGTCACGATATGCGTGGTGTGCAGGCCGAGCATCACCCACACGATCGACCCGTAGGCGTTCTGATCCCACTTGATATGCATTGCCGGAAACTCGAACGCGCGCAGGATCAGCGGTACTAGGCCGAGCAGTGACATGACAATCAGGCCGATACGAACCTTCAACAAATCCTGGGCTCGCGCCCAGCGGGCGAGGAGGATGTTGGGGACAAGACTCGCCACCAGAAGAGCCGTCAGGGTCGTTCCGGCGAGCAGATCAGGTGGTGGGGCATCCAGGGGCCAGTGCTGTGCCAGACTCATGAGATAGAGATAGACGACGATCGAAAGAGCGAAGCCCGTCCCTTCAATGAGCATGAACGCGAGTGTTCCCCACCAGGAAACACTCGCCGTGCCGAGGCCATGGGGCGGAAGTTCCGTTAGGTCGAGAGCGACGCTTTTCTTCATGACTCGTCTTCCGACGTGCCCTTTGGCCAGAACCAGCCAATGAGTGCGATCGCGACTGGTAGCGAGCCCCACACAACCGCCCATGGGGTGAATATCGACCAGATCAGCGTCGCGGAGGTGGCAAGTGCTGCCCATAGTGGCCAGATCGAGTCCCCGGACGACGATTCCCGCGCTTCCGGACGCGCTTCGACGACGCTGCTGACCACCAGTTCACGACGGTCGACGCGCAGGCCCGAAACGACGGCTAGCGACTTTGGGTCGTCAGACAGGGGCTCGAGGCTGCCGACCACCGGCAGCCGGGCGAAGTTGTATGGCGGCGGCGGCGACGAGGTCGTCCACTCCAGCGTCGAGGCCTCCCACGGATTGGATGGCGCAACGGTACCTGACCGGGCACTGCGTATGGCGTCGACGAAAAACAAAAGGAAGCCGGCGGCAAGTATGATGGCGCTTAGGCTGATGAACATGTTCAGGCCGGACCATGGCATCTCGGGCTGGTAGGTGTAGATGCGGCGCGGCATACCGCGCAGCCCGAGAATATGCATGGGAAAAAAGGTCAGGTTGAAGCCGGCAAAGATCAGACCGAACACCCAGCGACCGAGTGTCTCGCTCATCATCCGGCCCGTCACCTTGGGAAACCAATAATAGATCGCGCCGAGCAGAGGAAACACAGCGCCACCGATCAGGACATAGTGAAAGTGCGCGACCACGAAATAGGTGTCGTGGACTTGTGTGTCGAACGGGACGGACGCCACCATCACGCCGGTGAGGCCGCCAATGACGAATATGACCATGAAGCCGATGACGAACAAGAACGGCGTCTTGAAGGTCGGCCTGCCTGCCCACATCGTCGCCAGCCAGCAAAATATCTGCAATCCCGCCGGGACCGCGATCGCCATGCTCGAGGCCGTGAAGAAGCTTTCTCCAAGCCGGGGAAGGCCGGCCACAAACATATGATGGACCCATAGTCCAAACGCCAGGATACCCGTAGCGATTAACGCCATCACCATCGCCAGATAGCCGAACACTGGTCGACGGGTGAACGTCGCGACGACGGTCGACACCATCCCGACTGCCGGCAGAAAAATGATGTAGACTTCCGGGTGGCCGAAGAACCAGAACAGGTGCTGCCACAGCAGGACGTCGCCGCCTGCGGCCGGATTGAAGAAATGTGTTTCGACAAGCCGGTCGAGGATAAGGGCGGTGCTCGCGATCATGATCGCCGGCATCGCCAGGATGACAAGAAACGACGTGACCAGCATCGACCAGACGAACAAGGGGATCCTGTCCAGGGACATTCCTGGCGCGCGTTGCTTGAAGACGGTAACTACGATCTCGACGGCGACGGCGAGCGCGGAGACTTCGGTGAAGGTTATCATCTGTGCCCAGATGTCGGCTCGCTTCCCGGCCGCATATTGGGGACCGGAGAGCGGGACATAGGCGAACCAACCGACATCCGGTCCCGTATCCAGCACAAAGGCGATCCACAACAGCAAACCGCCGGCGAGATACATCCAGTAGGAGAACGCGTTGAGGCGCGGGAAAGCGATGCTCCGTGTCCCCACCATCAAAGGTACGAGGTAGACGGCCATCGCCTGCATGACGGGCACGGCAAAGAGGAACATCATGTTCGTGCCGTGCATAGTAAAAATCTGGTTGTAACGATCGGGCCCTATGAAGCGGGCTTCGGGTCGTGCCAATTGCAACCGCATCAGCAACGACAGCAACCCGCCAAGCGCCAGGAAGACAAACGCCGTGGTAATATAGCGCCGGCCTATGATCTTATGATCGACCGTCGAAAGGCCACCCCACAGGCCTGGCCGTGTTGCCCACGTTACCGCGAGGCGCCGGTCTAGCTCGGCTTCGCCGAATGCCGTGTCACGGACGCCGCGGTCATCTTCGCGCGTCATTTCAGGCTCTCCATGTAAGCGGAGATATTCTGGAGCTCGATGCTGGTCAGCGCGACTATCGGCATGTTGTTTCCAGGCTTGAGCGTCTGCGGATCGGCAATCCAGGCCGCCAGTGAGCCGCGCGTGGTTTCCTGCAGCCCGGCGGCGATAGTCTGACGGCCGCCGATGTGTGTAAGGTCCGGCCCCGTCGTGCCGTTGGCCGATGTACCCCGGACCGTATGGCAGGCAGCGCACGGCTTAGCCAGGAAAGCTGCCTTCCCTGCCGCCGCGTCGGGATCAATTGGCTTCATCGCGTCATCTCGCTGCGACGCCGCCCAACGTTCGTAGTCCGCCGGCGCCTCTGCGATTACCATGATCGCCATATGGCTATGCTGCAGGCCGCAGAACTCGGCGCATTGACCCCGATAAACGCCGGACTTTTCGGCGCGCAGCAGCAAACTGTTGGACCGGCCCGGAACAAGATCCTGCTTTCCGGCGAGGCTAGGCACCCAAAACGAATGGATGACATCGGCGCTCTCGAGCAGGAGGTGAACATCCGCACCGACGGGGATGTGAATTTCGTTGGCAGTCTGAAAGCCGGGCTTTGCGTCGGTACCGGCATAGAAGACCTGCCACCACCATTGCTGTCCCTTGACCGTGATCGTAAGGGCGGCATTTTCCGGGACGCCGATATTCCGGGTAGTATAGAAACT
Organism: Mesorhizobium sp. P2_F8; assembly: GCF_056403655.1. Classification (NCBI taxonomy): domain Bacteria; kingdom Pseudomonadati; phylum Pseudomonadota; class Alphaproteobacteria; order Hyphomicrobiales; family Phyllobacteriaceae; genus Mesorhizobium; species Mesorhizobium sp. P2_F8. Next base: position 17,941 of record NZ_JBFUFB010000032.1, read on the forward strand.
TGCGATCGTCAGACCGGCGATGATGACTACGCTGGCAGCGACCGCGGCAATCACTGTCATTGTGAGCYGTGCCTCGGACTTCGCGCTGTCCGCGGCCGCGCGGCGGCCCCGCGCGAGTGCCAGGCCAAGCATGACCATTGCCAGGATCCAGACTACAGTACAGAGGATGACTGTTGCGATGATCAGGTGTTCGAGATGGATGGCAGGGCCACCGCGCGGATCGAGCGCCGACTGATTGCCACTGCAGCCCGACGCCACGGCAATGATCGCCGGAAGAAGGGCGTGGACCTTTCTCATGGCGAAGGTCCCTGGTCTGGGTGGACATTGACCGGCCCTTCGTTGAAGAGAATTATCGCCGGACCGCGATTCTCGGCCGGGCGGGTGTGTTTGTCATCGTTGCGGCTGGGCGCGGCTATCTTCGGCGTGTAGGAACCGATCGTCTGAAGATATCCTGCGAGTTGCCATATCTGCTCGATCGTCATCCTGTCACGAAAGGCAGGCATGCCGTGCGGGCGGCCGTCCCGGATGGAAGCGGCTAGGGAAACCATCTCAGGCCCGTAAAGCCACCAGCCGTCAAGGAAACTCGGCCCAACACCGCCACGACCGTCGCCGTGGCATGCTGGGCAGCCAAACCAGGCATAAAGACGCTTGCCTTGGCTCAGATTGTAAGCGTCCGTTTCATAAGGCTTGCCGCCCGCGAAATAACTCTCGGGTGGTGTTCCGCTGATGCCGTTGTGCATGAGGCGGAACCGGTCGAGGTCGGCAGCAACCGGCGGATCGAGGCGAAGTTCTCTCGGCTGCCGCAACAAGCCGAGCAGGCCGCCCACACCGACGAGCAGCAGAAGCGCGCCAGCCATCAGCGCCGACTTCGGGTTTCCGAAGGTCCTTTCTGTCAAGCGGTTCTCTGCCCCCATGGCATCAATCATGAGTTAAGTGCGATCGGCTAAGGCGGACTGGCAAAAGCTTGTATGACGGCGTCTTCGACTTCGGGTCGTGGTGAGCCAGGGGGAAGAGCGGGTTGGTTTCGGGAAAATACGCCCCGCAGCACCCCTCTGGAATGTTGTAGGAAACGACTCTCAATCCCGTGACCGTGCGCGCGGTAGCCTCATCGATCGCTGTTGTCAGATCAACAATTTCGCCGTCAGCGAATCCTAGGCGGGCAATATCCTCTGGGTTAAGGAATACGATGTTGCGCATGCCGTTCACTCCACGAAAACGGTCACTGTAGCCATAGATGGAAGTGTTGAACTGATCGTTGGAGCGAAGCGTCGCGAGATGAAGAACGTCGGCATTCTGCGACGTGGACAATTCCGGAAAAAGCCTATCTGGTGTAATGAAATTGGCTTTTCCGCTTTGCATTACCCATTTGCGTTCGCGCGCCGGCAGCGGTCGGGCAAACCCTCCCGGCTTGAAAAGCCGCTCGTTGAAATCCTTAAAGGTTTCAGGGTACGTCCCCTCGATGGCGTCTCGGATCTCCGCATAGTTGCCCACCCAGGCATCCCATGGAACCTTCGTTTTGCCCAGCGTGGCCTTGGCGATGCCGGCAACAATCGCAGGCTGCGACAAGAGTGCTGGGCTGGCGGGGTTCGTGTTGCCGCGCGAGCCGTGGATTGGGACAATGGAGCTCTCGATCGACACGGCCTGTGGACCTGTCGCTTGCTGATCGAGTTCGATACGGCCGAGGCAGGGGAGGAGGTAGGCGATCTCGCCATGGAAAACGTGACTGCGGTTGAGCTTCGTCGCAATCTGCACGCTCAGACGCAGTTTGCGCCATCCCACTTCCACAGCAGCGGTCTCGGGCACAGCTTTCAAACGGCCCTGATCCTCCAGGTTGTGATCTGGCCAGAGCTCCAGTTCGCTCAGCGTGTGTTTGGCGAAGAATGCGGGGTCGGCCCGTAGGGACGTGATTTCCCAAGGGGTCGCCTTCGCTCCGTTTTCGCAGAGTTCGAGCGGATGCGGCTGGGAGGGTTTTGCCCAGGCGCAACTGACACACATAGGTCCGCCGTACGGTTTGGTGGAGGCCGATCTTATCTTCGATGTCATTTCTGCCTCGTTTGCATATGCGAGACCTGATCTTTCTCACCCCTATCGGCGCGTTCGCGTGCGGGGCTTGGGCCGCGATATCCGTCGGACGCAAGAGGATTCGAGAACGTTCCGGAATTGTCCAGGTTACCGATCAGCCTGCCGAGCCCGATGTCATAGAACTTGGTATCGGCCCGACGGTTCCCACGAAGCACGCCGTGTTCGTTAGGGATCCCTGGCGATCGACGAGGTCAGATTTCTGGTCGGTCCCGAGTGTGAAGCGAAGCGGTAGACGCGCGCCTTGTGCGCCAACCCGAAGACGGTTCGCAGTTGACAATGATTTCTCGCCCACAGCTTGCATCCTTTAAGCCGAAGGAGTTGGATCGTCCGAGTGTCGGGACCTCACGCATGGCTGGGCCTGCAACAAGGGGCGGTGGATCACGCCAAAAGTGAAGCACTGACCGCCTCAAGTTTGTTGGGTAAGGTGCGTTCGGCGCCGGGTTATCTGTGTCTCCAAGAACGAATGCTCGCCCGATTCGCTTGGTGGCCAACTCAGGTGCTAGCGCCAACTAACGGAGGCTGAAATGGCAGAAGGCCATTCAGGCAACAGGTGGGACGGGTCTTGACCGCGAGGAAACGGCCCCGAGCGGTCAGTCGGCGCGCCGCCGAAGGATCGGAACATTCGCAGCGTGCCGAAGTTCCATCTGCATGTCGATGCATGGACTGGTATATGGCCCGCTAGGCGACCGATGCATGCATGTCTGTGTGGACATGCAGCGGCTGTTTGCCGAACCATCACCATGGGCCACGCCCTGGATCAGTCGTGTTCTCCCCCAGATAGAGCGTCTTGTCGCAAGGCGCGCGACGCAGACGGTTTTCACGCGCTTCCTACCTGCCCGGAAGCCGGGACAAGGCACCGGCACATGGAAACGTTATTATGAGCGGTGGGCCTCGATGACGATCGAAAACATAGGTCCCGAAATGGTCGAACTGTTGCCGACGCTCGCCGGATATTGTCCGCCGGCGACGACGATCGACAAGCATATCTACTCGCCTTGGCTCGAGGGTCACCTAAGAGCCTATCTGATGCAACAGAACGTCGACACGCTGGTCATCACAGGCGGGGAAACCGACGTGTGTGTTCTGGCCACGGTGCTCGGCGGGATCGATTTCGGCTATCGGGTGGTTCTCGTCACCGACGCGCTGTGCAGCTCTTCTGACGCGACACATGATGCACTGCTGACCGTCTATCACCAGCGCTTCGCGCAGCAGGTCGAGACGGTCGAGATGGAGACGGTTCTCTCAAGCTGGTGATCGGTAAGTTCTTCGTCGGAGTCGACTACGCGGACGAACCATTCTCCGCAGGCTTCGACTACCTCTACGCAAGGGCAAACCTGTGCCATTCGACGTCACGTTATCCATCGCAGCCTCCCTGGAAAGCAATGGGAAACGTCCTTTTTATCACGCCCTCCCGAAGCGATGTTCAATTTCAAAGAAGCCAGTAGGCGCTGGGAACCGAGTTCAGCTCATGACGTTTTTCCGGAAGGTCACGTTGGATGACCTAACGACGGAGGAAACAATGAACATCAAGATGCTCACGATGGGCGCTATGGCGCTTGCGATGATGACTGGTTCGGCTCTTGCTGGCAGTACATCCGCACTCGACGACCCGGCAAAGATGTCGCCGTTCTTCACCGATGCCGGCATGAAAACTTTGAAGACGGAAAAGGATTTCAAGGCCACATGGATGGCAATGAAACCCGACGAACAGAAGGCGGTGTTGAAGGACTGCGGCGATACCACGCTCAACAAGTCGCACGCAGATTTCTGCACAATGGCGAAGAAGATGGGCGGCTGAATTGGGGCCTGTTCCCCGCCTTCGAGTTGATTGATTGTGGCCGGCGGCGCCCTTGAGGTTGACTCTAAACGCCGGCCGGGTTGGGCTTCCGCAATCGCATGTCGGAAGCCCAACCTAAGCGCTCCCGTCCGTGGCGCTTTCCTCACCGATCATCCGGACGGGCAGATAGGCATTCGTTTCCAGCCACTCGATCTGGATGAGATCTGAATTGCCGATTCCATCAGATGTCTTCCGTCGGCGGCTCGCAGGGGCACGCCAGCGACGTTCGGGATTAGCGACGTTCGGGATTCAAGGCGGCGCGGCGAAGGATGATTGTGGATCAGCGCGCGATATGTCTGCGATATACGATGCGACGCTCTTAAGGCGCGCGGAGGTCATCGCAGGTAGAGTAAAGGCAGGGAGTACGCAAAATGCTTATATCCATTTCAATTCGCATCTAGATTGCAAGCGGGTTGCAAGCTGGTTGCAAGAACGGTGTAGCTCTAATCGCATGGTGTCGACTGGGCGCGGTGAGAAGTGCAACGCCGCGATTGCCGGGGCAGATGACGCCCGAACAGGCGCGACAGGCATTTGTCAGCTTTGCCGCGATCGCTGGGCTGCTGGCCAAATCCGATTTTTCACCACTGCATCACATCGCCAAGGTCCTGTTAATCACTGCCCGATCTCTTGCCGCGTGCGACCTTGCTTAATCGCGGATCGCATGCGGACCCTCCTAAGAGGGTCGACACGGCTGACGAAGTCGGCATCTGTAGCGGTCCCCGACTTCGTCCAGAGGTGCTAATATAACGGATGGTCGACGGAACAATTTTCCGGAGCTGTCGTTTATTGCATCGGCCGGATCACCCAAGCGCATATTCCGACCGGCCAGGCCTGTGTCAAAAGGCCCGCCGCTGTGCCCTTTGCGGCGGGCTTTTTCGTCAGAATCCTACGGCGGCCCTTGAGGGAACATTGGAACATTGGCGGTCTTGAAAAGTTGATTTATTGCTTCGGATGCCGCTGCCGGCTCCGTCGCAAGGCTGGGGGGCAAACATCCGCCCAGGCCCGCGCCATCTGGTCCCGTACCATGGCGAGCCGAGAACTTGGCAGCGACGTGGCTTTTTGGCCCTCTTCGTCCTTGAAGGGCGTCGTCCCCAGAACGGCGTTCGTGGTGTACCAACTGTGTAGGACATGACGCCGCTCAAATGCATTCCGCTAAGCATAGGCGATTACGCTTAAGACTCGTCAAGAGGTCGCTAATCTTACGGTGGCCGTGCGGACGTGGGTCTTTAGGGCCGGCGCTAGCAGGGCTTTTCTCGCGATGGCCGGTGCTGCTTATAACCTCGTCACCGGCCGTTTCTTCGCAAACTACTAGCGGCCCAGCGGCCAAGGGCGGGGGGTGGGTGGCGACCACCGGGCCTAACCGGCGCGGGGTTGGGGTTCGCCGGCTGGCGAATTATACGCCGTTCCGGCTTAGTCGACCATATCTCGCAGCCGCCTTTTGCGGGTCGGAGCTTGGTAATGACGCTTCTTCAAGGAATCGCTTCGGCACGACGCCGAACGGTTGGCTTTCGACGAAAAGAAGAAGGCCGGCGACCTAAGGCACACGCTGGACCTGCACGATGAAGCCCAGGCAAAACTGGAATCCGATCTGGACAACAAGCTCGCTGCGGGAGCGCGCTTAGTGTTGATTGCCACTGAGAACTGACCCGGCAACACAGGATATTTCCATCGAGAATTGACCCATGTTTGAACCTTGCCCTGCGTTTTTCAGCGGGGGCTACGGAGTGATCGACATGGCATTACTGAGCGTGATCCGACGCTGGCATTTTCGAGAGCATCTATCGATCCGTGAGATTAGCCGTAGGACCGGCCTGTCGCGGAATACCGTGCGCAAATACCTGCGTGTGGATGGGGTGGAGCCGAAGTTCAAGGTTCCGGAGCGGCCGAGCAAACTTGATCCGTTTACTGACCGATTGTCGGCCTGGCTGAGGACGGAAGCCAAAAAGAACCGCAAACAGAAACGCACGATGAAGCAGTTGCATGCCGACCTGCTCAGCCTTGGCTATGAAGGTTCCTATGGTCGTGTTGCTGCTTTTGCTCGGGAGTGGAAGGCGGATCTGCAGAGGGAATTACAGACGACAGGGCGCGGGACATTCGTGCCGCTTGCGTTCGATCCGGGGGAAGCATTCCAGTTCGACTGGTCGGAAGACTGGGCGATCATCGGCAATGAACGCACCAAGTTGCAGGTGGCTCATACGAAGCTCAGCTACAGCCGAGCCTTTATCGTCCGGGCCTATCTGTTGCAGACGCACGAGATGCTGTTCGACGCGCACAATCACGCTTTCCGTGTCTTTGGCGGCGTTCCCCGGCGCGGCATCTACGACAATATGCGGACAGCGATCGAYAAGGTCGGSCGYGGCAAGGAGCGCGACGTCAATGTCCGCTTCATGGCAATGGCCAGCCACTATCTCTTCGAGCCTGAGTTCTGCAATCCCGCGTCCGGCTGGGAGAAGGGACAGGTCGAGAAGAACGTGCAGGATGCGCGTCACCGGCTCTGGCAGCCCATTCCA
>NZ_JBFUFB010000033.1:0-23233 GCF_056403655.1 Mesorhizobium sp. P2_F8
AGTCCTTTCTGACCAGCGGCTTCGGGGACGCCAACGAAACCGACGTGATGCTACATCTTGCGCCCATCTCACATGGCACCACGAGCATTGGCCTCGTCTATCTGGCGCGAGGCGGCGGGCAGGCATTCCCACTCTCCAAGTCGTTCGATCCGGAGAGGGTGTTCGAGGCGATCGAGCGGTTTCGTGTCACGGCCACGATGATGGCTCCGACGATGGTGCAGCTGCTGGCCCGCAGCGGTGCGGAGTCGAAATACGACGTGTCAAGTCTGCGCACGGTCATCTACGGCGGCGCGCCCATGCACAAAGCCGTACTTGACGAGGCTATGGAAAAGTTCGGTCCTATTTTTGTCCAAGGTTTCGGGCAAGGCGAAGCTGCGGCGAGCTGCGCGGTTCTGAGCAAGGAGGATCACATAGTCGGTGACGATCCGGTGCGCATCGCCCGGCTCTCATCGGTCGGCCGCGAACCTGTCGGAGTGATGTTGCGCATCATGAATGAGGAAGGCCGACCTCAGCCGCCTGGCGTTGCCGGCGAAATCTGTGTACGCAGCGACCTCGTGATGCGGGGCTATTGGAACAATCCGGAAGGGACCAAGGCCACGATGTATGGGAGCTGGCTCAGAACCGGGGACGTTGGCTACGTCGATGAAGGCGGTTATCTATTCCTGACCGACCGGGTCAAGGACATGATTATCAGCGGTGGTTCCAACATCTATCCCCGAGAGATAGAAGAGGTGCTCTTCACGCACCCGGGGATAGCCGAAGTTACCGTAATAGGCGTGCCGGACGAAAAGTGGGGCGAGGCCGTCCTGGCCGTGGCCGTGCGACGAGAGGGTTCGAACGTCACGGGCGAGGAATTGATCGAATTCACACGTCAGCATATCGCCTCGTTCAAGAAGCCGAAAGCCGTCGTTTTCGTCGATTCCCTGCCGAAGAGTGCCTATGGCAAGGTTCTTAAGCGCGAGCTGCGCGAGCGATTTTCCGGCTATCAAGTGACATCGTAATTCCTCGCCTGCTGGAGCGCAGCCGCACCGATAGACCAGCTGCCACTCGAGGAACGACCACCATCGGGCGACGCCTATCATCATAGGCAAGTGACATGCTGCCGAGGAGCCTCAGCCCCTGAGGCCAATGCCGTGGTCGATCCGGGCCTTCGCTGGTCCACCTTTTCCGATGCTCGTTTTATGATTTACGAATGCCCGCAGGCAATCAGACTGGTTTACATAAGAAAAGACGAAGGGGACGCAGAGTGAATGCCAAACGCGATCTCTATCGCAGACATGCTGACAATTCCGGGGCGGTGATCGCGGTGTTCGGCTACTATGATGCTTGCCGATCGGTCCAAGGAAATATGTTCGTCGTCGGTGAACTGGCTTCGCTCGCGGTGATGTCGAAACAGCCACTCTAGCCGCGACATCTCTCGGCTGCCTCAGAATCAAAACTATGGCATGGTTGAATTGGCTATCGGAAGACACTCCAAATAGAGTCAGGATCATCGCTGGAGCGAGTTTGATGGCAAATGCCGAGACGACTTCAGAAATAGCAACACGCTCTGCTGGCTCTCCGGCTCCTGAAAAGAGCCAAGCTGCGGGCAGCCGCCTCGGCCGGCGCATAGTCGTTCGAATTTTGGCGAATTTTGCAACGCTTGCGATCATCTCCTTTTTGGTCTTCGTGGTGATGAGCTTCAAGACCCCGGAAGACGTTGCCAGAAGTGTTCTTGGGCGCGACGTCTCCCAAGAACAGCTTGACGCGTTCATCGCGAAAAACCRGCTCGACGCGCCGCTGATCCAGCGTTACGCGATTTGGGCGTCGAAGGCTGTCACAGGCAACTTCGGTGAATCGCTTCTGACCGGGCGGCCCGTCTCGAAAGAAATCCAGACTCGACTTGGACGAACGGTGCTTCTGGCCGCAATCGGCGGAACGCTTGGCGTCGCGCTCGGCGTCTTTATCGGAGTTATGCAGGCCAGACGCTTCGGCTCCAAGTTCGATTTGGGGTTCACCGGGGCCAATCTTGGCATCGCCGCCGTGCCTGAGTTCCTCGTCGCCATGCTCTTGTATCTGGTCTTCGTCATCTGGCTGAAGTGGTTCCCCACGCAGTCGGGCTTTGCTTTCTCGTTCGGCGGGCTATGGGACCGTGTGCTAACGCTGATCCTGCCAGCGGTCACCGTCGCTCTGCTGGTGATGCCGCACGTGGCAAGGCTCACACGCGCGACAACGGTGGAAGCCCTGTCGGCGCCGTACGTGGACGCCGCTCGGCTGCGCGGCCTGGATCGGCGCACCGTGGTCTGGGACCATGCGTTCCGCAACTCCGCCGTCCCGGTTGTAAGCGCAATTGGCTTGGCAATGACATACGCGGTGTCCGGTCTGCTGACGGTCGAGGTCGTGTTCGGATTTCCCGGGATTGGCTCCCTGCTTATTCAGACGCTGGCTAGCGGCGACGTTCTTGTCAGCCAGGGTATCATTCTCGTGTTCGCGGTCATGATTATATCGATCAACATACTGGTCGACATCGCGACATTCTGGTTGAACCCACGCCTCCGATACGTCTAGCAGGGACGAGCACCGTGATATTGACAACCAATGATAGCGCCCCAATCGCTCCGAGTCCCCTAAGGTTGCTTCTGCGGACCTTGGAGGCGAAGCTTGGTCTGGCGCTGGTCTGCGCGGTCCTGCTGGTGATCCTGGTTGGGCCGTTCGTCGCTCAATACGGGCCCACCACGATGAACGTCGCGGCGCCCAATTCTGGCCCCACCGCGCAAAACCTGCTTGGCGCGGATCATCTGGGACGCGACGTCTTGAGTAGGCTTCTCCTGGGTGGGAAGAACATCATCATCATACCCCTCCTGTCGGTCACATTTGCATATGTAGCTGCTGCGCTCCTAGCCATCATATCGACCTACAAGGGTGGCATCGCCGATCTGCTTTTCGGGCGTGCCGTCGAAATCTTGCAGACGCTTCCGGGGATCTTCGTAACGCTGTTGATGGTCGCGACATTCGGACCATCGACGCCGGTTCTGGTCTTCGCCATCGCCATAGCGAGCTTTCCCGGCGCAGCGCGCGTCGTCCGCGGCGCGGTACTAGGCCAAATGGGCCTTGACTATATATCTGCGGCGGAAGCTCGCGGCGAGAATGTCGTGACGATCGCAATCCGCGAAATCTTCCCCAATATCGTGGAGACCATCCTGGCCRACTTCACACTGCGGGTAACCTGGGCGATCCTCGGCCTGTCCACCCTCAGCTTTCTCGGATTGGGTGCGCAGCCGCCGCATCCAGATTGGGGTCTCATGATCCAGGAAGGAAGGGCCTTCCTGCAAACAGCACCGTTGGTCGTGTTGGCACCTGCTGCAGCTTTGGCCTCGCTGTCGATCGGACTATGCCTGATCGGCGACGCCTTGTCCCGGCTGCAGTCTGGACAGATCCGGTAGATTGGCGGTGCAAATGAACATTGAACCCACAAGCGCGGCGCTCACCGTCAGGGACCTGACGGTTCGATACCCGGGACGAGAGGATAAGCCATACACGATTTGGGGGGTCAGTTTTGATCTGCATCCAGGAACCATCACTGGTCTCATAGGGGAGTCTGGGTGCGGGAAGTCGACCGCCGGGGTAGCGGCCATCGGTTACAAGCGCAGCGGTGAAACGGTCGGCGGACAATCGCTTCTGGGCGAAATCGATCTGCTCGATCCCAAGGCGATCACGCGCGAGAACCCATGGGGGCGCAAAATCTGTTATGTCTCGCAGTCCGCAGCGTTGGCACTGAACCCTGCCCTGACCATCGGTCGGCAATTGTCGCAACCTCTGACCAAGCATTTGGGACTAACGGGCAAAAGCCTGCAGGCCCGCATGGTGGAGTTGCTTAAGTCGGTGAATCTGCCTGAGCCGGAAAGAGCACTGCGACGGTACCCGTTCCAGTTCAGTGGCGGCCAACAGCAGCGCATCGCGCTCGCTATCGCGCTATCCTGCGGGCCGGAAGTACTCATTCTGGACGAGCCGACGACCGGCCTGGACGTGACGACCCAGGCGCAGATCTCGGAGCTTATTCGACAGGTCGCGCAGACAGGCGTCGCGATTTTGTACGTGAGCCATGACCTCGCTCTCCTGAGCAATCTGGCTGACAGTTTGATGGTCATGTACGCAGGGCAAATCGTCGAGCAAGGTCCGACAAAGGTCATCATCGACAAGCCGCTGCATCCATATACCAAGCATCTGCTCGGCCTGAGTCCTAGGATCGACGATCCCAGACTGCTTCCCGGCATTCCGGGCGCGCCTCCGCAGGGCGTGATCCTCGGCAAATGTGCCTTCGAACCACGCTGTATCTATAGTGACGATAGGTGCAGGAGCGGAAGTGTTCCGCTCGCCAATCTGGGCATCGAACTGGTGCGTTGCGTCCGCGCGGCAGAACTTCAGGAAGTGATTCCCGTGCCGACCTTCCTGAATGCAGCGACCACGGTGCAGACCGATACGCTGCTAAGTGTCAAAGACCTCGGCTTGAGATATCCGGGCGTGCCGTTCGCATCGGTTTCAGGAGTAGAGCTAACGGTGTCGCGGGGTGCGAGGATCGGGATCGTCGGCGAAAGCGGGAGCGGCAAGTCCTCGGTGCTGATGATGATTGCGGGATTGCGTGCGCCTACGACGGGCGAGATCCAGTTTGAGGGCAAGCCGCTCGACAAGTTTGCGCGATCGCGACCGCGGTCCATATGTGCGGACATCCAGCTGGTTTTTCAGAACCCCGATGCGTCGCTCAATCCGCACCACTCCATCCGATCGCTGCTAAGGCGCTCGCTGACTTTGTTTCGCCCTGACCTAGAACGGGGCAAGCATGAGGCTGCCATAGGCGATATGCTTGAGAAGGTGCGGCTTCCAACGCATCTCCTCGATCGTTTGCCCCGGGATCTCTCAGGTGGCCAGAGGCAGCGGGTCGCCATCGCCAGGGCATTTCTTGCGAAACCGAAACTGCTACTGTGCGACGAGGTTACCTCAGCCTTGGACGTCTCCGTCCAGGCGGCTGTGCTTCAACTGATTGCAGAACTGTCGGGCGAGACGGGGGTCGCGATCATTTTCGTCAGCCATGATCTCGCTGTCGTGCGGACATTGGCCGAGAACGTCATCGTGATGAAGAGCGGAGTTATCGTAGAACAGAAGTCCGCTACGCAACTCTTCGATAATCCCGAGCAGGAGTACACCCGCGAGCTTCTCGCGGCGATCCCCTCGCTGCAGGGGGGCTCGAGCCGCGCCGCGCAAGCAGAGCACGCGCGTACGCCTCAGATATCAAACGTTCCCGGGTCACCRCATGCCGATGAAACCGAGACGCCTCACTGACCCTGGCTAAATTTCATGTTCGCCATTTGCCGCGATGACTGACCGATCCGGTCGCAGGCTCGACAGGCAAATATGTCAGTGGGAGACGAACAGCACTCGCACTGGTATAGGACCGCAGCCGGCTCGATCCGGGGTGTTCACGCCGCCGGCTCAGAGCATCGAGGCAAGGCGAATCGACGCGTGCTGCTGAGGAACCAGAACGACGCGAGCGCGCAGAGCAGGCAAACGGTTATTATCACGATCAGGGGCCAAACGGTCGTCGTCAGCATCGCGCCGACGACAGATGCGGTCACGGCAGTGAATCCGATCTGCAGGCTGCCAGACAGGCCCGCGGCGGCACCCGCGAGCTCCGGTTTCACGCTAACGGCTCCCGCGGCACCGTTCGGCAAGACGAGGCCGTTGGCCGCCCCGATAAAGAACATGGGAACGCAAAGCGAGAGGGGATCAAACATTCCGGAGGCGAACGCCAATGCCATAGCTCCCATGCTGGCCAACGCCAGAAATGTGCCTATGAAGATCATCCGGTTCGGCCCGGTTCTCGTCACCAGGCGGCCGGTGGCGAAGCTGCCGAGGACGTAACCGCACGGCATCGCTGCCGAGTACAAGCCGTATTCTGCGGGACTCCGCCCCATCAACTGGATCATCACGTATGGAGCGCCGGCGATCAGGCAGTAGAAGCTTGAGGAAACGAAGGCGACCACCATCGCGTATCCCCAGAACAGTCGGGACCGAACGAAGTTGAAGTACCCCAAGAGCAGCGTTGGAGCGGAACCCGTTGAGTTCTCGCTGCGCCTGGTTTCATGGAACCCGGTGTAACAGCATGATAGAGTCAGCGCCGCGCAGGTGGTCATGAAGAGGAATGATGCGCGCCATCCATAGGTATCGAGCAGTCCTCCTATCAGCGGGCCGAGCATCGAGGCGACGGACATGCCCATGGTGACATAGGCGTATATGCTCGCAGCCTCATTAGGCTGGTGCACATCTCTCACGGCGGCTCGACAGATCGGAACCACCACCGAGCCCCCGATGGCCTGCACGACACGACCCAAGATAAGAAAGTCGAAATTCTGTGCCATCGTGCAGATGCCCGACCCGAACGTGAAGACGCAGAGCCCGACCAAGAGGACTGGCCTTCGACCCAACTTATCGGACAAGTGGCCTGCGAACAGTTGTCCGACAGCCAACGTGCCTAAGAACACCGAAAAGGTCAGCTGGGCGGCAGCGAAACTAACGCCGAAGTCCCGCGAGATTCGTGGCATAGACGGGACATACATGTTGATGCCGAGGGCGCCGACCGCGGCAACCGCAAAAAGCAGTGCCGTGGGAAGTCTGGAGGTCGGGGGATCAAGCGCCTTGGCGGTCGGTGTCATGACGTCACAAATTCCCATCGGAATTGACCACGATCGTTGAATGAGTGGAGGTTTCGCAGGTCAATGTTGGCTGTGCCGCGACTAACTCGAATGATGAGGGCCACCTCTGGGAAGATGTTGGCTGGGGAACTAAACCATTCATGCGCAAAGTGAACCCCAGTGGCGCGGTCGAACTTGCTGGCGGCCTATACGTGGCCACCTTTAGCCCTCCAAAGAACTTGAACAATCCGGCACCGCCCGTACCACCGCCGCCGCACATCGTTCGCGCGTCAACTTTGGCCGGCTTTATACCAGCGCTCTGCGCGGCTGCTCGAACGGCGCGAGCGGCGGCGCGGCAATGAAGGCGACGCGATAGCCTTGCCCGACTAGAGTCCGCGCGGATAACGGCGTCGCGCACGGACAGCTCTCCTAGACTGTGGAGATGCAGTTGGTAGTCGGCCAAGGGGCTCGCGTCCCTCAGTTCGAACTGAGCTTGATAAACCGTTCAAGATGGAAGTCCCCGTCGCCGAACTGGTGGTCAATCATTGTAAGTCGCTTGGCGTAGTGAGAGACGGCCAGCTCGCGGGTCATGCCGATGCCGCCATGCATCTGTATCGCCTCCTCCGCGACGATGGTTCCTACACGACCGATCGTGTACTTGGCGGCAGAGATCATCCGCTCCCGCTCCCGACGAGGCTTGTTCAGCGAAGCGGCCGCATTTATGGCGGAGGAGCGCGCCTGTTCGATCTCCAATGCCATCGTCGCGACCCTGTGCCGCAAAACCTGGAAAGTGCCGAGCGGCACGCCGAATTGTTTTCGCGTTTGCAAATAGCCGATCGTCTCGGTCATGAGCCGGCCCATCACACCGACGGCTTCCCATGACAGGGCGACGATGGCGGCAGCGACAGCTTCTTCGGCGACTGCATGGCCGTCTTCGACGATCAGCCTGGCCGGCGTCTCGGTCAAGATCAGTTCACCTGCGCGGCCGCCATCGATGACCGGATAATCTTGCACGGCGACCCCATGCGCGCACAGATCGACAAGGAACAGTCCGACGCTGGTTTCGTCACCAGGAGAAGCAGAAACACGTGCGGAAACGACCGCGTAGTCCGCCGCTTTCAATTGCGCAACGACCGATTTTTTCCCCCTCAGCCGCCAGCCGTCGGCACTCATATCGGCTTTCGTCGCGACCTCAGTCAGGTCATATCGGCTCAGCGGCTCTTCATAAGCCCAGGCCAATACCTTGTTTCCGGCAATGACGGCCGCCATCAGATCGTTCTCGGAATCCGACTTCAAAAGGACATAGCCCGCCATCAGAGTTCCCAGGAAAGGCTCCACGACTAGCGACTTGCCCACTTGCTCGAAGATTACCGCCAAATCGAATCCGGTTCCGCCAAGCCCGCCGTGTTCCTCGTCGAACAGGGCGGCAACCAGGCCCAGGTCACAAAGGGCGCGCCACTGCTGGGCCGACCACCCTTCGATGGAATCCGCTATGGTTCGGCGGGTTTCCATCTGATAATTCTGTCGCAGGTAGCGCTCGATTGTATTGGCGAGCAACTGTCGGTCCTCGGAATGGTTGAAATCCATATCAGCCCCCCAGAAATGCCTTGCTAATTATCTCTCGCTGGATCTCGTTCGAGCCGCCAAATATCGAGAGCTTGCGACTGTTGAAGTACTCGATGCTGACGGGGCCAGCATAATCCGGCCCGGGCAACTCGCCGTTCCAGTCTTTGTTCAGTGCCTCCGGGAGGAACGGCGACGCGTAGGGACCAAGGGCGCGACGAGCGAGGCTGGCGATTTCCTGCCGCAGTTCCGTGCTTCTGATCTTGAGCATCGAGTTTTCGGCGGTGGGCGTCGCGCCTTGGCTGACTGCAGCAAGCACCCGCATGTTGCTTGTCTTCATGTTCTCGAGTTCGATCTCGACGCGCGCCAGACGCGCTGCGAAATAGGCATCTTCGATTAGAGGGCGACCGCCCTTGCTCTGGTTCTCGGCAATGAACCGCAGATGCTCGAACGAGGCCATCATCGTGCCTATTCCGGCGATCGACGTACGCTCATGATTCAGCAGATATTTGGCATAGGTCCAACCTTTGTTTTCCTCGCCTACAAGGTTGGCGACAGGCACCTTCACGTCCGTGAAGAACACCTCATTCACCTCATGTTCGCCGTCGAGAAGAATGATGGGGCGAATCTCGACGCCCTGTGTGTCCATGTCGATCAGCAGAAAAGAAATTCCTTCCTGCTTCTTACCTTGGCTGGAGGTGCGTACGAGGCAGAATATCATGTTTGCGTGTTGGCCAAGCGTCGTCCAGGTCTTCTGGCCGTTGACTACATAGTGGTCACCCTCGCGCACCGCTTTTGTGCGAAGGCTGGCAAGGTCGGAGCCCGCGCCGGGCTCCGAATAGCCTTGGCACCACCAGTCCGAGCCATCCAGGATGCGCGGCAGAAAATGTCGCTTCTGCTCTTCCGATCCAAAGGCAATTAGCATCGGGCCCAGCATGGCGACGCCAAAAGGAACGATCCACGGTGCGTGCGCCAGCGCTCTTTCCGTGTCGAAGATCTGGCTCTGTATCATTGACCAATCCTGGCCGCCGTAGAGCTTGGGCCAGTGGCCGGCCATCCAGCCGCGCTCGTTCAGGATGGCGTGCCATTCTTCCTGGTCAGCCTTTGTAAGCCGCTTGTGGGTGCGCACTATCTCGGCGATGCGCGTCGGCAACTTTTCACTTAGGAACTGCCGCACCTCCTGCCGGAAATGTTCATCTTCCGGCGAAAAACTCAGATCCATGGTTTAACCTTCCGCAAGAGCTCAGCAGGAAAACAAATGGCAGACAATCAGCCTTTAACCCGCATCGATGCCGGGAAGTGCTGAACCCGCCGTCAGGGTTCGGGTATTAAGTGCGCGCGCTATCATTCAGCATTCGCCCTTCGGCGGCGCATTTCTTCAGGAGCGGAGAAAGGGTAAAGTCGGGGCCGAGTTTGCCCTGATATTTCGTCAATGCGTCAACGATCGCCTGCAAGCCGACACGTTCAGCCCAGAACATCGGCCCGCCTCTGTGACGCGGCCAGCCGTATCCATACACCCATACCACGTCCACGTCGGAGGCGCGGCTCGCGATGCCTTCCTCAAGTATTTTCGCCCCTTCATTCACCATCGTATAGAGGGTCCGAACGACGATCTCTTCATGGGTGACCTGGCACGGACGAAGACCGGCCTTTTCCCTGAACTCGTCGATGATCAAGTCTACGACTTGAGAGGGACGAGCTTTGCGATCATCGCCATAATCATAAAAGCCCGCCTTCGTCTTTTGTCCTAGCCGACCCACGGCGCAAAGCGCTTCCTTAATGTTATCGACACGCTTTGGGTCGCGATGCCATCCGACATCGAGACCGGCCAGGTCGGCCATTTGGAACGGTCCCATCGGCATGCCGAAGTCGGTATGTACTCGGTCGACTTGTTCAGGCGTCGCTCCTTCCAAAAGCAGCGCTGCAGCGTTTGCCTGACGCGGTCTCAACATCCGGTTCCCAATGAAACCGTCGCAAACGCCGGTCACGACCGGAACCTTGCCTACCTTCCGGCATATCTCTATCCCGGTCGTGAGCACGTCAGAGCCCGTTGCCGCTCCTTGCACCACTTCGACGAGCTTCATGATGTTCGCAGGCGAGAAGAAGTGAAGGCCGACGACGTCGTTCGGCCGGCGCGTAACAGCGGCGATTTCGTTGACGTCTAGATAGGAAGTGTTTGTGGCGAGGATCGCGTTCTGCTTGGCGACGCCGCCGAGTCGCCGGAAGACGTCCTTCTTCAGCGTCATGTCTTCGTAGACCGCCTCGATGACAAGATCGCAGTCTGCGAGCGCTAAGAAGTCGAGCGTCACGTCGAAAAGGCTGACCGCTTTTTCGGCCTGGTCGGTCGACAAGCGTCCTTTCGCGGCTGCCGCTTCGTAGTTGGATGCAATGGCGTTGCGGGCACGCGCGGCACCTTCCGCATTCATTTCGACGATCGTCACCGGAATGTTACGAGACAGAAAATTGATGGAGATGCCAGTACCCATCGTGCCGCCGCCGATGACTCCTACCTTGCGGATCGGACGGCCGGCGCTATGCTTGCCGAAACCCTCTACCTTGCCGGCGGCGCGCTCAGCGAAGAAAAGATGACGCAGGGCCGAGGACTGCTCGCCTTTTACAAGTCCGGTGAACAGCTCATGCTCTCGACGCAGGCCTGCGTCAAAGGAAAACTCAGCGGCCGCCGCTACCGCTTCAACGCAGGCGTTGGGAGCATCCAAGCCTCGCAGCCTGCGTGCGTTGTTGGACTTGAAACGGTCAACGGCTCCCTCGGTCGCAACGACGGTCATCTTGCTGGTGCGCCGGACACTTTGTGCCGATCGGGCATAGGTGATGGCCTGAGCGACCATGACGTCTTCGCTTACGATACCATCGATCAATCCGCGTTCCAGCGCCACTGCGGCCGAGATCGGTTCGCCCCAAACGATCATATCAAGCGCGGTCTCGACGCCAGTGAGGCGCGGCAGACGTTGAGTGCCACCGGCCCCGGGAAGAATGCCGAGCTTGACTTCCGGGAGGCCCAGCTTGGCTGACGGTGTTGCCAGGCGAAAGTGGCAGCCCATTGCCAATTCGAGACCGCCGCCCAGCGCCGCACCATGAATCGCGGCGACGACGGGCTTGCTTGCCGCTTCGATCCTGTTGATGAGGTCAGCCAACCAGGGATCGTTGCGCTGCTCGAGTTCGTTGATGTCTGCTCCGCCACAGAAGAACTTGCCTTGACCGCGTATAACCACGGCCCTCACAAACGGAGAGGCGATGGCGTCGTCGAGCGCTGTCGCCAGAGCCGAGCGCAATGGACGGGACAACGCGTTCACGGGCGGGTTAGCCAAACCTATCTCTATGACATCGTCGTGCCGAACGACCTCTATCAACGTGCTTCTCCCGTTCGCCTTGCGTCCTTCGTCACACGTACAGCGGACCGAAGAGCTATGGCATAGGAAAGGACCGATACGCGCTTCGCCTTTTGCAGCTTTGACCTTCCGGCGTTGAACGCGACGCCCATTTCCTTCGTGAACAGCCGTCGTCGCGATCGCCGATGACGTTCCGTTTRCTGGGTATGTTTCCCGGCATAGCGTGGCGACATCGACATCCGGTCGACACCCCGGCCGCAGGCCGGATCGATCTAAAACTGCGCCCCAGCGCACCTCTCCGCCGATGGCGTACTAACGTTACCTGCTCGCGTAACCTTTGCGGCACTTAGGGCACTGCTACCGGCAAGTTTCCTCGCGTCAAAGCCGCCGCACCAACTGCGCCTTCTCAGCTCACACCAGGCGGCGCTGGAACTCCACCGACGTAGCTGCTTCCGAGTTGTGCGCGCCAGTGGCGAGGTGATCGCCGATCGACCGAGAGGCTGCGGCCGACCACTGAGATGCGAATTGGGGACTTTAGAATGCCGACGCAACCAACAAGGCAAGATACGCTAGCGCCCGCTACGAACAGCCCAAGGCCTCGGAACAGGCGAAAACCCTAACCATGCGGCGCAGAGTTCCGCTCAGGAACCGGGAAATCTCGTGAAGGCGCCACGTAGCCGGCTCTAGCGCACGACAATACGGTCGGCAACGGCTTACTGCTTCTCGATCGTCGGGCATCGCGTTGATCGAAGCAAGAATCGGCTTTCGCAAGTAGAGCCAGGTAGCCCTTGCAGCTAGCCTAATTCAAATCGTAGCGCTGATCCGGGCATCCCAGCGCGTCCAACTGACATCCCGGTTCCCTACAGATGGGCAAGGGCGACGTTCGATATGAGGTTTGGACTGGCACTCGCCCTTACCGCAACGGTCGCGACTTTGGTAGCAGGAGAGACTTCAACGATCATGTACTTTGACGGCGAGGCGAAGAAGGACGAAGCGGCGGCATCATTCATGCCGCTTCAGAAGACAGGCATCCGCGTCAGCGTCAGCAACCATCCGGGGGGTCCTGAGCAGATTCGTGCGCCGGTCGACAACGGCAACCTGTCCCGGGATGTCTATACGGGCACGACCCAGCCAGCGCCGGAGGGGCATACTACATGCTTCCTGGAGGGAATTTCGCGACGGTCGAAAGTCGATGGCAGATGGGGTGGAAAAGGGCATGCCAGGTCAGTTGGTAAACACCAGGACTTGCTCGGCAACACCGCTTATCGACACCGGTTCCGGCCCGGCTGCAGCAGTGATTTGACGCGAGCGAGCTTAAAGAAGTCGTTGGCGGGCAGAGAATTCGCAGGCGAGGCAGGGGCGCAGGGCTGTTCTGAAAATCGGAGATATTCATGAGCCGGGTTCCGCTTCGCAGCCACGAGGATCTGCCGCCTGAAGACAGGGAACTCGTCTGGCGGCGCGGAAATCTCTACAAAACGTTGGTCCATTCGCCTGAACTGGCGGCGCGCGTGGCAGCTTTCGGGTACTGGATCAATTGTGCGTCGCAGATCGACAAAAGGATGCAGGAACTGGTCATCCTGCACGTCGCACATCTATTGGGCTCGAAATTCGAATGGACTGCCCATGTCCGGTCCAGCATTCAGAACCAGACCCTTACCCCTGAGGAGATCGAGGCCGTCAAGCGCGAGGCCAAGGGCGAGCGCGCGGACGAACTTTCGCAACTCGAATCCGACGCGCTGCAGCTAGTCCGCCAGATCGTTCGGAACAGGAAGGCTGACGACGATTGCTACGCCGCCGTCCGAGCTCGTTTCTCAGATGCCTATATGGTCGAATTCGCGAGCCTGGTGGGCATGTATGTCGGCTTGGCTCATCTCATTGAGGTTATCGAGATCGATATCCAGCCCGACTACCTGCCATGGCTGGAAAAATATCCAATCAACTAGACATCACCCACTCCTTTCGATTTGAGGTTAGAGACCGTGAACACGCATCTTCCGAATTCCAGGAACGCAGAGCTTCTCACCATCGCTCGCAGGACGATGCCGGGAGGCACCTTCAATTCCGCATACGTGGCCGAGGAGGTCGATCTAGTCATCGCTCGCGGGCAGGGGTCAAAAGTCTATGACGTCGATGGCCGCGAGTATATCGATTGTCTGAATGGGTCCGGGCCGATGGTGCTTGGCCATGCCCGTCAGGAGGTTATCGAAGCGTTGATGGAGGCGGCGACATGTCCGTCAAACTTCTACATTCTGAACGAGCGCGGTATCCGGCTCGCGGAGGCGATGGTGGACGCCATTCCCTGCGCCGAGCAGCTCAAGTTCGGTTTGTCCGGATCGGACGCCACCTTCTTTGCGATGCGGCTTGCGCGCGCCTTTACCGGGCGCGAGAAGATTCTTAAGTTCGAGGGCGGCTTCATCGGCGTCAATGACTACGCGTTGATGAGCGTCGCTCCCCCCGTCGACGCCGCCTATCCCTATCCCATTCCCGACAGCGCCGGCATCCCTTCGGCCGTGAGAAGCGAAGTCCTCATCGCACCTTTCAACGACTTGGCCGCGACCGTCAGGTTGATCGAGGAGAATAAGGGCGAACTCGCAGCCGTCATCGTGGAAGCGCAGCACCGTTGCATCGAACCGGCACCAGGCTTCCTGGAGGGCCTGCGCGAGGCGGCAACCAAAAACGGCGTGGTGCTGATCTTCGACGAGGTGGTGACCGGCTTCCGGCTCGCCTACGGAGGAGCACAGGAACGATATGGCGTCATCCCCGATCTCGCGACCTACGGCAAGATCGTCGGCGGCGGGCTTCCGCTGTCCGCAGTGGTGGGCCGCGCCGACATCATGGACCTTACCAATCCCCGAAAGGCGCCGCGGCCCAGCTACGCCTATATCAGCAGCACAATGAGCGGGAACCCGCTCGCTTCGGCGGCCGGACTCGCGACGCTCAAAGTGCTTCGACAGCCGGGGGTTTACGAGCGCCTCCACGAGATTGGCGAGCGGTTCCGGAAGGGAGCGACAGCCGCTTTCGCGAAGAATGGGCTCTCAGCCCAGGTAATCGGTACCGGACCACAGGCAATGATCTCTATCACCGACAAGCAAGTTACGGACTACAGGTCCTTCCAGACGGGTGATGCAGCTCTGCTCAAAAAGATCATCGTGGAAATGATTTCGAGGGGCGTCGTTACGCATGGCAAGTTCTACTTCTCTCTCGCCCACACCGACGAAGACATGGATCGGGCCGTCGCCATCCTCGATCAGTCAATCGCCGCTGCATTGGCGCGGCGATGAAGACCCGGGGGTCGGACGCTGACATGTGGCGCGTGACCCCGCCCCGCCAAAGCAGGGTCGACGACAAACCCGCGAAAGGCGGCGGTCTCTCGCTGGACGACGTCGCCTTGTTGCTGAAGCGAGAATACGGGCTCACTGCGTTGGTCACCCGGCTCACTGGCGAACGAGACGCCAATTTCAGGATCGACGGGGGGGACGGAAATCGGTGGGTCTTCAAAGTGGCACATCTAGAGGAGCCGCAGGCTGTCACCGATCTGCAGGTCAAGAGTCTGCTATGGCTTGAGGAGACCAAACGGACCGGCCTTGAATTTCCGGCGATATGGCCTGCCTCCAACGGAGCACATACCATCGAGGTTGCCGCGGGCAAGTCGCCTCCAAGGTCAGGAAGGCTGCTCACCTTCGTACCAGGCAAGATCCTGCGTGCGGCGTCCTACAGCCACGCCCAGCGCCGTGCCTGCGGCACGCTATGCGCGAGAATGGCCGAGGCCTTCGCCGGGTTCAGTCATCCCGGTGCCGCAGGCAGAGACCTCATCTGGGATTTTCGTCAGACGCGCCGTCTGCGTGCCCTGCTGGAGGCGGTCGTTCCCGATGCTCGACCGAGGTCGATATTAAAGCGACTGCTCGACGACTTCGATGCTGCCGCAGTCGCCATGTTCGCGCAATTGCCGCGACAGGTCATCCACCACGACTTGCATCCCGGCAACATTCTCACCGATGACCATGACGCCAGCATCGTGCGCGGCGTTATCGACTTCGGCGATGTCTGCGAATCCATCACGATTGCCGATGCGGCCATCAGCCTGACCGGCGTGCTGGATGCCCAGTCGCCACTTGGCGATTCGATCTTTGAGTTTATCACCGCATATCGCAGGGTTCGTGAGCTCGATCGGGAGGAAGCCGCAGCGTTGCCGCTTCTGATCGGTATACGGCTGGCCATGGTGATGCTCATTCCCGCTTGGCATCGCCTTCAAGAGCCGGACAACCCGCACTTCGCAGACCACAAACCCCAGTTCGAGCTTCGAACGGGGTGGATCGAAGAACTGATCGAGTCACGCGAATCGCTTACGAGCGCGATCCTCTCCTGAGCAGGAAACAGCCATGCAAACTCGTTCACAAGATCAGCGACAAGACGAAGATCTTCTCGGCCGCCGCCAACGGCTTATGGGTCCCACCTACAGGCTCTTCTACGAAGAGCCGATTACCGTCGCACGCGCGGAAGGGGTTTGGATATACGACACCGGCGGCGAGCGGTATCTCGACGCCTACAACAACGTTCCGGTCGTCGGACATTGCCATCCAAAAGTGGTCGAGGCGCTTGCACGGGAGGCGTCGCTCCTCAATACGCACACGCGATACCTTCATCCCAAGATCGTCGACCTTGCCGACATCTTGCTTTCGACGATGCCGGTCGAGATCGGGCAGGCCGTCTTTACATGTACCGGCAGCGAAGCCAACGATCTCGCCTACCGCATTTCGAAAATCGTGACCGGCGGAAGCGGGTTCATCGTGACGGAAAACGCCTATCACGGCGTCACGGCGGCGATAGCGGGCCTGTCTCCCGCATTGCGAAGCTCCGAGGGTCTTGGCACCGACGTCTATGTTGTGCCGCCGCCATCTCGCAACAACGGACTGCAGGTATCATCATCGTTCACGGCGGGGGTCGCGACAGCATTAGCGGCGATGAAGAAGGATGGTGTGCGGCCGGCGGCGCTGCTGGTGGACACCATCTTCTCCAGCGACGGCGTCTTCGCCGATCCGCCCGGATTTCTCGCCGCTGCGGTCGATGCCGTTCGCGACGCAGGCGGGCTCTATATCGCGGATGAAGTGCAAGCGGGATTTGGAAGGACCGGGCAAGGCATGTGGGGGTTCCAGAGACACGGCGTGGTGCCGGACCTGGTGACAATGGGCAAACCAATGGGCAATGGTCACCCAATAGCCGCCGTTGCCGCCCGACCGCAATACCTCGCCACCTTTCGAAATGCGAGCGGCTACTTCAACACGTTCGGTGGGAACAATGTCTCCGCCGCCGTGGGTGTTGCGGTTCTCAAGGTGATCGAGGAAGACGAGCTGATTGCCAACGCAGCCGAGGTCGGCTCCTACTTGCTCTCCGAACTACAATCCCTTTGCACGTCAACCGATGAGATCGCGGATGTCCGCGGCTCAGGCATGTTCATCGGCGTGGAGATGCAGGCTGCCGACGCTGTGGAGGCGGGCGTCCGTGCTGGACGGCTTGTCAACGAATTACGCCGGCGCAAGATTCTCGTCGGCACCGTCGGGCGGCACCAGCACGTCGTGCGCATAAGGCCGCCGCTCCCGTTTTCGCTGGCCAATGCCGACATGCTGCTGACGGAACTTCGGGCAAGCATGCAAGCCATGAGCCAGGTTGCGCCGTCAACCAGCGCTACTGATCGGGGGGCATGATGCCAGGTGTTCAAGGGCGCGTGGCGCTGGTTACCGGTGCGGGCAATCCCGACGGGATAGGGTTCGCGATTGCCAGGGCGCTTGTTTCGGCGGGAGCCAGTGTGGCCATCAGCGCGACATCCGATCGCATTTTCGATCGCGCGCGCGAACTCGGAAAAATTTCGAGCGCGACCGCCGCCTGGAAAGCGGACCTGTCGGATCCCGGGCAGGCCAACGAACTGGTAGCGAATGTGACAGGCAAGTTCGGGCGCTTGGATATCCTCGTCAACAACGCCGGCATGGTGCAGACCGGGATCCCGAAATCATGGTCGCGGGTCGAGGAAATCAGCGACACCGAGTGGCGCTCGGCGATGAGCCTCAGCCTGGATACGTGTTTTTTCGCGTCGCGGGCTGCCATTCCCGCGATGAAGGACCAGCGCCATGGCCGCATCATCAACATCTCGTCCGTCTCGGGTCCTCTCGTCGTGTTCGAGTTTGGCGGAGCCTACGCCTCCGCCAAAGCCGCCATGACTGGTCTCACCCGCTCGCAGGCGCTCGAGCTCGGTCCACACGGCATCACGGCCAACGCGATCGCGCCGGGCTGGATCGCGAATGGCAAACCTTCGCAGAACCTGCTCACGGGCGGGGCGAACACCCCTGTTGGCCGGCCAGGTACGCCCGACGAAGTGGCTTCGCTGGCGCTCTATCTGGCTATGGACGAAGCCTCCTACCTGACCGGGCAGGTCATCGTCGTCGATGGTGGCAACATCATCCAGGAATCCAAGAGAGGTTGAGCTGACTCTTCCGCCCGTCCTGGGGCTTGGAAGTGTCGGTTCGGTACGGAGCTGAAATCCATGAAAATCGACATCGACGGCGCGCGCATCTGGTCAGATCTGATGACGATGGGGGCCATAGGGGCGACCCGCAATGGCGGCAGCTATCGTCCGACCTTGACGGATGCGGATCGGGAGGCGCGCAACCTGTTCGTTCATTGGGCCGGTGAGGCGGGCTACGGCGTCCAGGTCGACCGCATCGGAAACATTTTCGTCCGGCGAGCGGGAGCACAGCCGGCGCTCCCGCCCGTTCTGGTAGGAAGCCATCTCGACACGCAGATGCCCGGTGGCAAATTCGACGGCGTGCTTGGCGTGCTCGCAGGGCTCGAGGTGCTGCGCTCCCTCGACCGCTGCGGTGTCACGACGCAGCGGTCGATCGAGATCGTCAACTGGACCAACGAGGAGGGCGCACGCTTCCCGGGTCTAATGGGCTCGTCGGTCTTCGCAGGCCAACTGGCGCTGGATACCGCACTTTCATTTGCCGACCGCGACGGCTTGACGGTGGCGCAGGAGCTGTCGCGCATCGGGTATGCGGGAGATCTGCCGGTAGGCGGGCGTAGCATAGACAGCTACCTCGAACTCCACATCGAACAAGGGCCGAGGCTGGAGGCAGGTGGCACCACTATCGGCGTGGTGACAAACAGCTCCTGGTGGGGYGGCGGCGCGATCGAGTTTCATGGGGCAAACGGTCATTCGCAGACCGAGCCAATGTCGAAGCGGCGAAACGCGCTGATCGGCGCGGCGCGGATCATCCTCGACATAGAGGCCATCGGAGCGGCAGCCGAACCTGATGGCATGGTGAGCGTCACCGTCATCGAGAACCTGCCCAACAACCGAATCAATCTTCCCCATTGGGCTCGGATCAATTTCGCGCTCGTCCACGCCACCGCCGCCGGCCGCGACGACATGCTGGCACAGATCTCCGCGGCGGCAAGGCAGATCGCCAACAACACCGGGTTGGAGGTCGTGGATGGGATCGCCGCCGGAAGAGGTAGGCTCGATTTTTCGGAGGAGATCATGCGACTGGTCGAACACGAGGCATCCACGCTGGGGTTGAGCCACGCCCGCATGCCGACTTTGACTGGCCACGACGCGCTCAACATGAATTTCATATGCCCCACGGGCATCATCTTCGTACCTTGCCGGGACGGCATATCGCATAGCGAAGCTGAATGGTGCGAACCCGATCATGCGACCGCGGGAGCGGGCGTCCTTCTCAACGCGACGATTGCGAGGGCCAACCGCCTCTAACGCCGAAACCTTCTCCGCGCACAGTGGCGGACCGTACATCGATTAGCGATGAAATAGCCAGAAATCTGAAAGGACACGATCGTGACGAAGTCTGCCGCAGCGAACAATATTCCCGTCTCATCGAACGACGAATTCCGCACCTTCATGGGCGTGCCGGCCTGCACGGATCTCGCGAGCGTCGACGCTGACGTGATCATTATGGGTGTTCCGTGCGCGACCCCCTATCTCCACACGCCGGACTATGGGCGAGCAAACCTTCCCGGACCGTCTGCGATCAGGCGCGCGACAGCAAAGTGGGCCAACGCCCATGACAAAGTCGATTGGGATGTCGGTTCGCCGGTGTTTAGCGGTCGTCGTGACCGCGTCGTCGACATCGGCGATCTCGCTGTGAAGTTCGAGACGGCCGAAGCGAATCGCAAGCTTATCAAAAGCACGACCGAGGCGATCGTGGCCCGCGGCGCTGTTCCCGTCGTGCTCGGTGGCGAGGACTCCATTCCCCTCCCGGTCGTTCAAGGGCTGAGTGGACTGGGCGAGGTCACCGTCCTGCAGCTCGACGGTCATATGGATTGGCGCGACGAGGTCGAGGGCGAGCGTTGGGGGCTTTCGAGCGGAATGCGGCGCGCCTCCGAACTGCCTTTCGTAAAGAACATTATCCAGGTCGGGATGCGTGGACCGAGCTCGGCCGGTCCGCAGGAGATCGCCGACGCCAAGTCCTGGGGCGTGCGTTTTTTCACCGGGGAGGATGTCTTCGACAATGGTATCGGTCCGATCATCGATGCGATTCCGGAAGGCGCGAACGTCCACATCAATTTCGACCTCGATAGCCTCGACCCGTCGATCATGCCTGCCGTCTGGGTACCCACGCCGGGTGGACTGCTCTACTGGCACGTATCGAAGATACTGCGTGGCGTTGCTCACAAAGCCAGGATCGCAAGTTTCGCAATGGTCGAGTATGTCGAGCATCGCGATATTACAGGCACGGCGGCGCCGTTGGCGGCGCGCCTCGCCGCAACCGCAATCGGCGAGGTGCTCCGCAGCCGTCATGGCTAATCGGCGGCAGGCCCACGAAAGCCCTGATCGTATCCAAACAAAGCTCGGGGCATTTCCGATGGCTATTGTTCAGACCCATCCGCACGGTCATCGCTCTGTCGGCGGGCTCAGCTTGACGGTCCCTTCAAGCGATAGATCCGCGGAATCTCCCCACATTCAAATCAGCGACCGCGCATGAGTAAAACGGAGACCAAATGACCGAAGCCGCAACCCGATCGCACAACAGGTTTGAACTTACCACCGAGGTGTCCGAACAACTCCTTCAGGCCGACCACGAGCATCTGACGCATGCCTGGCCGGTCTTCCGTTCGGCAGCCAACGCCGAAGCGCTGCTGATCACAGGTGGTGATGGCGCTCAGGTCTACGATTCCAGCGGCCGGCGGTATCTAGACGGCATGGGCGGGCTATGGTGCGTTAACATGGGCTACGGCCGCGACGAGATCTGCGACGCCGTCGCCGCCCAACTCCGCGCCATGCCTTACTACAACCCTGCGGACGGGTTGTCGCATGCTCCCGGGGTGAGGCTGGCGGAAAAGATCGCTTCCCTCGCGCCGGGCGACCTGAACCACGTCTTCTTCACCTGCGGAGGCTCCACCGCGAACGATTCCGCGCTTCGCTTGATCCAGTTCTACCAGAGCATGCGGGGCAAGGCTCAGAAGCGTTTTATCATCACGCGTTTGAAGGGCTATCACGGCAGCACCATAATGACGGCTTCTATGAGCGGCAATCCGCAGGAACGCAGTCCACACCTTCGCTTCGTGATGGACGACATAAAGCAGGTGTCGTGCCCCAATACCTACCGTCGACCTGAGGGAACAAGCGAGGCGGAGTTCTGCAACTTCCTGATCGATGAACTGCGGGCAAAGATCCTGGAGTTGGGGGCGGACAACGTCGCGGCCTTCTTTGCCGAGCCGATACTCGGCTCGGGCGGTGTCATCGTGCCGCCAGAGGGGTATAATCGCAGAACTTGGGAACTCTGCCGCGAGTTCGACATCCTCTATGTGGCGGACGAGGTCGTGACTGCCTTCGGTAGACTGGGGCACTTCTTCGCGTCTAAGGAAGTCTTTGGCACAGAACCCGACATGATCGTCTTCGCCAAGGGCGTGACCTCCGGATATCAGCCGCTTGGCGGCTTTGTCTATTCCGATGCGATCCACCAGACGCTTGTGGCCGCGAATTATCCCTTCCCGTTGAGCAATGGCTACACCTATTCCGCACATCCGGCTGCCTGTGCCGCCGGCCTCGCAAACATCGCGCTGATGGAAAGCGAAGACATCTGCTCGCACGTTCGCGAAGAGGGAGCATACTTCGAAAGGCGGATGAAGGAACTCGGCGACCTCGCGATCGTGGGTGAGGTTCGCGGCAGCCATTTCATGATCGGCATCGAAGCTGTGAAGGATAAGGGCACCAAGGAGTCGTTTGAGTCTGCCGTGTCGATCGGCGACCTGGTCGCCCGCCATGCCGGCCAACTTGGCCTCATCGTTCGACCGCTTGGCAGTATGATCATCCTTTCCCCGCCGCTCGTCCTCACCAGACAGGAAATAGACGAGTTTGCGCGTTTGCTGCGCGAAGCGATCCTGCTCTGCCAAGATGAGCTTGTGCGCGCGGGCAAGCTCGTCCTGGTCGCCGACGCTACTCTCTGAAGACCTGCAATAATGAAGATCGTCTACTCGGACAAACATCTCGGCCACACGGATCGAGTCGAGCCCGCAGGTGCCGTGCTCCTTCCAGTTTCCGAAGTGCCGGAGCGGGCTGAGGTCATCCTGCGCGAGGCGACTAGGCGGGGCCTCGGCGAGGCGTCTCCGCCGCTTGACTGCGGGCTGGCTTCGATCCTCGCTGTTCACAAGCCCGACTATGTCGACTTTCTGTCCTCCGCCTGGAGGCTCTGGACAGGGGAAGGTCATAGCGGTCCAATCCTCCCGAACTTCTGGCGCATGCGGGCGGCGGGGATGCAGGCCGGCCTCGGGATCGGGAACATGGTTGACTTCTACTCGCGCGATCCAGGCGTCTGTCTGGTCGAAGGCAGTTGGGATGCAATTCTCTCCTCCGCCTACTGTGCTGCCACGGCTGCGGGCCTGGTGGCATCAGGCGATAGGGCGGCGTTTGCGCTCTGCCGTCCGCCTGGACATCACGCGGGACCGGATATCATGGCCGGATCCTGCTACCTCAACAACTCTGGGATCGCGGCTGCCGAACTTGCTAGMCGGACCTCTTGCAAGGTCGCCATCCTGGATCTCGACTATCATCACGGGAACGGGACCCAGGAGATATTCTACGGATCCGACCAGGTGCTGACGTGCAGCATTCATGCCGACCCGCAGGCAGCCTACCCCTTTTACACCGGATACACCTCCGAGCGGGGCCAAGGCAGTGGCGAAGGGTTCAATATCAACCTTCCCTTGCCGCTGGGGGTCGCATTCGTGGAATGGAGCGGCGCGCTGAGAAAGGCGATCAAAGCCATCGACGACTTTGGGGCTGAGGCTATCGTCATCGCGCTGGGTGTCGACACTTACAAGGACGAACCCAATCCAGTCTGCCGTTTTCGGCTTGAAAGCGAGGACTACATTCGGGCGGGCGAGATGATCGGGGCGATCCGCCTGCCAACGGTGATGGCGATGGAGGGTGGGTACAACCTAGCTGTGCTGGGCACGAATGTCGCGCATTTCCTTGAGGGGTTTGTCGGCGCGGCACCCTGAGGGTGGCAACGAAATCGTCAACTTCGAGCAAACCGAAGCACGCATCGACTATCCGACGTGGCGGCGGGTAAGGCTTGATCCTAGTCTTTCCCGACAAAGGGGGAGGGCCCTCGGCGAAGGGGAAGCTCCCCATCCTCGCCAGTCAAA
>NZ_JBFUFB010000034.1:0-21751 GCF_056403655.1 Mesorhizobium sp. P2_F8
GCGGCCGCGGCCCAAGGTCAGATAACTTCGTCATCGGCGTGAAACTTTGAATTCGCCTAAAATGTTCCGGAACCATTTCAGCGCATGCTAATTTAATCGCGGCTTTGCGAGACAGTTCATGCGTTTGAAGTTCATCCCCCCTTGATGCCAACTCTGGTGGAGAAGCCACCCGAAGGCGAGGGATGGATTCACGAGGTTAAGTTCGACGGCTACCGGTCGCAGTTGATCATCGACGACGACGGCACGCGGATCTACACCCGGCGCGGTCTCGACTGGACGTCGAAATATCGTGACCTCGCAGCGGCCGGCGCCGCGCTTGGTGTCGAAAGCGCTATCAACTGAACCCGAGCACGAGCTTATGGATCGGTGAGCACACGCGGAATCAACTTCCTAGATCGGTGGATTGCCAACAACGTCCCTGAGACGACGAACGCCGATGCCATCTCCATTGACGAGCTAACGCACAAGCTGTTTGCCGATGCGAAATCGGTGGGGATCAAGCGGGAGGAGATCGACGAAGAAGTAGTCAGCCTCTATCGAACGATCCTCGATGCCATCGTCCACTACGACGCTGGCTTGCCGGAATGAGCCTCATAGCGCCGCGCGTCATCCGGCGGCTATGCGAATTGACGGAGTCTTGAGCCGCGATACATGCTATAAACACAGGCGAAGGAACCGCTCGCTATTGCCCACTGATGCCCGTCCACTCATAAAATGGGATGCTAGACACCTCCGGCTTGCCATCGACGCGGCGGGTGTCGCGCTGTGGTCTTGGAACGTTGACACAGATCATTTCACTATGGACCAGCACGGCTATGGTCTTTGGGATCTGCCGTTCGGTCCGTTCGTGATTTTCGAAGATCTCTCTGCAAAAATTCATCCTGCGGATCGGGACAGGGTTCGTGCAGCGTTTGCTGCAACGCGCGCGATAGTTGGCGCATACGAGATCGACTTTCGGATTATGGTCGGAGACGATGTGCGATGGATTTCGGCTCGAGGCCAGGGAGATGATGCCGACATCGAGGGCCGAACGATGTTTGGAGTCTTTCTCGACGTCACCGGTCGCAAGCAAGCCGAAGAGGCCAACGAACTGCTTGCGGGAGAAATGAGCCATAGGGTCAAGAACCTGTTGAGTATCGCGACCGCGCTCACCACGATTACATCGCGCTCAGCCAAGTCAACGGAGGAGATGGCGCACGAACTAACCAGTAGGCTCTCGGCGTTGGGCAGAGCTCACGATCTGGTGCGCCCTGTGCCGGGACGTAATGAAAATGGCGCCCTGCTTGGGGATCTCCTGACGATCCTGCTGGCACCGTACGACGATATGGGCGCTTTTAGCGGCCGCGTGCGGGTGTCTGTGCCGCGAATGTCGGTTGGGGAAGCTGGCGCCACCACGTTGGCAATGATCATCCATGAACTTGCGACTAACTCGATGAAGTACGGTGCATTATCTGCCGCGACCGGAACGCTCGACGTTTCCAGCACTGTCGACGAAACTGACGTGACAGTTGTGTGGACTGAGAGGGGCGGGCCGCCCGTCGTATCGCCCGCAGAGCTTGGCGGTTTCGGGAGCAAGCTTCTTCGGCGCAGCATAACCTCTCAGCTCAATGGGTCGGTCCATCACAATTGGTCGGACGAAGGCGCGATCATCACTCTACGGATGGATAAGGACCGATTATCAATCTAAGGCGACGGCGGATTGGCCATCGTCACCTGCCCATGAGGAGCAGGCTGCCATGCCGTTTCGCAGCGCCAGATGGCGCCAGCAAGCATGGTGGCGGCGATGATCCCCATGCGTGATAGCGATTTCTACTAGGGCTTTCGGGTTAGAATGCGCGCTTCTCGTATGAGCGATGACCAATTGTGAGTCCCAAGGAAGGCGATAAGCGCGCGAGCTTGTTCTTCGGTGATGCCTGTCTCTTTGACCAAGCGCTGAACTGCACGGTTTCAGCGCTTATCGGTACTTCGGTCATGCTAAGGGCGCAACGTAGCGAGGGCTTCTAGTTCCGTAGATAAGTGACTCGCTGGTGCATCATCTCGTATTCGCGGCTGGCCTGCCTCTTAGGTCTGACCCTGGCAAGCGATTGTCGCCTACGAGACGGTCTTCGGAAGATAGTTTGGGCGGTATGAAAGGACCCGTAGCGCCGATCTCGCCTAGCCAATCCTCGTAGCCAGTGTTCATTTTGGACACCAGTTCATCGGGATCATGTATCCCKGACTGGAATAGGCTCTTGAGGCGCCGGCCGAAGTGTTCCCATGCCGGATGGCCTTCTGGAATTCCTGCCTCTGTGCAATAGTCGTTGAGAACCTTTGTCAGCATTGCAAGTTGCACCGAATCGAGATGATCGTCGAATGACATCGCTTTATCCCTCGTGGGGGCGAAAGCGTGATCGACTCTTCCAAGCGCCAGGCGCCCGTTCAAATTGGCCAGCGACGTTCCTTCAGTAAGCTTTAGTCACGGATTAGCGAGTCAAATCGGGCGTGGAGCGGAGTTTGGGATATATCTATCAGCCGACGGAACGTTTGTAGCTCTGGTCCCCGCATAGGGATCATAAAGGGCCTTGCCCCTCTCGGCCCTAGTTTGAGTCCGCTGTCGGCAGCGGACCCGACGCATCTAAACGCAAATGCCAACTTTAGCCGGATTCGCGCCACGGTACACGTGGACAATCTCCGAAGCCCGGTCTACGCGCTCCCGTCAGTCTCGCTGTCGTCATCGATCATCCGGACCGGCAGATAGGCGTTCGTTTCCAGCCACTCCCGCAGCACGATCTGAATGAGATCCGACTTACCGATCCCCATCTCGCCGGCTATGGAATTGAGGGCGTCTTCTGTTGCCGGCTCCAGGGGCACGCCAGCGACGTTACGCAGCATCAAGGCAGCGCGGCGAAGGATGATCTGGAGATCCGCCCGCGACATGTCCGCGATGCGATCGGCGGTGCTTTCAAGCTCTTCGGCGATCGATAGGCGGGTCACTTCGCCTTCCGCACCCTGCCGCTTATCCTGAAGGGCATCCTCGATCCTGACGATGCCGAGCAGGCGATCGGAACCGGTGCCGATGCCATCGTCGTCTCGAACCACGGTTCGCGTGGCCGAATTGAAGACGATGGATATCGTCGCGCTGAAGGCAACGTGGCGCGACCTGTTTGCCGCGGAACCGCCACCGTACAATCGCAAGTTCCTGGAGAGCCGGCTAGCATATCGCATTCAGGACGAATCCCCTGGGCCGAGAGCCAATGCATACTTTGTTTTCCGCCAATCGGCATCCAACTAAGGTATCACCCACAAAAGCTGTCGAAATTGATGGGTTTGGAGAATCCGACATTCACGTGTCCATGAAGACCATCTTCTTGGACCCCTTAATGTCTGGCTCTCCTAAGCGAATTTCTGCGTGAACGCCTTGTCTCTCTTGCAACATTACCTGCGGCAATTTTCGTTGTCCGATGGAATAATCGCGCTTCCAGGATGTCCACATGGGTAGAAATCACTCCACGCATGGAAGGACATATCGATGAAACATGCTTCCGTTTTCCTCGCATTCGCCGGCCTCGGTTCCTTTCTTGCAGCCGAGCCGGCGTTCGCGCATGCCCATCTCAAGAGCGTCACGCCCGCCGACAAGGCGATCATATCGACCTCGCCGATGGTGCTGACGCTCGACTTTACAGAGGGACTGAACCTAGCTTTTTCCGGTGCCAATCTGCAGGACGCTTCGGGTTCGCAGGTTTCGTCGGGCAAGGCGCAGCTGTCGAATGAAGACGAAACCCTTACCATTCCTCTGCAATCGGCGCTCAGGCCTGGCGACTATACAGTCAAATGGCATGTTCTTTCGGCCGACGGTCACAAGACCGACGGCAGCTACAGCTTCACGGTCAAGCCTTGATCGATCCGCAAGGGCTTTGGATTTTGGGTCGCGCCGTTATCGACATGGCCCTCATGTTGCTCTGGGGGTGTTGCGGGTTGTTTTCTGCCGCTGCGCCGGCGCCCTTACGCGCCCTCCTGGTGCGGCGCTTTTCAGGGGTTTCCGCAATATGCACGATGATGGTGGCGGTAGGCGTCCTGGCGGTCCTTCCGGCGCAGATTGCTGTCGTGACCGATGATTGGCGCGCGACCGTTGACCCGCAGACGCTGTGGTCGTTTCTCACGCTGACAACCAGTGGACGGGCATGGGACATACTCGCCGCAGGTTCGTTACTGCTTGGACTGGCCCGTTGGCTCATGCCACGTCGCCATATTCTTGCGGCCGCTTTGGCCGGGTGTTCCCTGGCGAGCCTTTCCCTGACAGGGCACGCAGCAATGAGGACGGGCTTTGGACGCACTCTTCATGCCGCCATCGACATCGTCCATGTTCTTTCCGCCGGAGCATGGTTTGGCGGTCTTGTTGGCTTTGTATTTGTCATGCGGGCGGCACGCGACGTTGCTGATCGTCCTCAAGCATTGGTCGCTTTGTCCCGATTCTCCAGGCTCGGCCACGTCGCAGTCGCACTGGCGATCTTGAGCGGCGTGGCCAATAGCTTGCTCATCCTCGGTCATTTGCCGACAGATTGGCGGTCGCCCTATCAGGCAAGGCTCCTCATCAAGATCGGACTTGTCGCGATCATGGCGCTCGCGGCCATCGTCAATCGCTATGTATTCGTTCCCCTCTTGCGTAGAAAGCGCAGCGAGGCAGAAACCGCGTTGTTGGCCGGCGCTACCTTCGAGCTCTTGCTTGGCGCCGTCGTTATCGCGCTTGTAGCCGCATTCGGAACCATGGACCCGTCGTGATCGCGTTTCTCAGGCTTCCGAAACGATTATCAGGGATTTGTTATCGAACAGATTGCTCACCCGGAAGGGCAATGCCCTTCGAAGTATCACAGGGCATGCGTCGCTAGCGCTGCCTGATTGCGCGAAAGGCGAGATAAGCGCCGACTAAGAGGTAAAGCTTCCCAGCGGCCTGCATGGATTCCAGATGACGGCACCCAAGGCCGCCGATGTCGCATCATCATCTCAATATCCCACGCCGCCGCGACCCGGCACGGCATCGCCAAGAAAATTTCAGTTCGCCCGGAATAATCCGCCCTCGCCGGTGTCTACGCTTCTGAACTCTTCGAGAGAGATCAGGAGATAACAATGACCGCCTTTTTTCGCAGTACCAGCATTCTGGTGACCACATCGCTGCTCACCGTCGTCTCGGTGTGGGCCTTTGCCCAGGATGTGCCTGCCCACCATGAAACGGTTTCCGGCACGACGGACGAAGCACCGTTTCTGCAGGAAAACGACGCTGCCATGGTGAAAATGATGAACGACATGGCGGCCAAGCCGACAGGCGATGTCAATCGCGATTTCGTCGAGATGATGCTCCCGCATCACCAGGGAGCGATCGACATGGCCGTCGCCTACCTGCGCTACGGCAACAACGAGCAACTCAAGCGGATCGCGCAAGAAATCATTGTCGACCAGCAACAGGAAATCGCGGCCATGCGCATGGCGCTGGGCGATCCGCTTCCCGCCTCGGACGCGGTGCCGACGCAGGTCGATCCCAACGACGCGAAGACAACACAGAGCCCTTACGAAGAGACGTCATCAAAGGCCCCGGCCATGCAGATGATGACGATGAAACCGGCCAACTGAAAAGGACCGAGACATGAGAACCAACCTGAAGATCCTTGCTCTTCTGGCAAGCACCTTAATTGCCCCCGTGGCAGCTTTTGCCGGCCAGGCGCCCGGCCTCGCCTCCGACCCGGACATTCCGATCAGCCACAAGGACCGCGTCTATGCGGCCGAGCAGTTCTCCAACACGGTTTCTGTCTCCGATCCGGTCGACAACAAACTTCTCGGCGTCATCAAGCTCGGCGATCCACAGCCCGGCAACCTGAGCCCCCTCTACAAGGGTCAGGTGCTGGTCCACGGCATGGGTTTCTCCCCGGATCACAAGACCCTCGCGATCGTGTCGATCGGCTCCAATTCTGTGACTTTCATCGATACGGCAAGCAATGCCGTGAAGCACACGACCTATGTCGGCCGGTCCCCGCATGAGGCCTTTTTTACGCCCGACGGCAAGGAAGTCTGGGTGACGGTCCGCGGCGAAGACTATATCTCCGTGATCGACGCGAGCACTTTCGAAGAAAAGACCCGCATCAAGGTCGCTCCTGGCCCCGGCATGCAGATCTTCTCGCCGGACGGCAAATACGGCTATGTCTGCTCTTCCTTCAATCCGGATGTCGCCGTCGTCACCGTCGCAGACCATCAGATCGTCGGCCATGTGAAGCAGGGTAGCCCCTTCTGCCCGAACATTGCCGCCTCCGCCGACGGCAAGCAGGTGTGGTTCACGCTGAAGGATGTCGGCAAGACGCAGGTCTTCAATGCCGAGGCGCCCTTTGACCTCATCAAGACCATCGACACCGGACCGATCACCAACCACGTCAATCTCGTCGTCAACAAAAACGGCAGTTTTGCTTACGTGACCGTGGGTGGCCTGAACGAAGTGAAGGTGTACCGCACGGATAATTTCGAGCAGGTCGCGACCATCCCGGTCGGAAACCTGCCGCACGGTATCTGGCCGTCTGGCGATGGCACACGAGTGTATGTTGGCCTCGAGAATGCCGACCAGTTCGCCGTCATCGATACGCTGACCAACAAGGTTATCGCCAACATCCCGATCGGCCAGGCGCCGCAGGCGGTCGCCTACGTTCCAAACGCAGTTCCCGAAGGCGATGGGATGCAAAACCTCGTGCCGCTCGGCGGGGCGGGGGACGCCGCTCACCTGAAGCTCGCGGCCAAGGGTGACAAGGACAAGCAGCAGTCGACGAGCGTCACGCTCTTCAATCAGGGGCTGACGCAGGTTCTGCAGGCTGCCGTCGCTGGCCTCGTTCCGAAGATGCCTTACGTGCTTGCGCTTTCCGACAAGCCCGATGGCACCGGTCAGCTCCAGGGCCTGGCAGCATTCATGACCAATCCCGCCGGTTCGGCTATTGTTAACGCGGTCGGTCCGATCCGACAGATCGTCGAAGCCAAGCATAAGGATGAGAGGCGCTATCTGGTCGTTGCCACCACCTCTGCCGATGGCAAGCCCGGTAAGATTGTTCAGGTTCAGGCAGAGTAAGTGAAAATGGCCCGCCTCGGTCGAGGCGGGCCAACCACGGGACGCAGTGCGATGGATGATCTTCTTTTCCAGGTCGAACCGATGATCCCGGCATTGCGACGCTATGCCCGCGGTTTCGTTCACGACGCGGTCGCCGCTGACGATCTGGTGCAGGACTGCCTTGAGCGTGTGATCTCTCACTGGCACCGGCGCCGAAATGATGACGCCCGCACCTGGGTATTCGCGATCCTGCATAATCTTGCAGTCAGCCGACTGCGGCAGGCGGCCCGGCGTGGTCGGCATGTTGCCATAGAAGAGATCGCAGATGATCTCATGGCGCATCCGCCGACACAGGAGGACGACCTTGCAAGAGCGGACATCGTCTCGGCGATCCAACAACTGCCGGAGGAACCGCGTAGCGTGCTGCTGCTGGTAGCTGTCGAAGACCTTAGCTACGCCCAGGTCGCCGAAGTACTGACGATCCCGATCGGAACCGTGATGTCGCGACTGTCGCGCGCGCGTGAGCGCCTGCGGCAGATCTTGGAAAGCCCCGCCAGGGGCGTTAGACCGGGCTCGCATCTGCGGAGAGTGAAATGACGGATAGGCCAATCACCGAAGACGATCTCCACGCCTATGTCGACGGCCGGCTTGACGCTGCCCGAAACGAGGAAGTCTCCGCGTATCTCGACAAGCACCCGGATGTCGCCAATCGTTTTGCCTCCTATTCCGTCCAGCGCACCCTTTTGCAGGGCGCCTTTGACCCCATCGCTGGCGAGCCTGTGCCATCAAGGCTCAATCTCAACCACATCATTGCCACCAGACGGCAAAGCAGGGTCTCCAGCTGGCGGCTTGCCGCCGCCGCCGCGGTGCTTCTGTTCGCCGGCGGATCCGGCGGCTGGTACATGCGAGATATGACGGTCCCTCCAAGCGAAGGTGTGGTCGCCCTCGCTCGCGAAGCCTCCGACAGTTTCGCCACCTATGCCGGAGACAGGACGAGGCCGGTGGAGCTCCGGGCCGACAATATAGTCGAACTGGCTAGCTGGGCGACTGAACGGATGGGGCGCAAGCCTGTCCTGCCAGACCTGTCGAAGTCCGGCTATCGGCTGATGGGTGGCCGCGTCGTTTCCACACCTCACGGCGCCGGCCTGATGCTGATGTATGACAATGACCAGGGCACGCGCCTTGTCATGTTGACAAGACCGATGGCCGTGGACCAGACGCGGACGATGACGCCCCACTCCCAAGGTAGGGTTGACGGCTGGGCTTGGGCGTCGAACGGTATGGGCTACAGTCTTGTAGGCTCATTGCCCTCTGAAGCGCTGCACCCACTCGCTGACGATATTCGCAGGCAGGTGCAGGGCGAGGCCTAATCGTCAACTGCCCTGAACACGCCGGGTTTGCCGGAGGCTTCAATTCCTGAGAAGGCTAGTCGATATGAGTAAGACAAGTACGCCAGCGCGCGGCGGGTTCTGGATCACGAGCATGATCAGCCGTCCCAAGAGGCAGCGATCATGTCGATCGCGACCAAGATCGGCTGCTCCCGCCTCAGTCTCTCCGAAAGGTGGCGAGGCCCTTTTGGACTGAAGCGCGCGCGCCCATGCGATCGAACCACTGGACGGGGAGGCAGCGCAACGTTGTCGCGTCACGACTGGCTTTGGATGGAGATATTGGTGATCTCCTCGCTTCTGCGCCAAAGCTCTTCGGCGGCTTTCGGGTCGACCGCATAGGCCAGGACACCGGTGCCGCGATTGGCACGATCTTCAGTCAAAGCGAAAGAACCGCCCTCCGGCAATACGGGCGTGATGTCTGAATCGGCGCAGTACACCCCGCCTTTGCCGTCGAGCTGCGGGCTGACCGCGCACCAGACGTGGGTGGCCGCTCCCTGCGGCACCGATTTTAGGTCACGGCTCAGATCGACGACCGGCCGATCATTCTCGTCGACGAACCCGGTCTTTTTCAGCATTTCTACCCCGACATGCGTACCAAGATTCGTTGCCGCTATTCCGCCGGGATGAAGCGCGAACGCGCGGACGCCTTCTTCCTTGCCTCGCCGGTCGAGGGCGACCGCGAAGAGGATGTTGGCCGTCTTGGACTGACCATAGGCCTTGAAAGGGTCATAGGCGCGACGCTCGAAATTGATGTCGTCGAAAACCACCGGCGAGAAGCGATGCCCCGCGGACGAGACCGACACGACGCGCGCGCCATGAGCGCGCTTCAGCGCCGGCCAGAGCCGCAGGGTCAGCCGGAAATGGCCGAGATGGTTGGTGGCAAATTGCAGTTCGTTGCCTTGCGCATCGCGCTTCAGTTCGGGCAGCGCCATGATGCCGGCGTTGTTGATGAGCATATGAAGCGGCAGGCCTGTCTCGACGAAGTCACGTGCGAAGTCATCGATCGAGCCGGGATCGGCGAGGTCCATCGGCTGAACCTCCATGCCGCCACCCGCTGCGGCTATGGCCTTGCGCGCACGCTCGACGTCACGTGCCGGCACAATGATTCGTGCGCCCGCCGACGAGAGCGTGCGCGCTGTCTCAAGCCCAAGGCCTGAGTAGCCGCCCGTAACGATCGCCACCTTGCCAACGAGATCGACTCCCTTGATGGCGTCGACGGTCGTGGAGGCGCGGCTAAATCCTGAACGGATCGGTGCCTGTGTTGTGTTCATTGCTGTATCTCCGTTTGCATGGAGATGGAATATTCGACCAAGGCGGAACGATGAATGCTTGCTGGTCCATAAAATATGAGCGATCGTTCGCTATCGGTGGGCTATGGCAGCGTGCAAGCATTCCTCCCTGAGAGGCCGGTTGATCGTATCGATGCTCGGCCCTTAGCATCTCCCTATCACCGATCGGCAAATGGGGGCTTTGAATGCTAGCATTCGATGGGGACGCGCACAGAGAGTGCAATGAGCGCCTTCCTCGCCACCGCTGGCCTGCCAGTTTGCCTTTGTGATCCGGCGCGACCGTTTTGCAATAAGCGTGGATCACCGGTCGATGATTGCGATCCGGAGCGCAGCCAATTGCAGCTTGTCAGACATAGAATCCATTGGGAAAGTCCGGAGGCTCGTTAAGCCAGGAACGGTCGCTGCATCTTATTCTTGGCAGAGGTCTACCGCTCAGTTGCATCCAATTGCGCCATGGCAGCGAGCGCCCGATCCGACGTTCCGTGAAGCGTACACATGACACACGGCGCAGCGCGGACGCTGCGCCGTGTGAATGGGTTGATCTCAGTGATCGAGGTGCTGACGAATTCCGTCCGCTGCGAGTTGGATGGCTGCCTGAGTAGAAGGCAGGTCCTTGAGCGCGTTGAGTAGCACGAAGTCATGGATCGTACCGTTGAACCGCACTGCCGAGACCATATTTCCGGCCGCCTTCAACTTGCGAGCATAGGCTTCGCCCTCGTCCCGAAGCGGATCATTCTCTGCGGTGATCACCAGTGCGGGCGGCAGACCGTGCAGTTCATCAAGGGTGGCGCGGAGCGGGGACACGTAACGATTGTCGCGCTGCCCAGCATCTGGAGCGTAGAGATCCCAGCCGTATTTCATGAACGCTCGGCCAAGAAATCGGTCCTGTCCAAAGGTCAGATAGGAGGCACTATCGACGCTGGCGTCGGTCGCGGGAATGAACAGCACCTGATAGCCGATCTTCGGGCCATTGCGGTCCTTGGCCATCAGTGTGAGTGCGGCCGTCATGTCGCCGCCCACCGAATTCCCCGCGACCGCGATGCGGCTGCCGTCGGCGCCGAAGTCCGCGGCATGCGCTTTCACCCATTCCAACGCAGCATAGCTCTCGTCGAGCTGGGTCGGGAACTTCGCCTCGGGAAGAGAGGTGTATTCGACGAACACGCCGACCTGGCCCGACTTAACGACGAGATCACGCAGCAGGCGCTGATGGTTGTCGAAATTGCCGACGATCCACACGCCGCCGTGAATGAACAGCAATACGCCGGGCTTCTTCGCAGCCTTATCGGGCTTCATGATGTAGAGCTTCACCCGCCGGCCCTCGACCGGGATGGTAAGCTCCGACGTT
The DNA here is from genome assembly GCF_056403655.1 of Mesorhizobium sp. P2_F8. NCBI lineage: Bacteria > Pseudomonadati > Pseudomonadota > Alphaproteobacteria > Hyphomicrobiales > Phyllobacteriaceae > Mesorhizobium > Mesorhizobium sp. P2_F8. The sequence goes on from NZ_JBFUFB010000034.1 coordinate 11,077, forward strand.
GAAACGCCCGACATGTCAACCGGCGTCTGGTTCTGAAGGCCTGTCAAAATTTCTTGGGGGCGAGGCTGCGGCAGTTCCCAAAACGGGGATGGGTCTTTGTTGATCTGCTCAAGAAATGACCGGACCTGCGGGTCGAGGTTCGGGTCGTCGGCGACGGGCGGTGCGGCCTGGGCAAGCGCTGTGCCGGAGGCGGTCAGCACCATTGCGGCAGCGGCAGCAGCCGTCTTGATCGTGTTCATGACGGATATCCTTTCGAGAACTGGAGTGGAGATTGGGCTGGGTCAGAGGAGGGGAATGCGCAGGGCGAAACCGTTGCGCGTGGCGTGGCTGTGGTGAAATGTCTCCGTTTTCATGGAGACATGAATAAGCAATAAGAGTCGAACGATGAATGCTCAATAGTCCATAAAATATGATCGATCGTTCGCGATCGGCCGGATACGTCTGATTGCCGCCACCCCGATCCTCATCGGCAATTGGGATGGAGTTGCCTTTCCAAAGACATTGGCTCATCGCCAGATTGCGGGCACTCAGCTCAGCGCCCAGCCCGGTCGTTGACGTCAATTCTGCCGCTCCTCGAAAGCAGGCATCGGCGAGGTTAAACGAGGGCGCGGCAGGAGGCCGCCGTGGTGCGCAGGTACGCTAAGACCTGCGCCGAATATGCCGCGCGCTCCGCGGCAATGGGGGGCCAAGTCGCTCTTCCAATCGAGAACGACTTCGATACGATCCTTCCGTAGCGCGACTGCATCCCTATGAATCACACGATCAGCCTCGGCAGGTACACACAAATTTCGCGGCTTCTCGGTCAGGATTTTCTGGAAACCGACCGAGAAGCCCCGCCCTTGCCGAACATATCGCCAAGGGTCAAAGCGGCACTAGTGAGCGGAAACTTGATCGAACAGTCCAGACATCCGCTTCGTAGCAAGCGGCGGCAGCTTGATCTGTCTCGCCGCATCGAGATTTGACGTATTCTCACCAACTTCAATCAATCCGACCATGCCGAAGCCGAAATGAGGTGCACAGCGGTAGCCGTAAATTCCGGGCTCCTGAAACGTCACGGAAAGCTCCTGCGACAAAGCGCCCTTGAACGGCTGTGCACCGGAGGGACGCATGCCCGGTATCGTCTCGGCGTCATGTGTCTTGTCGGTCGGAATGAACTTGACCGTGTCACCCGGCTGGATCTTCAGCAGTGCTGGCTCAAACACCATCATCTGGCCATCGCTTCCCTTGTTCAGCATCTTCACTTCGAAGGTTGCGGCCGAGGCGAGGCCGCCGATCAACAAAGACCCGGCGATGGTGGCGAGCGCGAGCAAATATTTCATCAGTTCTCCTTCCCCCGGCGAGATGCTCCCGCGAGGTTTGATTAATTATTGAGAGTGGTGCGTAGAGAGCGTTGAATCCGCTGAGGAATGGCAGGCCCGATCACGAGCGGACAAGCGCATGTGCGTGAGGGGCAGTTGCAAACCCCTAATCTGATCCCTTAATCCGCGTGAGGTAATCGACGATCGCTTTTACATCCTCTTCAGTGACTGGAGCCCTGTAAGCCGATCGCATTTTCTCGACTTCAGCTTCCCAGACTTTGCGCGGCAGCTTGGGTTGATTCAGGACCATGCCTGCCGAATGGCATGCAAGACAGTTGTTGTTGATCGCGTCAGCATCGGGACCGTCGAACACCCGGTCCCCGAATGGCAGGTCGAGCGACAGCGAATTGAAATGCATCGAGGCAGGCGCTGCTCCCGTCGAAACACTGAACCCAACCCCGACAATGATGGTGGCGAGGATCAAAGGTGCGAGAAATCTTGACATGGCCCCTCCTCACGCTGCGCTAAAGCTCATGGATTCAACGACATTCCGCATGAAACCTGATGGGTTCCAATAGGTCTGCATCGGCTGAACTTCGCCATTCGAATTGGTGCAGCGAACTAAGATCTGATGATCACCAGGTGTTGGAAACGTCGATGTTTCCCACCTTCGAAAGCTATACTTACCTTCATCCGATTCAAGTTGAGTCGGAGACCAAGTGGCGCCACCATCACTCGACAAATCGACTTTGTTGATGCCAGTATCACCGCCGAAAGCAATTCCGCGCAGCGTGAGCGGCGCATTTGCCTTTACCCGAGCGCCGGACTTCAGATTGGTCACGAAAGCGCGGGGCAGCATCCGGTTGATCGGAACGGTTTTGTATCCGGTCTCGCCAGGCTTCACTGCCGCGAAAGGTGTATCCGGGATGACGTAGGCCTTCGCCATCCCGAAATTGTCGTCAGGCCGATCCAGTACTTCGATGTCGTTGAGCATTTTGACCCAATAGGTCGAATACCAGCCAGGGACGATGAGGCGCAGCGGAAATCCGTTGACGAGCGGCAACTGCTCACCATTCATCGCATAGGCGATCATTACCTCTCCATCCCGTGCGTGATCGACGGAAAGGGATTTCATGAAGTGCGGTGCCTCCTCGATCACCTGTTCGTCGAGACCACTGAAACGCACACTGATCGCTCCGGCCTTGACACCGGCCCGATCCAGAACGTCCTTGAGGCGGACCCCAGTCCAGCGCGCATTGCTCATCGCCCCGTTGCCCCATTGCGCGCCCGGCACGCGCGGAACATATAAGCCTCGCGAATTGCCTGAGCACTGGTTGACCGCGACAATCTCGAAAGTCGGCATCGCTACCAGATCAGCGAGCGACAAGCTGAGTGTCGCGTTCACATGGCCTCGGATATTCAGTCGAAAGCTGCCGGCGTCGACCTGCGTTGGAATATTTGCCCAATGCCAACGCACGAAGAAGCGATCGTTCGGCGTCAATACGCCTTGATCGAACACCTCGAAGGGGGTTTCAAGAAGCGGCGGCCGGGTCCGCTGGAGGATCATCTTGCCTTTTTGCGGGAAGGCCGTGGTCACTGGCCGTTCCCCGCCGCCACCCGGCAGGCCGAGATCTATCATTTCGTCTGCGGCGGCGTGCTTCGGCAGAAACAGCAACCCCGCGGCACCCATCGCCGCAACGAAATTCCGACGACTCAAGTGGAGAGCTGGCGTTTGCCAACCTGGCGCTTGGGCTGTGCTCATTGCTATATCTCCGTTTTCAAGGAGATGGAATAATCGACCAGGGCGGAACGATGAATGCTTGCTGGTTCATAAAATATGAGCGATCGTTCGCTATCGGCCGGTACTTCTGATTGCCGCCATGCCGGCGCTGTTAGCGACGACGGCGAGCCGGACAGAGTCGCCGATGGCCGCCGCGATGTCTTCTTTGACGGCTTGTTCGCTTGTAACGATGCAAATTGCGCAAGGAGCCTTGCCGCCGACGGTCTCGATCCGTCCGTCGTTTCCTTCAATGTGGATTCAGTCCGTCCGGTGGTCGTGATGATCGCACTCTCAGCGGCGAAAGCGATCGCGCAAGCCTGCCGGAATCCGGCACCGCCGCTGGTATTGTAGAGCGTTCTTCCTAGCTTTCATGACATCACCTTTGAACTCGCTCGAAACACCTCCGATTGCGCGGATTGCCTGGGTCCACGGCAGAAACCGTGGACCATCATCTAGCGATTAGGCCGAAAGGCGCGATGCTGAGGGCACCGTTCGTCCGTCGATGGTCGTGCCAGGGAAGCCGATCATCGGGGCCAGCATTTCGTTGTTCTCGGCCGGGAAATTTAGTTTTGGCTTGGAGACGTCATCGAGCTTTTTGATCTGCTCGGCAGACAGTGTCACATTGAGGGAATCGAGATTGGCTTTGAGCTGGTCGACGCGCCTGGCGCCGATAAGGGTGGAACCGACGCCCGCGCGTGACATGACCCAGGCGAGCGCTACCGACGCGGAGCTTGCTCCCAGCTCCGATGCAACGGCTGCGACCGCTTCGATGACATCGTAATCGGCTTCGCTTGGGATGCCCACCAACCCGGTGCGCTTCGTGTCGACGTCGCCTTTACTGCCGCGCTCGAACTTGCCGCTCAGGAATCCGCTCTTCAGCGGCGACCAAGGCATGATGCCCATTTCCCAAAGCCTGGGCCATGGGAAAAAGCTCACCTTCGCTGGTCCGCTCGAGCAACGAGTATTCCAGTTGGAGCGCGATGACCGGCGCCCATCCCCGAAAGTGGGCGATCGTCTGCGCTTCGGCCGTCTTCCAGGCAGGGATATCCGAGAAGCCGATGTAACGAATCTTGCCGGCCGCGACGAGATCGTCGAGACCTCGCAGCGTCTCTTCGACGGGTGTCGTCTGATCCCAGTTGTGGAGCCAGTAAATGTCGATGTAATCGGTCTGGAGTCGCTTCAGCGACGCTTCGCACTGCTGCAAGAGCGCCTTGCGCCCAGCACCGCCGCCGTTGGGGTCTCCGGGAAACAGGCTGCAGTAGAACTTCGTGCCGAGCACGATTCCGTCACGGCGAACATCCCGTTGCCACAGATAGTCGCCGATGATCCTCTCGGAGTGTCCGCCAGTGTAGATGTTCGCTGTGTCGACGAAGTTGCCGCCGTGATCGAGATACGCGGACAGCATCGCATGCGAGTCCTCCTCGCTCGCACCCCAACCGAAGTCTTCGCCGAATGTCATGGTGCCAAGACACAGCGGGCTTACACGCAAGCCTGAGCGGCCAAGCGTGATGAAATGGTCCAGAGGCATGTGGGACTCCTTTTGATCGCGAGCGCCGTGTCTTGGTATGTCACCATTTCTGAATGATGAATGCTTGATCGTGCGATGTTTATGCGAGATGGTACAACTATGCGCACAGACCCGCTCTCTGACGTCCTCGATCTCGCCGATGCTCGCTGCGTTCTCACCGGCACGCTTGTTGCTGGGGGTGACTGGGCGCGAAAGTTCATGCGCTCGGACGCGGTAAAGTTTCTCGCCGTCGTGAGAGGAACGTGCTGGCTGTCGACCGAAGCCGACTCAGCAGCCTCGGCGTTATTCGAGGCGGGTGACGTCGTAATCACGAATAGAGCGCCAGCAGTCATCCTGGCCAGTGCTGTGGAGTGGCTGCCGAACGCATCCTCCACACCGCTTGAGCGAGATACAGAAGGTAACCTGCGCGTCGGGGAAGGCTCCGAATTCACGATGATCGGAGGGTTACTGGAGGTCGACGAGCAGCGCTGCGGCTTTTTGCGAGAAAGTCTCCCTCCCGTGGTTCACGTCAATGGTCAGAGAGGAGAAGCTGCGAAGCTGCGCTGGCTCCTTACCGAGTTGGCCGAGGAGACGCAGCGCAAGCGCGCCGGTTCCACAACAGCGATCACCCATTTGGCAAAGTTGCTGTTCGTCGAAGCTCTTCGGCTTCACATCGAATCGACCAAGTCGGATCGATCTGGTTGGCTTACCGCGCTTGACGACAGACGCATCTCGATCGCGCTACGAGGAATCCACGCTAAACCATCACATGCGTGGAATCTGGAGGGACTGGCGAAGATGTCGGGAATGTCGCGCACATCGTTCGCGGTACGCTTTCGTGATGTCGTTGGTGTCCCGCCTCTGACCTATGTACTCAACTGGCGGATGCGCTTGGCCGAACGGGAATTGAGCGAGACGGACCATTCCGTCGCCGATATTGCCTGTTCTCTCGGATATGGGTCCGAAAGTGCCTTCAGCAATGCATTCAGTCGCTCAACCGGAGTCTCACCAGGCCGATACCGGAAGGAGGCGATGCAGACCTATTCCGAGCGTCGCCGCAAGGTGGACCGCAGCGTAATCGAAGCCGAATAGGAGCCGCTGCCCTCAGCAATCAATTGGTCGCCTTCGGAGCCGCCCGAACGCGATGACGATTCAGCCCAAAGATTAGGGAAATCGGACGTCCCTTGTTCACCGGTTGGAGTAGGACCAACACCGCCTTGGCGCGTCACGAAGCGTCTTTGACCGAAATAGAGAAGCGCAGCGGCGCAAGCGACAATGGTCGTGACTGATCTCAGCCACTGTGGCATTCCTTCCGCGTACTCTTTCCAAGCCACGCCCATCGCGTCCTCGAATGGTTTGGGTCTGACCGAAGATCGCCTTCGCTACACTCAGTCTCGATCGTCTTCCCGCAACGACGTCGCTGCGTTTTCTTCCCCTGGTCGCTGCGCGTCCTCGGCCTTTTCTCGTTCAGGGAGATGACCGTCGGCGAAGCAATTCGGAGATTACCGGCCGAGTCGCGGTGTTCATCGACATGTCTCCTTGGAATGCACCTAGCGCCTTGATGGACAGAAAGTTCATTGCTTTTTGCTGCCGGAAGCTCTGAACACTCAGTTGCAACAATCAGCCTTGATGGCTGGGCACAGAACTTCGGCCGCCGGCTCATATCCGCTCCTTGCCGGTCCGACGAAGGCGTGCAATCGTTCAGATTGCGTCGTTTGCAAAGCAAGACTTGCCTCGGCGCTGAGTTCACTATGAGGCCTGGACCAAACCTGCATGACGGGCTGCTTTCAAAAATGCCCTTCTTGCTTTTTGAGGAGGCCGCCAACCGTCTAAAGAATCGCGACAAGCGCGGCAGGCTGCTCGATAGCTTGGACCTCTAGCCCCTATTGGCCATTGGCCGTGAAGGCACTCGAGCGCTTCCCAGGAACTGGCGACGATGCGCTCCCTTGCGGGCTTCACGTGCAGTCTCACTGGTTCGGGAAATCGAACATCCCTCATGGTTTTCTCCGTTCCGACAGATCGATTACATCGATTTGTTGTAGTGGCCTCCTGAAGCGAATCCGAAGGTGCCAACTGCCTTGGCCGCAACGATGTCTCCTGCGGCCGGCACAAGCAAATCCATGCGACGGGCGAAGGCAACAAAAGTGCTGCGAGCGGTTTCGGCATCCACCTCGCCGGCGAGGGCTGCCCTGCAAGCATTGAGAGCGATGCCATGAGCAGCGTTCCGCTTCGATGGCGGCCATTCATCCAGCAGGACGAAGGCGTCTTTTACGCTTTGAATGTCGGTCGGAAACCCAAGACCCACGAACACCCTCACGGGATGCTGAAATTGATTGTGTTCCATGTTTTCCTCCGTTTCACATGGTTAGCTCATTCGATCGGAAGCCTTTCCCACGGCGCGTGCGCGATAGGTTGCGTGCGTCGCGCCTTAGCCTGCCGAACTCCCGTTTCCAGGAGAGCCTTTGCCGTCGGTAAGATTGCGCGCGGCCAGAAACATCACCGTGTATGCTGCTTTGCGCCGATCCCAACCCGCGGCCTCCGCTCTGTCGAGCAACTCGACCAGTATCGGGTAGGTCAAGCGCAACCTTCAGGTCCGCTTCGTAGTTCAGATCGGTGGCCGCACGCGACGGCGGGGGGATTACGTTCAAGTTCATCACGTTCATGGCTCTACCCATTTGTCGCTGTGTCCGCGCCCGCCGGGCGCGGACACAGCCGTTACCATCAGAAGTCCATGCCACCAGCCGGCATTGCCGGAACGGCGGATTCCTTCTTCGGCTTCTCGGCAACCATCGCTTCCGTCGTTACCAGCAGGCCGGCAACCGATGCCGCATCCTGGAGCGCGGTGCGCACCACCTTTACCGGATCGATGACGCCCTCGTTGTAGAGGTCGCCGAACGCGTTGGTCTGGGCGTTCCAGCCCCAGCCGAATTCCGGCTTCTCGCGTAGCTTGCCGACGATGATCGAGCCTTCCGCGCCGGCGTTCTCGGCGATCTGGCGCACAGGCGCTTCGATCGCGCGGCGCACGATCTCGATACCGTGCTTCTGGTCTTCATTTTCGGCCTGCACGCTGTCCAGTGCCTTGGCCGCACGCAGAAGCGCCACGCCGCCACCTGGCAACACGCCTTCCTCGACCGCAGCGCGCGTCGCATGCATGGCATCGTCGACACGGTCCTTGCGCTCCTTGACTTCGACCTCGGTCGAGCCGCCGACGCGGATGACGGCGACGCCGCCTGCGAGCTTGGCCAGCCGCTCCTGCAGCTTTTCCCTGTCGTAGTCGGAGGTAGTCTCCTCGATCTGCGCCTTGATCTGACTGACGCGGCCCTGAATCTCGCTCTTCGAGCCGGCGCCATCGACGATGGTGGTGTTCTCCTTCTCGATCACCACTTTCTTGGCGCGGCCCAGCATGTTGAGCGTGACATTCTCTAGCTTGATGCCGAGATCTTCCGAGATCGCGGTGCCGCCGGTGAGGATGGCAATATCCTCCAGCATTGCCTTGCGGCGGTCGCCGAAGCCCGGCGCCTTGACGGCGGCGACTTTGAGGCCACCGCGCAGCTTGTTGACGACCAGCGTCGCCAACGCTTCGCCCTCGACATCCTCGGCGATGATCAGCAGCGGTTTGGACGACTGCACGACAGCTTCCAGCACCGGAAGCAGCGCCTGCAGATTGGACAGCTTCTTCTCGTGGATCAGCACATAGGGCTCTTCGAGCTCGACGCGCATCTTATCCTGGTTGGTGATGAAGTAGGGGCTGAGGTAGCCGCGGTCGAACTGCATGCCCTCGACGACTTCCAGCTCGGTCTCGGCGGTCTTGGCTTCCTCGACGGTGATGACGCCCTCATTGCCGACCTTCTGCATCGCTTCCGCAAGGAAGCGGCCGATCTCGGCGTCGCCATTGGCCGAGATGGTGCCAACCTGGGCGATCTCGTCATTTTTGGTCACCTTGCGGGCGTTGGTCTTCAACTCCTGGACAATCGCATCGACGGCCTTGTCGATGCCGCGCTTCAGGTCCATCGGGTTCATCCCCGAGGCTACTGCCTTCGCGCCTTCCTTGACGATCGCCTGTGCAAGCACGGTCGCGGTCGTGGTGCCGTCGCCGGCAAGGTCGCTGGTCTTCGAGGCGACCTCGCGCACCATCTGCGCGCCCATGTTCTCGAACTTGTCCTCGAGCTCGATTTCCTTGGCGACGGTGACGCCGTCCTTGGTGATGCGCGGCGCTCCGAACGACTTGTCGATGACCACGTTGCGGCCCTTGGGGCCGAGCGTGACCTTCACCGCGTCGGCGAGGATGTTGACACCGCGCAGCATGCGCTCGCGGGCGTCGGAATGGAATTTCACTTCCTTGGCAGCCATTGGATCATTCCTTCAGTAGGCAGCTTCATTGACTGGATTGCGATTGGACCAGAGTTCGATCAGGCGGCTTTCTTGACCGTCGCGGTCTGCTCGATCACGCCCATCACGTCGCTTTCCTTCAGGATGAGCAGATCTTCGCCGCTGAGCTTGATCTCCGTGCCGGACCACTTGCCGAACAGGATGCGGTCGCCGATCTTGACGTCGAGCGGCGTGAGCTTGCCACTCTCGTCGCGGGCGCCTGGGCCGACGGCAATCACCTCGCCCTCCTGCGGCTTCTCCTTGGCGGTGTCGGGGATGATGATGCCGCCAGCCGTCTTCTCCTCGGCTTCGATGCGGCGGACCAGGATACGGTCATGCAATGGACGGAACGTCATATCGTTCTCCTTCAGGACAAACAGATTTTTGAGGTTCCTCCACACCGAACCGGCAATATCGGGCCGGTGTGGGGCGCCGCGACCCTTTTCAGGCATCGCGCGTATATCGAGCTAGTTTTGGAATTTTCGGGTTTCAAGGGGTCGCTGGAAAAATTTTGGCACTCTGTATTCAAGAGTGCTAGGGACATGAATTCATGAAGCTATTTTCGCTAGGGGCGCGCGACTTTCGGGTCTTGAAATTCGATCCGAACTCCACGAAATTTTGTGCGATTGGAGTCCCAAGAAGACAACGATGCCAAGGAGATTGTTAGGAAACGGAGACTGTCGATGGAACGAACCTCGTCGAGAAACATCCCCTCGATCGCCCCTGAAACCTCTGATCCTTCGCTTGACCGCCTGCTGTTCCCGGCGCTGCACTTTAGTCACCCCGATGAGGTGGTGGGCGACCGCACGCTCGACATTCAGGAAAAGCGCGCCATTCTTGCCTCATGGGCATCGGATGCTTGCGCCGTCGAATCTATGCCTGCGCTGCGAAAGCCACCGGGTGCTGCGAGCCCGGTGACGTTTGACGCCATCATGGAGGCACTTCGCCGACTGGACGATAGTCGCGCCGAGGTAGGCTGTGACCTCGAGGAACGGCGGACCCGAGAACCCCCGCAAAGACTTGATGCCTGAACGCGCGCGATAGGAGAGACGCATGGTCAGCAGGGAATTCCGGCTGCAGATGGAGGGCTACGGTCTCACAACTGCGGAAATTCACTACCGCCTTCCCGATCATCCGAGCCTTTTGCAGCTCTACGTTTGGCAGGAATACGACCTGGCACCGGAATTCCCGACCCTCAAGGGGTTTCTGGATTACTGGGAGCGCGAACTCGAGGCGCGCTGCATTCCGTGCGAGTCGCCCATCACCGCCTTATCCGGCCTTCCGAATGGCAGGCCGTAGACGGCATCTTCACAATTCAATAGCCGGGTCCGCTCCCCTTGAACTGAAAAGAGGCGTTTCCAATCTTTTTATGTGTCGAGCGCGGCTTGCCGGATGTCGAGTTGAGCAGGAGCGGAAGGATCGCATGGAAACGATGCTCTTTGATATCCCGTTTCCCCCGCGGTTTGCCGTGGCGTTCGCCAAGCTCACCGGCCTCGTTTGTAGGAGCCGCGCACGGTGAGGCAGGATCCGGTTGCCCCATGATTTGAAGGGAGGTCACTATGGAAAGCGCGACGTTCAAACAACCGGTTTTCGTAAGAGACGAGGGCCATGTTGTCCAAAAGATCGGCTGTGTCATGGATGCGATAGAGTTTCTGGAAGAATGGCCGATTGAAAGGCGCGGCCTCCTCCACGCTGCGGCGTCGGATGCATGCTACTCCGCGT
>NZ_JBFUFB010000035.1:0-21066 GCF_056403655.1 Mesorhizobium sp. P2_F8
GCGAGATTGGTCTTCAACCAATCCTGCTCGGCATTTTTCAGCGTCTGATCCTTCAGGTTGCGGATCATCTCGTTGATGTTGTCTTTGAGGGCAGCGACTTCGCCAGACGCTTCGACGCTAATCGAGCGAGTCAGATCACCCTTCGTGACGGCCGTGGAGACCTCAGCGATTGCGCGCACCTGGGTGGTCAGATTTGCGGCGAGCTGGTTGACGTTGTCGGTCAGGTCGCGCCATAGGCCGGCCGCTCCCGGCACGCGCGCCTGTCCACCGAGCTTGCCCTCGATACCCACCTCACGAGCCACGTTGGTCACTTGGTCGGCAAAGGTGGCCAGCGTTTCGATCATCCCGTTGATGGTGTCGGCCAGAGAGGCAATTTCACCTTTGGCGTCCACCGTCAGCTTGCGCTTGAGATTGCCTTGCGCGACCGCCGTTACGACGTCAGCGATGCCACGGACCTGATTGGTCAGGTTTGTCGCCATCAGGTTGACGTTGTCGGTCAGGTCTTTCCAGGTACCGGCAACGCCTTCGACACGAGCTTGACCGCCAAGCTTGCCTTCGGTGCCAACCTCACGCGCGACGCGGGTCACCTCGCCGGCGAAGGAATTGAGCTGGTCCACCATGGTGTTGATGGTCGACTTCAGCTCGAGGATTTCGCCCTTCACGTCGACAGTAATCTTCTTCGACAAATCACCGCGTGCGACGGCGGTCGTCACTTCGGCAATGTTGCGCACCTGACCAGTCAGATTCTCGGCCATCGAATTCACATTGTCAGTAAGGTCCTTCCACGTGCCGGCAACGCCGCGCACCTGCGCCTGACCGCCGAGCTTGCCTTCGGTGCCAACCTCGCGCGCCACGCGCGTCACTTCGCCAGCGAAGGAGTTGAGCTGGTCGACCATGGTGTTGATGGTCGACTTGAGCTCAAGAATTTCGCCCTTCACGTCGACCGTGATCTTCTTCGACAGATCGCCGAGCGCCACAGCCGTGGTGACTTCGGCGATGTTGCGGACCTGGCCGGTCAGATTGGCGGCCATGGCATTGACGTTGTCGGTCAGGTCCTTCCAGGTGCCGGCAACGCCGCGCACCTGCGCCTGGCCGCCCAACTTGCCGTCGGACCCGACCTCGCGTGCCACGCGTGTCACTTCCGACGCGAACGAATTCAACTGGTCGACCATCGTGTTGATGACGTCCTTGATCTGCAAAATCTCGCCCAAGGCATCAACAGTGATCTTCTGTGTCAGGTCGCCCGTCGCGATGGCTGTCGCCACCTTCGACACGTCGCGTAATTGTACGGTCAGATTGCCGGCCATGGCGTTGACATTGTCGGTCAGATCTTTCCACGTGCCACCGACGCCTTCCACATGCGCCTGACCGCCAAGCTTGCCTTCTGAACCGACCTCACGCGCCACGCGAGTGACTTCAGACGCGAACGAGTTCAACTGATCGACCATTGTATTGACGGTGTCCTTAAGCTCTAGGATTTCACCTTTGACGTCGACGGTGATCTTCTTAGACAKGTCACCTCGGGCCACGGCCGTGGTCACCTCGGCTATGTTGCGGACCTGGCCTGTCAGGTTGGCCGCCATGAGATTGACGTTGTCGGTCAAATCCTTCCAGGTGCCACCGACCCCCCTTACCTCCGCCTGGCCGCCAAGCTTTCCTTCCGTTCCCACCTCGCGCGCTACGCGGGTGACCTCCGAGGCAAACGAGTTCAGCTGATCGACCATCGTGTTGATGGTGTCCTTAAGCTCAAGGATTTCGCCTTGTACCGCCACGGTGATCTTCTTCGACAGATCGCCCGATGCGACCGCCGTCGTCACCTCGGCAATGTTGCGCACCTGACCGGTCAGATTCTCGGCCATTGAGTTGACGTTGTCAGTAAGGTCCTTCCACGTGCCGGCGACGCCGCGAACTTGTGCCTGGCCCCCGAGCTTGCCTTCTGTGCCGACCTCGCGTGCCACGCGCGTCACTTCGCCCGCGAACGAGTTGAGCTGGTCGACCATCGTGTTGATAGTCGACTTCAGTTCGAGGATTTCGCCCTTCACGTCGACCGTGATCTTCTTCGACAGATCGCCCAGCGCCACGGCGGTCGTCACCTCAGCAATGTTGCGCACCTGGCTAGTGAGGTTCTCAGCCATGGAATTCACATTGTCGGTCAAATCCTTCCATGTCCCGCCGACACCCTCGACGCGCGCCTGGCCACCGAGCTTGCCTTCTGTGCCGACCTCGCGTGCCACGCGCGTCACTTCCGACGCGAAGGAATTGAGCTGGTCGACCATCGTGTTGATGGTGTTCTTGAGTTCGAGGATCTCGCCCTTAACGTCGACCGTAATCTTCTTCGAGAGATCGCCCGAGGCAACCGCGGTGGTGACCTCTGCGATGTTGCGAACTTGGCCGGTCAGGTTGGTAGCCATGGCGTTGACGTTGTCAGTCAGATCTTTCCACGTGCCGGCAACGCCTTTCACGCGCGCCTGGCCACCGAGTTTGCCTTCGGTGCCGACCTCGCGCGCCACGCGCGTCACTTCGGAGGCGAAGGAGGCAAGCTGGCCCACCATGGTGTTGACGATCTTGCCGATGCGCAGAAATTCGCCGCGCAGCGGCCGCCCGTCGATTTCGACCATCATTGTTTGGGAAAGGTCGCCCTTGGCGACCGCGCCGATGACGCGGGCAACCTCGGCAGTCGGCTGAACCATGTCCTCGATCAGATCGTTGACCGATCTGACACTTGACTCCCAACTGCCAGTGGCGTTTCGAACCCGCCCGCGCTCACCTATCCGCCCATCCTTGCCGACGACCCTGCTGAGCCGCTCGAACTCACGCGTCACCTGATCGTTGAGATCAACGATCTCATTGAAGGTTTCTGCTATTTCCGAATCGAGCCCTTCGTAGACGTTGTCGATGCGGGTGGAAAAGTCACCGCGCCGGAAAGCTTTTAGAGAATTGAGGATGCTTCGACGGTCCAACTGTTTTTTGGATGCCTGCACTGTCACAGCGCCACTCCCCAGCCTAGTGGATTCAATGTTGGATAAATTGCCCCCGCGGCCAATGAGATATTCCGCCGCAACGCCGAAAACGCTTTAGTTTGAATATGGTTCCATCGTCGGTTGTTGCGCCTTGGGCTGGCTTATCGGACCTTCAATGCAGAGCCGTCCCCGCTCGTGACCTGGCCAAACAGGCTACGCCTGCCATCCGGACTTTGCCCATCGGCGTCGACAAAACACACCTTACGGGCGTCGAAGACCCAGCATAAAGGCGGTCAACGTAGCGCTCGCGCATGCCACAGCTAATAGCGCGACCACGACAGCGGAGTTCGACTTTTGCTCTGCGCGAAATGGAATGGGGCGTTGTGCCGGCGAAGCACTCGCGACTAGTGCATTCAGATCGGACCTGCTGCCATGTCGAACGGAATAGGCGCGAGTGAATTCGGCGCCGAGAAGAAAGATTTCCGATGAGTAGTAAACCCACAGGAGTATGACGAGCAGTCCGCCGGCGGCCCCATACGAGGATGCGATCGCACTGGTGCCGATATACCAGCCGATAAGTGATTTTCCGAGGGTGAACAGGGCAGCGGTCACCACAGCACCAATCCCTACGTCGCGCCATTGGAGGGTCCGATCCGGCAAGACTTTGTAGATTGCAGCGAACATAACAGAGATCAGGACAAACGAGACGACCGCGTTGATCATGCCGAGGACGATTGTGCCAAACGGCAGGTGAGCATTGATGATGTTTCCCAGCGCGGCGATCGCTGCGCTCGCAACGAGAGACACGAGCAACATGAAACCTAGCGCAGCAACCAAACCCAAACTTGCTGCACGGGCGCGGACCAGACGCGACAAGGAACTCCCCCGAGGTTCGACCTTCCATATTGTGTTCAGCGATTGCTGCATTTCGCCAAAGACGCCCGATGCGGCCACCAACAAGGTGACTATCCCGATCACCGCGGCCCAGGTTCCGGATAATTTGCTCGAGGCGCTCTCCAGCGCGGTCTGAAGGAGATCTGCGCTTGCTGGTCCCATCAGCCCCGAAATCTGAGCAGACAATGCCAATTGAGCAGCGTCCTGGCCGAAAACGAGACCTGCAATAGCGACGACGATCAGCAAAATTGGAGCCAGGGAGGTGGCGGCGTAAAAAGCCATCGCCGCCCCATGACTGAGAGCATTGTCGTTGATGAAGCCTACTACGCTTTCTCTCACCAAGCCCCATACATGTGTTATCGCGCTTCGCACTTTTTCGTCCGTGGTGGTGAGTTGCAATGGCGTCTACAAGCAATGCGCCAGAACTTCCGATGTTCCGATTGGCGGATACGACAGAGGAATTCGACGGAAAGCTCAGCGGATTTTCTGCCGGCGCGGGATCCGTCAGGATGCGCGTGCAATCGCGAGCGGCGTGACAAAAGTTCTTCAATGCATTCTCGCGAACTGCCGCACGTAGCAGGGCGACGCGGGTCGGATCAATGCTACCTGACAGGCACCGGAAAAGGCTCCCATGGGCGGGAACATATAGGGATTCGGAACTGAGATAGCGAGTCTTGGCATAAAACCCTTGTTACAGCAGTCTCAATTCTGTAATCGGGGTTTTAGTCAATCTGGTCGCTGATGGCTTTGGTTTTGTCAGCGCCGGAGTCTTAACTCCGGAACGTTTGACAATTGCCCAGCCGCTAGCAAAAAGGTGCGGTAAACGTGGGTCGTAACTGAATTACGAGTGAGCGGTGAGCCCCCTCTGCCTTGGGTTTGCCCGTCTCGGCTTTCCAAACTTATGATGATGGGCTAATGCACGTGGCGGCCGTGCGGTGCGTGTGTTAGTCCTTGTCCTTCATATCTTCGGCCTCGTCCTTTAGCTTTTGCCAGTCTGCGCCGTGCTTGCGGAGCAGAACCCGCGCCTGTTTGGGCGTTACATCTGTCACCTCCGTCAGGTGCTCAACCTCAAGTTCTGCACCCTTCACAACACGGCTTTGGTCGCTCTTTTTCTTCACAGCCATGTCTGCGCTCCTCGCCTATCGATCAGGGGCAACGAGCGCTAGTGATCATTGTTCCGGCAGCATTGGAACTATCTGCCGGCCGCTTAGGTTTCTCGGTGGAAGGAGGACGGCCATGCTGAAATTTCTAATCCGCCTCGGCGCGCTCTATGCGGCGTTCCAACTTGGTCGGGAATTCGGCCGAAAGGAAATCGAAGTGATGCTGTTGCCGCCGGTCGACTATGAACGGCGCCCGACTGCAGCGAATGAAGAGGAATTCGGCGAGGTATAGGCCTCATTTTTGTCATTCGCACGGTGAAGGTTTGTCCGCAGCGCTAGAATTCCTTTCATGATTGCGCCTGCCGCGGTAAGGCTTCGAGCTTTCGGTAACAGCGTCGGCGCTTCTCTCAAACCGACAATTTTCGCGCGGGTTGCTTGTCAGCAAAATGGTTACATCGTTGTACCTATTCGGTTGCCTGCCTGAAGCGCGAGCCATATCAGCCGGTCGAGGCGATTGGATCGAGTGCTACGACATGCCGTGCCGGGGGCGCTCGAAACATTGTGCAGAAGCGATGATGGAGGATGGCGGCGCGTGGCCTAAAAGCGGCTGTGTTTCCGATCCCGGCGCCGATGTCGCCTGCCTCTCCTACGAGCCAGTCACCCACATCAAGAGGTTTGAGGGCACCAAGACCCTCGTGATGGACTTTGGAATGACGTCGGAGAATACGTCGACACGCTGCCAACCTCCTCGCTGATCTGTTCGGTGGTGACGGCTGGGTTGTCGTATGCGTCCGGCTGGGTGGCGGCTATCGATTACGGTAGAGAGAGCGTCGGCGAAATGTGCCATCCGGCACGGGAAGATGCCCCATCCAACACGCAGGCGGCGAACTGAACGGTCGTCGCCGCTAAACGCGGCTGAGACCCACTGCATGTTGCTAACCAGATTACCGCGCCCACGATATGGCCAACGCGACCGGTTCCGAGCCGGCAGAGTGGAACCATTAAAAATAGCGGTCGTTACGCTGTTCACAAAAGGACGAGGAGGCAACGTGGAAAACGATGACGCTTCACCAATCGCCTCTGGCGTTGAAGGGCTCGACTATGTTCTACGAGGCGGGTACGCCAAATTCCGCTCTCACCTAGTGGAAGGCAGACCCGGTTCGGGGAAGACAACTCTCGGCCTGCAATTTCTAATCAAAGGCGCAGAGTCCGGAGAGAAGTGCCTTTACATAACGCTTTCCGAAAGCAAGCGTGAATTGCTCTCCGTTGCTGGGAGGCATGGCTTCAATCTCGAAGGTATAGAAATCTTGGAGCTGGTGCCGCCAGAGCTTAGCCTCGACCCGTCGCAGCTGCAGACATTGGTCCATTCTTCCGATCTGGAGCTTGGCGAAACTGTACAGTCAGCTCTTGCTGAAATCGAGCGCATTAAACCAGACCGCGTAGTGTTTGATTCGCTGTCCGAAATCCGGTTGCTGTCACAGGGGTCATTGCGCTATCGACGGCAGGTTCTGGCGTTGAAGAGCTTCTTTCTGCTCAGCAATGCGACTGTGCTGCTGCTCGACGACCTCACTGCAGAACCTGACGATCTGAATTTGCATTCGATCAGTCACGCGGTCATCCGGATGGAACAAGCATCGCCTGTTTACGGAGGCGAGCGCCGACGGTTGCGTGTTATCAAAATGCGCGGAGTTCAGATCCGCGGTGGCTTCCACGATTTTGTTATCCGACCAGGCGGCGTCATTGTCTTTCCGCGGTTGGTTGCCGCCGAACATGAAATGGCTGAGCTTAGTAGACCAGCCGTCAGCGGCAGCTCGGTCGACACGTTGGTCGGCGGAGGCCTGGAACGCGGCACCAGTACCTTGTTGATGGGGCCGTCCGGTGTTGGCAAGTCGACCATTGCCTGTACATATTGCCATGCAACCCTCACGCGTGGCGAGGGTGTCCTGGTTCTTCTGTTCGACGAAACTAAGTACATTTTCCTGTCGCGCGCTTCAGGGCTCGGCATGGATCTGAAGCCATTCACCGAGGATCGGAGATTATTGCTGGAACGGATCGACCCGGCGGAATTGTCGCCAGGCGAATTGTCGTCGCGCATCCAGTCTGCTGTCGAGCGCTCTGGTACCAGAATTGTCGTCGTCGATAGCCTAACCGGTTATCTCAACGCCATGTCGGAAGAGCAGCATCTCGTGCTTCAGATGCATGAGATTCTCACCTACCTCAATCAAAAGGGCGTGGTGACCATTCTGCTGTTGGCCAACCATGGATTAGTCGGCCAGATGGCAACTCCAGTCGACATGACGTACCTCTGTGATTCCGTCATGCTGTTGCGCTTCTTCGAAAGTGGAGGCCGATTGAGGCGAGCTATTTCCGTTGTCAAGAAGCGCATGGGGCCGCACGAAGACACCATTCGCGAGTTTAGGATCGGCGTAGCAGGCTTGACCGTGGGTGAGCCACTGGAGGAGTTCCGCGGGATCCTGAGCGGCGCACCTTCTTTTGAGGGCAAGCAGGGCGACCTCCTTAAAGATAAGGCTTCATGATGCCCTCAAACCGTGGTGTGCTCGTGCTTGCGCCCGTCGGGCGAGATGCCAAGATCGCCGCATCGATCCTTGCGGCCAGCGAGATCGAGGCGGATATCTGCGCGAGTTTAGAAGAAGCGCTTCCGCTTTTGGATCAAGCTAAGTGTCTAGTCGTTGCAGAAGAAGCTTTGATCAGCTCCAATCGAAATCAGTTTGCATCATGGCTCGAGCATCAGCCAGCGTGGTCCGATTTTCCGATCGTGCTGTTGACGATACGGGGAACAGAAATCGACAAGCGGCTAGCCTTCCTCGATCGTTATGTGATCGTGCTCGAGCGACCTTTCCTCGCATCGAGCCTCGCCAACTCCGTGCGGTCAGCCTTGCGTGCCCGCGCCCGCCAACTTGAGGTCAAGTCGTATATCGAACAGAAACAGGAAGTTGCCGACCGGCAGAAGTTGCTGATCAGAGAACTCCATCACCGCGTCAAGAATACGCTAGCCAATGTCCGAGCGATGATGAACGCAACGGCGAAATCGAGCGGTAGTGTAAACGATTTCGTGCGCGATTTCTCAGCGAGAATCGTGTCCCTCGCAGATACACACTCAATGCTCACCGACGACTACTGGCAAATGGCATCTTTGCACAAACTGCTGGAATCGGAACTTCGCCATTACGATACGAGCGATAGGTCGCGCATATTGCTTGATGGGCCGAATGTGGGGCTGGTCGCCGACATCGCAATTCCGATCGGGATGGCATTCCACGAGCTGGCATCAAACTCGTCGAAGTTTGGAGCCTTGTCTCGGCCTCGCGGTCGCCTTGAAGTTCGGTGGTCAATCAGCCGCTCCGGTGCCGCACAAATCGTCAATCTCGATTGGCGGGAGCGCGGCGGACCTGAGGTAAGCCAACCCCAACGCCGCGGTTTTGGCACGACGCTGCTTGAAAAGGTTGTTGCTGTGCAATGTGACGCGAAGGTCGAATTGAACTACCATCGAGAAGGCTTACAATTCGCCATGGCTTTGCCGCTCCGGGATACGAGGCTTGTGCCGACCTATTGATTGGCAGCTGCTATGCCGCTTCGGGTCTTGGTGATGCCGGACCGGGAGCCCGACTATATTGATGATGCTCACAGACAGTACAAGGGTCCAAAATGATACCGGGTTCAGAGAAGGGCGAAGCCGTTGAGCAATTGCTCGATTCGCCTGATCTCGCGACCGCGTTGGAAAGCGAACAGTTCAAAAAATTCCTCGACCAAGTGCCTATCGCTATTGCGGTTTCGGACCTGAACGCGAGCGAGCACGTCGTCTATGCAAATCCGGAGTTCGAAAGACTCTCTGGCCTGAAGGCCTCCAGATTGTCTCGTGAAAACTGGAAAGCACTTTCAGGAACTGGGGTTTCCCAGAAGGACAAGGCCCTAGCTGAGAGCGTTGTTAATGACACTGATTTCGTAGGAACATTTCGTCTCCAGCGGGACGTCGAAGAGCCGGCAGTCGTTGACGCCTATTCAAACGTGATAGTGGACGACGATGGAAAGAGTTGCTTTCGGCTCGTGGCACTGGTGAATGTGTCTCTCCACGGCGATGTCGCGCCCTCGATCGAGGATGATATCCGCGAGAAAGACACGCTGTTGCGTGAGTTGCAGCATCGGGTGAAAAACAATCTCCAGATGATCACGGCATTAATCCGGCTCGAGACACGCAATGCGGCCGAGCCTGATCAAAAGCGGTTCGAAAGGTTGGCGGGTCGCGTCGATGCCCTGGCGATCCTCTATCAAACACTGTCACTCGACGAGCAGAAGGATGAGGTCGATCTCGGTATCTATCTGAGCCAGATCGCATCCGCAGTAATGGCCTCGCATGCGGTCGAAGGCATACGCCTTGACATGAAGGTGGATACCTATCCGGTGTCGATCAATGTTGCCATGCCGACGGGATTGGTCGTGAACGAACTGCTGACTAACGCGCTCAAACATGGCTTTAAGGGGCGAGAAGGCGGTACAATCACACTGCATAGCGTTGTCGATGGCGACGGTTGCCGGATCATCATTGCGGACGATGGAATCGGGCTGCCAATAGACGGCAAACTGGGATCGCTCATTGCGCGTTCATTGACCGAGAATGCAAAAGCACAATTCGATGTTAACTCAAGGCCCGGCGAAGGAACCAAGATCACCATTGTTTTTAAGCGATCGGAAGTAGGGGGCTAACGATCGCCGCAAATACGAGCCGGTCCCGAGCACATGTCCAATTGTTCAACATCCGCCAATGACATTTCGCTACGACGATCCAATCAATTTAGCTTCCGCTCTTGGTTCCTCTGCGCCGAGCATCCTCTGCAATATCTGGCTTACGTCTGAGGCTCTCCACACACACTCAGAAGGCCGACCTTCAAGCACTCCAGCCCGATGTCAGTATCAGCGATGCTTCAAACAACTGCGCGCCGTTGTCGCTCCGGACCTTCACCGTAATCTTGACGAGATCGCTGTCCGGCATCTCATCGCGCGCTATATCATGCAGGATGCGCACAGCCTCGGACCGCGCCCGGTCTCGTGTCTCTAAAAGCTGACCCTCCTGATCCAGAACCTGCCCATCACTGTTGTAGACATCAAAGAAATATCGGTTCATCGCGAAATCACCGCAGCTCTTCAAGTTGCTAAATCTCCGCACCAATTCCCGGTTCCGTCACGCTGGCGTTTTGACGAAAAATGCCGCAGTTTGTCGGTGCAACGTGCAACGTTATTTACAAATGACTGGCGTGCCGCCCCTGCTTGAGACGTCAACCGCAATTGGCGCTCCTTCCCTTGAGGCTCGAGACGATGCTAGAACCTCTTTTTTTGCAGCTTGAGCAACACGATGTTGTTTCCGAAGCCGAACAGGCCCTGCTCGCCGCAACGATTTCAGCCCCACGGGATTTCGCCGTCGGCCAAGATTTGGTTTCAGCAGGATCTCGGCCAACCTACAGTACGTTGCTGGTCGACGGATTGGCAGCGCGCTACAAAGTGCTTGAGGATGGCGGCCGCCAATTCACGTCTCTGCAGGTGCCAGGAGATTTTGTCGACCTCCACGCCTTTCTTCTCAAGACCATGGACCACGGCATTGTTGCCTTGTCGCCCTGTCGTGTACTGATTGCCGATCATAATCGGCTTCGCAAGATCACCGAGACGGCACCCCATCTCACACGGCTTCTCTGGTTGGACACGCTCGTCGACGGCGCGATCCACCGCGAATGGATCGTTGCGATGGGTCGAAGGTCCAAGACATCCCATCTGGCCCATCTTGTCTGCGAACTTTACGTTCGATTGAAGGTCGTGAAGCGAACCAGTGGCATGAGTTTTCGCCTTCCGCTTAAGCAGGCGGAGCTCGCGGATGTGTTAGGCCTCTCGGTCGTTCACATGAACCGCATCATTGGGGAACTGCGCAAGCTGGGGGTGATAACCTGGGCGGATCAATCGTTGACGATTGTCGACTGGGAACGACTACAAGAGATTGCCGAATTCGATCCGACTTACCTCAGCCTGGTGCGAGAGTCCCGTTAGCCAGTGGTGTCAAGGGGACACAACTGCCTTCCAAAGCGTGACCTCCATTCATAAAACTTTAAGCCGGAGCGCCCTAAGCCTCTCTGTCTTTTCCTTTCGCGCAGCACATTCGGCGTCGATGAGAACTCTCGCTTCACGCGTTGCCCGTTCGATCTTCTCCTTGTCTACCCGCCGTCGACGTTGGACAACGGAATTTGACCCCGTCACCGACGCGTCGTGCAACGCACGCTCCATTGTCTCAGGATTTCGCACACCACTCTCATAGAGCCAGATGGCTCGTCGAGCGAGATGCTCGTACACCTCGCTGCCACGGCCGATGTTTCTCGGCAGGCAATATGTTTCGAGAACCTGAGCGATCAGGGTGAGTTGTTCCGGATCAGCGAAAACTGGCATGGCGGGCCTCCTTCGTCAAAATGGAAGAATCCCACCGGTCGTTCTTGCCCTCAATTTCAAATGTTATATGCACACAACCCGGAACTTCGGACTGCCTGTCTGATTCAGACAAATTGCTGCGTCTGGGAGGAGCGACTATAGAATGATTGGACCTGCCGAAGAAAGCTCATCGGGCGAAGTTAGTAAGAAGGCTTTGGCGCCTTATGTGGGCTGCGGATCGATCATGGCTATACAGGCGGGATGGACGCCGCTGAGGTTGGCATCGGCCTTCTCGCTTTGAGGGCTTATCCACTCAAGGAACTCGGATATGGCGAAGTGAATCGGGCAGAGCACCTCTCGGCGAGCGTCTTTTTTATCCCCGAAAGCGCTCGGTGGCCAATGGGATCTTGCCCTCAATCTTCATTGGTTTGTGGATTATAGAGCGTTTTCGTGTTCGGGATGAGCGCGCCGTTCGGCTTCGCCAAGCCATGCAACCCTCGCATGGGTTCTGCTTTGAGCACCGAGACTAGGGGACCGCCATCCGCCCGCCTCCGGCGCCGCTGTGGTGGCAGTTGACGGGCAACGTCGTAACAAAAGCCCCGCCGAAGCGGGGCTTTCAACGACGCCTACCCTCAGTAAGGCGAATTGCACTGCCTCCGTGGCCCATAGTTTGGTTGGAAGGTGTTGTCCGACGCGCGATAGCTGCGATAGCGGTCATAGCACCACTGCATATGGGCATCGCCGCCGCGATAGACGCGGTGCTGATTGTTGATAATGGCACCAGTGACTAGAGCGCCAGTTGCGAAGGCCGCCAGCGGGAACCAGTAGTCGCCGTGCCGGCGGTAACCACGGCGATATTCACGATAACCGCGATGACCGCGCCAGTACCTGCCGTCGTCGGGGGCAAAATTGCGATTGAAATTGCGTCTCCTCCACGGCTCGTACTGCACAAGCTGGACATCGGACGAGAGGCCCTGGCCTTGCGGCACATAGGTTGGCTCTGCATTGGCCGGCACGACCTCCGCCGCGGCGAAGGACACTGACAGTGTGGCCGCCAGCATACCCGAAACTATTCTGTTCATGATCTTCTCCTAAGGATGGTTGACGTCCCTATGGCATCGAAACATCCAAAAACTAGTATGGTTCCCGTCAGTCGATGCTAGCGGCTTGAAACGAAGCGCGGAGAGCGACCTGGCTATTGCCAACCGAGGAGCGCTGACATGAGCGAATGGTTCGGAGGGCGGGAGACTATGACTGGTAAGACTTTGAGGCAGGCCGTGGCCTAACTTCGTACCTCGTCGGCAGCAACGTTGCGCCGACAAAGACAGCGGGGCGCCAGGGCGACGCCCGTTGAGCCGTTTGCCCGTTCGACTGGGTACGAAATTAGCGAGAGCTACTACGAGGCGGCGGTGAGTGGCGCCGATGCGGTCACGGCGCGCCCTGGTTCTTCCGCATTTCGACTGCAGCCGCGACGAGCGACATGCCGAGCGCCGCACTCATCAAGCTGATCGAGATTTTTCGTCATCAGTTCAAATGAACCTTCCACGACTTGAGCGGCCGTATGCAGCCGGGAATAATCATGCTCTCCGTACTTGTCTGCGATGTTTTTGGATTGTAAAGATTTGTTTCCCGCCGGACTCCTCACGGGCTTTTCAGTTGCACTAAGCGCGATCATGGAGTGCGCATGGCCAAGAGATTGGGCGTATCTCACGCGCTTGCTGTCGCGGAAGCCAAGGGAACATTACCCCTAAAGGTTAGATCGGGGAGACCCACCTGAGCGCGAGTGATACGCCGACAACCACCTTTCGTCGTTCTGTGACGCCGTGGATTACCATTAGGGAAGCCGAGGCTATCGATCTGCTGTGGAGCAGTGGTCGTGCAGAGTGGGCACTCTCTCCATTGGAGTGATACGCCAAGTGAGCGGGCACCTGCCGCTTGAATTACGAGGTGAAGAGCCTACTCGCAGCGGTCGAGCCTCCCTTCTTCCCGACTCTGTGCGCTGCGGGGTGGCTTGCGGGGCTGCCTCGCCCCGAGCCACCGTCCTTTTTGCCGCCTCCGTCATCCTTGTTGACGGTAGCCCAGGCTCGCCTCTCGGCTTCCTTCTCGGACACGCCGCGCTTCTCGTAGCCCTCGGCAATGTGGTCGGCCTTCCGCTCCTGCTTGTCGGTATATTTCGATTTGTCGCCGAGTGGCATCGTTGCCTCCTAGTCCCTATGTTCCGGCATCGCTTTCAGTTCGTCCTTGGTCCACCACGTTACTGCGTGTACCTCGCCATCTTCGTCGCGCATGAAATCTAGTTTGTTGGCGGCGACGGCAACCGGCTTGGCGCCGATACCAAGGAAGCCGCCAACGTCGATGACGACCAGACCGCCATGCAGATGGTCTACCGAGCCGATTTTCTTGTCGTCAGGGCCATAGATGGTGGCCCCCTCCAGAACGTCCGGAGTGAGCTCGGCGCTGGTGAGACGTACGTGATTGAGTGGTCCATGTTTGCATCTCCTTTGCCACGTGAGACATAGCTAACCACGGAAGAAGCCAACGGTTCCCGGTGTAAACGCCAATGTTCCACTTGCTTAGATCGAAACGCAGCCGGGGCGCTCTCGCCAATTGCACGCCCAAGGCAAGGCCAAGGCCCAGACCGACGTGCAGGCCCAGGGCAAGGCCGCGACACAGTTCTGATCAAGCAACGTCACCGTCGACTAGAAAACCAAGATCACGGAGGCCATCAAAGAGACCAAGTCCAGCCGGTGTCGAATGTTTCGACATCTCAGTCGGCATCGAGATCCCCCGGCACATGATTCGGCTGCATCGTCTGCCGCCGCGTATCGTCAAGCCTGATCTGAAGGTGAGCTTGCCTAGGCCGCCATCAACGTCGCTGCCGAAGCAGCATAGCGAGGAGAGAGGTTCCTCCCCATCCCGTGCGAGCCCTGATGTTCGCTCCATCAGTCTCGCACCATGGGTTTGTCGAAGTCGAAATCTCCAGGCAGAAGCAGCGGCTCGGCAGATGGACGCCTGAAACGCAAAAAAGACCGGATGGTTGGGGCTCCGGCGGCCTCCCTGCATGGAGTAGCTGGAGATCGGCCTTCCAGGCAGGCTCCAACGGTTCAATCGGTCAGGAGGTCTGCCATGGAACTGTTCGTCGGTCTTGATGTTTCCGTTCGCATCACCAGCGTCTGCGTAATGGACACGGGTGGTATACTCATTCGAGAGAGCAAGGAGACCGAGGCGGAGGCGATCGGCGCCCTGCTTCGCGCAAATGGCGGCCCCTACAAGCGCGTCGGCCTTGAGGCGGGCCCACTCTCGCAATGGCTCTACGGTGGCGTGTCGGCTGCAGGCTATCCGGTGATCTGCGTCGAGACGCGGCACATGAAGGCTGCGCTCTCGGCTCAGATCAACAAGACCGATCGCAACGATGCCCGCGGCATCGCGCAGATGATGCGCGTCGGGCTCTACAAGCCGGTTTGTGTCAAGACGCCCGGAGCCAGGAAATCCGGATGCTGCACACAGCGCGCAAGTTCGTGCAGACGAAGATTCTCGATGCGGAGAACAACCTGGCGAGGCCTGCTACGCAACTTTGGCCTCAGGTCGGAGCCGTGACTAGACTCAATTCGAGCGGCGCAGTATCGAGTTGCTCGAATAAGCTCCGCATCTACACTTGGTGATCGGCCCCCCTGCTGGAAGTCCGCCGCGTTTTGAAAGAGCAGTTCCAGCGCCTGCACAAGGCAATGGAACGGCTGGCCGAGCGACAACACCTGCAAACTGCTCATGACGGCCCCCGGCGTCGGACCGATGGTCGCCCTGAGTTTTCGAGCCGGCGTCGACGAACCGGCGCTGGTATGTACGGTGAGGACCCCCTTTGCTTGACAAACCCAGCCCCAAAAGAGAAGCCCGCCACGAACGAAGCCGTGACGGGCCTTTCTTCTGTCTGCCTGGTTGAGGGACCAAGCAGTACTGGGATTAACCAGCATACGGCAACGAGCGGCGGAGGGATTGGTTGCGGACTGGATCACCAGTTGCATACGGGAGTTGTGCTCGCGCCTCTTGTTGGAAAATGATTGGGTGCCGCAGAGTTGGGGATAGACCACGGCGCAAACCATCGACAATCTTCTGAGTCTTCTGACATCGGGCACATCTTGACGGTCGAAATTCCCAGACCCATATCGCCGTGGGCGTTGCCCGTTGACGGCACCGCCCACATGAAACGCAAWTGTTCGCTCGACTCGGAGGATCCTATGAACGATCGGATATTTGACAGCCCTGTCTTCGTGCAAAGCGGGAATGGCCTCATTCAGGAAATCGCAGGCCTCGACGACGCTCTGGAGTTTCTCTACGAGTGGCCGAGAGACCGACGGGGGGTAATTTATGAGACCGCTCTTCGCGCCTGTCAGAGGGCATTTGACAGCGGTTAACCGCTTTCGGCCGCCCGCCAAGCTTTTTTGCGGCTTCGCTAAGTCGGCCAAGATTTATGAGGACGTGACCACTGCCTTGCCTTCGAAGGGAGACTGCGATGCTGTCCAAACCTTTCGAAAAGCCAGTCCGCGTCTGGGTCGGACTAGGCTTCCCTCGTCAACTTAACACTGTTCCCGACGCCTATCAGTTTGCCGTGGAGTGGTGTGGCAACAGCCCTGAGCAAAAAGCGGCAATACGCGCTTGCAAAGCTGCTTTGGTCGAAGATGTGGATCCTGAGACTGCACGAGGCGTTTTTGTCGCCTTCGCTCGCAAGAAAGACATCCTCATGGATGATGGGGCTGCGCCCTCGTTCCTCAGAAATCCGATGCCAAATCATGTCTAGGAGCCCAAGGCGGCTGCCGCAGAAGGTGGCCGCCTTTCCCTTGTCACACATTGAAACGAGCACGTTGATGGCGAAGGAAGCCGCAGTTAGATCACCCGTTCATGAGGTAAACGCTGCTCCGTATGACGCCGATTGCCAGGAAGCATTGGCGTCCCATGTAGACGAGCTGATAAGCCGCGCCGAAGCAGCCGGTTGGAACCGAACTCGTGTAGCTTCGGCATTAATGTACCTTGGAGCCAAGCGGCTAACTTTGGCCTCTTAAAGAACTCGATCAACCATCCGACTAGGCCTACCAGATGCTGGACCAGTAGGTAGTGAACAGGGGGGACGCTGCGCTTTGCCGCGTCAACCCAGGAATAACCCGCTGTAAGGAGATCGGAGACAGCTTCCCGCCAGCGCGCGTTTCCACTGGTCACTGTCCTACGCCTTCGAAACCTTCGAAGCGTTCCGCGCTTATTGGCGCCCGCCTGTGGCCCGGAGGAGGGATCGTTTGACCTTGCGGGAAAGCGTCAGGCTAGTAAACCCAGCGACAGGAGTTGACGCGATGCGAATTAGAGCCATGACCGAACAGGACGGCCCTGCCGCATCGAAGCTGCTTGGCGAGTCCTGGCGCCGCACATATGGACCAATCGCAGGCTGGGCGGAAACGGCCGATTTCGGACGTCCATCATGCCCCGCAGCGGCTCGCGGAGCGCATGATGATCGACATGCGTCCTTCTTCGCCATAGGACGCAGGCTTGCGATCGACAATCTCAAAACCGTACTTGCGGTAGAAGGCCAGCGCCCGATCGTTGCCCTCAAGTCGCAACCCGACTGGAAACCGACGTTCGATCGAGGGACTTAGGGACTTCAGTCTCAGTTGAGCTATCGCTAATATGCCTTTAGCTTAAGCAGTGCGGGGGACAATCCCAAAAGACCGACCCGCAAATGGCCGGTGTGGTCGTATCCCGCAACACCCCACTGCACCGGCCATTCCCCCACAGTAGCATCAGGCTGCCAAAATGGCGCTCGTAGCTCAAACAGGGCAGAGCGGAGGCTCAAATGGCCAGCGATAAGCGCAGGCAGGTTTCTATTCACGACCATCAGGTCGAATGCTTCGCCTCGGAGAACGGTTTGACTCCGGACCTGGCTTGGGAGTTTAAAACACGGCAACAGCCGCAAGGCCGTCATCAAAGCCGCGCAGGGTTTGAAAGGTGATGTCAGGCAACACGGCCGACCAGCCTCTTGCTCCCCTGTGGAGCCTCCGCCCCTGGAGGAGAGCGTGGGCTTTCAGTGGGCCTTGAGGAAGCGATGACCGACAAGCCGGCCACATCCTACGTTGTCAGCGTGTTTGAGAAGCCGCATTGGCGCACCGTGCTGACCACCAAGGACAAGGCCAAGGCCTTCGCGATGGCGAAGGAGATCGGCGACAAGGTGAGGGTTGACGAGATCACCCCCGAAGCCAAAGAAACACTAGGCGCCGTTCAGAAGCTATCGACGCTATCATCAGCGTATAGGATCTTCTTTACGGCGACGTCGGTCTTCGCGGTATGGTCCGACACTGGTCCGATAATCTTCCGATAGGGGCTGTCCGGGAAGTATGGATCATCCTCCCAGTAGAAAAATGGATTGGCGGAGGTCTGTGCRTGAGGCTCAAAGTCGATCGTCATTTTCGACTCGCTTACAAGCACGTCGTCGCCAAAAGCATCCTTGATCGTAATCAGAAGGGACAAGGCCTTCTCCCGCTTCGGCGGCATTAGCAAAAGACACATGATTCGACGCGCGAACTGTTTCTGCCCCGGTCGGGAGCCAGCACATTGTAGAAAGAATGCGACAACTGGACAGGTGGGCGCTCAGTCGAGCTAGCTTCTGCGCCTGTTGAAACTGGAAGAGCGTCATAGCAGGCCAATCGTTCAATCTGGCCGGCGGTCTGTCGACAATTTTCGACGCCCTGAGCTGTTGCTTCCCCGGCGGCGAACACCAGTGAAATCAACGCGAAGATTACCCTCCACAGGGTCTTTTGCTCCTCGCCAGTTGGAGAATACTTGCGCCAACCGGACCATAAGCGCAAGCCGGCTCCCCGAAGAGAGCAGCGCTTGACGATTTCAGCGAATGAGACGAGTCACGAGCGAAGTCCCAATGCATCGAACCGTGGCCCGGGCCGAGCCGGTCGATGAGCGCTTGGGCGTCGAGCTTTGTCGACTTGCAGCATGCCGGATGTCCGCAATTGACGGCGGGTTCAACCGATCGCTGCAACACACTCAGCGAACTTCTCCGCTGGGGTCTGATAGAGCAAGGTCTTTCTGGGGCGTCCGTTGAACTGCCGCGCGATGGCGCTGAGCTTTGCCTGGCTGTGTAGGGACAGGTCGGTGCCACGTGGCAGATATTGGCGCAGCAGTCGGTTGGTGTTTTCATTCGAGCCGCGCTGCCAGGGCGATCGAGGATCGCAGAAGTAGACCTCGACGTCCGTGGCCAGCGTCAGCCGCTGGTGGTCGGCAAGCTCTTTGCCTCGGTCCCACGTCAGCGATTGATAGAGCTCTCCGGGCAATTTCTGCGACTGCTTGATTAGGGCTGATACGACGCTTTCGGTATCTTTATTGGCGACCTTGATCAGCATCACATAGCGCGAGTGACGCTCGACCAGCGTCGCCACGTAGCTGTTCTTGGACCCGCCGATGAGGTCGCCCTCCCAGTGGCCGGGAACTGCTCGATCTTCGACGGTGGCGGGCCGTTCGCTGATGGAGATTGCATCCTTGATCTGGCCCAGCCCACTCCGCTTCATGCTGGCGTACCGGGAACGGCGGATCGTGCGCCTGGCTCTAAGATGCTCCAGCAGTTCCTTTTTCAGCACTCCGCGTGCCTGAATGAACAGGCTGCGATAGATCGTTTCGTGCGACACCTGATTATGCGGCTCCCCTGGGTAGGTGCGCTTGAGCCAGCCGGCAATCTGCTCTGGCGACCATTTCCGCTGCAGCTTGACCGATACTGTCCGGGCTAGGGACGGACAGCAAGCCAGCTTGCACAGCTTGGGGCGCAGGGCCCGATCCCAAGCGGCGTGATCGGAACGTGCTGCTCTATACCGATCAGGCCCGCCATTGCGAAGGACCTCACGACTGATCGTGGACGGCGATCGACCCAGTGTGTGGGCGATCGAACGCAAAGAGCACCGCGTACTGAGCCCTCGGGATATCTCCTCCCGCTCGCCCAGACTGAGCGCCTTGGGCGCCCGTCGCCGCTCGGCTGGGCGAATGCCGCCGGCTGGGGAGATCACCGAGAACACCGATGATGACGCCCGATCAAACCGCCGCCCAATCGACTTCATCGACTCGCCAGCCTGCCATCGATCCCAGATCTCCGATCGCTGGGCGGCAGAATAATAGATGCGACGTCGCTGCTTCATGGCCCACACTCCATCTTTGATGAAAGACTAGTGTGTTGCCCTCACCGATTGAGCCCACCGCGTGAAGCGAACGTTGGCAGGGAGGGTGTCTGCGAGGGTCATGGGCATGGCGAGCTCCGTTTGAAAGGGGCGCCGCAACGGCAGGATTATATTCCTCATCTCGGTGAAACTGACAAGGCCCAAGCCATCTCGTTTATTTTGATACGAGGGCGAACCGCTCGCAGCCGGTTTGGGAATATTTTAGCTCCACGCCTGTGCCAGTGAAATATTGGCACGAGAACAAGCCCGATGCTTCCTTTTCCTCATAGACGAGCAGTTGGGTGGACGTGGCTACCAACGCTACAGCGGTCCCCGCTGCACTTAAGACTATCAGCACARTGAGACCGGTGATCAATTGCATCCTATCCCACTCCGGGTGCTTACGAAAAAAGCCCGCCGCCAAGGGCATAGCAGCGGGCCTTTTGACACAGGATTGGCCGGTCGGAATATGGGCTTGGGTGATCCGGCCGATGCAATAAACGACAGCTCCGAAAATTTGTTCCCCCCTGGCCACCACATATATTAGCAACCTCTTGACGAGGCCGGGGACCGCTCCAGAATCTTCCGCACGGCGCGTGAAAAGAGGCATTGGAGAGGTTGCAGTGACCGCCACGGTGCGACGGCGGGTCGATGAGGACTTCGTCAGCGTCTCGATCCCCACCTATGATTTTCCGCATTTGGTCCGCGATTCCAGCAAGGTCACGCTCGGGGCAGGAGATCGAGCTTACTCCTGCACACCAATGGTCCGTCGCGCGCGCGGCGATTATGCGGCGGAGGCGTTCCTGCGCTTCAAGCATATGCGCGAGGCGCGGACGAACCCGCCCGCGCCAAGCATCGAATGAAAAGCCCGCGGATCGATGGGCGGCGAAATGGTCCCGTCGGAAAAATTTGGAGCCCATAGGGCTCCGCCAGCGAGCGTCCCCCTTGCCGAGTCTCCACGCCGCCGACGCCTCCCCGGCGTCCTGGCGCCTGCCAGTGGCGCCAAGTCTCGCCTCAATTGTACTTGGGAAGCATCCTTGTCAGAACTGCATCGCGGCGGATGAAGTGATGATAGAGTGCGGCCACAGCATGCAAGCTGGCCGCGATCAAAATTCTATTGGCACACAATGAATGAAGTTCGCGAAGCGTGCGCGCCGTAGCTCGATCTGGGGCAAATGGTGTTCGCACCGTGAAGAGGCCGAAGAAACTCAACGCGTCCCCCCTAAACCAAGTCACAAGAATGCCCAACACAGGTATCGCCCAGCGGCGTGCGCCGATGCGACTTCTCGATAATGCTGACGATGTAGGTCTGTTGATTGCCACTGAGAACTGACCCGGCAACACAGGATATTTCCATCGAGAATTGACCCATGTTTGAACCTTGCCCTGCGTTTTTCAGCGGGGGCTACGGAGTGATCGACATGGCATTACTGAGCGTGATCCGACGCTGGCATTTTCGAGAGCATCTATCGATCCGTGAGATTAGCCGTAGGACCGGCC
>NZ_JBFUFB010000036.1:0-19124 GCF_056403655.1 Mesorhizobium sp. P2_F8
CTAAGGCGTTTCAATATATCGACGAGACGTCCGCCACCGGGGAGCAGGATGTGCCGGCCGCCGACCTGAACATGCTGATCGTGAACGGGTTCGGCTTTGTCTACCAACACACCGGCGACGCAACATACCTGCAGCGCGGCAACATCGTCTTCGAGGGCGGGGTGGAGGGCACCTGGCTCGAAGGCTCGAAGCAGTTCAACCAGCAATATGCAAGCTCCTACAATTACATCGCCTATACCCACGCCGGCCACGACATTCCCTTGGCCAGTGGAAGTGACCGAACCGGCAGCGCGTCTGACAGCCAGTCAGACCTCGCGCGAACCCATGAACCTGCGACCGACGCTGGCATCAACGACGACGCGAACAGCGGTACGGCCGAAGCCGCTGTCGAGCTCCACGGGGGAGCCAGCAAGGACCAGCTCCTGGGCGGAGCCGGATCCGACGGTCTCTTTGGCGGCGGCGGCAAGGATAAGCTTAATGGCGGCCCGGGCAACGATGTGCTGGAGGGAAGCGCGGGAGCTGACCGGCTTGTCGGTGGCCACGGCAATGACAGGCTTGTCGGYGGTGCGGGCAACGATGCGCTTGACGGGGGCGCGGGAGCTGACCGCCTTGTCGGTGGCCACGGCAATGACAGGCTTGTGGGCGGCGCGGGCAACGATGTGCTGGAGGGAAGCGCGGGAGCTGACCGCCTTGTCGGCGGCGCCGGCAATGACAGGCTTGATGGCGGCGCCGGCAACGATGTGCTGAAAGGGGGCGCGGGAGCTGACGTCCTTATTGGCGGATATGGCGCGGATAAGTTTCAGTTCCAGTCAACCAGCGATACGGCTCCTGAATCGCCCGACACCATCAACGACTTCGTGCACGGGCTCGACCGCATAGATCTGCGCCTGATTGATGCGAATGCCAATGTCTCTGGAGATCAGGAGTTTTCCTTCATCGGAGACCACGGTTTCAGTGGCAAGGCCGGTGAAATGCACTTCGTCGACCACGTGCTTTCGGGCGACGTCAACGGCGACAGCATCGCCGACTTCGCTCTACAAATGAACGGCACCCTTTCTCACGCCGACTTCTTGGTTTGAATGGAAGACGGGCTAGAAGCCGACCCCCTTGCGAGCATTCCATCGCACATGCGCCGCGCCTGGACCCTGTTATCGCGGGATTTTTTCCGACGGAGGATGAAGCGAGATCCTCTTCCCCTTGGAAACCTCCCAGACATCCTTGGCATGTCCGCTCAAAAGGAGTAGCGCACCACACCCCGACGCCACATATCCCTGCACGAGATAGCTGAAGGAATCCAATGTTCTGGGTAGGCGTCCTGGCATCACCGCTCCAGCGAAAACGAGCGCGCCGGCCGTCAATTCGGCTGCCAGCAACAACTGCCAGACCATGCCGCCGGACAAGGCCAGCGAAACGGATGCTGCGAAACTTACCACAAGTATGAAGGGCAGGAAGGAGCGGAGCCCTTTTCCAGAAACAAAGACGAAGGCAAGTCTGTAGTTCATGGGATTGGCCAGCCTCCAGAGACGCAATGCCTGTTGCAGGTTTCCCGCACCGATCCGGATACGTCGGCGGAAGTCCTGTCGTGAATTCGTGGCCTCCAACTCCGTGGCGACGATCTGGCGGTCGTAGATTCCTTTCCAACCACGAGAAATGATACGCATAGGTAGCATGAAGTCGTCATTGATCGTATCCGGCTCTAACGGCGTCCAAAGAGTCCGGCGAAAAACATAAAAGGCTCCATGAGCGCCCATCGGCGCGGCTACCAACGCCTCGTCGGACTTGATCCGAATTTGGTAGTCCCAGTAGGCGCGCTCGCCTGGCGAGGCATCCTCGGGCAAGGAATATGTCCCACAGACCACGCCGACATGCGGATCATTGAAATGGGCCACTGCTCGCCTGACCGCGTCACTGCTTAACAGAGCCGACGCATCGCTCAGCGCGACCAGATCCGTTTGGATTTCAGGCACAAGCTGGTTCAGGACTCCGATCTTTCCGATATTGAGTTCGATTACGACCACTCTGGCGTTGCAAGAAGGGTATTCCGCCAATGTATTTCTCAGAACAGTTTCCGTGTCGTCCTTGCACCCGTCGAGTGCAATAATGATCATGAGCTTATCCGGCGGGTAATCGAGTTGCGCACAATTGATTATTTTGCGCCGTATGACCCGCTCTTCGTTGTATGCAGGAATGAGCAGTGCCAGTGACGGAATAGGAACTCCGGGGCGAAAGGAGCGCGCGCCTGGTTCAGAAGTCAATCTTCGGCGGCGCTCGATTCCGCTTGCGAGCAGGCGCAGAAGAACGGGGTAGCCGACGTGGTGGTAAAGCAGCAGAACCGCGCAGCAGGCAAGTATCGCCATTTCCATTCCGAGACTCCCGTCCTCTGGAGGCGAAAAGGCTTCCATCATAATTTCCATCGATAATATTGGCAGCCTTGCGGTGGACGCAAGCCAGCACTAGGTTCACGTCTTGTTGGTTGCAACGAGCGTGAGGCTGATGGCATACGGCCCGCTACGGCGCATGCGGTGACGAAGTGAATTCAGTGATGAAGGTTTCATCGGTCGAGATTTTGTTCACCGTAGTTTCCGTTCTGGCCATGGGCGTGTTTATGCCGTTAGCCACAGCGGATGACGTCCAGATTTCGACGGTGGGCCAGTCTCTGGAGGAGCCACCGTCCGTCCAGGTCACCACCGCCGATCGACTATTGCTGAGATTCCATGGGCAAGCGGACCTGACCGGGGAATACCGTATCAGCCCGGACGGAACCTTGTCGGTTCCTGTTATCGGACGAATAAACGTCGCCGACATGTCCTTGGCGCAATTGGAACAGGAGTTGACGCGGCGCGTGACCGTATTCACGAGCCACGGGACTTACGTCACCGCCGAGATAATCAGCTATCGCCCGCTTTTCGTCACGGGTTTCGTAAGCAAACCAGGAGCCGTCGAATGGCATCCAGCGATCACAGTGTTGCAGGCTGAGGCTTTGGTTGGCGGTCTCTACCGGGCACCCGAGGGGGCCATCAGCAGCGAGAATATCAGCGACGTGGAGACTTTGCGCTTATTGCGAACGGGGCGTGAGGAGCAGAAACTGCTCCTGGCCTCCCTTGCGGGGCTGAAAGCTGAGAAAGCAGGCAGCGCACAGGTCGAAGTACCGCCGGTCCTTGCGGGCTTGGTGGGCGAGGAAGAGGCCAGAACCTTGATTGAAGGACAGCAGTCCTACCTGAACAGTCGCCGAACTGGGCTGGAGAAGAAAAAGGCGGCGCTCGAACGAAGCGCCGACCTCGCCGGCGATGAACTCGATGCGCTCCAAGAACAAGCCGCCCGGGTGAACGAACAACTCCAAATGCGCCGCGACATGCACGAAAAGTTGGCAGGCCTTTTGCAGAAAGGCCTCGTTCCTCGCGAGCGAGAGCTTGAGAGCGAGATCAAGATCGCCGAATTGGAGGAAAAGGCGACGAATGTAGCGGTCGCGCGGGCGCGTGTGCAAAGTACGGCCGCCATGCTCAAGCAGGAAGCAGTGGCGCTCGAGGAAGATCGAGCAGCGGGAATAGACGCCGAGATCGCGAGACTCGAAGGCGAACTGGCAAAGGCGAGCATCGATGTCGAAGCAGCCACGAACAGATACGACAGGCTTGCCGCTGAAACCGCACGGGCCGCGGCGACGCCGCTGCGGCATATGGTGATCAAATACACCATAGTCCGCCGCAGCGAGACTGGAGAGCAGCGGGCGCCAGCGCAAACATCATCCTTCCTGTTGCCAGGAGACGTACTTCTGGTTTCGCAAGAATTCGAGCAAGAGACCAGTCAGACACCCGAAACGCCTGGCGGCGACCAGGCCGGCGGCACAGGCAACGCAAAATGACGAATGTCGACCTACGGCAAATAGAGGATGTCGTCATCGCAATTTCAAGTGCCGAAAAACGCATCGTCGGCCTTACATCTGCCGAAAGCGATAGGCTCGTTGAATCGGTTGCCTGGGGCGCCGCGGAATTTCTGGCGCGGTCAGGCAGATCGGTGCTGCTCATCGATCTTCAACAGGTTATCCGTGAGAATCAAGGCTCTCCCAGCCCCCTCTCCGACATGCTTAGAGACAGAAACATCACCCACAAGCAGCAGGGCCTGGATGTCATCACGTTGACACCCGACCCGGAGAGCCGTTACGCGTTTGCCGACAGCGCTCAGCTTAGGACGATCCTGGAAGGTTTTCTTGAAGTCTACCAGTTCATTCTTCTCGAACTGGGACCGGTCCTTGCGGTTACGTCGGCTAAACTGAACCCACTGCCTCTGGGGGGTGCATGCGACTATCTTCTGCTGATCTGCCCTCGCGGCTCCACCAAACGGTCGCAGCTGCGAAGCGTCGTCGAGAAATTGAGGGCGGCGCGGTGCACCATTGGAGGCGTTATCCTGAACGAAGACCGTTATTCGAGCATGGGAGTTGAGATCGCGTCGATCGCCTCCTGGCTTCTCTGGCCCATGCCCCAGCTGCGGAGGCGCGTCCAGAATTGGGCCATAAACAGCGATCTACTCAACTGATGTTTGTCCGCTCCGCGAATCGCTACGGTGCGTCATCGGCCCAGCAGGATCGTCAGCAGACGCCGCGCCTTGGCGCCAGCCTAGGAAAGACTCGCCCAAGTCTTCTTCATGCCTGCCGTCCGGCAGCTGCCCCAATGCCGCGAATATAGGGCATCGCCGGCATGCGCGAAGAAGTCCTCCTCGCTGCCGCAATGACCATAGGCACATTGCTGCTTTGGGCCGTGTCGCCGAACCCGTTCGTGCCTCTTTTGGCTGCAGTGGCGCTGCTCAGCGTGGCGACCGCCTTATGGTTCCCGTCATTGACCCTGCTGCTGTTCGTGATCTTCTCAATGTTCCGCCTGCATGAAGTTTTCCCAGTTTTGCAGCCGCTGCAAATACCGCTTGCCTTGAGCGTACTCGGTCTCGCCTCCGTGGCATGGCACCTGGTGCTCTCCCGCCGCATCACGGCCTATTTTTCAGCGGAAATGAAGGCGCTCCTCGTTTTTGCACTTCTCGTCTCGCTTGGAGTCTTGACGGCGAAATCGCACGTGCTGGCGTATTCCTACTGGTCCGAGAATTTCATCAAGGTGATCCTTATCACGTTCGCACTCGGCTGGACATTGCGCGAACCGGCGGGTTTCAGGGTTGCCACCTATCTGATCGTCCTGTCGGGTCTCCTCGTCGGCGCCGTAACCATCTCTAACCGGCTCAATGGCATCGGGCTCGTGGAAATGAGCCGTGCAACCGTTGCCCGGGAGCTCGGATCGCCTTTGGGCGACCCGAACATTCTCGCCCTGACCCTCACATTTTCCCTGAGTTTTTGCCTTTCCCTGCTGCTCTCACGAACCCGGGCCATTGATGTCTTCCTCGGCCTGGTCGGAACCGGGGTCGTGACCGCAGGGGTGGTTTGTACGCAAAGTCGCGGCGGCTTGCTCGGGGTGGTGGCTGTCCTGGCTGTGAGCGCAACTCGAGTGATGAAGTTGCGCACAATCCTTCTGTTCGTCATCCCCGTCGTTGCGGCAGGGTTGTACATGGCGATGAACCTTTCCGACCGCGTGTCCGGCGGCGCAGAGGATATGAGTGGGGAATCGGCGAGTGGTAGACTCTATGCGTGGTCTGCCGCCATCAATATGGCGCTCGACCGGCCTTTCACAGGAGTCGGCATAAACAACTTCGTTGACGAGTTCTACACCTATACCGACGTGTGGTTCGATCGTGCCTTGACCGCCCACAGCGCGTGGTTTCAGGTTCTCGGCGAAACGGGATTCTTGGGGCTGGGGACGTTCGTGATCATGGTCGCCCTGACCTTCAAATCCGCCGTTCGCGCCCAGCGATTGCTGGAGCGCAACTCAGCGGCACCGGATATGCAGGGTTTTGCCTGCGCGATTACGGCAGGCTTGGCAGGTTTCTGTGTCGCCGGGTCATTTCTCAGCGAAGCTTACAATTGGGCCCTTTATGCTCTCCTTGCATTCTCGTCCGCCATAATAAGGTGGGCGTCAGCCTCGGCCGACGGTTCGGATTGGAGCGACGTCTTCGCGCGACAATCTGGGTCGCGGCCGCAAGTGGCTGCGGGATTTGAATCAGTGCCAGCATTGGGATCGAAGCACGATCGGACCACCTCAGCCTCGCCGGATGAGCGGCCACAGTTTCAACACGAGTATTTGGGGAAACAGGAACGGGACTAGGCTCGCGACGGACACCAGTGCACATAAGGATCCCGCCAGGAAAAAGGTGCGCCAATCGCGAGGCTCGAGCCATGCGTCAAGGCAATAAACCGCCAGCGCGCCAATCAGCCCGCCAACCGCATTTGGCAGTATTACCCGCACCATATATTGCCGCGGCTCCACGGCTAGAAGCCGGCAGCCATAGAGTAGCGGTCCTATGCCTCGAAACAGGACTGCGGCCGCTGCTGCGGCGAAGCTGATGCCGGAGAGGCCGAAAAACTGGACCAGCAGAAGGCTCAGGCCGGCGATGGTGACGCTCTCGCAAACGGCAAAGACGGCAAGCAGCCGGTGTTTCTTCACTCCGGCGATGACCCAGTAAGTGACCCATTGCGACAAGGCGATCAGCTCACCGAGCATGAGGATCCGGAGTTGCTGATAGGCTTCGTCGGCGCGTCCGCCCTGCCAAAGGTGAATGAAGCTGTCGCCTAGGACGAGCAGGCCGATGGTGAGAAGACAGCTCAAGGCGGTAGTGTACCGGCCGCCCTCCACGAGCAAAGTCTGCTGAGCCGTGTGAGCTTGCTCATGGAACAGCCGGACCGATCGCGCCGCGACGGCTTCGGTCGTTGCGGACAAAAGGACATTGCAATTGACCGAGAGCTGGCGCGCGATGGCGAAAATTCCCACGGCCGCATTGCTGAGTGTGTAGCCGACGAGAATTGGACTCAGTTGGAGCGCGATCGACCTCGCGGCATTCAGCGCCGCAAAGTCGATAGCCAGTCGGAGAATCGTCGCTGCGGTTCTCCTTGTGGCCATTCGCGGCCAAGGGGCAAGCCAAGGCTCCACCTGAAAGCTGGCGTAAGCCATGGTCACGGCGCTCAGGCAGCCGGTAAAAAGCGTGCATGCTGCAACGATCCACAGTGGCGAACCTATTCCCACGAACATCATGAGCAGCGCGAGCCGCAGCAGGACAAGAGGCACCTCTATAATATTGATGAGGTCCATCCGCTCGTAGCCCCACAGGAGGCAGGTAAACGGCGCCGCAATGAAGTGGACGGCGCTTGCAAGAGCCATCAGGCGCAGCGCCAAAACGACACTCGCCGCGTCTTGCGGAGGCACTGTGAACACCGCAAGGAAAACGAGCGGAATGAACCAAGCGATGAGCGCCACGCCGATCGCGCAGACACCGAGCATCGCGACAGCTGTCGAGAAGATCCGGTTGATGCCGTCGATGCTGCTTTCCCCCCGGCCAGCGGCGATGAGGCGTCCCACAGCTACTGTCGTGCCGAAGTCCAGCAACCAAAGCAGCGATGTCGTCGAGACGACGAGCGCCCACAGGCCGAACGTCTCCAGCCCAAGCTGTCTCAGGAGGAATGCCGCAGTCACAAGACCACACACCGCATTGAGGACGGCACCAAAGCAGCTTGCCACCACACTCACGCTCAAGGATCGCGCCAAGGGGATCTACTCCCGACAAAACCGAGGGTTGGTATTGGTTCACTACTTCCACTATGATGCGATACGTTAAGCTATCAGAACCCGAAGACGTTCCAAGGCGGGAAAAAATGCTGATGCAACGCGGCGAGGCCGATTGGAGAGGCTGCTTCTACCTTGGCATGGGAGGACCTTCATGCGCCGGAAAATCATGCCGCCCGGCCCACGAGGGTTTCGTTGCGTCTTTGCAACGCTGCTGCTGGCATGGTGTTGTGTTGCGGCATCAGGTGCCACTCTTGTCGACACGGGAGCTATCACCGCCATTTGGGCCAATGACGGAGGCGACAAGGTCACACGCAACGAATTGCGCGCTCATTCAGGGGAGACCTCGATCTACAATTCAATTTGGGACGGACGGCAGGTCCGCCTCTTCGCCGCAGCAAACGAGATCGTGTCGGTTAACCTGGTGATCGAAGCAGCGGATCACGCTGCTGAGGGGGTCCGCGTCGCATTCAGCGACTTGACGAACAGCTCGGGTCGCCGGCTCCGCTCCGATCCAGCTCGGACGAGGCAGAAACTGTTCGATTGGACTTCCACAGAGATCGAGCTCTTCTACATCCAGTACCTGCAGGTCAGGGGACTAAGCCAGCTTTCATACGGCACGTATGACGAACGGCAAATACCAGAGCGGTTGAGACGCCAGTCCATCTCCGGCACGCCTTATGGAGGGTGGAAGGATCGGCCCGGCGCGGACAAGTTTTTCCCCGATATCGCCGTCCCACTGGAACTGGTCAACGCCTTCGACATCCCCGCGCGCTCCAACCAAAGTATCTGGGCTGATATCTATGTGCCACGAACGACCCCGCCGGGCGACTATGCCGGGGCGATCACGATCACGGAACAAGGTAGCGTGCGAGCGCGCATTCCTGTCCGGTTGGAAGTTCTGAACTTTATCCTTCCCGATACCACGACCTCGCGAACCATGGTAGCGACGAGCTATGAGGAGATCGCCCGCCGCTACACGGGCGAATCCTATCCCGCTCCCAATTCCAGTCAGGACCGTCTGGTTCGTCGAGTGGCCGACCGGCAGTTCCTGCTGGCCAGGCGCCACCGCATCTCGCTCGTGGACGACAACTCTGGCGCCGAGCAGTGGCGACAAGATCGACCGCGACCCGAGTGGATACCACGCCTGACAGGCGAATTGTTTTCTCGTGAGAACGGCTATGCCGGCCCATGCGAGGGCGTCGGAAGCGAGCTGTTCGTCGTCGGGTTGTATGGTGCGTGGGAATCGTGGTGGGGCGGTGCCGGAAGAGAGGCGATGCGGTCCCACGCAACGGCATGGGAACGATGGTTCAGAAGGAATTTTCCTGATGTAGAGCGTTTTATCTATTTGTCCGACGAATCTGAGGACTACGACCAGACCGAAAAATGGGCGAGATCGTTGAAGACAGGCACGAACGAAGAACCAGCTCTTGCCACTTTTGCGACAGCCAATCTGGTCAAGAGCCTTGATGCGTTACCCTCGCTATCCATTTTCGCAAGCTGGATCGGCGTAGGCGATACGCCGGTCTGGGAGCAGGCGGTAAAAGCGCTGCGGCAGACCGGCAGACGGTTGTTTCTTTACAACGGTCTCCGACCCGCCTCGGGTTCCTTCGCCATCGAGGACGACGGCGTTGCGTTGCGTGAGCTCCCATGGGGTCAGTACAAAATGCGCGTCGACCGGTGGTTCTTCTGGGAAGCCACATATTACAAAAATTACCAGGGAGGGCGCGGCGACACCGACGTCTTCGTGCAGGCGCAGACATTCGGCGGAGCGCCTGAGTTTGACGAAATCACGGGACTAACTGGCTCAAACACGTCGAACGGCGACGGGGTTCTGTTCTATCCGGGCACGGACGCAATCTTTCGGGAGCATTCCTACGAGCTTGAAGGTCCGATTGCCAGCTTGCGTCTGAAACACTGGCGCCGCGGGATTCAGGATGTCGAATATCTGGCCCTTGCCGAGGCAATCGACCGCCAGGCGACCTGGGCCGTCATCGAGCGAATGGTCCCGAAGGTTTTGTGGGAGACGGGGGTCGGCGATTCCTCCGATCCGACCTGGGTCCATGCGCCTGTCAGTTGGAGCAAAAATCCAGATGACTGGGAGTCCGCGCGCCGGGAATTGGCTGCTATCATAGAAAAGGGATCAATCCGATGACGGATTCAACCAGCCGCTTCAACTCTCTATTCCGGCCATGAACAGGTCACCCACACAAGTCACGCGCCTTCTCGTTCAGGCGGCCTGGAGGCGCCGCTGGTTGCTGATCATACCGATCCTGATTATGCTTCCAGCCGGCTTCGCCGCCAGCCAACTGATGCCGCTCAAGTATGTCGCCCGCTCGCTATTGCTTCTCCAGGAATCCGGGGAAGCAGGCCCACTCACGCGAGAGCCCACGAACGTGCAGTTCGTCACGAACGAGGAGCGGCTCGCCGCGTTGCGGGCCCTTTTGTTTAGCGATCGTGTGCTGGGCCGAGTGTTGGATGATCTCGGCATGACCGATCCGGCGTCTCGCGCGGTCAGGATTCGGGATCTCAGGGAAACCACGTGGCTCGAAGGGGCGGGGACAAACTTCATCGAGATCTACCACTCCGGCCCGAACCCGACCGGTTTGGGTAAGCAGCTCGAAACCGTCATAACAACGTTTCTGGAGGCTCTCGTTCCTGAGCAGAATGAACCCGACGCCATTCAAATCCTGGTCGAAAAGCACACGCGCGACTTGGCGGCGGCGCGTGCGTTGAAGGTCGACCTGGAAAGGCGGCAGGCGGAGTTATCCATCGGCAGCCCTGCTGCGGCCCAGGCGAGGCTAGAAGAGCTCAACCATCTGCGTCAGGCAAAGGCGGAGGAGTTGCGCCAAGCCGACAAGGCTGTCGAGCTTGCCAGGCCTGCGGCGCTTGCAGACGCAACCATCGAACAACTCGAACAGGAAATCGACCGACCGGCCAGCCCGCAGGGAAGCGGGGGCGAACAGCAGGAGCAATCGATGCGGGCGGAAGAGGTCGCCCCACTGCGAGACGCACTTGCCAGGCGGACGGCCGCCCTGTCCGAGCATGAACAGGTAGTTGCCGCGATGGAGGCCGAGCAGCGTGACATTTCCGAATACGACCGCTTGAAGGCGCAGATCGCCGACAGGGAACGCGACATCGCGGTAGCCCAGGACAAGCTTGAAGCAACACAGAAACGTCTCGAGTCGGTTCGGCTGGGGGACGCCGTGGGTATTTTGCGGGCACCGGAGCTCATCCGCATTGTTGATCCTCCGCGCGATCCCGAATTTTCGACGAGATCCCCGATTGTCTATCTCTTCGCCGCCTTGGCGGCGGGTATATTGCTCGGTCTCGGCCTAGCGGGCATCGCGGAATTCCTCGATACAACCCTCCGTGATCCTGACGAGTTCAGCGAGGCTGCTGGAGCACCAGTCATCACGCGAATTGGCGCCAGGAAGCATGAACCTTTCCTTTTGGATCGCCCGGAAAGCGCCTAAGCTGGTGCCCTCGGCTGCCGCCCGTCTTGCAGGCGCCGCCAGGCGGCGCCCAACGCGGGACCGATCGGGGTGGAGCAAACCATCGACCCGAATTGGTAGGGCAGCATTGGTCTCCAAGAATGCCTCGCGAAGCGACGCCTGAGAGCGGCTGCCTTGCGCCAATCCCCCCAATAGCCAAGCACGCATGCGGTCTTGAAGGCGCGAATTGCCAGCATCTGCTCCAGAAGCGGTCGAAGACCTGTCGGGCAGCTGTCTTCGATCTCTGAGGGGTCCTCAAGAAAAGGCTCGACCGGCCTCACAGCTGGCAGATTGCTGCTTAGGCTGGATGCTTCACGGTGTATGCATACACGCGGCTCAAGGTCGACCATCACCTGTTCGTTGAGGACCAATTTGAACCACAGATGGGCATCCTCCCCGTACCGGCAACCGTTCCGGTCGTAGAACCCTCCGAACGCGCGGATCACATCAGTGCGAGCGATTGTCGTGCAGGGCGTCATGAACGCCACGATCGAAGTCGCAAAGGACGGATCTGTAGTCGGGTTCAGCCGAACTGGGCCAAAGGACAGGCCGCGCGACCGCCACAGAACTTCGGACGAGGCGCCGGCCGGCATCTCAAGATAGCCGGCGGTCACACTGGCAATTTCGGATCCCGCTTTTGCGAAGTGTCTCATGCCAGCAGATAAAAAATTCGGCATCCACTCGTCGTCCGCGTCCAGGAATGCCACGAAGGGAGCTCTTGCCTTTGCAAGCCCGCGGTTGCGGGCCGCGCCTGGCCCGGCGTTCGCCTGCGATATCACTCGCATGCGCTTGTCCTTATGACTCCGCGCGACCGAGAGGCCGCCATCGCTGGATCCGTCATCGACGACGATAACTTCGAAGTCATCGAAATCCTGAGCCCAAATCGAGTTGAGAGCCCGCTCCAAGTAAGGCGCCTTGTTGAAGAGCGGAATGATCACTGAAACTGTCATATTCCTACGCCCTACGAAGTCTTTCCGTACCAATTCCGGGTGAACCGAGGTGGCGCCTCTCATCCGCTTGTATGATATTGATATCTGCATAGCGTGGTACCTAAATCTGTCATGATCCTCACTTGATCGGTAAGCCGAAATTTTTTCAGTTCTGCTGCGATCGGAAGCTAAGCAGATGTTGAAGGGTCGTAATACAGGTACAAATATGGACTGGCCCGCGCCGGCTGGAAGCAGGGTATCATCCCTGGCCCCCGGTGTTGTGCAACACCAGCCTTTGCATTTCGCCGGACTGCGCGTGGCTTCGCTGATCGACACGGCCATCGTATCTGGGCCTGGTCGGCAGTTGACGGCTCTGGCGAACCAGTTGGGCGAGCACGGGGTCAAGCTACGTGTCTACATGTTCCAGCGGACCGGGCGTTCGGCGTCACCGTTCATCGCCTATCTGGAGCGTGCCGGGGTCGACCACGTTGTAATTCCTGACAATGGGCCTCTCGACGTCTCCCTTCTCCTACGCCTCGGTCGGAGCTTACGTGAATGGAAACCCGATATCGTGCAGACACACAACTATCGCACGACGGTCATGGCATATCTGCTGAAGCTGACGAACCCACCTTGGCCTTGGATCGCGTTCTTTCACGGTTCTACGAACGAGGGCTGGAAGGTCAGGCTGTATAACCGTATTGACGGAATGCTGCTTCCGCGAGCCGATCGGCTTGTCGTAATGTCCGAGCGTCACAAGCGCCATTTCTCTGCTGCCGGCGAACGGGTCCGCGTCATCCACAAC
The DNA here is from genome assembly GCF_056403655.1 of Mesorhizobium sp. P2_F8. NCBI lineage: Bacteria > Pseudomonadati > Pseudomonadota > Alphaproteobacteria > Hyphomicrobiales > Phyllobacteriaceae > Mesorhizobium > Mesorhizobium sp. P2_F8. Next base: position 12,875 of record NZ_JBFUFB010000036.1, read on the forward strand.
GCGATCCTGGCCATCCCGTCCGAAAGCTCGCCGGTGGAACTTGGGGCCATTCGGCGCCCCGGGGTGCCGCTTATCGGCGTAATAGGTAGGCTGAGTCCGGAGAAGGGCGTAGATGTGCTGATCCAGGCGGTGTCTTTCTTGCCGGCCCGCTCGGTTTCCATCGTCCTTGCCGGCGACGGCCCCGCGCGCGCGGCGCTGGAGCAGCAGGCAGTCGCGCTTGGCATCCAATCGGATATACACTTTCTGGGAACGGTCGAGGATGTCGGATCGCTGTACCGGCAACTCGATCTGGTCGTGCTGCCTTCGCGCAGCGAGGGACTTCCCAACGTCCTTCTCGAAGCCCTCAGCGCTGATGTACCCGTTGTTGCAACCGCCGTTGGAGCCGTGCCGGAGGTCCTAGTCGACGAGGCAGCAGGCCGGATCGTCGCCCCAGGCGACCCCTGCTCGCTGGCCAAGGCGATCAGACAATCCCTGGAATACGGACGAAGCCCTTCCGCGAAGACGGCGCGAGCCGCGGTGGCCGCACGGTTCTCGCTGGAGAAGCGGGTTTGCCGACATCTGGGCCTCTACCGTGAGCTGTGTCCCGACAGGGTCACAGCGGGAACTATCCCTTGAACGCCATTCGCCATGAAACGAATGATGCGCCTCAGGCCAGCTTGAGGATCGAGATGGTCCTCCCGTCCCTGGCAATGGGGGGGATGGAAATGATGGCGCGGGATCTCGCCTTAGGGCTTGCTGCCCGCAGACATCGGGTTGGAATTACCTGCCTGGAGGAGGAGGGCGAACTCGCCGTGGCTCTTCGTGCTAGCGACGTTTCGGTAAGCCTGGTGGGCTGTCCCGGCATTCGCCCCAATTTCTTTCCTGACGCCAAGCTGAGGGCGCATGTCGCGGCACGCGGCTGCCACGTCGTCCACGCGCATAATGCAGTTTGGGCCAAAGCTGCTTTGGCGTCCTGTTCTGTCCGTGTGCCCGCGAAGGTTAGCACCTTGCACGGTTTCGCCTACGGCGAGGGGTGGCAGAGCGAGCTGTTGCGTTGGTGGGGAGCGCTCCATTCGGACGTCGTCGTAGCGGTCTCGGCGCCGTTGCGTCGCCATCTCGTCCAACGAACCCGGATACCGGCGTCGAAGGTCACCGTCCTCCCAAACGGAATCGACACGGCGCGCTTCGCACCGCGCCATCGAAGCGGAACAATTCACGCTCGTTTCGGCATCGCTCCAGGTTCTTCCCTTGTCGGTTGYGTTGCCCGGCTCGATCCGATCAAGAATCACGCCCTGCTGCTTGCCTCATTGAAGCTGGTGCTTCTATCCCTCCCGCAGACGCGCCTGGTGCTTGCGGGGGAGGGGCCCTTGCGCCAAGAACTCGAAGCGCTCGTCTCGGAAATGGGGATTTCCAAGTCTGTCATTTTCGCTGGAGCGATTGCCGATACAGCACCCTTGTATCGCGACCTCGACGTCTTCGTCCTGCCGTCACTTTCGGAAGGCACTTCGATCAGCCTGCTGGAGGCGATGGCGAGCGGCGTGCCGGTAGTGGCGACCGCCGTTGGCGGCACGCCCGATCTCCTTGCGGGCGGCGCATGCGGCATGCTTGTGCCTTCGGGCGATGCCGCCGCGATGGCCAGCGCTGTCATGCGCGTTTTACGGGACAGCGAGCTTCGCTCGCAGTTAGCGGCGAAAGGCCGCGAGCGGGTTACGTCAAACTTTTCACAGCTTGCAATGGTGATCGCATATGAGGAGCTATACCATTCCATTTTGAGGAAGAAGCATGAGCGCTCTTCGGCTCGCTAACGGCGGAGTCTCGACATGTGCGGCATTGCGGGCGGCATAAGCCTCGCCCCCGGGACCCGTCCCGATCCTCGCCGAGTCGAGGCAATGTCGGCCGGAATGACGCATCGCGGGCCGGATGGAGCCGGACTTTGGATTGCGCCATCTGGGCGTGCGGTTCTCGCGCATCGCAGGTTGGCGGTTATTGACTTGGCGACAGGAAACCAGCCGATGCTGGACGAGTCCGGGAGCATCGGGATCACCTTCAACGGAGAGATCTACAACTACCTCGAATTGCGGGAGGAACTGGCTGGCGAGGGGGAAATGTTCCGCACCAGATCAGACACGGAAATCCTCCTGCGCCTCATCATGCGCCGGGGCGAAGAAAGCGTGAAAGTGTTACGAGGCATGTTTGCGTTCGCAGCATGGGACGATCGGTCAGGGTCCCTGCTTCTCGCGCGCGATCGTCTCGGCAAAAAACCGTTGTTCTATACGGTCGAAGGAAAATGCCTGTACTTCGCCTCTTCCCTGACTGCGCTTCGCGCCGGGACGGCGGTAAACAGCATCGAGCCCCAGGCGCTCGATATCTATCTCGCTCTGGGTTACATCCCCGCACCGTACACAATCTATCGCAATACCTTTAAGATGCCGGCCGCCAGCCTCGCGACGCTTGGCCATCGGGGGCTATGCCTGCGCGGATTTTGGGATCCCGCGGATTACGGCGAGCCCTATTCGGGTTCCTATCAGAATGCCTTGGATGAACTTCAGGAAAAGCTTGATAAGGCCGTCGCCCTCCGGCTGCGCAGCGACGTCCCCGTGGGGGTGTTTCTGAGCGGTGGTATCGATTCCAGTCTCGTCACCGCCACGACCGTGCGTCAGTCGGTCGAGCAGATCGAGACATTTTGCGTAGGCTTCGAAGACAGCCGCTTCGACGAGAGCGCGTTCTCGTCCGCCATTGCGGACCATCTTGGCACCCGGCATCACACCCTGCGTGGGCGGACGGATCTTCTCGATATCCTGCCCCGGATGACGCTACATTTCGGCGAGCCCTACGCAGATTCTTCCGCCCTCGCGCTCTGGGCGATGGCCCAGCATGCGAGGCCATCGATCACCGTTGCTCTGGGAGGCGATGGAGGCGACGAAGGTTTCGCCGGCTATAGCTGGTACGGCAATGCGCGACGCCTCGACCGCTTGGCGAACCTAATCCCGGCCAGCGTGGCCCGCATTGGGGCCCGGGCGGCTCGTCTCGCGGCCCGCCATTGTCAACACAGCGTCACAATGGGCCGAATCGAGCGCGGCTTGACGGTACTCGAGCTTTCGCGGGCGGAGCGATTTGCCGCTCTCCGCTCCTTCGTCAACGCGACGGAAGCGGAGTTTTTGTACGATGGCGAGCTGCTCGAACGGCGACGTGCGGGCCTAGACCCCGCGAGCACGATCTTAATCGACGCGTATACGCGGGCAGGCGGCACTACCCTGCGCAAGATGCGCTACACTGACATCCGGACTTATCTCGCCGACGACCTTATGCCGAAGCTCGACATCGCCACCATGGCTCACAGCCTGGAGGCCCGCGCGCCTCTGCTCGACCCTGAAGTCCTTGCATTCGGCCTGTCGCTTCCCGACCACTTCCTGATGGACGAGCGCGGCGGAAAGCGCATTCTGCGCGATCTGCTTGCGCGCCACGTGCCGCGCGCAATGTTTGAACGCCGCAAACAAGGCTTCTCTGTACCGTTGCAGGTCTGGTTCTCCGGGCAACTGCGGCCGAGGCTTGAAGCGCTGACGCGGAGCGAGGCCCTCCAAGGGCTCGGCCTACTCAAGCCCGCGGGAATACGGCGCCTGGTAACTGAACACGCAACGGGCGCGCGCGACCACAGCCAGCGTCTGTTCTCACTCGTGCAACTGGAGGATTGGCTATGTTCCCGTTGATCTGCGTTGGGCACCCCCGTTCGACGGTGGGAATTATTGGATCCAACGCCTGTTCGCAGGCATGGGGAGAACATCATGAACAGCGTGATTGACGTTCTCAGGCGCCGGATCGCCGTGGTGGGGCTCGGCTATGTCGGGCTCCCGGTGGCGACCGCTTTCGCCCGCAACGGCTTCAAGGTCCTGGGTTTCGATATCGATCCCCTCCGCATTGCTGAGCTTCGCGGCGGCATCGATCGCAACAACGAACTGGAGCTTGCGGATGTTCTTTCCGCCTCGCTGCGCTTCATCGACAATCCCGCCGAGCTAGCCGAGGCCGATTTCTTCATCATAACGGTACCGACGCCGATCGACGCCGCGCGACGGCCGGATCTGTCGGCACTGCTCAAGGCCTCCGGAACCGTCGGCGGCGCCCTCAAGAAGGGCGACTTTGTGGTGTATGAGTCTACTGTTTATCCCGGCGCCACAGAGGAGGATTGCGCGCACGTTCTCGAACGCGCCTCGATGCTGAAGGCGGGTGTGGATTTCCATCTCGGCTACTCGCCCGAGCGGATCAATCCGGGCGACAAGGAACATCGCCTAGAGACCATTCGCAAGGTAGTTTCCGCCCAGACCCGGGATGACGCCAATATCATCGCCGCAGTGTATGCTACCGTGGTCACAGCGGGCATCCATATCGCGCCCTCGATCAAGGTCGCAGAGGCGGCCAAGGTAATCGAGAACTCACAGCGAGATCTCAACATCGCATTCATGAATGAGCTGTCAGAGATTTTTGCGCTGCTGGGCATCGACACCGCCGACGTGCTCGCCGCCGCCGCTACCAAATGGAATTTCCTCCCGTTCTCTCCGGGTCTCGTCGGCGGCCACTGCATCGGAGTGGACCCCTATTATCTGACCCATAGCGCCGAGCGCAAAGGGTATCACCCGCAGGTTATCCTTGCTGGTCGCCGAGTAAACGATAAGGTCGGGGAGCGCATCGCTCAAGAAGCCATGCGACTGCTGTCACAAGTGGTGGGTCCGCGCCATGTGGCAATACTGGGCGTTACTTTCAAGGAGGACGTGGCCGACATCCGAAATTCGCGTGTTATCGACATCGTCCGCGGGCTTGAGAGCTTTGGTGTGAGTGTCGAGATCTCCGATCCGATCGCGCGACCGCAAGATGTCCTTCACGAATATGGCTTGAACTTAAAACCGATCGAGGCGCTTTCGTCCGCCGATCTGGTCATACTTGCCGTCCCGCACCGGCCGTATGTTGATGCGGGCTGGCCCCTGCTCACGGGCATCCTGCGCGGAGGCCGAGGGATTGTGATGGACGTGAAAAGCGCGCTGCCCCGCCAGCAAGGCGAGGCCCCAGTCCATCATTGGCGGATGTGACGGGATGGGCCATTCATGCTCGCAATGCTGCCCGCCGGTGCGCAGCCAACTGTTGATACATGGTCGGCCTTTACCGGCGCTGATAGAGGAGCGGGCCATAAAGGCAGGTCCAACCCAACCGATCTACAAGAAAAAATCCGGGTAGGAGGGACCAGTTCCTAGGATGTAAATAGCGAAGTCGGCGATGCTGTCGCCGTTGACGTCGCCCGAAAGCACGTGGTCCACGAAGTGCATTTCACCGGCCTTGCCACTGAAACCGTGGTCTCCGGTGAAGGAAAACTCCTGATCTCCAGAGACATTTGTGTTCGCATCAATCAGGCGCAGATCTATGCGGTCCAGCCCGTGCACGAAGTCGCTGATGGTGTCACGCGATCCAGGGATCGTATCGCCCGTTGATTGAAACTGAAACCTATCGGCGCCATACCCGCCCATCAAGATGTCCGCTCCCGCGCCGCCGTCAAGCACATCGTTGCCGGCGGCGCCATCCAGACTGTCATTGCCGGCGCGGCCTGAGAGCACGTTGTTGTGCGTGTCGCCGCGGAGCGTGTCGGCGAAATTGCTGCCACCAAGGTTTTCAATGCCGGAAAAGATGTCGCCGAATGCATCGCCCCGGTTGGCGCCGGCGTTGGCCAGGTCGGCAACTACGGATTTGGCCGCGCTGGCATAGCTCGCGCAATCAAGCCCGTCGCCGCCGACAAGCCGATCAGCTCCCGCGCCCCCGTCAAGCACATCGTTGCCGGCGGCGCCATCCAGACTGTCATTGCCGGCGCGGCCTGAGAGCACGTTGTTGTGCGTGTCGCCGCGGAGCGTGTCGGCGAAATTGCTGCCACCAAGGTTTTCAATGCCGGAAAAGATGTCGCCGAATGCATCGCCCCGGTTGGCGCCGGTGTTGGCCAGGTCGGCAACCACCGAATTGGCCGCGCTGGCATAGCTGGCGCAATCAAGCCCGTCGCCGCCGACAAGCCGGTCAGCTCCCGCGCCGCCGTCAAGCACATCGTTGCCGGCGGCGCCATCCAGACTGTCATTGCCGGCGCGGCCTGAGAGCACGTTGTTGTGCGTGTCGCCGCGGAGCGTGTCGGCGAGATTGCTGCCACCAAGGTTTTCAATGCCGGAAAAGATGTCGCCGAATGCATCGCCCCGGTTGGCGCCGGCGTTGGCCAGGTCGGCAACTACGGATTTGGCCGCGCTGGCAT
>NZ_JBFUFB010000037.1:0-13878 GCF_056403655.1 Mesorhizobium sp. P2_F8
CGTTTGATCGCGGTAATGATTAAAATTTCAATTTGCCTAAAATGTTCCGGAACTATTTTAGCGCGTGCTAATTTGAGTCGCGGGAGCGGGTCAGTTCATGCGTCTGAAGTTCATCAAGCCGATGGAGCCTGAGTTGTTCGACAGCCCGCCCGACGGCGAGGACTGGAGCCATGAAATCAAATTCGATGGCTATCGCACCCAGGTGATTAAGGATGCCGATGGCATCCGCCTGTTCACCAAAAATGGCTACGACTGGACTACCCGATATCGATATCTCGCGGACGAGGCGGCTTCGATCGAGGCCGAAAGTTTTATCGTCGATGGCGAAACCATCATGGTCAATGAGGCGGGGCTGTCCGATTTCCATGCCCTGCAATCGGCCATCACCAAGCGCCGGCCGTCACGGGATCTTTATCTGGTGGCGTTCGACCTTCTGCACTTGAACGGCCACGATCTGCGCGACATGCCGGTGGAGGACCGCCGCGAGATCCTGCAGGAGATGATCCCTGTCGTCGGCCGCATTCAATTCAGCAAAGCAATGCCTGGCACCGGTGACTTCGTCTATCGGCTGGTCGATCAAGCCGGCCTTGAAGGCATGGTCTCGAAGCGCCGGGACAGTGTCTATCGCAGCGGCCCGACGATGAACTGGCGCAAGATCAAATGCTTTGACGAAAAGGAAATGGACATCATCGGGGTGAAGCGGGAAAGGGGCAAGCCAGCCATGGTTCTCATGGCCGAAAACGGTCGCTATGTCGGCGGGGCCGTTGTCCCATTCAAGCATGACAAGCGCCAGCGGCTTTGGGATCGCGTGCAGGGTAAGGTGGGCGCCCCACCGCCTTTAGCCCTGGCGAAGAAAAGCGCCGAATGGCTCAAGCCTGGCCTTGTCGGCCGCGTCAAGTTCCTGAAAGGCGAGGAGCAGCTTCGGCACGCATCGCTGCAGGATTTTTGGGAAAAAAGTTAGCTCTGGAGACCTAGGGTCTCCCAGAGTTTTGATTCTGTTCGGGTCTTGGCAGCGCCAGCTTGATGTCAAACGTTTCCGGCAAATTGGAATGAGTGCCGGTCCTCATTGAAGCCGTGGTCGCGGCATCGACTGGTAGAAGGATGACCATTCGCACTTTAGGTTCAGGCCTAAGCGGCCGGTCAAATAGAAACAACATGATTGCCAGCACGCACGTTAGAAGGGCAGCGGTTAAGACATTCGCTATGACCTCGCCGAATTGCATGCCCGCTCTCCCGCAATAAGATGCGCGCCATATTGCCCAACATGGCGCGCACCCTGGCCAACCGACGATGAAGGGACTTTGCTCGCCGGTTTTCTGTCAATGAAAGGGAAAGCGTTAGGTTTCCACCCTGGAGCACTTTGCGCATTCCCGATGGGACTTGGGTCGGGACACCCGATCGGCTCAGGCTTGCAGCATGTCGTTCAAGGCTGTGGCTGATTGGGATCGACGAGGAAGGATGCCGCGATCAGGTCGTTGCCATCGATCTGGCCGTGACCGTCATCCATTATTGATGCGACCTTCTGAAAGGTTTTCATTTCGGCTGCTGTGATCCGCGCTTTCCGCATTCTGGCTTGCAGATCGGCTAGGCGGACCACGAGGGCATGAGACGTCTCGAGTTCAAGGTTCATCATCTTCAATCGTCCTCAATGGATTCCGACATGCACAACCCGCCGCTGACTGGCGGCGGGTTGTCATTCGAAGGTCAGTTGTAAACCTTCACAATTTTGCGGGTGCCCGGATCCACGAGAACCGTCCGGTTGTCGACGACGACATAGCGGTATTTGACGTTGGGCACTTCATGAAGCTCGACTGTGTCGGGCAGCGCTGTGCCGACATTGAGTTCGACGCCCGGAATCTTCACAGACGCCAAGGGCTGCTTCTTCACATACTCATGTATGACGGTATCCTGTTCGGGCGTGATGACCACGTCCTCGGCAGCAACCGCGCCGATACCTGCGACAATCAGAAACGCCGCTGCGGCGCCAGTGAGATACGCTTTCATGGATTTCTCCCTTGTGAAAATTGGCACAGACAACCTTCGTCGGCCAAGCCAATCGAACTTGGCAAGGCAGCAAACGTTCCCCCGATTGGGCTTCGGTCGGACCGTTTTGGGACCAAGGTCTGGTCGCTGATATCGGAACCTAATACGGTAGGGCAGCTTGTCTGTCATGGACGACCGACCGAAACCCCAAAAACTGGTGCCGAGCCCTCCACCGAGATGGCAGAACCGCAAGGGCGTATTGATACCCGCCGCAGTTTTGTTGCTCGCGGCTGGCGCGCTCGCCGGATGGTGGATCATCGTTCGATGAAGCACGCGCGCGGGATCCCACGAGGACAACGAACGGGGCACCAAATCCGGTATCTCGAACGCGCTCATACGCAAAGGCGGGTCCGACGCCTAAGGCTTTTGGGAACTCCGAGACGCCGGACCCTTGGAGGGTGAAATCCCCTAAGCCCCGTAGTGTGCTCCTAATATCAGCCGGTGGCAAACGCCGTCGGTGCAACGGCCGACGCAGAAGCGCCCCTGCGGCTGGTAGCGCCGAGAGCGGCTTGACGGCCGACGCATCAATCAGGGCGCTGAAAAATCTGTACGCAAATAACTATCGATGCGGGCGGCGGAACAATTCTTCGGCCGAAGCCGTTTAGTCGCTGGCCGGATGCCCTTAGCCCAAACGCCTCCCGGCCAAATCCTAACTATCAAGGCCCGCTGCCCTGAGCGGGCTTTTAGTCATTTGATATCCCAAGCACATACCCGATAGGCGGCTTTTTCACGGGCTGTTTGGCGTCTACAGGCGCGTTGATACCAGTCGGGCGTATCCGCCGTCACAAATAGATAGGTGGTGACCAACACCAGGACCACCAGCACCGCTACGGATATCCACAGTTCGTTCGGGTCATGGGTACGAGCCGCCCACGTCTCAATTCAATTGCCGTGTGCGCCCTACGGCCGGGGTATCGTCATCTTCGCTTAGATCGTGGTCCGCCAGATGGCTGGGCGTACTCGCCCCCTTCCGGATGGTATCACCACTGGCATCCGTCGAACCACCGATATTGCCAGGGGTAACCCGGACTGCGCCGTCAACTGTGAAGTAGCCTTGGAAGCCGTATTCTCGGCCTTGGTGACTGCCTCAGAGGCTGAGGGGTGGACGCCTCAAGAGACGGCTGCAGCATTGCAGATCGCCGATACTGCCGCAAATGAAGATGAACCAGAAGCGAAGAAATGACCAACAAGCCGCATTGGCGGACCGTGCTGACCAACAAGGACAAGGCCAAGGCGGTGGCCTGGGCGAGAGAGATCGGCGATAAGGTGTGGGTTGAGGAGATCACGCCAAAGCCGAAAGGGCGCTAGCGCGCAGCAAGATTCCGTCCCACCACCGTCACTCAAATTCCGTAAGTTAAACATGCGAAAGGAGAGGAGATCACGCCCGGAGGTAGGCGCCCGCCTGCGGGCTTTATTTGCTAGCAGTTTTTTTTTGACGTCGGCCCGATGTCCCTCCATGTCGCTCTGAGCGCTGCCCAGGAAATGATGCTGAACAATCCGAACTCCAAGCAACCGCTAATGGTGCCCTTGGCAAGCAATAGGATCGCGGTTGCTGGATTTGCAATCCCGGCGAAACCTGCGATCGTCAGCCACACCCAAAGAATCACCCTAGCGATCACAGCTTTCTCAACCTCACTCCGGCGCCGCCGCCATTCTCGGGTATGAATGGGATGGCCCTCTAAAGGCGACCTACGAGGTTCCGTCTGTCTCGCCGTCCTCATCGATCATTCGGACCGGCAGATAGGCGTTGGTTTCTAACCACTCGCGCAAAACGATCCGGTTGAGATCCGACCGGCCGATCTTCGTCTCTGCGGCGATGGAGATAAGCGCATCCTCCGTCGCCGGCTCCAGCGCCACACCCGCGATGGTCCGGAGCATCAGGGCAGCGCGCCTAAGGATGATTTGAATATCCGCTCGCGACATATCCGCAATGCGGTCGGCGGCGCTCTCAAGCTCTTCGGCGATAGAAAGGCGGGTCATTTTGCATTGCGCGTCGCAGTAGCCTTTTCTGCCAGAGCGGCCTTGGCACCCTATGAAGCGGGTTCGGACGCGGTAGCCCTGCCTGAGCCTGGCGCGTCCGAGTATGCCCCATCTCCCGTCCGAGCGCACCGCGTCCGTCGGTGACCGACGAGCGCAACCAACCCCTCCGCCGCTCGTTGACCCTACGCTGGTTGATCCCAGCGCACTTCAACTTGCCCGCCCCGTTCTCATAGCGGGCGGGCCTTTTCGTTAAGCCGAGAAACTTTTCCCGAAGAGCGAAGTTGATGCAACAAGCTGCCGCTTTGGCAGCCCTAATTTCCATGAAACTCAAGTTGCCACGATGGGCGCGATGGCGCTTACGATGATGGCTGGTGCCGCACTTGCTGGCAGCGGCACAGGAACGTCCGCGCTCGACGATCCGGCAAAGATATCGCCGTTCTTCACCGATGCCGGCATGAAGACCATGAAGTCCGAGGCTGACTTCAAGACCGCATGGATGGCCATGAAACCCGTGAACAGAAGGCGGTGTTGAAAGACTGCGGAGATACCACACTTAACAAGTCGCACGCAGATTTCTGCGCGATGGCAAAGAGGATGGGCGGCTGAATCTAAGCCGAAACGTCGAAGGCGGACCCAGCGCCCGCCTTCGGCCATTCTCTGTCGAGCCCCCTGGGTCACCCCGTTGCCGGATTTTCGGGGGGAAGGAACCTAATGCCAACTTATGGCGAGATGCTGAGCCTCGTTCCGGTCCTATTTTGCAGCTCGCTTCTTCAGGCTCAATCCTGGCAGCCGTTCGGTGTCAGGCAGCTGGCTTCACATTCGATGTGCCCCCGGGTTTTGTGCCGACCAGGGCGCGGCTTTTCGGGGCGAAAACAATGCCTTCCTTGCAGTGTGGGGCCTCGGCAACGCCAGTTTTCGCGCCGAGAGGCTGGGTGGAAGCTGACCTATCGGCGCGTCACCCCGAAGTGGGCGAGTTACTCGGGCATCAAGGATCGCCAGATTCGATATGTCCGCGCTATCGCGGCCTGCAACGACCGCGCTGCGCTCTTCACCATAAATTACAGCAGGTCGGAAAAAATCCCCTATGACCCGGTTGTTGATGGTGCGATCCCTGAAAGCGGAAGGATTGCTGGCAAGCTGTGAGCATATGCGGACCCCTTTACATTCTCGCTCGACAGACCGGATCAGTTGCTCGGTTGCTGCGATGGCTCGGAACGAACGCCGGCGCGTCAGCTGCCTGGGGCCTGTCATTTTGAAACTGGTCCGCCCACGGTAAGTCCATAAGCCATTGCTCCCGTCGGCCTACCCAAAGTTCGTATTCGGGAATTAGATCGGTCGGTGCTTTGTCGAGACAGCCGACCATAACCTCTGCTTCGTCACTCCGCAGGTTCGCCACCCTCGAGCCGCATTGCTTGCAGAAAGATCGACCCTCAAAGTTTCCCAGCTCTCCCGTGCCTTGGTAGGCAGCCAATGGCCAAACGGCGAAGAATGTGAACGCACTGCCACTCGCTCGGCGACAATCCTGGCAGTGGCATATCCCTATCCTGAGGGGCCGCCCTTCGACGCTGAACCGTGCAGCCCCGCAGAGACATCCGCCTTCGCGAATARCCTTGAAGCCGTCGGCATGCTGAGGTTGCTGCGTCTGCTGCTTGATCGGTGCAGATGCAGCATGGCCTGAGCAAGATGGGAAATGCGTGCTGGCTGGTTGCTCGATCATCAGATTGGGAGGCATCGGCGTTCGGTGTGGCATTTCAGGTCGTCGCTCTCTTCTCGCCATGACAGGGACAGCACCCTAGTGCGGTCGCGGTATATTCCCTGCGCAACGAGCAAAGTCTCCGGATGTTCCGAGATTTTAGGTGGTAGGCCTGATCAGGGGATAGCGGCGGGCCTCTACGATGTGGTCCTTGCCGCGCTCGCTCGGGCCCGGTGCCGGTTCAGACATCACCACCCTTACATTGTTCCGGGGCTTCGCGAGCGCAGCTAGTTGTGGAGCCTCAACAGGTGTTCTCGGTTAGAGCGAGGCGACTGATAGGTGTTTTGGACTTTAGGCTCCCGTGGGGACGGTGCCAATTGTAGCGATGCAGCCAGACCGGCAACTCTGCGGCGCGGTGATCTGAAGTCGGATAGGCAATGGCATAGGCCCATTCGCGCAGTGCTGTCTGGATGAAGCGCTCGGCTTGCCGTTGGTCTTGGGCGTATAGGGCCTTGTCCTGACGTGCTTGAGGCCGAGACCGCGGCAGGCCTTGGCGAAGCCTTCGATCTGTAGCAGGAGCCGTTGTCGCTCATGACGCTGGCTATGGTGACGCCGAGGCTGGCGTAGTAGGCCACCGCCGCCTTGAGGAAGGCGATGGCGCTCTCCTGTTTCTCATCTGGCAGGATCTGCGAGAAGGCGATGCGGGAGGCGTCGTCGATGCAGACATGGACGAACTCCCAACTGCTGCCGCGCGAGCTGGCATTGCCGGTACGTTTGCCGGTGATGCGATGACCGATGCGCTCAAAACGGCCGAGCTTCTTGATGTCAATGTGGATCATCTCGCCGGGATGCTCGCGCTCGTAGCGCCGGACCGGTTCGGCCGGTTCGATATCCCTCAACCGCGACAGTCCGGCACGCTTGAGTACCCGACTGACGGTAGCGGGCGAGACGCCGACCTCATGGGCGATGTGCTTGCCGGTCCAACGTAGCCGCCGCAGCGCCACGATGCGTTCGGCGATCGACGCAGCGGTGGCCTGCGGCATATGGTGGGCCGCCGGCCCGCCCYTCGGCCTTATAGCGCTCGACCCAGCGCGCCACGATCTTGGCCGACACCCCATAGACGTGCGCCGCATGGGCTTTGGAAAAAGCGCCCTCTATCACCGACAGCGCCATCTCCTCTCGACGCAGCGGCGTGAGACGGGCATTCTTGTGGATGTTCATTCGGACCCTCCGGTGAGTGCTGAAGCCTGGTAACTCCAGTCTCCCCGGTCCGGTCCGAATGGACAATCTCCCGAAAGCTCACAGCTAGTCTGCGGAGATGCCGGTTTGGCGATGGCTGGGTGGCCGGGCATTGCCTGTGGCTACCGCCGGCGTACACGTCTCGGGCGCCCATCGCCAGCGCCTGTGGCAAGCAAGAATAAGAGCCGCCAGCCAGGGCATTACCCAGCCGTAGGAATGGCCGCCAAGGGCTTCAAATATCCTTGCGGTCGACGAGCGGCAGAGGCGCTCGGTAGCTTCTTCGCACCCCCTAGCCCGTGCAGTGCTTCCTTTGGCAGACCGATACCCGGTCACCGGCACGAGGGATCGCCAGCCATTTCATCGGCTGGCTGATCGGCCACCTGTTCGATATGTGGGATTTTCGCCAGGTTGCTTCCACTTTCTTGAGCGCTTCAGCCACGGCCGGGCCATGTTCCTGAAAAATTGCCGCCCGCTTCTCCACAAAATGTCACCGGGGTTTGCGCACAAATTCGGAACAATGCCTTTCGCCCGGGATTTATCGGAGTGAAGGGACCGGTTTTCGAGGAGAAACAGATGAAACATCTTCTGATCACGAGCATGATCGCGCTCGGCGTCGGTTGCGGCGCCGCGATGGCGCAGACCGAATCCGCACAACCGAGCGGAGGCGACAATTGTGCCGCCGGCCAGGCCGACTGCCAGAAGGGCGGCAAGACGGGCGAGCAGGCCCTTGGCAAGACGAAATCGCAGACGGAGCAGAATGCCCAGGGCAAGGCCGGCGTCAACACCGAGGAGCAGGCGCAGGGTAAGGCCAAGGTGAAGACCGATGAGCAGGCCCAGGGCAAGGCCGATACCAGCACCGAGCAGCAGGCTCAGGACAAAACCAAGACGAAGACCACCGAGCAGGCCAAAGGTCAAGCTGGCACCAAGACCGAGGAGCAGGCTCACGATACGGCCAAGTGCCAGACTGGCATGGCAAACTGCCCGAAGGGTTCGAAGATGAACGARCAGGCCCAGGGCAAGACCAAGATGAAGACCACTGAGCAGAATGCCCAGGGCAAGACCGGCACAACCACCGAGCAGAACGCCCAGGGCAACACCGGCACCACCACTGAGCAGAACGCCCAGGGTACGACCAAGATGCAGACTCAGCAGAATGCCCAGGGTAAGACCGGTACGACCACCGAGCGGAACGCCCAGGGCAACACCAACGTCCAGACCGACCAAAACAAGACGGCCTCGATAAACAACGTGACGGTCGAACAGAAGACCCAGATCACGCAGATCATCCACGAGACCCACGTCCGGCCGGTCGCGAGTGTCGACTTCGACATCTCGGTCGGCGTCGAGGTGCCGCGGCACAAGATCCGCCTGCATCGGCTGCCGGCCCGTATCGTCAAGATCGTCCCGGCTTATGAAAGCTACGAGTATTTCGTGCTGGCCGATGGACGTATCGTCATCGTCGATCCGGACACCTACGAGATCGTGGCGATCCTGGAGGCCTGATCCGGACAACATCGCGAAAAGCAAAAGGTCCGCCGTGCGCAAGGCTCGGCGGCACCTTTTTGCCTCGAAATACGGGGATGCCGGATGAACCGAGTGACTTATCTACGCAATCAGCGCGGGGCGACCGCTATCATGCCCTACATCGCAAGATCACGTCCGGGCGCCCCGGTACCGATTTAAAGAGCAACGAAGCGCTCATGGCCTTGCCTGATTGGAACCTGCGGACATCGGCCTCGTTTGGCTGTAGCCTTGGCAAAGATCGATCCGAGGACTGTCGCCAGTCTTTTGCGGGAATATGCGCAACGGGGCGTCTATGCGCGGCGACAATCCCTATCGCACAAAGGCATACTTGCGCGCGGCGGACAGTCTGATGGCGCTGTCGCAACCGCTTGATCGAATCATTGCCGCCGGCGCACTCACCGAGATACCGGGATCGGTGACGCGACCACGGCGAGCTGCTTGCCGCGTCCATGCCGTTGCGCGTTGCACGCTATCATCGACTTGACGGCCCTGAAATAGAAGGGAGCAACTGTTTGCTCGGGCGTGGTGCGCCTCCGAACTCCGACACGCATCACTAACCTCAGTTGAGCATACCATATGCGCAAATAGACCGCCCGAACCCCGTCAACGAGCGGCTTTAACGAGCCGGTCAAGCAGTGCGTAATCGTCCAAATCCTCGTAGGGCGTTAAGTCGAGATCGCCCGGGACATTCTTAAGGCTCTCCTCATCGATCGCTTTCTCATGGGCTTTCATCACCGCTTGGTATGCCCTCCACGTCAGCCCTGCGCCCCTGACGGCATCGCGTTCGGCACGCAATGCGATTTGGTGAGCATGAAGGTAGTGGAGCCGAAGCTCATCCAACAACGCCTTTTCCACGATTTCGTGTGTGACCAAGAAGGGCGCCAGCCTGATTTCCCGGCCTTTCCATGCCATCGTTCGCGGCAGGTGGCGGTCGATGTAAACCGTCTTCCCATCGCCGCTATATCCAGCAATATAGGGAATATCGAAATCTCGGGTGACTTTCACTCGCTTTTGTAAGGCCACCAACACGTCGGCTAAGACGTGGTCGTCGACGTCTGCGGATTTGTGTCGAACTTCGCGGTCGAGATCCAAAGCGACCCCCTGGTGCCGTCTTTTCGGTGGAGACTATGCAATCTCATTGAGAGCATCTGGTTCCGCTATCCAGAGCGCAGTATTTCTTGACGTCAACAAATCCACTGGAAACCCGGTGCGTTTCTCGTCGGGAGATGTCCCCACGACGGCCGGCACCATACCAAGCCCGCTGATTCTTCCGAGGCAGCGGGCTTTTTGTTGGAACCAATCATTTCGGTGGGGAGGTTCTCATGGGCGCGGCATCTTGCTCTGGCTCCTCCGTATTCCGATTCCAATTATCATCCTCATTATGCATTCAATAAGTTGATGCGGAAGCGAGCACCCCGCAAGGTCAGGCATTGACCTGGTTTGGATGTAAGAAGGCGCAAGATTCACGACCGGATCCGGTTGGATACTGGTAGGCGAAAACGCGCCCACGACCTTCCAGCCTTCTTCGGGAGCTGGAACACCGTTTTCAAGCGCTACCCGGCTTGGCTCAAAGCTGATGTTTTCATCGACTTTTCGAGGCCTATTCGGATGAACCGGATATGGAATCGTCAAGGTCCACCGCAGGGACAGGGCGCAAAAGGGGGACTTAAAGCCAGGCCATAGGCCAAGGGCGGCTTGACAACCAAAATCCTGGCACTCACCGATGCACTTGGCAATCTTGTGCGCTTTGTTTCTTTGCGCAGCCAGCGGTTCGATCCCGTGGGTGTCGCCCTGGCCGACTCTCATCGATGATGTCTGTTTCGGCGGCTTGATCGCCGGCAAAGCCTTCGACAGCAACACCATCATTGCCGACCTGAATGAGCGGGCGCCAGGATCGTTATCGGCTCGACAAGGAACTCTACAAATGGCGCCACTTAATCGAGAACTTTTTCGCCAAACCCAAGGAATTCAAGCGTATCGTCATGTGCGTCGACAAAACCGATCCAGAGCTTCGCAGCCTTCATCAATCTTGCAGCCGCCGTCATAAACTCTCCCTGAATCTCAACAAGCTTTCGTCCGCTGTCGAAGGTGGGGCTTTTTGTGCTGTTGCATGTGCTTTCGTTTGTCTGTCATTCCACGGTTCGACGATCGCACTTGCCGCGGCCTCGCCTTCCTGAGCTTGTTCAGGCGATTTCCGTCGATAAACCCTCCTACCGCTCTTGCCAGCGAGTCGGGGCGCGATAATTTTGTTGGGAAGGGACCTTCGATCACAGGAGCCGACCATGAAACACCAAACCCTAAACCAACTGCAGACAATTGCAGAAGTGGAACCTTTGTCGACGTACCCGATCATGACCAGGCAACAACGAATTGAGCGCTGGGCAGATCTGCTAGCAGAATATCCCGACCGCCTGGGCGCCCTGACCGGCACCGAGCATCTTAAGGGAAAAGATCGCGACGCAGTGCGCTGTGAGGGCTCGCCAATCACAGTGGCTTTCGACGATCCGGTACTGCGTGCGTTGGGCCTGAAAGATGACACCTATGGGGAAGCAAAGCGCTTCTTCGAACTGACCGACTGGGAATTGCACGACGTCGTCTGCAGTTGTCATGTCGGGACTACAATGAGAGGGCAATGGGCTGCCGCTAGAGTCCGCCGGATAACCGGTGGCAACAGGCTTCTTAAATGGCTCAGAGAGAGAATGTGGCACTAAGGTTCCCTACGACTGCGACTCCCGAGAGGGGATTCCTTCGCACAGTGAGAGCGCAATGCGTAATGGCGGTAGCCGCCTCCGGCCCATACACCTCGGTCGCCGCTTGGACGGCGCTTTTCGTGTCGACCAAGTGCGCGATTCTCATGCCGGGATGTTCCGAGTAAGGCATTCCCGGCCTTCCGGTTGGTGGTCCTGCTAATCTAACCAGCGTGATGTTAAGCGTCCACTTTTCAGCGGCAGCGCAACCGCGACTGGAACCGCGTTTCGAGACGTTGCATTCTATTACGATGTGGTACGGTTGGCCGTCCGTTGAGCGCTAGCTGTGGAGCCTCAATAGGTTATCTCGGTCTATTTTAAGCCGAGGCGACTGATGGGTGATTTTGTTCGTTAGCTGCAATGACAATGTGCCAATTGCAACGATGAAGCCCGTAGCGCGCCTGGACGTGTTGTGGGCACGTACATGCCGTAGCGGGCCCATTTTCCTGTGCTGGCAACCATCCCTCCGGATGGCGAAGAGTTCCTCGTGCTCTACCCGGCATTTGCTGGAGCGGGTCAAGCTTGAAGCGCTCGGACTGTGTGCCCCAAGCCCTGCAATGAACTCATAGGGCGTGAGGCCTTTGAGGTCTTGAGCCTGCGGCCGAAATTGTAGGCGGAGATGAAGTCGGCAAGGGGCCGGCGAGGCTTCGAGTGGTTGCAGTCTATTTCAGGATAGCGGACCGACGCCATGGAAGTCATCAAATCGGATACGCGGCAAATTTTTGATAATCCCTGAAGATAATTCCTGCGCGTGGCGGAGAAGCGGCTGCGCCCCGCACCTCGCGGTAGAAGCCGACTCGGCCAGATGCGCCAAGCCGTCGGCATCGTTTGCGTCCGTTTTGTTCGGCGCCATGTCCAGCGCGGCCTTGGCATGCCGGGCGTCTATGCAGATTGCCGGAAGGTCCTTCGGTGCTCAAGGCATGATAGAACCACACCCACAAGGGTCCGGTCTCGAACACCACCCGCTTGGCCGCTGGCGCCCGCTTGCGGAGAAGGTCCGCGACCAAGCTCGGATCAGAGCGACATTTGCCGCCAGATCCTTTTGCCGCCACGCCGTACAGAAATCGCCGTCTCTTTCAACGACACGTCGAGACCGATATATTCACTCATGGTTGTTCTCCGTTCGATGCTTGGGCCCGGCGTCCAGTCGCGAGCCCGTACTTCCATCCTGTCGGAGAACAACCACCTGCTCTTCAATATGTGACCGCTTCCGGCTTCAGGGCGACTCGCTCCGCGATTACCCCATGTTTGAAATTTGCCCCATGGTCATATGAGAATGTGCTGTTACGATCCATCGCGGGCGCTGCGGCATAGCCCCGAATGGTTCCGCTGGGAGGTAGATCATGACAAAGTGCGTGACGTTTCGTTTGTGGCCCTTGCCGCACTTTCCGCAATGTTGGGGTTAGCCGCCAACGTGGATGCCGAGGATGCATCTCCGACAATCGTCACCCTCGGCGACAGCTACATCAACAGCTATGGAGTAGCTCCGGCTGACGCATTTGCGGCCACGCTCAAGTCGGCGCTG
Source organism: Mesorhizobium sp. P2_F8 (assembly GCF_056403655.1). Lineage (NCBI taxonomy): Bacteria > Pseudomonadati > Pseudomonadota > Alphaproteobacteria > Hyphomicrobiales > Phyllobacteriaceae > Mesorhizobium > Mesorhizobium sp. P2_F8. Next base: position 12,752 of record NZ_JBFUFB010000037.1, read on the forward strand.
AACGCTGCCTGGCAACCCAGTGACAATTGTCGAGGTGGGGTACAGAAACGACAGCGAACGGGGTCTCGCTTGGCTGGCGGAATCCAAGGATGGCCTTGACCTGCAGGCGAACCCTGCAAACCACGTTGTCATCGTTGAATTGGGTCAGAACGATTGCGCTCAAATCGACCTGAAGGACACGCGAGCGAACTTCGACCAGTTCTGAGTATCCTCGACCAGAAGCGCGTTCCAGTGCTTGTGGTTGGAACCGCGGCCTATGGCTATTGCTCGTCTAGGCTCGGGGCTGACTATGGCGAGCTGTTTTCAACGATGTTCTCCGAGCTAGCGACCAAGCGTCGAGACTTGCTCTACGCCGACTTCAAGGAGGGCGTGACTGGGCATCCGGAGTTGCTTGAACCGGACCACGACCACCCAAATGCAGCGGGTGATGCGATCATCGTTAGAAATATGCTCCCTATGGTTGAGGCGCTGCTCGCGCAGGTGCAACCGCGTTGAACAGCCGCCCCGCGCTAAATTCAATTGCGCAGGCGGGGTGACGGAGGACTTCGTCAGCGTCTCGAACTCCACCTATCATTTTCCGCATGCGATCCGCGATTCCAGCAAGGTCGCGCGCGGGTAGGAGATCGAGTTGATCGGCGAGGTCACGCGCATCGATGAAGACAGCGTGACGATTGACCTGGGGTCGCTGGTGAGGGTCAAGACTGACAAGGTCCGGTTTGGTCGAGAAATACCGGGCTCCGGCCCGCAAGAGGCGGCTGCAAGACATCGCCGATTAGCCTTCCTTAGAGAGCCGGCGCCGCGGTAGGGGACCGGTTGACGCGGGCCTGGCTGGTCTCTTTGGCCAATCGGCGCGACGGCGATCCTGTGTGCGCGCTATTTGTTGATTTTCACTGAGAACTGACCCGGCATTTCCACCGAGATTTGACCCGCCTTTCATGTATGTTTCGGTTCGGGGTTGAGGGTCAAGGTTCTGGCTTTCTCCTTTGGTTTTTTAGGCTCGTGGGCTGAGCTGTTTTTGAATCGGAAGCTGTCGTTTCCGGTTTCCAGGATGTGGCAATGATGGGTCAGCCGGTCGAGTAGCGCGGTTGTCATCTTGGCATCGCCGAAGACACTGGCCCACTCGCTGA
>NZ_JBFUFB010000038.1:0-13672 GCF_056403655.1 Mesorhizobium sp. P2_F8
GTTCAACAACGGCAACCACACGCGCGACTTCACCTATGTGGATGACATCGCCGAAGGCGTCGTCCGGGCCAGCGATAACCCGGCTGTCGGCAATGCTGCCTGGGACTCCAGCCATCCGGATCCGGCCACCAGCAGCGCCCCCTGGCGCATCTTCAACATCGGCAACAGCAAACCGGTGAAGCTCACCGCCTATGTCGAGGCACTGGAAAACGCACTTGGCAGGAAAGCCATCATCGAACTGCTGCCGCTGCAGGCCGGCGATGTGCCCGATACCTATGCCGACACATCGGCGCTGGAGCAGGCGGTCGGCTACCGCCCGGTGACGACGGTTGCCGATGGGGTAGGGCGGTTTGTGGACTGGTACCAGGCATATTTTGGGCTGACCTAGCTGAGGTCACATCCTGGCGCGAAATAGTCCGGCCGTTTGTCAGGCGCCGAGGTTGACTAGAAGCGCAGCGGCTTATGTCAGGCTGGGGGTTCCTGCATGTCAAGGAGAGCCGCTTGAACGGAATTATCCTACTGCAGCGCGCGCCTGCGTGGCGAGCCGAAGTTACGACATGCCTCGTTGCAAGATGTGCGGGATGATTAGAGCGCGAAGAGCGTGGCAACAACACGGAGGAGATCAAGGAAAAACTTATAAAGCTCGAACAAGAAGCAGCACAAGCATATGGTCCCTCCCCATCACTATCAGCTAAGCGAGCGATTCCGGAATTAATAGGAGAGAGACTATGAACAATATCATTTGGCTTGTTGGAGCGGTGGTCGTCGTATTATTGATATTAAGCTTTTTTGGCCTTCGGTAAGCCTACGTCGAATCGCCAGCGGCATGCACTGTTAAAACAGCGGGATACCTTCTAGATGATCGAACACGCTCCTAGGATTGGCTGCAATCGATGCAAAGTGCCGTTGGGCGGCGTCAGTGAGCCGCGAGGGTCGGATATCTTATTTTGCCCCGGTTACGGGGTTTCCGACACATACGACAACGTTATGCTTGAACTTGGCCGGCGCTCCGCGGACGCACTTTCGCGCGCTTTCTGCTGACCTGTCCCCGCGAGGATCTATCGCTTCGCCTTTCTCTTTCGAGCAGCGACCTCCTCGACATCTCAACGCTACACCGAGAACAAGCGATAGGCGGTGCAGCTGAAAAGCCGGTGAGGCAGAAGAGGCATCGATCCGCGCAAGAACGCGCTTGACGACTTTCCGAAGTGAAATAGCCGCGCCCTCGCCCGGAGGTCGCCCGAATAGCGGTGTCGAGCGGGCTTATAGCAGGGTTGTGGTTGGGGCGGATAGGCCGCGTTGATCCGTGGGGAAGTAGGGGCCGGGTCGACTAGCGCGCATGCGGAACTGAAACCTAACCACGAGCTTATGGATCAATGAGCACACGGAGCACGGCATGGCCAAGAGCTTGAGACAGGCGTATCTCGACGCCCAGGACGAATTGGAGCGCGCCGGCATCAGCGATGAAACGCGCTTGCTACTGCGGAAGTACCACGCTGTGATCGAGTACCACAATCTTTACGAAGAGGTACTGCCGTTCACGTTCGGTGAGGACGGCAACGACATGCCGCCCGAACAACTACCGCCCAGGAAGCGGGCTTGACGGAATATTAGCGATCTCTAAAAGTTTCTCGCGGCAGGTGGTGCTCCACCCGCTCCCCTGCCGAAGATCGGGATACGACCAGCCGCCGCCCCAGCGCACGGTCCTGACCACAGGCGCTAGCGACATTGCGTGCGACCCCGCCGCTGCTCCCATGGCTCGACAGGCAATGTAGCGCCTTGGGGAAATCCAGAGGTGCCATCATGAGCGACACGTCGACGCGCTTGACAACCCAAGCATCTGTTTTTCGCAGCGTGGCGCCGACATCGATGACATGCAGGAACGCAGTGCTATCGAAGCTGTGCTGGGCGAAGGTCTGTCGAAGCTCAAGGCAGGAGTTGCGGGGCTTGAGACAATCAGGGCGTCCAGACCACAATTGAGCCTGCGCAAATTTGCACCTTTAGCCCGCGGCCTCACGGTGGCGGGCTTTGTCACTTCTGTTGCCCAGGAACCTTCCGGCACGGCTGACCGTTGATTTCCAGAAAGGAGATCCTGGATATGAGCATCTTCTGGGCCGCCATCACCTTTTGGGTTCTCGGCTCTCTCCCGGCCTCCATAGTCATCGGGAAATGCCTCAAAGAGGCTCGATGCAAGCAAGAGCCCGGTTTTTTCGTTTCCCCCGACGATTATTTCTGACCCTGTTGCCAATTGTTGCCACGGATGGATTTTCGAAACGCTTGACAGTCTGAAAAAGTGGTTAAGTCATTGATTTCAATGGTGGGCCCGGAGGGCGTATTAAAATCGTTGATTTTGTTGGCTTTTTCGTGGGCAATAATCAGAAATCTTCCCGTATCCTTCCGCATGGTCCCGTGACGTCAACAGTCGACTGGAGCTAACCTCGTTTGCGAGCGTTCTGAGCCACGCTCCAGAACGGCCGCAACGGGGGCCGAACGCGGACTGTCCGTTTCGAATTGGCCGCGCTACAAAATGGTCAGCGCGTCATAGATGCCCGCATCGCCGAGTTGGCCGGGATGCGTGAAGGTCATGGCCAAGAAATATATCGTCTATTGCGCGCCCGTGCCTGCGCCGGTCGGCTGCGATGACAATACGATTCAGACCAAGCTGGACCGGCAGTCAAGGCCGGCATCACGGCGCGCAACTCGCTCGAGGACTTCGTGGCCTCGTCGGAAGATGTCCGTGTTCGCCGGGATCGGCTTCCACGGCGTGTCGGGCTTGCCCTGATGCGGTATAGGTCTCAACGAAGACGTCGATTACCAGGCGGGAGGCCGCCGCCAAGGGCCCGGCTGACCGTGCGTCCGGCTTTCACGTCGGGCGCGGCAAGCGAGCATCTCGGTGTGCGGCAGAACGTAGAGTCGATTTCGTTGACCGCACAGCGCGCCGAGCGCTGGGTGAAGGAAGCCTTCACCCGCGGGTATGAGTCGAACGCCCGTGTATTTCCCGGCGGGTTCGAAATGCGCTCGTCCCGGGTGCCTTCGTCGCCGCAACTGTCCACGCGCCGATCGGCCAACAAACTTGCCGGTCCCTTTGGGCTTTGCGAGTTTCGACTTGCACGTGTTGGCGCGTGCGGGCGAATTGCTCGACGCGAATGCCGAAGCGTTCAAACTCGGTGACGTGCTCAGACGGAACCTTATCGCGCCGGCCCGCAACGGAAAAGACGGAGGACAGTGCAGGAGGGGCCGTGCCCGCCTCAAAATAGCCGCCGCACCCCTCGCTTCACCGAACGGCGAACATGATCCAGAAAAGTTGCGGTTCGCGACCTCGGAGACAGCAGCAGCTTCGCGTCGCACGTTGTTGACAACTCGAAGCGTCGAAAGGGGTCAATGCGCAACGTGATCGAACCAAGCATAATTTTGAGCGTCGTCGAAACGGCATCTATCCCAAAAATTCTATTAGAAGCGGTCAGACCGCATGCGGCCCAAAAGAAGTCATGGCTGCTTCGCGCCTCATGCACGAACCCGCTTCGCGGGAGGGTCGCCTGATTCTGAGATGGCGAGGTATTCATAGACCTTGAGCGGGTAGAGACCGCGATCCGACCATGCAGTTCCCTTCAACGAGAGGAACTTGCCATGGCTACCTTGTCGACCGACGCTCCGATCACGCCACTTCGCCAGCGCATGCAGCAAGACATGCTGATGCGGGGCCTGGGACCGCATACGCGGCAGGATTACGTTCGTCATGTCCGGCGCTTCGCCGCGTTCCTTGGCCGCGCGCCCGACACCGCGGCGCCCGAGGACGTCCGGCGCTTCCAGCTGCATCAGCATGAGAACGGGGTCGGCCCTGCGACGATCAACGGCGCGGTCTCGGCGCTGCGCTTCCTGTTTACGGTGACGCTGAAGCGGCGGGATCTGGCGCGGGCGCTGGTGGTCACGCGATATCCGCGCAAGCTGCCCGAGGTGCTGAGCGTCGAGGAAGCGGCGCGGCTGCTCGAAGCAGCACCTGGCATCAAGTACAAGGCCGCGCTCGGTGTTGCCTATGGCGCGGGCCTGCGCGTGTCCGAGGTCGCGCACCTCAAGGTCGACGACATCGACTCGACACGCATGCTGATCCGCGTCGAGCAGGGCAAGGGACGCAGGGACCGCAACGCCATGCTCTCGCCGCAACTGCTGGAACTGCTGCGGCTGTGGTGGCGCGAAGGCAAGCGGCGCGGGGTGATGCTTCCGCATGGCTGGCTGTTCCCGGGACGCAGTTGCATCGCGCCGATCTCGTCGCGTCAACTGCATCGCGCGGTCCAGGAAGCAGCCGATGTGGCCGGCATCCGCAAGCGCGTCAGCCCGCACACGCTACGTCACAGCTTCGCCACTCACCTGCTTGAGCAGGATGTCGACATCCGCGTCATCCAGGTGCTGCTCGGACACAGCAAGCTCGATACCACCGCGCTCTACACCAAGGTCTCGACCCGGACGATCCACGCGGTCGCAGGGCCGCTCGACCGGCTGATGGCGCTGATGGAAGGCAAGACGCCTTCCGGCTGAAGCGGTGCGGGCGGACCTGGAAGTCGCCGATATCTTCCGTGCTGCCGGCCCCGGATACCGGGTCGCCCACGCAGGGCATCTGAGCCTGCAGCAGCTCAAGGTCATGTCGGCGATCGAACACTGCCGCACCGCTGCATTGGGTGGTCATGTCGAAGCCTGTGCGGACTGCGGCCAATGGCGGATCGCCTATAACAGCTGTCGCAACCGGCACTGTCCCAGGTGCCAGGGCGCGGCCGCGCGTACATGGCTCGCCGAGCGCGAAGCCGACCTGCTGCCGGTCGGCTACTTCCACGTCGTGTTCACGCTGCCGGCCGAGGTCACCGTCATAGCGTTTCACAACAAGGCGCTGGTCTATGACCTGCTGTTCAAGGCGGCATCGGAGACGATGCTGACGATCGCGGCGGATCCCAAGCACCTCGGCGCCCGTATCGGCATCACCGCCGTGCTCCACACATGGGGCTCGGCAATGACCCACCATCCCCATGTCCACATGATCGTGCCGGGCGGCGGCATCGCGCCGGACGGGTCACGCTGGATATCGTCGCGGCCGGCCTTCCTTCTCCCAGTCAGAGTATTGGGCAAGCTGTTCCGCCGCCTGTTCCTGACCCGGCTGGTCGCGCTGCACGACGCCGGTCGGCTCGCCTTCTTCGGATCGGCGGCGCACCTGGCCGACCGTCGGGCCTTCCTGCGTCATCTGAAGCCTGTTCGCAGCAAGCGCTGGGTGGTCTATGCCAAGCCGCCCTTCGCCGGACCCCAAGCGGTGCTCGCCTACCTGTCGCGTTACACTCACCGGGTCGCCATCTCGAACCGCCGCCTGATCGCCTTCGACGAGGCTGGAGTCACCTTCCGCTACAAGGACTATCGCTGCGATGGTGTCGAGCGCCAGCGCGCCATGACGCTTGCCGCCGACGAGTTCATCCGCCGCTTCCTGCTCCATGTCCTGCCGCGTGGGTTCCACCGCATCCGTCACTATGGGCTGCTCGCCAGCTCCGCCCGCAAGGCCAGCCTCGCACTCGCGCGCGAACTGCTGAACGTCGCTCCGCCGCCTGAAGACGACACTCCGGAAGAACCGGCTGACGTCCGCCCGCCTTGCCCTTGCTGCGGCGGACGCATGGTCGTCATCGAGAGGTTCGAACGGCCAGCCTCGTGCACCGCCTGCCTCAAGAGCGCCGAACCGGGAGAACGCCCCATGACCCGGCATGGACCGTTTGTCCGCACGACCGCGCCACGCCGGCGCCGGTCAACGGGATGTTATGTGCACGTTGCCGTGGCGCCGGTCGTCACCCACACCAATCCCGTCGGAATCAATGCTCCAGGCTCTGCGACCTAGCTCGGAAGCCGCTTCCACGACATGCCCACCGCATCCTATGCGGAAGTTCGCGACAGGCGCTGGCACACCGCGAGGCACAAATCCCCATAGGCAATCGTCTGCGGCCCGCGGGTTCCTGCATGAGAGACTTTCGTACGCCTGACGGCACCCGAAACCCTTAAGCATGCACGAACCCGCTTCGCGGGAGGAGCGCCTCGTTCTGAGATGGTGCGACAGGGATTGGTCTTGAGCGGGTAGTAGCTGCGATCCGACCATGCAGTTCCTTCAACGAGAGGAACTTGCCATGGATACTCTGTCGACCGATGCACCGATTACGCCGCTTCGCCAGCGCATGCAGCAAGATATGCTCATGCGGGGCCTGGGGCCCCATACCCAGCAGGACTACGTTCGTCACGTCCGGCGCTTCGCAGCCTTCCTCCGACGCTCTCCCGATACTGCGACGCCCGAGGACATCCGTCGCTTCCAGCTGTATCAGCATGAGAACGGCGACGGGCCTGCGACCATCAACGGCGCGGTCTCAGCGTTGCGGTTCCTGTTCCTGATGACGCTGAAGCGGCGGGATCTGGCCCGTGTGCTGGTGATCATGCGCTATCCACGCAAGCTGCCAGACCTGCTGAGCGTGGAGGAAGCGGCGCGGCTGCTCGAAGCAGCACCTGGTATCAAGTACAAGGCCGCGCTCGGTGTTGCCTATGGCGCGGGCCTGCGCGTATCGGAGGTCGCGCACCTCAAGGTCGATGATATCGACAGCACACGCATGCTGATCCGGGTCGAACAGGGCAAAGGACGCAAAGATCGCAACGCCATGCTCTCGCCGCAACTCTTGGAACTGCTGCGGCTGTGGTGGCGCGAAGGCAAGCGTCGCGGGGTGATGCTTCCGGATGGCTGGCTGTTCCCAGGGCGTAGTTGCACAGATCCGATCTCGTCACGGCAACTCCATCGCGCGGTTCAGGAAGCCGCCGAAGTCGCCGGTATCCGCAAGCGCGTCAGCCCGCATACGCTGCGGCACAGTTTCGCCACCCATCTGCTCGAGCAGGATGTCGACATCCGCGTCATCCAAGTGTTGCTCGGGCACAGCAAGCTCGAAACGACAGCGCTCTACACCAAAGTCTCGACCCGGACGATCCACGCGGTCGCAGGGCCGCTCGACCGGCTGATGGCGCTCATGGAAGGCAAGACGCCTCCCGGTTGAAGCGGTGCGCGCGGACCTGGAGGTCGCCGATATCGTCCGTGCTGCGGGTCCCGGATACCGGGTCGCCCATGCAGGACACCTTAGCCAGCAGCATCTCTTTGCCAGTTCAAAGTCAAGTGCGTCGACCATCGTTCCGAATCCTTTCGGTGCGAGGTCCCTTCACCAAACCAACTGCTATTGATCGCTTTGATTCCTGCGACCGTTTGGCGATCTGCTCGAAGTCGAGCGCGAGGCGGGCAAACCAGCCTTCGCCCTGATGGCGGAGCGTGGAACCGGCCGCTATGTCGGCTCGGCCTTCATCACGCTGAACCGGGAGACGCGCGAGCGGCTATGGGACCGCGTCCAGGACCAACGCAGGAACGGCGCCAAAGGGCATGAAGCGGCCGGCGACGCAATGGGTTAAGCCCGGGCTGATCGGCCGTGTAAAGCACTTGCGCGGGGAGGAAGATCTGCGGCACGCGTCGCTGCAAGATTTTCGAGAGGAGTGATATAACGAACGAGCTGAAACTCACGCTTCAGATCACGTTGGCGGTGCCAACTGCGAGATGGCGACGCCGCGTTCCCACAGGAGGACGCTATGGTTAGATGGCAACTTCCGATCGCCGCCGGCATGGTTCTGACTTGGTGCGCCGCAGATGGCGCCGAAGTTGGCGACCTGTATGACGCTGCGATGGCGGACAATCTGGCGCTTGTACAAAGTCTTGTGGCGAACGGCGCAGATGTGAACGAACAAGGTGACGAGGGAACGCCGCTGCACGCGGCCGTTCTCCAGGGCGATATTTCAATGGCAGCCTTCCTGCTGGACAAAGGTGCCGATATCGAAGCTGTAAAGCCCCCGGCCGGCTACAAGCCTTTGCATATTGCAGCAAGCTACGACAAACCGGAAATGGTCGCCTTCCTTTTACAACGGGGAGCGCAGGCAAATGGCAGAGATTTTGAGGAGCGGACGCCCCTCCATCTTGTGGCGCGACTGGGATACGCCGACATAGCCAAACTGCTCCTCGATAGCGGCGCTGACGTGGACGCAGTCGATGGTCATGCCAAGTATACGGCGCTGCATTTCGCAATTCTGACGGACAAGAAGGAGATGGTGAGGTTGCTCCTTGACCGTTCGGCCGACGTCAACGCGGCGCCCACAGGGGAAAGCCCGCTTCACCTTGCCGCTAGGGAAGGATCACGGGAGGTTGTCGAGCTTCTCGTCAAACGAGGTGCCGATTTGAGCGCGAGAACCCATCAGGGGATGACCCCGCTGATGATTGCGGAGAGCACAACGGGACGTTCGGAAATTGGCGCTTTGCTTCGTACTCTTGGTGCGAAGGAGTGATTTGGTCGATCGTCATTGGTCCTCCATGGCGGGACAGGTCCCGGCTTGTCTGGTCAACGTACCGGTATCGAAGGGGTTCCTGATCTCGGGGGCGAAACCGCCAACCCCTTTTGCGAAGGCCTGTGATCCTGCCTATGGGGAGCCTTTGTCTCGATCACACGTTCTAGCCGGAGCGCGAACCGGAACCGAGAAAGGTCGGCAGAATGTATTTCATTGCGTTGGCGACGGACTATGACGGCACTTTGGCTCATGACGGCATCGTCGCCAGGAAAACGCTCGCTGCTCTCGAGCGGTTCAAGAAAAGCGGCCGCAAGCTCGTTCTGGTCACCGGGCGCGAATTGCCCGATCTCAAGCGAGTTTTTTCCGAGGTTAGTCTCTTCGACAAGGTCGTCGCCGAGAATGGAGCGCTGATCTACACACCGGCAAGTGAGGATGAGCGGGTGATCGCCCCATCGCCCGAGCCCAAGTTTGTTGCCAGGTTGAAGAAGCGGGGCGTGAAGCCGTTATCGGTTGGACAGTCGATCGTCGCAACCTGGGAGCCCCATCAGGCCACCGTGCTCGAGGTCATCAAGAACCTGGGGCTGGAGCTTGAAATCATCTTCAACAAGGGCGCGGTGATGATCCTGCCGAGCGGCATCAACAAAGCCACCGGGCTGGCTGCAGCCCTTCAAGATCTTCGGCTGTCGCCACACAATGTAGTTGGTGTTGGAGACGCCGAGAACGACCATGCCTTCCTGCAGGCCTGCGGCTGCAGCGTGGTCGTCGATAATGCAATTCCGGCGGTCAAGGATAATGCCAATCTGGTTATGCGTGGCGCACGGGGCAAAGGCGTGGAGGAGCTGATCGACAAGATGATTAAGCTTGATCACGCGATAGTACCGAGGCGCCACGACGGTATCGTCCTAGGATCGGCCGGCGGCGACGAGATCTATTTGTCGCCGACCGACACGGTCCTCATCGCCGGCAGTTCGGGCATCGGCAAATCCACCTTGGCCACCGCACTGACGGAGCGCTTCGTCGGGAGCAAGTTCCAGTTCTGCGTCTTCGATCCCGAGGGAGACTATGATGGCCTTGAGGGCGCCGTGCGGCTTGGTGACGGATCAAGCGCACCGACAAAGGCGCAAGTGCTGGATCTGATCGCCAAAGCCGACAGCAATATCGTCGTCAATGGACTGGCGCTGCGCGTCAATGAGCGACCTGATTTCTTTGCCGACTTGCTGCCCGGCCTGGGCAGTTTTCGCCGCCGCACCGCACGACCGCACTGGCTCGTCATTGACGAAGCGCACCATCTGCTGCCCAAGCGGCGCGACGACACGCGCGCGGTGCTGTCATTGGAATTGCCGGGCACGATCCTGATCACTGTTCACCCCGAGGCGATCTCGACTGACGCGTTGCGCCTGGTGACGGCCATCATTGCGCTTGGTCCCAAGGCGAAGGACGTCGTGAACGTCTTCTGCCATGAAACCGGCATTGAGCCACCGAAGGCCGTGCCAACCCCCAAGGGCGCACGCGTGTTGTTCTGGCGGCCGCAGGCAGGCAAGAAAGTCAAAACGGTCAAGGTGATCGAGCCGCGCCAATCACTCAAGCGGCACAGCCGCAAATACGCCGAAGGCCAGCTCGATGAAGCAGGCAGCTTCTATTTCCATGGCCCTGACAATGCGATGAACCTCAGAGCCCACAATCTGATGATCTTTGCCCAGATCGCCGAGGGCATCGACGACAGGACCTGGGAGTTTCATTTGCGCGCCGGCGACTATTCCAAATGGTTCCGCCATCAGATCAGGGACAAGGACCTGGCACGCGAAACGGCCGATGCGGAAGAGGACAAAACACTGTCGGCCCAGGAGAGCCGCAATCGCGTGCTCGATGCCGTGCGCCGCCGTTATACGGCGCCCGCGACGGCTTCGGATGAATAGCGGGCAACAGAGGGTCGCCATCTACTGAATAGGTTTAGCTTCAATCCCCGACGGTACGCCGGGCGTCCAGACCTTTTAGCAAAGGGGGCGGCTGACCGACTACTTCTCCTGGCATTGGATCTTCTTAATCAACGTACCCTTTCGGCATCATGTCGCTCGCCCCCCTTCGTGGCCCATCGCCTTGCGGTCTCTAAAGGCCGATGCGGGTTAGCCGAAATCATTGCCGGACCGCGTCCTCAAATGGAGTTTGGTTTCTCAAGTGCCGGGCTGGAACTCAGGGGCCGCCCTTTCGTTCAGATCCTATCCAACAGGAGAAACGGCCATGCCACGAGGCGACAAATCGAAATATACCGAAAAGCAGGAACGCAAAGCCGACCACATTGCCGAAGGCTACGAGAAGCGTGGGGTTTCCGACAACGAAGCCGAACGCCGGGCATGGGCAACTGTCAACAAGGACGATGGCGGCGGGAAGAAAGAGGGAGGTTCTGGCCGCGGCAAGCACACAGGTCATCCTGCGGCCCGCAAGGGCGGTGAAACTGGCGGCAAGGCATCCGCCGCACGCTCGGCCGCGAGCCGCTCGGACTCGGCGAAGAAAGCTGCGGCCACGCGCAAGCGGAATGCCGAACATCGAGCCCGTTGACGCGGCAAATTGAGAATGTGCGGAGGACAACCACGAAATCCCGGCTCGTTAACGAGATCAGTGGATCCCGGCGAAGAAGCATTCGCGGTGATGACCGCATTCGCGGCCGACCGAAGGTCGACAGGGGCTCCCTGACCGCCATCGGTGCTTTCGAAAGAGCGACAGTGGGATGATTTGACCTGAACGCGAAGACCTGCCGGAAAATTCCGATCAATGAACAAGGCGAGGTGCTGAGCAGGATTGGCGACGTTGCGCTGGTGATAATGGTAGGTCCCCAGCGTCCACTCCGTACTCGGATTGAGCGATGGTACCACCAGAGGCGGCATTTGCTCGACGGCATCGTTCGGCAGATGATGGGTGCCTTGGTGGAAGTCCCCGGTCACCTGCGCTGCCGCAAGCGTCCCAAAATCGGCGCCGCTTTGATTAACCTGCACGCCGATCGGGTCGGTGATCCAGGTCAGTCGTGTTTCAAACCCAGTTCGAGAGAACCGTCTCCATCTCTACGGTCTCGACCTGCTGTGCGAACCTTTGGTGATAGACGGTGAGCAGTGCGTCATGCGTTGCATCGGAAGAACTGCACAGTGCGTCTGTGACCAGGACCACGCGATAGCCGAAATCGATGTCCGAGCACCGTTGCCAGAACACATACATCGGTTTCGCCGCCGGTGATGACCAGCGTGTCGACGTCACGCTCCATCAGAAAGGATTTGAGGCGACCTTCGAACCACGGCGAGTAAATGTACTTGTCGATAATGACGGCCGGCGGGCAGTACCCGGCCAATGGCGGCAACAATTCGATGATATCGGGACCGACATTCTCGACCGTCATCGACGCCCAGCGCTCGTAGTAGCGTTTCCATGTCCCAACACCCTGCCCCGGCTTCTGAGCGGGCAAAAAGCGCGTGAAGACCGTCTGTGCCGCCCGTCTTTCGACCAGCCTCTCGATCTGCGGAAGTACGCGGGTGATCCAGGGCGTCGCCCATTGTGATGGCTCGGCAAACATGCGTTGCATATCAACGCAAATATGCATGGATCGCTGGTCCAAGGGACCATATGCCAAACTTGGCATTGACATCAGCACCTCCCCAACCAGCGGTGACTTCTAATTGATCACTCCTCACCGCGGTCAAGGAAGCGAAATGTCACTTGCGGGGACACGTTCCTAGGGCAGGTACAGGAATCGACTCCGCGAGCCGACGCCGCTGGACGAATGGAGGCGTGCCCGAGCGTGTCGAGAACCGATTGGAAACAAGAACTGAGTGGTGGGTTGTCTCTGCGGCAAGGTCCGCTTCAACGCCAGTCGAGAGCGTGCTCAAGGAACAGGTACGCCCTTCTCGAGTTGATAGTCCGACAGGCGATCCTGCATTGCAGGAAGCACGTCAGCGCAAACAGCGAGGAAGGTCCCATGGGTCTCGGCACAATTCTAATAATTCTACTGATACTTCTATTGCTTGGCGGCTTCAGCGGCCTCGGCGGCAGTCCGTTTTACGGCACCGGCTATTACGGCGGCGGCGGACTTGGGTTGGTATTGCTGATCGTCATCATCCTGGTTGTCCTCGGCCGCCTCTAGCGCTGCGGACATGGCATCGCATTAGCCAGCTGATCGAACAGCAAATCGGCTGGCTTTTTGTTGATGGCGACCGCCGTCACGCWCGGTTAGGTACGGCGACGGAAGCCCAACCGCTTGCCCGGTGCGCTTGGCCCTAGGCGTCGGCCTTATATTCTCAGCTTTCGAGAATGTCCGTAAAGAGAAGACGTCTTGGAACCTCATGAGCCGCGCGACGTTCCGCCTTCTGTGAAACGAAGGAGGCGATGTGTCATGGACTGGAACCGCGTCGAAGGAAACTGGAAGCAGGTCAAGGGTAAGGTCAAGGAACAGTGGGGCAAACTCACGGATGATGATCTTGATCGCATCGCGGGTAAACGCGATCAGCTCGAAGGCAAGATCCAAGAACGCTACGGCATCGAAAAGGATCGAGCCCGTCAAGACATCGATGACTGGTATGGCAGGCAGGGGTGGTAGAAGTTGATCGGCGCCGCGTTACCGGGCGTGGCGCCGACCATCGTTACGCGAAAAGAGCTTGTTTCAACGCCGGAGACGTTGCTGAAGATGGCCACACAATCAATAGCTAAATTAGCAAATCCACGGATCAAAAAACAAATCGCGCATTAATTACCGGGCTCAATGTCGGGCCGGTGGAGGACAATTCATGAAAAAGACGTTGCTAATATTGAGCCTTATTGTTCCGCTCGCAGCATGCTCACGCACCGAGCAGGGTGCTGCAGTCGGCGGTCTAGGCGGAGCGGCAATTGGTGCAKCCGTAGCCGGTGATCCGGTGAAAGGCGCGATCGTTGGTGGTGCCGCTGGAGCCATTGCGGGCGCGGTGATCGGGCATGCCAGTGAAGCCGGTCAGTGTCGCTACAGAGATAGCAATGGGCGTGTCTACATCGCAAGGTGTCCCGAAGGGTATTGATGACGCTATTAAGCCGCGTCATCAGTGGGGTCACTCGGCTCGACGCTCGGCCATTGTCTTTGGCAAGCCTACGCATCTTACAGGCGTCGAAGACCCAGCATAAAGGCGGTCAACGTAGCGCTCGCGCATGCCACAGCTAATAGCGCGACCACGACAGCGGAGTTCGACTTTTGCTCTGCGCGAAATGGAATGGGGCGTTGTGCCGGCGAAGCACTCGCGACTAGTGCATTCAGATCGGACCTGCTGCCATGTCGAACGGAATAGGCGCG
>NZ_JBFUFB010000039.1:0-13652 GCF_056403655.1 Mesorhizobium sp. P2_F8
CTCTTTGGGGACTCTTTGGGGATACCTGAGCAGCCATAGATGGCTCCTGCAAGCTGGCCAGCGACCGCGGCCGTTGTGTCGGCATCTGCACCTAAGTTGGCCGCGAGCAATACCGCCGAACGAAAACTGGTCGTCCGGTTTACCGCCCAAATTGCCGCTTGGAGGGATTTTGCCACATAGCCTGAGCCTTCCATCTCGTCACGATGCAGACCGCGGAAGCCGCCGGTGACCTCCTCTGCAATCGGTCCAGTCAGCAGGTTGGTAAGGGAGTGGCCCTGAATTGCGCTGGCCACCAATCTGGCAAATACTTTCGATGCATGGAGAGTGTCCGGCGATCCGTGGGTTGTCCGGGTCTGCAGCTCCGCTGCGCTATCCAACGCTCGCTGGTTCTGCCAATGCCGAATCGCAACTGGTGAAAGCCTCATCAACGCACCGTTTCCCGAGTTACTAGGGTGCTCCGCGCCTGCCAATGGATTGTCATGGCGGCGATAGCGATTTAGAGCGGCGCCAGTAGTGATCCCAATATCGAAGCAATGACCGGTGCAGGAGTAGGTGCCATTCCAGCGCCAATCGACGAACCGATCCATCAGATCACGTGCGTTCAAGGTCGGATCAAAGACCAGGCTATCCGCAAGAGCCAAGGCCATAGCTGTGTCATCGGTCCATTCGCCTGGCTTCAGCCTGTGAGGTCCACCACCGACCATATCATCTAGGACGGCAAATGCGGGCTTCAGCGTAAATTCAAGCGCCGCGCCAACAGCATCTCCGACGGCCAGCCCGAGCATTGCTCCGATGGCACGGTCTCGCACAGCCGTGCTCTCTCCGGAAGGCGTTGTATCGTGTGCCGTCTGGCCTGCTGCTACCCAAAATTCCTGTAGCTCGGTTTCGACAGCATTGGGATGACGCGCCCTGCGAACTGTAGATAACGCTTCTGCGGGATTGCAGCCGAACTCAACCAACAACCGCGTCGCGATCATGCCAGCGCGGCCAATGCCGCCCCGACAGTGTATCAATATCCGATTGCCACGCTGTAGCAGCCCGCGCAGCCGGTGCGAGTGTGAATGCCATTCAGCGTCGAACTTTTCATCGGGAACAGAGACATCAATTATCGGCAAATGATGCCATTCCATGTGGCGAAGGCGCACTTCGTTGGGGAGGCTTTCAATCTCCCATTCCCTCATTTCGCGATCTTCCATCAACGTCACGACGGCGGTAGCTCCCCAGGCAGCTATGACATCCATGTCGGCGCTGAGATCTCGGCGATGTACTCCCCCGTAGTGGCTGACGCCCCTCTTACCAGGTGCGAGGGTGATTCCAATGATGCCAAGTCCGGCTGGGACTTCGGAAATCCTAAGTCGTTCGTTCATATTGTTCTCCCGTTGATGTTGAGCCGATGATACGACATTTTGGAAGGAACCACTTTTTTGTCGGACTTTTCCGGGAGGATCGCGCATGAATTATGTCGGCTTTTATTGGACTCGGCCGGTTTTTTGGGCCGGCTTCAACTCGCTTCCGGCCGATGTGGATGATGCGGCGAAAGTGAGCAAAACCATCCGATACCAACGCGAAGTAATTCGCCGCTATGTTCGAGATCACAGGGGC
Organism: Mesorhizobium sp. P2_F8; assembly: GCF_056403655.1. Taxonomy (NCBI): domain Bacteria; kingdom Pseudomonadati; phylum Pseudomonadota; class Alphaproteobacteria; order Hyphomicrobiales; family Phyllobacteriaceae; genus Mesorhizobium; species Mesorhizobium sp. P2_F8. Next base: position 1,603 of record NZ_JBFUFB010000039.1, read on the forward strand.
TCTTTGGTAGGTGAGTTCGTCTACCTTGATCAGAGGGCTGACGGTGCGACGATCGTCATTCAGGCTGAGCTGAGGTCGGCAGAAAGGCTTTGCAAGAAGGAGGAAGCGAAACTAATCATAGTCGATAGCAGACACCAATATGGCTGGCGTAGAAATAAATACCTGATGGATTACATCTTCGAGAGAAAAATCCCGTATGTAGCGCTTCCGGCTGACGAAATTATAATGGACGGAAGGCTATTCGATCCAATAAGTCATTTTGAAGATTGGCGAGAGAGGGAAAGCGCTTGGAGAAGCCGCAAACTAGATTGTAATGAACAACTAGTCAGGCTGCTCATGGAAGCTCCAGAAGGCATGGGACGTTGGACGCGGATTTCGGAGGCGTTGAACCGAGGAGGGGTCAAAACCGCAAATGGGAAAAGTTGGACAGTAGACAGTGTGCGGAAACGGGCAATGAAGTTGAAATCGGAGGGTTATCTTGAAAATGAAACTAATTGGGAAAAACCCCTATAGGAATCCCGGCCGTTTGGCAGGTTATTGGTGCGATAACAGCATTTGTAATGTATAGATACTATAAGCTAATTTTTTCCCACTGGTCAGAGCGCATCGAAAATAGCAATACGCGAGGGGATAAGTGGGGCAAACTGATGTCAGAACATCCCGAATTCTTTAGAATTTCCACAGATGATCAAAGAGCTTCTCTCATTTGGAGGCGGCAGAGGATGGACTCGATCAACGATCCCCGGCGCTTCCGTCGGGGTGAGAATGGGTAATGAGGATTTCCCTGACGTCAGCGGATTTGACCCCGGCCTTCGCCAGGCTGTCCTGAAGCGCGCCACCGACACCAATAAGCACGACATGCTTCTCTGATTTCACAAGCAAGGCGTCGACGCTCAGCGTAATGGTTTCGGTCGGAGCCGCAGCTGCCTTGAGTATCTCGGCGACTTCAGCCGGACTATGATCAATCCCGAATGTCTTGCCATCATTGGGTTTGACGAACTGGGCGTCATGCAGGGCGACGACATCGAACTCGCCAAGTTTGAATGACTTCGCCTCCGGCTGCTGCGCCGGCATCTGCGCCTTTGCGAGGCCTTGATGGGCCAGAATCAAGGCGACTATGGCCGCCAACTTTGCCGCGGAATTGAACCTTTTCATACGGGCCTTCCCTTGAGATCAGTAAGGAAACGCTCGAGATGGCTTCCTCCGGGATTGAGCGCTCAGAGGATTGCGGCCTGCCAAAAATGAACATCGTCATATGTGAGCCTCGCAGGGCTATCGCGATCGAGGCGCAATGTGAGGCCACCGGCGCGCGACGGCGCCACATACTGTCGCTTGCGCTACGGGTGCGATCGGCAGGCCCGGAGCCAGCGAGCTGGTCACCCTTCCGGTTCCATTATTAAGATAATCAATAATATGGTTATTTAAAAATCTTTATAGTAAAACCCTGCGCTATTTTTCCGGGCCTTATATTAATAGTCATTATCTGGATTATCTCTCTCATTATCTTTGGTCCATATTGCGGATTATCCACCACCATTATCTCAGGTTCGAGAGGGCTGATTATCAGCCCGATTACGGAGATAATGTTATATTTATTATCTCCAGCTCCTCTGGTTCACATATGTTTGCCAGTATTCGCCATCCGCGTTACCTGTCGCTCGCTGCGCTCTCGCCCAGCCGGCTCGATTGGGACCTTCCCTTCTGGCTCGGGAGGGGAAGACGTTCCCCGCCTTATGAAGATAATCATTATGTGGGATTATCTCGCACACCATCGGGAAGGATTTTCTATATAATCACACTAGCCACGTTAGCGTCGTATTCGTGAACCCCTTCATTTCGCGACCTACCTCCGCAGCACTCACGTGCGTTCCTCCCGATCTTGCGGAGGCGGAGCGGGGCGGTGTAATCGTCTCCCGACTTTTTTAAGGATTCGTGATGGCCATTCTTTTCAGTTCCGATGTGCTACTCACCGCCACTGAGGTCCAAAAGCGCATGAATGACCTCCAACACTGGCAAGCCGAGATTACCTCATTGCAGAAACAGGTGGCCGAAACGCATGCATGGCTCAACCTTGTCGCCAAGTTGATTGGTCCTGAACGAGCCCATCAACTAATAGGTGACGTTCTGCTGCCGGCGCAGGTGAGCACATCAAATGAGGCGATCCTACCCTCAGAGCCCCATCCGCGGCGTTCCCCCATGGGAGACGAGGTTAAGCAGTTCTTGAAGACCCAGACGAATGGCGCGACGGCTCGCCAGATTATCGACCATCTCTTGCAAATCCAGGAGTTTCAAGAGGCGGTCCAGCGCAATAACACCAGCGTCTACAATGTGTTGTCTCGCTTGGTGAAGCGTCATGAGCTTCGGAAGCTCGGGAGCAGCTATTATTCGCCTGTCGCTCCTCCGAATGAAAACGGCGACTCCGAAGAGGAGACCGCTGTTTCATCGGAATCGAGTGAAGCACGTCTTAGCTCGCCAGAGCTGAATCCGGACGCCCCAGCCGAAGCCGCGCCTAACACTCAAGCTCCAAGCATCTTCGCACGGGATCCAACTCCAAGCATCTTCGCACGGGATCCAGCCGAAGCCGCGCCTAACACTCAAACTCCGAGTATCTTCGCACGGGATCCAACTCCAAGCATCTTCGCACGGGATCCAACCGAAGCCGCGCCTAACACTCAAACTCCGCGCATTAATTTCGCAGGCCCAGACCCAGCCGCAGCCCCACCGGAAGTTCAAATCCAGCCACTGGATCTCGCCGCGGAGACTGAGCACTGAGGAGCCAAGCACATGCTGGGAGTGGCTCACATCGCTGATGGTAATTGACCCAGAAAGTTCACCGGGGATCGCCTTTGGTCTCTGCCTAGCGGACCTTTATTCCTCCTCCAACTGTGAGTGTCGCGAGCGAAGTTTGGCGAGTGAGAGCCCGAGTGAGTGAGCGAGATGCCAAGGCGTGGCTTATTGGCTGGCATCGTATGATCACGCCAATGCTTGCGCGGGGCGAACTGGTACGGCTGACAGACTTGATTTTTCGAGCTCCAGGAACCTACTACCTGACCTGTAGTAGTGCACGCAACCTTTCGCCTGCCGCGCCGCAGCTACGCGAGTGGATACATGAACAAGCCGCGACCGAACGAGGTCCCCGATGATTGAGAAGAGGTAAAGTTGAGAACTTTCGATATGTTGCTCACCGTCAACGAGGTTCAAAAGCGCGTGAAGGACCTTCGACAGTGGCAGGCCCAAATCACCGTATTGCAGAAGCGGGCTGCCGAAACGCACGCGTGGCTCAATGATGTCGCCAAGGTGATCGGCCCTGAACGAGCCAGCGAGCTAATAGGTGATGATCTGCTGACGTCGCGGGTGAGCACATCAGATGACGGGCTCCTACCGTCTGAGCATCTGCGGCGTTCGCCAATAGAAGACGAGGTTAAGCGGTTCTTGCAGACGCAAACGAAAGGGGCGACTAGTCGCCAGATTATCGGCCATCTCCAGCGCAGTAGCGGTAGCGTTTACAACGCTTTGTCTCGCTTGGTGAAGCGTGACGAGGTTCGGAAGATCGAGAGGGGCCCCTATTTGCTTGTCGCTAGTCCGCAAGAAAACAGCGGCTCCGAAGAGGACACCGCTGTTCCATCGGAATCGAGTTCATCGCGTGTTAGCCCGCAAGTCGGCCGTGACGCAGATTCCAGAAAGACGGAGGTCGGCAGGGACCGGTATGCCTCTGGCAGCGCACCGCTGACCTCGACCGACTATGTCGGACCTGACCTAGCCGGTGTCCCGCCGGAAGTTCCTCCAGCCCAGTCGTCTCCTACCAAGTCGTCTCCAACCTTTCCGTTTGCGGGCCTGGACACGGTCTCACCAAAAGTTCCTCCAACCTGGTCGTTACCAACCAAGTCACCTTTCGTGGGCCTGGACGTGGTCTCACCGGAAGTTCAGGTTCGACCGTTGGATCTCACCGGCGAAGACTGAGCACTCAGGGGCCAAGCCGGATTCAGGGAACGGCCCACATTTCACTGAGGATCTATGGACTTCGACCCAGAAAGTTCACCAGGGTATCGCCCCTCGGCGGCAAGCTAGAGCGGCCTCTTCCGTCGCGGCAAAACGCTTCGGCCTACCGTCTGCATCTTTTATTCACCTCCCTCCAATTCGGAGGGGCTCTAGAAAGTGGGTGATGTGTGAGTGAGTGATGTGCGAGTGAGTTACGCTTGCGCGAGTGATGAGTGAAGGGAACGTGCAAGTTGGCGAGGTGTTAGTTGGCGAGTAAGTGAGTGAGCGAGAAACGAATGACCGAAGGTATAATCAGATCCAGAAGGGTTCTTTCGCCTGATCAGGTTGGGAGCCCATTCATTATCAAGGGCATTATCAGGATAATCACCGGCCCATTATTCCTGATAATCCGAGCCAGGATGCTCCGCCGCATCATCCTCCGCCCCGCCGCACCACACTCCGGATGCTTCCTGCTCAGTCGGCTCGTATGGACTCCTAAGTCTCGGTAAGAGGAGTTCGTGCCCTTGGTTCCAGAGGGGAAGCCTTCTGGACACGGTCGACGTGAAAGCACCAGGCGCCGTACACAAGCTCGCCTTGCCGTGTAGACTGCAGCGAACTCGTCACTCTCCCCGTGACGATATGGCGGACAGGGGACGGCAACCCGACCGAGCTGGAGATCGAATGCCACGACTCTCCTTACCGGCTCACACGAGCTCGACTGGTATGAGATCGGCGTCGCCGTGGACTTCTGGCTTCGCCCGAACTTCCATTAATGATGGACAGGTCTCTTCTGGAGCCCTTGGAAACCAAGGCGACTTGACAATATAGGATTATCTTCCTACCGTAGAGACACATTCAGATTCGGTGTGACCCACCCTACCCCTGTCTAGTTCCCTATCCCCTTCCCCTTGGAAGAAAGGAGATAAGGAAACGACGGACGGGCGAAGCTATAGGTAAATCCTAAAGGATTCACCCAGCTCTAGGGATAAAGCCCACTCAAGCATTATTAAGTTAATATTATCTAGTTAATCAGAGCATGGCTATCATATAATCATTATGTTCTGTTATCTGGTTCATAATCGAGATTACATTATTTCATTAATATTATCAACATAATGCTCACCAGGATTCGCCTGCCGCATTACCCTCGGTCGTTCGCTGCGCTCACTACCCTCGGGATGCTTCGGCTCACCTGGTTCGCATAGGAGCCCCTGGTTCCTCTTTCTGGTTCCATTATCTAGATAATCATTATGAAGATTATTGGGTCGGGTTCTGGGCAAAATATTATATAATTTTTTGCAGTAGGGATTTTCTGATAATGATGTCCTGCAGCTGTATACACACCGGGGGCCATCCCCCTGGTTCAAATACCCCCCCCGGTGTCTCTGGCCACACGATCACACCCTCCCCCCGTCTTCTTCCTGGTTCCAGGTGTTTTCTTCTCCTTGGTTCTGGCGCTTCGCGCCCTTCGGGCATCTTGTATCAAGATGACCATAAACCAATGGAGGCACGATCATGGTTACAGTTCTGATGTTCGCCATTCGCGTCGAGCTATCCTCTCGACAAGACCATGAACCACCACTGCAAGCCAACACGGGTGGCAAGCATTGCCGCCGCTTCCTGGGACACAGACCGTAGAACGGTAAAGGGTAGATAGTCCCTCAGCCTGCCTCAAAATTGGGTAGATAGACCAGTGTCGAGCGCCTCCGCCGAGCGTCGTAAGCGCTCGATTCAAGCGGACACATCGGACCCGGCGCTATCTAACCTATGGATATTAGACGCCCAGCAGGTCGACCTTCTTGGTTCAACGGGCTGCACATGCAGGCCTCGGCCTGCATCGCCCAAGCGAAGGCGGGGACGCACTGCATCCTTCGGCGGTCAATGCAAGTGAAGTCGGCCCTACCCTTCTGGTTCGGCACTACGCTTCCGAGGCTCGAGCGAGGAGAATTATCCGACACTGCGGCAGTGGTGATGCCAAGCGTGAAGTCACCAAAGGAGCCGTCCCTGCTCAAGTGCTTCGGTCAGCGATCAATCTAACCAACTTTGGACTAGGGCGTATCGGCTTCTCGGTTCTATCTATGGTCCTCTTGGTTCCAGCGCTTCGCGCCTTTCAACCTTTCCAATTCTTGGATCATCAGCAAATCATTGGAGGCACCATCATTCCCCGTCGCAGGCGCCTTCAATAAATGCACAACTATCGTTGGAACCTGTTGCCGAATTTCCAGCCAACCGCCGCAGGAAAGCCTGATCAACGAGGAACTCTCCAGCCATCCGATCCTCAATCAAACCTAAGCCGAACCAGATTTTCGTTCCCCCTAAAGCGCTCCTAAAACCTACCGGATCCGCCCCTGGGAAATCCGAGTTGCCATCACATCCTGGGTTCAGTGAGACAGCTCAAAATATGGCGAGGGTCTATATTTCCGGCAATGGCACCCAAGATTGCTAACTTCTTCGTCATCTCCCTTCGGAAGCCGGACGACGTTGCTCAAGCTGGACTGCTCAAGGCCACGTCCTGCACCGTTCAATTTCGGGAGGGCTCCCCAACGCGATTGAGAACGACGGCAGCCTGCCTCAAAGGCAGTGATCTGATCGGCAGCTGATCTATATCGCTTTCCTCGGTTTGCGGATCGCTCAAACGATAGCGCAACCAACCAACCACCATCACCCATGAACCAATAGGAGTATTCTCACCATGAGAATCCTTGCACGACGTCAGTTCTCAGACCCGAGTTCCATTACCGGCCTGCCGTGGATCCTTTTCTGCAGCCTCAACCTGCCGATCGGTACGCCCGTCAACACGATGGAGCGTCCGTCAAGTCGGTGGCCAGAACGTCGACAGCGTGAATTCCGAGACGGCACGCAAAGACCTGCTCAACCTTGCAAAGCCTCTATCCGAAACTTCGGCCGGGCGATGAAATGGATATACCTGGTTCTGTATCCAGCTGCGCCGCGTCAACGAGGACGCCAACGTCCCGCAGGATATCAACGAATACAGCATAGATCTCGTCACGCTGCTCACCGGTACGTTCGTCAGTCTCTCGTCTGCATCCGAAGGACTGACCGCACAGCATCCTGCACACGACCATCCTCGGAAGGCTGAGTGGATCCAGAGAGGGGGGCAGGGAAGAATCCTTGCTCCCTTTTTAAGTGCTCACACGATAGAGAAATCCTAAAAATATCTTCGAGATCGCTGATCGCGAAAGTTGGAAAAGTTGAACTCGTTTCCAACCTTCATTCCAACTTTCTAAATGCTATTCTGACTTCTTCTCAAACATCGACGATAGGGAACCTAAAACCCAAGGATCCCCTGCGTCATGCTCTCCTTCCTAGTTCTCACTCTGCCTTCGTAGATCCTAAATGTGCCGTGCGACCATCGCATACGATGAAACCGAGGCTATCGTCGCCAGGGAAACAAAATCACCAGCGTGGTATGATCGACTTCGGATGMCCTATCATCGCTCAGATGCTCCTGGTATAGGCCGATTTCAGTAACCGTCCCCTTTGACCATCCTAGCGGCGAAGACTGACAATCTCTCCGGCCCGAACACGACGTTCACTGCTCGCTCCGATGAGAGAGGTTTTGGCGCAGACGAGACATCGCCTTACAACCAGAGCTGATGACTGCGAAACGCTCGATTGCTGGACATATGTATGGCGCGCATTGACCAGAAAGCTAGATTTGCGCACGGCAGCAATGCGCCCAATCTCGGCCATTGCGGACAGATTGCCACTGATTGCAAGCGGACATCGCGGCGACCACGCTGGGCGCGACTAAAGCCACCTCGGCCGAAACGAGAGTCGCCACCGCACGCCCGATTTGGATTGTGCGTCAGTGCATTGGCAGGATGTTCTGGTTGAGGCGGAACAGATTGTCCGGATCGTACCTGTGCTTGATCTTGGCGAGCCTCGCGTAGGCTTCGGCTCCCAAAGCGTCGCGCACAAGGTCCGCTCCTTCTCCATGGCCGGGGAAGTTCAGATAGAGGCGGCCGGTCGAGTAGCGCTGCATGTCCTGCCAGAAGCTGCGAACCCAGCCGATGTTCGCATCGTCCTCGTCAGCGCCAGGCCAGATGGCGTCGAGGCTGAGCATGAAGGACATGGAGCGGTCGCCGAAGGCAGTCTCATCGGCTGCAACGCGCTGGACGAACCCGCCGAACTTCCAGATCGAGGCGAAGGTCATTTCGGAGGGCCGCTTCGCCATCCGCACGGTGATCTCCCCGATGACCTCGTCGTCGAGGCGCGAGAGGTAGGTGGATTTCCAGTAGCAGCGGTCGCGGCCTTTCGGGAACAGCCCGTCATAAAGCGACTGGATGGTGCGATATGGCATGCGGCCGCTGAAATCGACGAGCGGTTCCCCAAAACTGCGCAACGGCGCCACGACCCGCTCGCCCTCGTCGGCCGGTCCGTCATAGACATGCGCGAGCGCCAGGACGCGCCGGCCCCTTGCATGCTCGGGAATGGAGGGATCGTCGGGCAGGGTGGAGAACTCGGCCAGGCCGCTCAGGCAGTCGGGTGCGGTCTGCATGAAGTCGCGCCAGAGCGGAATGATCTCGTTGGCGCGCTCTTCGGGATAGGCCGGACCGCACAACATCAGCTCCGGTTCGATCGAGTGCAGCTTGAACTCGAAGCTCGTCACCACGCCGAAATTGCCGCCGCCGCCGCGCAGCGCCCAGAAGAGATCCGGGTTCTGCGTCGCGTCGGCATGGATGAGGCGGCCATCGGCGGTCACCAGATCGGCGGCCAGCAGATTGTCGATGCTGAGGCCGTGGCTTCCGCGCAGCCAGCCGATGCCGCCGGAAAGCGTCAGGCCGGCAACGCCCGTCGCTGAGATGAGACCGCCTGGAGTGGCGCGGCCAAGCGGGGTGGTGGCCGCATCGACATCGGCCCAGGTGGCACCGCCCTCGACGAAGGCACGGTCGAGGCCGGGCGTGACCCGCACGCCCTTCATCAGCGACATGTCGATCATCAGCCCGCCGTCGCAGACGGCGTAGCCTGCAACATTGTGGCCACCCGAGCGGATCGCGATCGCCAACTGATGCTCGCGCCCAAAATTCACCGACGCCAGGACATCGGCAGCACTCCGGCAGCGCGCGATGAGGGCGGGACGGCGGTCGATCATGCCGTTCCAGACGACCCGCGTCGCGTCATAGGACAGGTTCGACGGCTCCAGCACCTCGCCGCGCAAGATGGAACGGAAGCTGTCGATGCTCGATTGTGCAAGGGTAGCGGTGGCGGCCATGGGCGGTCTCCTCGTTTCAACCACGCTAGCGCGGCGCGAGCACGGTCGCTAAAGTCGAAAATGCTAGAAGGCGGTCATTTCTGCCATGGTTGAACAGGCCAGACCATTAAATGTGGCGATCCTTGCCGCTCCGGAGGCCACCGCCTCCACGATCTACGGCATGTTCGACTTGTTTTCCTCGCCCGGTAGGGATTTCCTGTTCATCACCAGCGGAGCCTCGGGTACGCCGCGCATGCGGCCCTATGTGGTTGCCGGGGACGGCAGCGCGTTTCGCGCCGCAAACGGCGTCTGGGTGCGCCCGGACCACGCGCTTTCCGATTGCCCCCGCCCCGACATCGTCTGCATCCCCGATTTCTTCGTCAATCCGGGCGAAAGCGTCGCCGGGCAGTATGACGCCGAAGCCGCCTGGCTGAAGCGTGCGCATGACGACGGCGCCATGCTGGCCAGCGCATGCTCTGGCGCGGTGCTGCTCGGCGAGGCGGGGCTGCTCGACAATCGCGAGGCGACCATTCACTGGGGCTATGTCGAGACGCTCACGAACAACTATCCCGGCGTGAAGGTGAAGCCGGACCAGTCGCTTGTGCTGAGCGGCGAGGCGCAACGGGTTGTCATGGCCGGGGGCGGCTCGAGTTGGCAGGACCTCGCCCTCTATCTCATCGCGCGCTTTGTCGGCCTCAAGGAGGCGATGGAGGTCGCCAAGGTCTACATGCTGCAGTGGCACGACATGGGCCAGCAGCCTTTCGCCGCGCTCATGCGCTTTCGCCAGACCAGCGACGCGGTGATCAACCGGTGCCAGAAATGGGCCGAGCTCAACTACCGGACGCCCTCGCCCGTCGCCGCCATGACAAAGTTGTCAGGCCTGTCCGAGCGCTCCTTCGTGCGCCGCTTCGCCAGGGCTACGGACATGAAGGCGATCGACTACATCCACGCGCTCAGGCTCGAGCAGGCCAAGCAGATGCTGGAGACGGGCGATCTCCCGGTCGAAGCGGTGGCGAATGAAGTCGGCTACGAGGATGCGAGTTTTTTCGGGCGTCTCTTCCGCCGCAAGGTCGGGCTGACGCCGGCGCAATATCGCATTCGTTTCAGTGCACTCCGGCGAGCTCTGAGCCGCGGTTGAATCTCGACCGTCGCGGCGCGATACCCATATTCCGCTTTGCGCCTCATGGCAGTCATTCCTACGGTCCCGTCCATTCACCAAAAGTGGAAATCGCTAATGCACAGGCCACAGGCCGCTTTACGCCCATGAGCTGCCATTGCGTTGTAAGCTCACCAGGGACTACGTTCGGTCGAACTAAGAGGCTGTGTCAAAATTGATGGTCAGACATGTAAATCGTCGAGCAGCGCCTTGGCATCCTTCGGATCGAGCGTGTCGACCTATCGAAAAACATTTCCGCTTTCGCCCTGTCCCGTTTCCATGACATCAATGCAATCTCGCCGGCGACCCGGAGGACCTCGGCTTCGTACCATCGTTCCCCGGTGGTCTCGATTGCCGTCATCGCCTGGCCGATRCAGTCCTAGGCCTCGTCGAACCGGTCGAGATCCAGATGAGCGATCGCCAAGCATCACATGTGCAATGGTACCCACAGTGTGGATCCGGTCGACCGAAAAGTGCCCAGTCCAGAAGTCAACAGGTCAGCTGCGTCGGAAGCCTTGCCGGTCAGGGCGTCTTTGTCGCCCGCCACTGCGACCAGTTCGTCCGCGTCGCCTCCAAAAGGGCATGTGAGAACTCCCTCGGCGCGATAAGAGGTCGGCTGACCACTTTCCGACTATCCGGATGCGCTGAAGGCGATGTTCCTGGCGCGATGTCGAGAATTCTGGCTGATCCAGGTCATCAAGGAATTGCAGCGCCACCGCTTCGGCCTTCGGCCGACGGGCTGAGACTCTTCCCGAGGATCAACTGCAGTTGGGTCTTGAGGAAGCCGAGCAACTGGCCGCGGGCGAGGAAGAGAAGGATCAGTCTGCTCCCGCCCAGCGCGCCAGGAGCCAGTTGCACCTCCGGAACCAGCTCCCAAGCAGAAACGGCATGAGGGCTACTGTTCACTGTTGTGTCGCCGTCGGATGGCGGTGGTTGCTGGATTAAAATATGCCTATGTCTGAGGAGAGGAAAGAAGGAAGACCCGTGAACTGGGCAATTGCTATCGCGTCCTCTCCTGTCTCACCAGTCGCATCGAAGTAAAGTGTTCCAGCGCTGGCTCCATCATCATCGAAAATGAAATAGCCATCTGTATCGCCATTCGATGCAGAAGCCGCATCGGCTGCGGTGACAAGAGTGACTGCGCCACCCGCCACCAATCCGCCGCCAAACCCCGCCGCAGATACTCTCAACAAATCTATTCCGGATGAGAAATCGGTGATTGTATGCGGACCATCTGTGAGGGCCGAGAAATCGAAGCTGTCGGCGCCGGCGCTAATCGGGCCGGTGTAGGTCGTAGCGTTGCCGGCGGTGCTGGTCTGGCTCACCGTGGTCGGACTCCAGGTCGAGCCGCCATTGATCGAGACTTCATGGCTTACCGTGCCAGCGTCATTGCCAGCCAGGCTCAGATCAAAGCTGTCATCGCTGGTGATCTCGTTACTATTGGAGGAACCGGTGTCCGCTAAGTTGGCAAAGGCCAATGTGCCGGACGAAGACGATGTGCTGCCGTGGATGGTGATGGTCAAGGTAGTGGTGGCCGTAGCGTCGTGGGTATCCGTTATCGTGTAGGTGAATACGTCGGAGGCGACTTGGCCTTGGCCGAGCTGTTGTGTATCGGGATCATTGTTGTCGCGTTCGTAGCTCCAGGCGCCGTCCGAACCGAGGGTCAGAGCGCCATAGGTGCCGACAACAGCTGATCCGACC
>NZ_JBFUFB010000040.1:0-13647 GCF_056403655.1 Mesorhizobium sp. P2_F8
AGGCAGGATCGATCAGGAGGTCGAGCGCCTCGGCCAAGGGCGGCAGGACGATCCGTTCCGAATCGCCTTCGACGAGCAGGACAAACCGGGCGAAGTAGAGTTCAGGATAGGCTAGCATGGCGCCACGGACGAACTTGGCGGCCTCGTCAACGCCCGGCGGGATCTTGATCTTCTTGACCGTCGAGACGCGCGTCTTCGGATCGCAGCGGCAGTAGCGGACCTCATGCGGGTTGACGCGACTCAGAACTGCTGGCGAATGACTAGTGACGATGGCCTGCGCGCCTCCGGCATCGGTCAGCGAGCGGACCTGACGGATAATCCGCGCAAGGAAGTAAGGCGAGAGATGGTTCTCCGGCTCTTCCAGAGCGAAGACCGTGAGCGCGGGAATTCGCAGAGTGTCGTCGCGGAAACCCTCGACGGTGCCACCGACAACCTCGCGCTCCAGATCGAAAACTGCCGCAGCTAGCGCGAAATAGAAAAGCGATTGCTGCCCATCGCTCAGGGCGTCGAGACCGCGTTCCTGCCCGTCCGGCCCCCGCTCGAAGATAACGGCTATCTTATTAACGACCTCCTCGAACCGACGGCTGACCAGGCTGAGCCGAGGTTTCGTATCGACGACATCGTCGTGAAGGCCCGACCAGCGTGCCTGCAACGCTTTGCCGATGGCCGCAATCGCCGACTCGCCCTCGAATGCGCTGGCCAGATTCTCGGTGGCTGTCTGGACCGCCTCCTCGGTTTCGGACGACCATTCGATCGCACGAAGCAGACGAGCGGCGAGTGCGCCGGTCGTCGCCTTAATCTGCGCCGCCGCGTCCCGGCTGGCAGGCGTGTAGTAGAGTTGGATTAGGCCGCGATCCGCTGCCGAGACCGGGCGGCACTTGTCCTCCGCCGGATCGTCATCGAGCGTATCGACCCAGAAAAGCTCCTGCGAAACTTCGCCTTCGACCGTCCCGTCATCTTCCCATCGCGCTTCGAGGCGTAGGCGGCAGACCGGGGACTTGCCCTCCCGTTCGATCTGCATGTGCCGGAACGAGGGTGCGATCGTCTCCGGCGTCGCTGTGCCATCGGCCAGCTCGGGCAATCCGATCAGCACGTCGATGAACAGATCTTTGGGCCCGCGATCGTCCGGATCGTCGTCCGCGCCGAGGTGAAAATCCGAACGCTGCACGGTACGTTGCGCTCGCGATACGCCGAACAGCTTCGACAAAGCGTGCAGAAGCGCGGTCTTCCCCGCCGCGTTCGGACCGACGACTGCCGTGATCTCAGATGAAATCCGCACCGTGATCGGATCGGGACCGAAACAGCGGAAGCCGGACAGGGTTACAGATTCGATACGCACAGGCTTCCTTCCAGCAGGTCGCAGTGGGGAGCGGGTCCGTGTCCTCGCTTAGGAATGCTAGATACCCCCGGTGATTGAAAACGCGGCCCCGACGATGCCGAATGTCCTATCGAGGCTCGATCCAGGAGACGTGCCCAGCTGACATATAGACGATCGCGCCACGCTTGGCACCGGTCACGCTTAGATAGTCGCGCAGCTGCGCCGCGTGTGCGCTCTGCGCAGTCGCGTCCGGATTCACATCTGATTTCCAATCGACGACCAGGGCGATCCGATCCCCCTCCATCACGACCGCATCCGCCCGGCCAGCAAGGAAGCGTGGCGGGCTTGCGGCCCAGAGCGGGATTTCTGGGACCAGCCGCGAAACGAACGGGGTGAGCTCGGGCAGGCCGAGTGTGCGCAGTGCCGTGGTCGCCATCTCGACCGGGTTCGGCCCGGGCGCTTCGTCGTCTTCGTCGACGAGAGTTTGCAATTGGCCCAGTAGGTCGGCCGCACGTTGGGTTACTTCTTCCCGGACGGAGGGCAGCTCACCGTTGAGAAGCTCTTCCATGAGTTTATGCAGGACGTTGCCGCGCAGTGCCCCCGCCCCGATTATACGTTGGCCGTCTGACGTTATATCCACGACGAAGCTGTCCTTCGTGTCGGCGCTGCGGTCCGGGTCCCGCTCACTCGGACGATCCCATACAATGGGTGCTGACGCAGCATCGATCCGCGCGGCCTCAGCCGCAAAGACCGCCTCTGTCTGTTCGTTCGGGTCGGTATGCGCAGGGCTGGCCACAGGGGCCGGCAATGAGTCAGTTTGAAGTTCGGTCAGCCGCTTCTGGCCAAGATCCATCACGCGCGACCATGAGCGCGAGGATGCCCCTGGCAGGTCGGGGATGACCAGCAAGTCGCGGGCACGTGTGGTCGCCACATACCACAGCCGCTCACGCTGCCTGGCTTCGCGGAACTCCTCCTCTTCGCGGGCGGCCGCAAGCTCTGGCGGCTCGATGCCTCCGACGATCCAATGGATCGTGTCATCCGACTGCCGATAGACGAACTGGTCCTGAGGCTTGAAGCGGGTGGACGAGTTCACCGTGATGACGACCGGCCATTCTAGACCTTTCGCACTGTGAATGGTGACGATTTCGACCGAGTCACCGGAAACATCCACCCTACCCTCGGGGTGGCGGCGCTTGCGTTCCCACCCACGCTGGAGATCGAGAGCAAATGCGCGCAGGCCCGCAACTCCATACGGTCGTGCAAGCTCGACGATGGCATCGAGGTTCGCCAGTGCGCGGGCGTTCCGCTGGCCGTGCCGGGCGGCCATCACAACCCGAAGGTTCAGGCGCTCGATCGCATAGGCGAGCAACTGCATGGGAGTTAGTTCCGCCGCGAGACGTTGCAGCGCCTGGAGCTTCACGAGCACATCGCGTGCAACGGGATGGGCAACTTCGTCCGCCGATGTCCGAAGTTGGAATCGCCGGCGCGCATCGGCATCGGGCTGGAGGGCCGCAGTGATGTCGAGTAGCTCTTCGTCGGTCAGCCCCACAAGCGGACCACGCATGAGGGCGCCGAATGCGAGCGTATCCAAGGGGTCTGCCAAAGTTCGAACCAGGGAGAGAAGGTCCTGCAACTCCTGTCGGCGGAACAGCGCGTTCCCAGCCTGGGAGGCCACCGTGATTCCCTGTCTTTCAAGGGCGCGCTCGTACCGCCAGAGGTCGGTATGAGTCGGCGCGAGCAAGGCTATATCACCGGCGCGCAGACGCCGCTCGGTGCCGTTCGCCTCGGTCATCGAGAGTGCCCCGATCAAGCGGGCGCACAGCCCAGCCACCGCCGCCGCCTCTGCCTCGCGCTGCTCCTCGGCGCGAGCGTCGCGGGGAACGTCGAACGTGAGCTTGGCAGCCGCAGGGAATGGCAGCGGGGGCGGGTTCACGGTCGCGGTCAAGGGTACAAAGCCCGGTTGTCCCGGCTTTGCCAGCACATCCTGGAACACCTGATTGACGTGCTCGATTACTTCCGAGCGTGACCGGAAGTTCGCAGTGACGGCAAGCAGGCAGCCATTGGCCGATTTCGCGATGATTGACTTTGCAAGGGCGTAAGCCTCGATGTCTGCGCCGCGAAAGCGATAGATTGCCTGCTTCGGGTCGCCGACCAGGAACAACGCACCGGGACGAAGCTGCGCCTCTTCCCATCGGGCAGGCCGAGTAGCGGCGGCGATGCAGAAGACGATCTCGGCCTGTAGCGGGTCGGTATCCTGGAATTCGTCGACGAGAAGGTGCGGGTAGCGCCCGGCGAGCCAATCCCGTATTTCCGGATGCTCGCAGACAAGGACGCGCGCCTGCAAAAGCAGATCGTCAAAATCGAGGACCGCAGCATCTCGTTTGCGTCGGTCATATGCCTCAATCACTTCGCTCAAGAGCGCGGCCAGTTCGTGTACGAGCGTTTGCGCGATCGAGCCGATCAACACGCGATAAGCGGCACTGACCTGCTCGAACTGAGCGGCCGCCTCGGCGGCCCGGCGCTGACCCTCGACCGCTCCAAGGACGCTCTTCCAGGCCGTCGTTCTGCCGTAAGGCTGCAGGTCGATGGACTTTGGCCGCATCGCACCGATGCGCGGCGGCTGGGTCAAGCGCCACAGGGCTGCGAAGTCGGTATTGGTCAGGGCCTCCTTATAAAATGCGGCAAGCCGCTCCAGGTCATCGATCAGGTCCGCTGTGCCTGTTTCGCCAGGCCCGGCCGCGTGCCACCGGGAAAACGCTGCGACGGCATCGGTAAATGTCCGGTCTGGCCGGGATGAAAGATCCGGTGAAGGCGCAGTCGCAGTGCGATGATCTCGGCGCAGCATGGCAAGTTCGCGAATGCGCTCGACGACGCCAAGCGGATCGTCCTTGGCCAGGGTAGCGATCGCTCCATCTTCGTCTGCGCCGTCCGCCAGCTTGCCCTTCAGCCATTCGGAAAGCACTTCATCGAAAAGGGCTTCGGCGACGGTCTCGTCGACGACCCGCGATCCGGGATCGAGACCGGCGGCCAGCCCATGCGAGCGAAGGATGCCCTGGCAGAACCCGTGGATTGTCGTCGCCGTAATTTCATCCAGACGCGGCGCCGCGTCCTCAAGATGTGCAAGCTCGTCAGCGCCCAACCGGTCGGTGACTATTTTGGCAAGCGCCGGCGGGATCTTTCCGGCGCGAAGCTCGCCGATCGTCCAGCGAATGCGCGCTTCGAGTTCGCTTGCTGCTGGTTCGGTAAAGGTAATGGCGGCGATTTTGGAGGGCTCAATCCCGCTCGCTATCATCATCGCGACACGGGCCGCCATCAAGGACGTCTTGCCGGTCCCGGCCGCGGCCTCGACCAGTATGTTGGAGCTGAAATCGGTCAGTGCGCGCCTGCGAGCGGCCAGGTCAGGAATTGTCACGGACTGCTCCAAAGCCTGGAAAGCTGGCTGTTCACCTGCGCGAAGGGCCGTTGCTTGATCCGGCGGTAGGCCTCCAGGTCCGACGGAAGAGCGACCGAGATAGAATCGAAGAACTCCGGCTGGGGACCCGGCGCAATTTGACCGCTCCGCTGAAGTTCGACCCCGGCCGCCGTGAACGAGACGGCCTGCTCGATTGCGGTCACCAGTTCATCATGGACCAGATTCAATGTGCGGGCGGGCTCGTCCCGGAGGTAGGTCAGCCGCGACTCAATGTTTCGAACATCCGGCAGCAACGATCTGGCGGCCAGGGCATAGAAAACGCGTTGGAGCTCCGTCCCTCGATCGAAGACGATGGTCTTCTTGCGCTCCGGTGCCCCTCCCGCCTTGTAGTCGGTTATGATGGCCATGCCCCTTGGCCCGTCCTCATCGAGCCGATCTATGCGGCCTCGAAACGCAATGCCGGTTGTTCCTATGGAGACCGGCGAGAGCGTGGTCCACGGATGAGGCCCCTCGATCGGCTCGCCGAAAGTCAGTTCGGTCCAACTCGTGCCGCGAGGTTCACCCAAGGCGTCTTTCAGGCCGCGCGATGCGCGTTCGCGAGCCAATGCCATCGTATGGCGCCAGAGCAGACCGGGTGGGACGGCTCGTGCGATCGGCCAAGCATCGTCCAGTCGTTTCGCTTCATCCGCAAGGGCGATCTCGATGTCGTCGATATTGCGTGGAGTTCCGTTACGCAGCACCCCAGCAATGAGGGAATGGACGAGTTCGCCGAACGAACGATGGTCAAGCGCGAGCGGCTGGGGGTCCAGATTCGGCTCCCGCCAGTGCAGCGCGTATTCCCAGACAAATCCGAGAGGATCGCAAAGAAGGCGATGGAGCGACGTCGTCGACTGCACCTGGGCGAGTGCTTCGACGATCATTGGATGGTTTGCACGAACAAGCCCGTCGTGGGCGGTATGCCGGTCGCGGTCCTGCCAGGCGCGCCAGCAGCCACGACTGGACCGGACCTGCGGCTGCTTGCCCGCATCGGCAGGCCTCGCATAAAGGCGATCGCTTTCGCTGAATGCGTGCCGCGGAATGGCGCTCCGGCCAACAATCCTCTCTTGGTCGCGACGCCATAGCGTGCTCGCCGCCTGTAGCGCTCCCGTTGCGCTCCTATGTCCACGCGAGAGGGTGTAATCGGCGGACTGGTTGACGATGATGTCGTGCATCATTCGGTCGTCGCCGGCAATATCTGCCGATGGAAGCCGAATGTCCTCGAGGAGATGCTCCGGAAGCAGCGGGTCTTCGATCGGCCGCCGTGGCCAGGCGTTCGCTTCGAGCCCAATGAGGCGGACAYGCTTGCGGGGCGCGGCGGCCAGATGATGGGCGGGTCCCCACACGATGGTGTTGCCGGGCTCTTGCCCGTCATCGACACGGAGCGCCTGCAACGAGAGCTCAATCGCTTGGGGCGGCGCCATGCGCAAGGCGTCCTGCCACAAGGTCAGCGCGGGCCCTCGCAACAACCGGCGCCCCGAACGATCCGCCTCGGAAATGCCCCCCGCGAGGAGTTCGAGAACCGGCTGCAATGTCCGCTCGGCAACATCACCGTCGTTCCGGTCGGCGCGCGCCCGCTCGAGGGCGTGTTGCCACAGTTGTGGTGTCGACAGGGCAGCGCTTCGCCTCAAACCCTTAGCCCAATCGAACGGGATGCTCTCACGCGCTGGAGGGACACGGGCCAATAGAAGGCGGACGCGCTCCTGGGAAAGTCCCCTCAACAGAATGTCGGCGAGCGCCGCGCAAGTCTGGCCTTCGCGGGTCGCCAAAGCCGGAATGCCATGGCTGAAATGCAAGGGGAGCCTCGCCTCACGCGCGAGCACAAAAAACGTGTCGTCCCAGGTTGTCGGCGAGGCTGCCGTGATGGCTATCTCGGCTGGAGGGATGCCGTCCTTGGCTATTCGGGCGCGTGCCCAACGAAGCGCTTCTCGCACTTCGCTTCGCGGATCGGCGCAGACATCGGCCGCGACGAGAAGACTACTTCCCGCGGGCACGGTTCCCATCTTTCCCGGGAACCAGCTCCGGCGACTATGAGACGACGCAACCCATCGGACTGGAACAACGTCGCAGAGCTGCACGACGAACTGGCGCCAGACGGGCTTGATATCGGGCACCTCGTGAATGGTGACTGGACCGAGCAATTTCGGCGCGAGATGCAGGCGCTTCACCGCAGCTTCAACAAGATCGGGCGGCACCATTGCCCCCGGAGGCAAAGTCTCTCTCACCCGGCGCTCCAGCAAGGTGAAGTCCCGAAGCCGGGCATTGTCCGGTATGGCCCTTGGGGTGCCGACGTCCCACCAGCTCCGGAGCGCGGAGAGCACGGCCGATGGCATTCCGGGCAAACCGGAAACCTTGCCGATGTCTTCGTATCCGCCAGCGTCGAGAGCCCGTCTTATTGCGGGATACAAGATCTCCTGTGACGCCGGCGCGATAAAGCCGCCGGCGAGGCGTGCGGCGAGAAGAGGAAGGGTCAATATCTGGCGCCCGGTTGCTTCTTCACGAGCGGCATCGAGCCGTTGCATCCGCAACGCCAGCGGCCCGTCGACAACCACAGAATGAATAGACATGGTGCCCGCCTCAGCCCGCCTCTCCCCGCCGAGCGAATGCGGCCTCGATATGAGTAACCATGCCTTCGAGGGCTTCGCTCAGCCTCTCCAGGTCAGGCTTGCTTATGGATCGCTCCCGACCGTCGTGATCGCGACCGTAGCGATGGACGCAATCGTGCCGCACCGGCACGAACTCCATAAGCGTTTTCTTGGTCGCTTCATCTGGAAAAATGGTCGAGCCGAGGGCGCTCCGGTAGTAGTGATCGATCTTCACGAAGTTATGGTACATCAGCTCGCGCAGCCGCATGTGTACCCAATCGCGAAAAGCGTTCGGATTGGACGCGAGTTCAACGACTTCGATCTTGTCGGCAACCCACTCCTTGTTTCCCTTCACCAAAGCTGACATTGCCTTCGGATCATCGAGCACCAGTCTGATAAGACGATCGCTGAGGTATGCTTCGATGGCGGAAAAATACTGGACGAGCAGCATGCGGTTCAGCTCGTCAATGAGCCCCCGCCCCTCCATCTCGGCGGCGATATGGCTGATGTCGTAGGTCGCAAATTTGAAGATTTTTGCCGGGTCGCTCGGTAGGTTCTCGCGCTGATACGCTTCCACCTCCCATGCTTCCTCGGAAGTATTGACCGGATCATCGATCACACTCACATGGATATTTTCATTCATCAGGTTCGCCACGAGGCAGGCCCCAGTATTCCGGATACCTACAGCGAATTGCTGCTCGCATCCGTGGCAGGCAACCGTCTGTTCGGCGTAGCCCTGCGCGTCGGATTCGCGGTCTGCCTGGACATCGTAGCTCGGAACTTCTTCAATGGTTTCGGTGATCGTAGCCCCGCATCGGGGGCATACAAACTCGAGCGATGGTTCCCGAGGCGACATGCCCAGCCCTCTCTATTGATCCGAAGATAGCCGGTGACGCGAGTTTGTGACCGGGTTCGTTGTCATGCGAATTCATCGTAGAGCGGCACGGTCGGGGCGTGGGCGTCGATCGCCTCCACGACGCTGGCGGCGAGGGGAAGATGGCCCTTCTCGGCCTCCCAGACCTGTCGAAATCGCTGGACGGTTTCCGCGGCAGTGTCGACGACGAGCTTTTCGGGTACAAGCGCCTTGGCCGCCAGATGCCGAAGCTCGTCGGCATCGAACTCGGCCATCTTTTTCGTTCGAGAGAAATTGAGGGCGGCGGTATCCTCCCCCTCGATATAGGGGATGGTCGACACCAGGTCGTAGGCCGGCGACAACGCCGCCGAGCGCCGGTCCGGGTAGATCAGCGACCAGTTCTTGAGGTGCATGTCGCCATTGCCGATCAGCGCGCTGAACACGAGGCGGCGAATGAACTCGGCGGCGCCGACATCCCCCGCTTCGGTGCCGATGACGCGCGCGATGTTGGCATAGCTCGCGCGCCTGTACTTGTCGTCCGGAAATACTCCGAAGACCTGCGCGAAATCCTCTGTGTGGACAGGACCGTCGCCGGTTCGGTCGAAGCGGCTGACAGCAAGCGCCTGCCCCTTGAGCTCGCCAATGCCTTCTGGAATGCCGGCGATCGCATCGAGATCGATCAGGTTGATGACCGGCACCTCCATGCCGATCATGCCAGCGATCGTCATCATCGAGAACTCGTTTTCGGGAACGCCGGTGAACTGCTGGGACGGGAGCTTCACGATCCACGAGCCGCCGACGCCCTCCGCGGGAATGGTCAGGCCTCCGCCTTTCCCTGCGTTCTCGAACGCGGAGAACTTGAGCTGCACACCGGCGAGCGAAAAGCGTAGCGCATTAGGTTTGGCGTTCTCCGGCAAATCCTCGTCGTCGCCTGGCGGAAGGGAGCCGCCGGCCGCTGGATGGATCGAGAGTGCTCCGGGCAGGTCGAGCCCAAGAACCCAAAGCAGGAAGAATTCGCGCTGCTGATTGACCCCGGCCCGCTCGGCGAGATAGCGGCGTAGGCCGCCCTCCGGCAGCAAGTTCGAGAAAAACGGCGGCACCACCCGCTGCGTGGGTCGAATTTTGGTAATGAGGCCGCCCAAGTCGTCCTTGAATGACAAGCTGAGGGTCGGTCGATGCGGGTTCTCGACGTAGGCTTCGTTGAATGCAAAGATCGTCCGATCACCCTGCAAATGGGTCAGCGTGCCGATAGGCTCGTCGTAGAGCCGCACATCGAGAACCGAGACGTCAGGCATTGGCGTCCCCATCGTCCAGCGAATAGGCGGGTCGCGGCTCCGACAGTGCAGCATGGGCGATTGAGTTGCGTAGTCGCTGCAGGTTCTGCGCGATGTCCCGGACGATGGGTGCTGCCTGCGCGCTTGCCTGATAACGCTCAAGGCGGGCAATCAATTCGCGCACCAGTTGCGTCTCCTGATCGCTGAGGTTCACCCGCCGCAGAAAACGTAGCGTATCTTCGATGCGATCCAGATCGGCCGAGCTGCCGTATAGGTGCTTCATTTTCTTGACCAAGCGCTCGGCACGGGCAAAACGCTTGTCGTTTGGCTGGCCGGCATGGATATGCATGTCGGGCGTTGCCTGGGCCTTCACCAGACCCAATACGGCAGGCACGAGCTTCTTCGGGACAAGCATGACCTCGAGATCAAGCGCGCGGGTCAAGTCGATGAAGCTCGACAGTCCCGGCTCCATCTTGCCGCTCTCAATTTGGGAGATGTGGCTCTGCGTCAGCCCTGCCCGCTCGCTGAGCGCACGCTGACTAACGCCGGAAGCCTCGCGGACCTCGCGGGCTTGTGCGATTAGGCTTTCGCTCTGATAGACCATGATATAGAATCCAGATCAAAGAAGGATATCGATCAGAATGCTATATCTAGAGCGTTGCGCGCTTTCCGTCAAGATTATGATATATGATAATGATCTAATTGCCGATCCTGATATATAATACTACATCGACCGATTCTAGGGGTTGATCGAATTGCGCTGAACAGATGGCGGCGGAGAATTGAGGAATGCCCAGAAAAGAAAAGAAGTTCGGGACAGTCGCCGAAGCGTTGCGTTCGGTCGAGCAATCTGCCGCCCGTAGAATGAGGGCGCGTGAAAAGCATGCCGCGGAGATCGCTGCACGCGTGCCAGGTGAGGGATACGAGCCCTGCATCGTCAGCTTCATCGACGTGTTGGGTTTTCGTAACCTCCTCGAAACGCGGCATGCCTACGATATCCGCGATGTGTTGCTGCAACTGCGAAAGTTCACCGCACCTGTCGAAGAACTCCCGACACGACGAATGAAGGATGCGCGGTTGCTTAGCCGCGCATTCACGGATTCCGTTTCGGATGCAGTCGTGCGGGTCCGGGTCTTCGACACCCAGTTCAACGACGGCGCCTTCTTCCACGAATTGCTCGATCTGCTTCATGCGCAGGTTGAGTGCATTGGACACGGCGTAGTCATCCGCGCCGGGGTCGCTATCGGCAACGCCCATGTAGGACTGGACGGCAAAGGGCCGGTTTTCGGTCCTGCTATGGTCCGGGCTTATGAAATCGAGTCGCATGAGGCGCTCTATCCCCGCATCGTCGTGGACCAAGCCGCCTATCAGAGCTTTCTCGACGATGCGCGGCTTCGCAACCAGGACCATCACCTTGAGGAGGAGGTTCGATATGTGGCCAACCTTCTTCGCGTCGACGCGGACGGTTCACGTTTCATCGACTACCTCGCGGGCAGCGAGGGCGAGTTTGATGACCCGGCCGGCTATCTCCTTTTTCTCAAGAGCCACGCGGAACTCGTTCGCGGGAAGCTGGCTGCAACGACCGGTCGCGTACGGGAGAAGTTTGAGTGGCTGGCCGCCTATCACAATTCGGTCGTCGAGGACGTCGTTGCCGAATTCGCAGACGGTCGCCGGTCGGCAGAAACATTCACGGCCGAGTACGACCTAGTTCCCGAGACGTTCCTGCGCGCGATGGTCATTAGCGCATGAACGCAAGGGACGAGGGCAACCGTACGACCAAGACCCGTAGCTCCAGGAGGAGCTGCCTCTTCCTAGCGAGGCATTACAACGCCCGCTGACTAGAGGCTTACCCCACGCGCATACCGGCCTCTCCCCCTGACCTCCCGTCACCGAACTCACGATGAGTTTCAGTGCGCCCGTGCGTCACGTGGCCATCGCCGAGCGATCGGCGCTGTTCGCCGCTATTTTTGGTTGATTAAAAACGCCATTTGTCCTCAGTCTCGGAGTCTTCCCATTGGYTGCCGGAAAACTCGGTCATGATACCGCCGGCAAGCAGCTTCTCCTTCGACAGTAGGCCCGCGTCCTCGAGTGCCTCGAAATCCGGCAGCTGGCGCAGCGTGTCGAGCCCGAACTGCGACAGGAAGGTTTTGGTCGTCACATAGGTGTATGGCGCCCCCGGCTGCGGCGAACGCGGCCCCGAGGCGATCAGCTGCTCAGCGCGCAGCACGCCGATCAGGTCGCGCGACACCTCCTTGCCGAAAAAGCTCGACAGTTCTGCGCGCGTGATCGGCTGGAAATAGGCAATACACATCAGCACGAGAGCT
Organism: Mesorhizobium sp. P2_F8; assembly: GCF_056403655.1. NCBI lineage: Bacteria > Pseudomonadati > Pseudomonadota > Alphaproteobacteria > Hyphomicrobiales > Phyllobacteriaceae > Mesorhizobium > Mesorhizobium sp. P2_F8. Next base: position 11,803 of record NZ_JBFUFB010000040.1, read on the forward strand.
TCGGATTGCGACAATTCTTTCGACCCCTCGCCCGCTGCCGTGCCGAAGGCTGCGTGAATGGCGTCGCCAAAACCCTTTTTGGTCCGGTGCTGCCAGCTGCCGGCGACCGCGACCAGCTCGTAAGGGCGGCCGGCGAGTTCGGCGCGAATGTCGTCGATGATCAGCTCGATATTGCAGTTTTTTCCCACCACCCGCGCGAGGACACTACGTGTCACCGGTTCATTTGCGGCAAAGATCACCGCTTCGACGCGGCCCATCCACTCGCGCCAGCGCAGTTCTGGCGGCAGGTGGTCCAGTTCCGTGTCGAGCAGCACAGGCTGTTCGTTTGGCTTGCGGCGGGCGGACGCTTCGCTCATTGCTACAACCCAAACAGCCGAAAAGTGGTGCGGCCGGAAAGCTCGCGCACGGCATCCAGCTGTTGCAGCCGCTCGAACAGGCGTCGCGCCGCAAAGCGGGACAGGTTTTTGGTCGTCAGCGAGCCCGAAACGGCGTCGTCGTCGAGCAGTTTTTGGATCACCTCGCTGGCGCCCTTGGCGCGCAGTTTCGGCGCCACCGCCAGGAGCTTTTCGGCACGACGCGACAACTCGGCGGCCAGCCGGCAGGCGTCGGCCGCCGCCGTAACCAGCGCCAGGCAAACCGCGCGCTCGAAACTTTTTTCGCCGGGTCGGATGCGCCTGCCGCCACCGACTCCGGCGCGGAGGGCTGGAGCAAAAACCTGCGCCGTCAGCAGCGGCAGCGGCCGCGGCCAGCGCAGGCTTTGCGCCAGCACCAGGTCGGCCAGCCACCACGCCAAAAGCTCGGAGTCGGGCCGCATCGCCACGACGCGGGCGGCGATGGCTGCGGCGGCGAATGGCGCCGGCCGCTGCGACTCCGCTAGGGTATTGACCTCCACGCAAAGYGCTGCGAGCGCGGCACCGTCCCAATGGAGTCCGAGCAGCTCGACGATCTTGGCCAAACGATCGGCGGTGGCGACGGGCGGCTGCAGCGCCAACTGCCGCCAGGCGCCAAGAATAGCGCCGGCGGGACCGGGATCGGCGCCGGCCGGGCGCAGGTACCAGGCGTCGCGAAGGGCGGCCTCGTCTTCTGAGCGACCGGCGAGCCGCATGCTGGCGGCGGCACAGCGAAGCGCCAGCCGCTGCCGCCAGGCCACGGCCCAGCTGGCTTGCGCGCGGGCCAGCGTGTCGAGCGAAGCCAAGGCGGCGCCGGCCTGGAAGGCAGCGTCAGTGTCGCTGAGGGTGCCGGCGGCGAGCACCCAAGGTGGCACGGTCGGCGGCGGGGCGGGGCTGGCGGTCGCGGGATCGAGGCGAATCATGCTCTGGAGGGTAAAGTGGCTGTGCGCTTTGCGCCATCAGTTTTGCACCAAAACGCACAGCCTGTCGGCAACACATAATGAATGATAATCTTGCATTATCATTCATTTTGCTATCTATATGAAAAATGGCCTCTCTCGTCGACCAGAACCCCGGAAAGGGTGCTCGGCACCGTCCCGCTCGACCACAGGAAACGGCGTCGGGTGTCAACCAAATCGCGCCTGTGGCCTCGCCCGGGCACGACACGCCGATCGCCGACGACCTGCCCGACATCGTCGACGTCGTCATGGAGATGGGTCGTATGCCGGAGGAACCGCCGGCCGAAGCCCCCTCCCCTGTTCCGGCCGTCGCCAATCCCCGCCTGCCGGCGCATCTCGACGCGCTGGCCGATCGCGCCCGCGACTATGTCGAGGCGGCGAGTTCCGCCAATACGCGCCGCGCCTATGCGGCTGATTGGAAGTATTTTGCGAGTTGGTGCCGGCGCCAGGGCGTCGAAACGTTCCCGCCGGATCCCCAGGTGGTCGGGCTCTACATC
>NZ_JBFUFB010000041.1:0-12780 GCF_056403655.1 Mesorhizobium sp. P2_F8
CGACTGGACGTTCCTGTCGCCGTCCGCCATGTTCATTCCTGGGGAGCGCACCGGCCAATTCCGTCTCGGCAGGGACACCCTTCTTGCTTCGGACAAGGGCAGCAGCATTTCGTTCGAGGACTACGCCATCGTCATGGTCGACGAGATCGAGAAGCCGGCCCACATCAGGGAGCGCTTCACCGTCGGCTACTGATCGAACGAAGGCTCATCCCGGCCGATCTTGTCAGGCTTCTTTCGAACAGCGTCGGCGTTGCCGACGTCCTTCAGTTCGATGAGGCGCGTCGAGTATCGTCTGCCTCCTGGTCGCCGGCCCTGTTGGTCAGCGCGATGTGGCAGCAGCCGGAGCCGTGGCCCGGCGTCCAGGTGACGTTGTCGAAACGCACGCCGGTTGCCTCGAACAGGCCGCGGTCGAAGGCGCCCGCAATACGGCAGAGCGTGGCAAGTTTTTCGTCACTGAGCCCCGCCTCGACCCAGGCGTCCTTCAGCGGGCAGCGTTTGACCTTGAAGGCAATGCGCTTATCGCTGCGTTCGACATCGGTCGGATACATGCGGCCGCCGTCAGGGCTGATGGCCAGGAAGGCTTCTCCGATCGCGCGCGCGTCGTTGGCGCCGAAGCTGGCGAAGGCGGCTGCGGCCACTTCCTTGCCGCGCTGTTCGATGGCGCGGATCATGATCGCTTCGGCTCGTTCCGCACCGAGCTCTCCAGTCAGTTCTTCGAGTAACAGACGATAGAGATCGGCACGGTTGCGAAAGGCGGAATCGAGTTCGCGCGACAGTCTTTCGGCTCTGGCTTCGGGGTCGGTCATGTTGGGTCCTGGTTTGTTGTTTGACCATGATCTTGTCCCGAAAACCGGATCCCACTTTTCGCTGGCGCGGTCCTTCGGTTCGGGGTCATGGTCGGATCCTGTTCAATCTTGGCGCGGCTGCCACCAGCGCCTTGCCGATGGCAGATTGCGGCGCGTCGATGACGGTCCGGGCATCGCCGCTCTCAGCAATTTGGCCGGCTTCGAGGAGGACAACGCGGTGGGCGATCGCCCGGACGACGCCGAGATCATGTGAAATGAAGACATAGGCGATCCGTTCCTGGCGTTGCAGGTCGAGCAGCAATTCGAGGATCTTCCCACGCACCGAGACATCGAGCGCCGACACTGCCTCGTCCAGCACGATCAGCGACGGCTTAGTCGCGATGGCGCGAGCGATGGCGACGCGCTGCCGCTGGCCGCCGGAGATTTCATGGATGGCGCGCGGGGCGATATCAGCGGTCAGCCCGACGCGCTCCAGCAAGGCGGCGATGCGGCGCGGGCGCTCGGCGCGGGCGGCAATGCCATGGATACGCAAGGGGTCGTCGAGCACACGCGCCACCGTCGCGCGCGGGTTGAAGGCAGCAAGCGGGTCCTGGAACACCATCTGCAGGCGGGCGCGGCGCGCCCGGAGTGCTGCGCCACTCAAAGCCAGGAAATCATTGCCTTCGAATTCGATACGGCCTGCATCCGGTTCGATCAGGCGCAGCACCAGCCGCGCGATCGTCGATTTGCCGCTGCCGGACGGTCCTGCCAGCGCCAGCGTTTCGCCGGGGTCGATATGAAAGGAGACATCATCAACGGCAGCGATGGTCTTGCCGCCGCGACGGTAGCTCTTGGTGAGGTTGGAAACAGTAAGCAAGCTCATGCGTCGAGCCCGGCTCGGTTGAGCAGCGGCGCGGCGTCGAGGCCGATATGGGCATCGAGCAGCGTACGCGTATAGGCTTGGGTTGGCGCACCAACGATCTGTGCCGTCATTCCTAGCTCGAGCAGTTCACCATGACGGAACACGGCAATCCGTTCGGCAAGCTCGGCCGCCAGCGCGATGTCGTGGCTGATGAACAGCAGCGTCATGCCGTCCTCTGCCACCAGCCGCCGGATCAAAGCGACGATCTCGGCCTGCACGATGGTGTCGAGCGCGCTGGTCGCCTCGTCGGCGATCAGCAATTTCGGACCCGCCGCAATCGCGGCGGCGATCGCCACTCGCTGCTTCTGGCCGCCGGAGAGTTGATGCGGGAAGGCCTGTAGGGCCGCGTCCGGGTCCGGCAGGCGGACGCGTTCAAGCAGGTTCTTTGCCTTCGCGTACGCCTGCGGCCATGTCAGGCCGAGATGGGTGTATGCCACTTCCGCGATCTGCTTGCCGACAGTCATGACGGGATCGAGGCTGGCGGACGGATCCTGGAAGACGAAGCCGATGTCTCGGCCGCCGAGGGGTGCCTTGGCACCAGGGGAAGGCGTCGATGGCAAGAGCCAGCCGATGCGGCCTTCAATCCGGGAAGACCGCGGCAGGAGCCCGGCAATCGCCAATGCCAGCGTGCTCTTGCCCGAACCGCTTTCGCCAATGATGGCCAGGCGTTCGCCAGCGACGATGTCGAGGTTGATGGTCTTCAACGCCGCGACCTCGTTGCCATCGCGGCGGTAGGTCACCGTCAGCTCGCGGATCGAAGCCAGTGTGGTCACGACAGGCCTCTTCTTACGGCTGTCGTTTCGACGATGCCTTCACCGGCGAGATAGACACCCAGTACCGTCAGCACCAGCGCAATGCCCGGGACGATCGACAGGAAGGGCGCGGTGCGCAGCACGGCGCGGCCTTCGGCGATCATGCCGCCCCAGGTCACCCGGTTGGGATCGCCCAGGCCAAGGAAAGACAAGGCTGCCTCGGTGAGGATCGCGGCGGCGACGATCACCGAGGACATGGCCAGCACCGGCGGCAAGGCGTTTGGCAGCACCTCGCGAAAGGCGATCGCCAGCGGATGCATGCCGATGACCCTGGCACCGGCAACATAATCGCGCTCCCGAATGGAGAGGACCTCGGCGCGGGCGACACGCGCCGGGCCGGTCCAGGTGCCGAGCGCGATGGCAATCACAACGATGCCGAGCGACGGTCCAACGACGCTGACGAAGGCCAGCGCCAGCAGGAAGCTGGGCACGGTCTGGAAAGCGTCGGTGATGCGCATCAGCGCCTCGTCGACGAGGCCACCGGCAAAGCCGGCCAGCGTCCCAACCACGGAGCCGATGGCGAGCGCTGCCGCCGCTGCCGCCAGCCCGACAGCCAGCGAGGTGCGGGCGCCATGGAACAGCTCGGCCAGCACGTCACGACCGAGGCGATCAGTGCCGAGCGGCAGCGACCAGTCCTGAAATGGCGGCAGCAGCGCTGGTCCGGCGATGGCTTGCGGGTCGCCGGGGAACAACAGCGGTGCCGACAGCGCCATGGCAATCAGCGCCGCCAGGAGAATGGCGCCGGCAACAGCCTCGGGCGTGCGCAGAAAACGGCGGAGCGGTCTCATGCGCCGGCCTCGCCGGCGCCGACGCGCGGATCGAGAAAGGCATAGGCGATGTCGACGAGCAGGTTGATGACGATGACCAGGACGGCGCTGGTGAGAATAATCCCGAGCAGCAGCGGGGTGTCCCGCGCGGCCACCGCTTCCTGCGCCAACCGGCCGAGGCCGGGCACGGAAAAGACGCTCTCGATGACCACGCTGCCGCCGAGCATCTGCGCCGATTGCAGCCCGAGCATGGTGACCAGTGGCAAGTGTGCGTTGCGGGCGACGTGGGCGAGCACGATGCGGCGGCGGGACAGCCCCTTGGCGCGGGCGGCCAGCACAAGATCCTGCCGCCAGACTTCGGCCATGCCCGCACGCATCATGCGCAGGTAGAGCGCCAGATAGATGAAGCCCAGCGCCGAAACCGGCAAGATGAGGTGGATGGCGATGTCGGCGGCGCGGTCGAGGCCGGTCTTGTCGGACGCCAGGGTCTCGATGCCGCCGATCGGCAACCAGCGCAGGTCGACGGCAAAGACGACGATCAGCACCAGGCCGAGCCAGAAACCCGGCACGGCATAGAGCGCCAGCGAGCCGATCGACAGCAAACGGTCGCGAAAACTGCCCGGTCTGGCGCCGGCGTAGATGCCGAGTGCCGAGCCCAGCCCGAAAGAGAGTGCGGTGGCGCTGACCATCAGCAACAGCGTGGTGGGCAGCCGCTCGAGGATCACGTCGCGGATCGGCCGGGAGAACGTCACCGACTGGCCGAGATCGAGATGCAGCAGCGCCCAGAGATAATTGGCCAGCCGTGTCCACTCCGACTGGTCGAGGCCCCAGCGGTGGCGCAGGAGTTCGATCATGCCGGCGTCGCCGCCGGTCGAGACGATGTAGGCGTCGACCGCGTCGCCGGGCGCTGCTTCGAGCAGCAGGAAGGTGCCGACAACGACGATCAGCAGCACGAAGATGCTGCCGACCAGGCGACGCCGGAGGAGGATGAGGGCGCGGGTCATGGGGATGACATGACGCCGTGCCGATTGAGAGAAGTGCGGTGTCAAGGCACCCCCCTCTGTCCTGCCGGACATCTCCCCCACAAGGGGGGAGATTGGATGTCACCTCTGCTTTCGCCAATCTCCGATGTGGTCACGCAGAAAAAGAACCGCCGTCTGCGAAGCAGCCGATCTCCCCCCTTGCGGGGGAGATGTCCGGTAGGACAGAGGGGGGTGTGAAGGAACGCGGCCTTAGGCCGTGTTTCAACACCGATTTCGCCGCGAATATTCATCCGCGCAAATGTGTCACGATACCAAATAGGTGTCCGCCCAGTTCGACACCGCCCAGCGCGGGTTGTTGGCAATGTTGCCGACGGTGTCGCGCGCGACGCTGATGAAGCTCCATTCGGCGACGTTGATCAGCGGCAGGTCGGCGGCCACCTGTTTCTGGAATTCCTTGTAGAGGTCGGTGCGGGCAGCGGTGTCGAGCGTCTCGGATGCCTTGGCGATGAGGGCATCGAGCGCGTCGTTCTTGTAGCCACCCTGGTTGGAGAACGGCACGCTGTCAGGAATGCCGCTCTGCACCAGGATGGTTGTCGAGATCGCCGGGTCGCCGCGGAACACCGGCGGGCCGACCGCGAGGTCGAAGGCGTGGTCGGTGTAGACGGCCTTGATGTGCGCTGCCGAGTCGTTGTTGACCAGCTGGGCATCGATGCCGATGGCGGCGAGTGCCTGCCGCAGATAGTCGCCGAACTGCTTGGTCTCGTTGAAATAGGGCGCCGGCAAAAGCTTCAGCGAGAAGCGGTTGCCGTCGGCGCCTCGCCTGTAGCCGGCCTCGTCGAGCAGCGCGTTGGCCTTGGCGACGTCGAAGGCATAGGTCGGCACGTCGGCGGTGTAGAATTGCGGATCGTTCTTGGGCACCGGACCGGTGGCGGTGGCGGCATAGCCGAGGAACACCGTCTTGACGACGAAATCCTTGTCGATGGCATGCGCGATCGCTTGGCGCACCTTGAGGTCGGCCAGCTCCTTGCGGCGATGGTTGATCTCGACGACGAGCTGATAGGTCAACCCCTCATAGCCCTTGGAGATCACCTTGAGGCCCGGCACCTTGGAGATGCGGTCGAGGTCGGCCAGCGGCACGGCGGAAAAGGCGGCGAGCTGGATCTCTTCGGCTTCCAGTGCACTTGCCGCCGACGTGCGGTCGGGCAGCACCTGATAGATGATCTCGTCGAGGTAGGGCTCGTCCTTGCCCCAGTAATCCGTGTTCTTCGTCAGCCGGTAGTACTGGCCAGCCTTGTATTCGCCGAACTTGAACGGCCCGGTGCCGATCGGCGCGTTGTTGGCCGGGTTGTCCTCGATCTTGCCCACCTCGTAGATGTGCTTCGGCACCACGCTGCTCAGCGCCGGCAGCGCGTTGCGGATCAGCTGGAACGGGGTCGGCTTGGCGAATTTGAACACGGCGGTGAGATCATCCGGCGTGTCGACGGCGGCGAGGTCCTTGAACACGGTGCGGCCGAGATTCTGCAGAGGCTTCCACACCTGCAACGCCGAGAAGGCGACATCGGCCGAGGTGAACGGCTTGCCGTCATGCCATTTGACGCCGTCGCGCAGTTTGAACGTGACGGAGAGCCCGTCGGAAGCGCCTTCCCAGCTCAAGGCCAGCCGCGGCGCAAGCCCGTCCTTGCCGTCGAAGGAGGCTTCAGCCAGCGTTTCGACGATCTTGCTGGAGATGAAAAAGACGCCGTTGGAGGCGACGATCGCCGGGTTGAGGTTGCGCGGCTCGGAATCGGCGGCAAGCACCAGGCGGCCACCCTTCTTCGGCGTCTGCGCCCAGCCGAATGTCGGCATGGCGGTGGAGGCCAGCAGCATTGCCGAGCTGGCAAGCATCTGGCGTCTGGAAATCGTGAAACCTGACATGATCGAACTCCGTCCTCTCCGCAACCCAACCGGGTGCGCCAATCCCTCGAACGTCGGCGAGCCCGCCAGCATCCTTGCGGTGGCGATTATGAGCCTTGCCGAGGGTTTCGCCAGAGACGGAATTGGCGCATCCTTGCTTGGCTTTGAAATTTTCGTCCGCTGGACCAGTTTGGAGGAAGCGGTTCAATCCGATCGATCTGGTAGGGCCAGATTCTGTTGAATGCGCTGACATAACGTGATGGTGAGATTGAAGCAGGCCATTTCGCGTGTTTCTGGCTAGACCAGAGCGAGCGAAATGGTGCAGATTTGATCCACAGCCAAGGGATCGGGAGCAAACGGCCGGCGATCCCGGGCATTTCAGGGAGAGAGAGATGAACATTGCTCAGGGCAAGAGTGCCGTCAGCAATATCCCGTTCGATCAGGCAAGGGTCGACCGGCTGATGGAGGAGGCTGGCATCGATGTGCTGCTGGCGACCTCCAAGCACAACACGCAGTATCTGCTGGGCGGCTACAAGTTCATCTTCTTCGCCGCCATGGATGCCATCGGCCACAGTCGCTATTTGCCTGTCGTCGTCTATGAGAAGGGCGGACCCGACCATGCCGCCTATATCGGCAACCGCATGGAAGGCGCCGAGCACCAGAACAACCCATTCTGGACACCGACCCTGCACGCCGCCTGCTGGGGCACGCTCGATGCTGCCAATCTCGCCGTCGAGCACCTGCGGAAGATCGGCAAAACGGGCGCCCGCATCGGCATCGAGCCGAGCTTCCTGCCGTCGGATGCCTACACGCTGATCCGCAAGGCATTGCCGGACGCCAAGCTGATCGATGCGACAGCCATGCTGGAGAGCATGCGCGCCATCAAGACCGATGCAGAGCTGGAGAAGCTGCGCACCGCTTCCGAACTGATCACCGATTCCATGCTGGCCACAATCGCCTGGGCAGGCGAAGGCACGACCAAGACCGAGATCATCGAGCAGCTTCGGCGCGAAGAGACCAATCGCGGCGCGCATTTCGAATATTGCCTGCTGACGCTGGGCTCCAGCCATAACCGCGCCGCTTCACCGCAGGCGTGGAAGAAGGGCGAGGTGCTGTCGATCGATTCCGGCGGCAACTATCACGGCTATATCGGCGACCTCTGCCGGATGGGCATTCTGGGCGAACCGGATGCCGAACTCGAAGACCTGCTGGCCGAGGTCGAGGCGGTGCAGCAGGCGGCGTTCTCCAAGGTCAGGGCGGGCACGTTGGGCGGCGACATGATTTCGCACGCCGAGGGTGTGCTGAAGGCCTCGAAGGTCGCGGCCTATACGGATTTCTTCGCCCACGGCATGGGCCTGATCACGCACGAAGCGCCGTTCCTGATGACCAATCATCCGGTGACCTATGAAGGCACCTATGCGGCCAAGCCGCTGGAAAAGAACATGGTGCTGTCGGTCGAGACGACCATGCTTCACCCGACGCGGGGGTTCATCAAGCTGGAGGATACACTGGCGGTGACGGACACCGGCTATGTGATGTTCGGCGATCGTGGCCGAGGGTGGAACAGGGGTGGGGTCTCATAGACGCTGGTTTGATCGCCTGAGCATTCACCAAGATGGATCAGGAACCGCCAAGGCAAGTCTTTCTCGACGCGTGTTGCGAGATTTCTTCTCGGCTTGAATCTGTTGGATTTCGCTTTGCAAAAAGCGGTCCTCATGCAAGTCGCCGCGCCGGCGACTGGACATTCAGAATTTCCTTTCATTCACACTATTTGAATGTCGGCGGCGAGTATGTCGAGCTCGTCGTGCATGCGTCGGTCTACAACAAGGCAATAAGGGAATGGGATCAACGCAACGGTTGGCCGGCCAATGCCAGCGACTGGGTCGCGGGCGGACAGCTTGGCAATTTGCGAACCCCGCATCACTGGCAGACATGGAACATCGCAAACCCGCTGACTCGTCAGGCTGAAATCCCGACCATCGTTGCCAACATTCAGGCGACTGTCCTGCCATTCTTTGAGCGTTTTGGTGCTCCACGCAAACTGGCTGAACAGCTCGCGCATTCTGAAGTCCCAGGTTTCCTGTTCCCACAAAATGCTGTTCGATTTGTATTCTGGCAGCTTGGTCCAGAGGCAGCGGAAAACTGTATGTCCTATTGGGTCGCGCGCCTACCTTCGCCGGATGTCTTCCGATCTGAGCGCGACGTCCCCACTCTGCGGAATAGGCTCGCTGCGGGAAGCGATGCCAACAACCTAGCAAGGGTCGCTCGTGCGATGAAGATTGGCTTCAGCCTCTGACGTTAGTCCTGCCCCGCCGGCAGCAGCCTGAAATCCGGCAGCTCGCGCAGCACCAGTTCCGGCCCGGCTGGTGAATAAACGACGAAAAGCTGCATTGGCCCATCGCCGGTGTTGAGCGTCGAGTGGAAGCGGCTTTCGGGCACGTAGATGGTGCAGCCGGGGCCGACCTTCTCGACCACCGGATTGCCCTTCTCGTCCTCGACCATCTGCTCGCCGTTGCCCGAGATGACGAAGATGATTTCCTCGGCGCCCGGATGGTTGTGGCGCGTGTGGCCCTTGCCGGAGGGCAGGTCGACGACACCGCCGGAAAAGCGCGTTGCGCCATTCACTTCAGGGGCCACTGTCAACGCCAGCCTGCCCCAGTCGAAGCCGAAGGCGCTGACGTCCTTGGGGTAGACAAACATCTTGCTCTTGTCGGTCATCTCTCATCCCTTCTTTTTCTTCTGGTCATGAAGCGAGACGGCCTTGAAATCAGCCGTCTGTTTGGCGATCGCGGCTTCCGCCGGCAGCCGTTCCATCGAGCTTGCGCCATAGAAGCCGTGCAGGCCCTTGCAGCGGTCGAGGATATAGCGCGCGTCATCCGGCATCGAGATCGGCCCGCCATGGCAAAGCAGGATGATTTCCTTGCGCACCGAACGGGCCGCGTTGGCGATGGCATCGATCTCGACAACGCAATCGTCTAGCGACTTGGCCGAGGTGGCGCCGATCGAGCCGCCGGTCGTCACCCCCATATGGGCGACGACGATGTCGGCGCCGGCTTTTGTCATGGCGCGGGCCTCATCGGGGTTGAAGACATAGGGCGTGGTCAGCAGGTCGAGCTTATGCGCCTCGGCGATCATCTCGACCTCGAGCCCAAAACCCATGCCGGTCTCCTCGAAGCTTTGCCGCATCTGACCGTCGAACAAGCCGATGGTGGGAAAGTTCTGCACGCCGGAAAAGCCCATCGTCTTCAGCTCGGCGAGAAGCAGCGGCATGATGACGAACGGGTCGGTGCCGTTGACGCCGGCCAGCACCGGCGTCTTCTTGACCACCGGCAGCACCTCATAGGCCATCTCCTTGACGATCTCGTTGGCATTGCCATAGGCGAGCAGGCCGGCGGCCGAGCCACGCCCGGCCATGCGGTAGCGGCCGGAATTGTAGATGATGATGAGGTCGATGCCGCCGGCCTCCTCGGCCTTGGCCGACAGGCCGGTGCCGGCGCCGCCGCCGACGATCGGCACGCCCTTGTCGATCATTCCCCTGAATCTCTTCAGTATGTCCTTGCGCGGTATGGCGGGCATGTCTTGGATCTCACTGTCTGGCGATGTCGAGAAAGGCCGCAACCGCTGCCTTGGCGAATTCGGGATCGTTGATGTGCAGCGGCAAGCGCGTGACGCGGCGCATGTCGTTCGGCTGGATGGTGCTCTCGACGGCTTCGAACAGAACGGCGTCGGCCTCTGGATCGAAGAAAGCACCGCCTTCGATGTCGAGCGCCGAGACACCCTTTTCCGGAATGAGGACATGCACCGGCCCCTCGCAGAGGGCGAGCCTGGTGCCGATCCATTCGCCGATTGCGCGGCATTCCTGCGCCGTGGTGCGCATCAGGGTGACGTTCGGATTGTGTTCGTACACCAACCGTCCGCGAAAGTGTTCCGGGATGGTCGACGGCGCCCAGAAGTTGACCATGTCGAGCGCGCCGACCGAGCCGACATAGGGCAGCCCGGTGCGGGCGATCGCACCGAAACGATCCTCGGTCGCCGGCAGCACGCCGCCGAACAGCAGGTCGCAGACCTCCGTCGTGGTGATGTCGATGACCCCCGACAGCAGGCCGCTGTCGGCCAGCTTCTCCATGCTGCGGCCGCCGGTGCCGGTGGCGTGGAAGACCATGCAGTCATAGGTCGAGCGAAGCTGGTCGGCGATGGCGGTCACGCAAGGCGTGGTGACGCCGAACATGGTGAGGCCGATCGACGGTTTGCCATCGGCCGGCGGCGCCGGCCTTGCCGCCATGCCTGATATCGCCTGGGCGGCGTTGTGCAGGACGACACGGGAAATCCGGTTCAGCCCGGCCATGTCGGTCACCGATGGCATCATGACGATGTCGGAGACATCGACATAGGGCGCGGTGTCGCCGGAGGCGAGCGTCGAGACCATGATCTTGGGCAGGCCGAGCGGCAGCGCGCGCATGCCGGACGTGATGATCGAGGTGCCGCCGCCACCGCCAATACCGATCATGGCGGCGATGTCGTTTCGCGATTGGACAAAGCGGGCGAAGGCGATGCCGATGGCGGCGACCGCAGCGCCACGGTCGTTGCCGCCGAGCACGGCGTCACGACCGCCGGGGTGATGGCCGGCAATGTCCTTCGCGGTGATGTCCACGGCGATGGTTGCGTCGCGCGTCCCGACATCGACGCGCGAAACGACGGCGCCCGTGGCAGCGATCGCATCCGCGAGGAAGGCAAGTTCCTCGCCCTTGGTGTCTGCGGTCCCCACTACATAGATGCGCTTCATTGCGTTCCCCAATCCAGGAAGGCGCAATGCTGCGCCCCACCGCTCATTGCCAGGCCGCTCGACGATGCGAAGGTCATTGCAAATTTTTGAGACGCGCGTATCGTATTGACATGGATGTCTCACGTCAACAATTGACAGCAGGCGAAGACGCCGAGCGGGGAAGCGGCCAGGCGCTGGAGCGTGGGCCGCGCGCGCGCACGAAACGGCTGATGCTGGAGACGGCGACAAGGCTGATGCAGGCGGGCGTCACGCCGTCGGTCAGCGAGGTTGCCGAAGCGGCAGAAGTCTCCCGCGCCACCGCCTATCGCTATTTCCCGAGCCAGGCGGCGCTGGTGAAGGCTGTCGTCGACGAGGGGCTCGGCCCAATCCTCACATGGCAATCGACCTCGGCCGATGCCGAGCGCCGGGTCGCCGATCTGTTCGATACCGCCATGCCGCGCATCGAGGCCTTCGAGGCGACGTTCAAGGCGGCCCTGAAGCTGTCGCTCGACCAGTGGGCGAGGCGCCAGGCCGGGACGCTGGGTGGCGAGCCGGCTTTTACCCGCGGCCACCGCATCGACTTGCTGAAGGAGGCGATCGCGCCACTGAGGGGCGAGCTGCCGCCGCGCGAATTCGAGCGCCTGGCGCAGGCGCTGTCGCTGATTTTCGGCGTCGAACTGCTGATTGTGCTGAAGGACATCTGGGGCCTGGACAGCGGCAAGACCCTGGCCGTCGCCCGGTGGGCGGCCTCAGCGCTGGTGCGCCAGGCGCGACTCCGGACGCCATCCTGACCAGGGGTGGTGGCGGCGTGAGTTGGGCATGGAGGAGGGCTGGACGAAGGCGGATGCAGGATATGAGACTTCTCCCGACGCGGACCGGATTGGGGGGTCGTCGAGGGCAATCCGGGGCGGTCGCCGCGGTAGCTCGGAGCGAATCTGGTTCGACCAGATTTGAAGGTCGGCGATTTCAGTGATTTTGGGGATTGGCGTTTTGCGAACGGGATGAAGGTGGAGAATTGCCAAAAATGAAGGAAATACCAACATATAGCGGACGTTTTCAGCTTATTTTGGTGACGGCAAATTTTAAGAAAGCGCTTGACGAGCATCTTAAATTGGTAATACCAGATTAGGAAAGAAAAGGCGGATCGGGAATGACAGCCGCAGTCCATTTCGGCAGGGCGAGGAGGATCACACGGATGGCGCGTGTTCCGTCCGCACGAGGTGGCGCATCGTGACGCAGACGTCGCCTCGCGCCAGTGCCGGCAAGGGGATTGCGCTGCGCCTCGATGGGCTCAGCAAAGCCTATGGATCCGTGCGCGCCATCAACGACCTGAGCTTCGCCGTCGACGAAGGCCGCTTCTTCGTACTCTTCGGGCCGAGCTCGGTTGGCAAGACGACGACGCTGCGCACTATCGCCGGCCTCGTCCAGGCCGACTCCGGCACGCTTGAGATCGGCGGCCGCGACATGACCCATGCGCCGATCGCCGGCCGCGGCATCTCGATGGTCTTCCAGTCTTTCGCGCTTTACCCCCACCTCACGGTCTACGACAATCTCGCCTATCCGCTGCGCGAGGAGAAAGTCGCGCGCGCCGAGATCGACAAGCGGGTGAAAGAGACCGCCGAGATCCTGAAGCTGACACACCGCCTGAAGGCCAAGCCGGCAACCCTGTCCGGCGGAGAGCAGCAGCGCGTCGCGCTCGGCCGCTCCCTGATCCGCCGGCCAAAGATTCTTCTCCTCGATGAGCCGCTCACCAATCTCGACGCCAAGCTTCGGCACGAGACGCGCGCCGAGCTGAAGCGGCTGCACCGCCAGTTCGGCATGACCGTGATCTATGCCACGCCCGACGAGCTCGAGGC
>NZ_JBFUFB010000042.1:0-12086 GCF_056403655.1 Mesorhizobium sp. P2_F8
GTATCGGCGATGCCGTGCAGTTCCAGGATGACGGCCCGACGGCGGGCATCGTTCAGGGCGCTCCCACGGTGGCGCATGACGAGACCGCCGGCATCCAGGCAGATGCCGACGACACCACGGCACCAGCGGTCGTCGCGCTGTTCGCGGGCGTCAGCAATGTCAGCTCCGATCTGAGCCCGACCGGCTACGCACAGGACCCAGGCGCGGTGGTGACCTCCACCGGAAGCTCGTTCGGCGCCGACCAGGAAGGCGGCACGACGGCATTCTCGCTGGCGGTCTCCGCCGCCGGCGTGGATTCCGGCCTCGACACGACCGCCGGCACCAGCATCTTCCTGTTCAAGGAAGGCGACCTGGTGGTCGGCCGCATCGGCGGCGCCGCTGGGGCGGCGGCGTTCGCCGTCGCCATCAACAGCACGACCGGCGTCGTCAGCGTGGCGCAGTATGCCTCGATCCATCATCCGACCCCGGGAGCCAGCCACGACGAAACGGTGAACATCACCGACAGCGCCTTGCTGGCGGTGGTGACGGTCACCGACGGTGACGGCGACACAGCGACCAGTTCGACCGGTATCGGCGATGCCGTGCAGTTCCAGGATGACGGCCCGACGATCACGGTGCCGTTCGACGGCGACCCCGGCACCCCAGCCATCGAGCACGAGACCCTGCACAACGTGCTGAGCGCAACGGCGACCGGAGCCTTCGGGTACGACATCGGCAAAGACAGTCACAACGCTGCATTCTACACGGGCGGTGGTTCCGACTTTGTCGACACCAACGCAGCCCTTGCCGGGGTCCAGATCAGCTTGACCGGCACGGTCGATAACCCCGGCACCCCCGGCATTACCCAAGCCGTGGCGACACTGACGTCGGAGGACGCCGCCAGTGCAACGTTCACCTTCTCGTTCCACTATGACAAGGACCCGATCACGGCTGGCGTGCAGGATGCTACGGCGGGCGGCACCCTGACCTTCGACAAGGCAGCCGATACCTACAGCATCACCCTGACGGACCCGATCGACGGGTTCAGCTTCAACGTGCTGCACACCTCCGAACTGTTGCGGAAGGCACCTCCCGGTAACACCGGACACCCGGAACTCGTGGTGACGGAACTTGACCTCAACAACGGTACGACCGACACCAACGGGTTCTATGTGCAGTTCACGGCGAACACGAACCCTGCCGGCTCTCCTTTCGGCTTCAACGGCACGGGTGACGGCGCGCCGGACGGACCGCCTCTCGACACTGCCTATAACAATGGGCAGTTCGTCACCAGCAGCTTCGAGGACTGGGTGTCGGCTACCCAATCCACGAACGGTGTCGCGGGTGATACGATCCAGAAGGACGAACTACTGACGCTGCGGTTCTTCAACGAGAACATTCTCGGGGACGTGAACCCCGGTGCCCCCGGCGGTGGTACCGAGAAGCTCACCCCGACAGACTCTGTGTCCGGCGTCGCCATCAAGTTCGACGGTATCGGGAACTCCGAGGATCTTATCGTGGTCCTCGACCTGATCGATGACAAAGGCACAGCATCCACCGCCGACGACGTCAAAACCACGAGGTCGATCTTCGTTGAGAACGCGGATTTCTTCAAGGGCAACACGGTGCCGTCTCCGTATAGCTCGGAGTTCACGCTTGACCAGAACGACGCCCTCCTGATTATCGAGAGCAACGACTACAACCTTGCCGCCGGTGAGAACTTCAAGATTCAGGGGATGCAGATCATGCAATCCGGCAACGGGCTGGCAGGATCTGCGATCAACCTGAACGGGATCACCGACAACCCCAACACCATCCCGGTCGAAGGCGCAAGCAGTGGTACGCAAGCTTGGGAGGCGCAGGATAACGATGTCCTCAAGATCGTGGACATCGGCTTCGTGCAGACGACCTCCGGGACCTTAAATGCCAACCTCGACTTCGCGTTCCAGATCGCGGACGCGGACGCCGATACGACGGCGACGCAGCACATACCCGTTGACGTCGTCGCCTGATCACTGAGCGACGGGAGGCAGCTAAAGTTGCCTCCCGCCATCTGCGCACGAAGCAGCACCCCGCAGAGATATAAATGATGAAAGCCAACCAACAGCCCCCTGCCCTGCAAGTGGTGATGAAAGAGGCCAGACGTGCCATCCGGCCGCTTATCTGGTTCAGCGCCGGCATCAATGTGCTGATGCTGACCGGGGCGCTTTACATGCTCCAGGTCTACCACCGGGTGTTGTCCAGCCACAGCCTGGAGACGCTGGTGATGCTATCGTTGATGGCGGCAGGGGCACTCGTCGCGATGGCGGGGCTGGAAGTGGTGCGCGGGCGCCTTCTGGCCAAAGTCGGATCGTGGATGAACGCGCGGTTGGCACCAGTTCTGCTGACCGCATCGGTGGAATATGCCGCCTCGGCGCCCGGGCATGCAAACGCCCGACCGCTGCGCGACCTCGATCAAGTGCGGAATTTCTTCACGAGCCCGAGCATCTTCCCTATCCTTGACGCGCCTTGGGCACCTCTGTTTTTCGCCGCCATATTCCTCATGCACCCTTGGCTGGGTTGGTTGGCGCTGGTCGGCGGTGTCGTACTCTTCGCCTTGGCGGTGCTCAACGAATACCTCACGCGCAAGCCTTTGACCGAGGCCGCAAGCGCACAGTCGCGGGCATACACGCAGGCTGAAGCTGCGATCCGAAACGCCGAGGTCGTCCAGGCGATGGGCATGCTAAAGCCACTGCTGGAGGGCTGGAAGGCGCAGCAGGACGAGGCGAACAAAGGACAAGTCCTTGCCGCCAACCGTGGCGGCGTCATCGCGGCCATGGCGCGTTGTCACCGGCTGGCCCTGCAAATGGCCATACTGGGCCTTGGTGCCTATCTGGTGGTTCGCAACGAAGCCTCGGCCGGCATCATGATCTCCGCCTCGATCCTCATGGGTCGCGCCTTGTCCCCAGTTGAACAAGCGATCGCCACATGGAAGGCCACGGTCGGAGCGCGTGCCGCTTACCGGCGTCTCACCGCGGTCGCCGGACAGCACCCGGAGGCCACACCGGTTCTGCCACTGCCACGACCGAAGGGGCGGTTTGAGGCCGACGACCTCGTGCTTGCCCGACAGGGTGGCGAACCGATTCTGAAAGGGATCAACTTCCGGCTCAACCCGGGTGAAGCAATGGCGCTGATCGGCCCGAGCGCGGCCGGTAAGACGAGCTTGGCGCGAATACTGGCCGGTGCCTGGCGTCCATCCGGGGGGCGCGCGTTGCTGGACGGCATGGACGTTGCCCAATGGGCGGCGGAGGACCGTGGTCATCATGTCGGTTACCTGCCGCAGGACATCGAGCTCTTCGCCGGTACCGTCGCCGAAAACATCTGCCGCTTCGCGCAGCTCAACCCGCCGGTCTTCAACAACGTGGTCAAGGCCGCTCAGTTGGCGGGAGTTCACGAACTGATCAAGGGGCTGCCCAAAGGTTACGCCACCGAGATCGGCGAATCCGGCGCGGTGCTTTCAGGCGGGCAGCGCCAACGCATCGGCCTGGCGCGGGCACTCTACGGCGACCCGCCACTCCTTATACTGGACGAGCCCAATTCCAACCTCGACCGCGATGGCGAGGACGCATTGATTGCAGCCCTCAGCGCGGTCAAGGTGGCGGGCACGACCATCGTCCTGATCGCGCACCGACCGAATATCCTGGAGAAGGTCGACAAGGTGCTGGTCCTCAACCACGGCCAGCAAGACCTCTTCGGCCCGCGCGACTATGTCTTCAACGAACTCGCCAACCGCGCCCGCAAGGTGACCCAGATGCCGATGGGAGCCTCGCTGCCAACTCTCGAAGTGGTCAAGGAAGTCAAAGAAGCATGAGCCGTTCCCCGGAATTGAACGTCGTGCCGTTGCCCGTGCCGCCACCGTCCCTGCTGGAACCGCTACCCCTGCGTCTGACGGGCGTGACGTGCACCGGGTTCGCGATCATGTTCCTGTTCTTCGGCGTCGCCGGCGGTTGGGCGGCGCTGGCGCCTTTGGACAGCGCCGCTGTAGCACCGGGCGTTATCAAGGTCGCCGGCGACCGCAAGCTGATCCAGCACCTCGAGGGCGGCATCATCGCGGACCTGAACGCCGCCAACGGTGATATCGTCAAGGCGGGCAAGGTCCTTATCCGGCTCGACGACACACAGGCAAAGACGCAGCTTGACCTGATCCAGAACCGGATAGCAACGCGCGACGCGCTAGCCGCGCGTCTCAGGGCCGAGCGGGACGGCAAGCCGGAGATCGAGTTCGATCCGGCGTTGCTCGCAGACCCCGCTACCGCCGCAAGGGACGCGGTGGCCGCACAGCGTGACGTGTTCGCGGCGAAGCAGCACAATTTGAAGGATGAGGGGGAAATCCTAAGCCAGCGCCATAACCAGATACAGGAAGAGATAAACGGACTGAAGGAGCTCATCGTCACCGAGGACAAGCAGATCGAGGCGATCGGGGGTGAAAGCAAAGACCTCGAGGGGCTGCTCAAGAAGGGGCTGACCACGCGCGAGCGGAACCTGTTGCTCAAACGACAACAGAGGGAGATCGAGGGGGAGCGCGCGACCAACACCGCGGCAATCGCTCGTGCCAGAAGCGCCATAGCCGAGATCGACATGCAGATCTTGAACCTCGGCACAGTGCGGCTGAACGAGGCCGTCGAGGAGTTGAGCAAGGTCGAGGCGGAATTGTTTGACCTCAGGCAACAGGAGCGTTCCGCCAAGGACGTGCTGACCCGTACCAATGTCGTCGCACCGGTTGACGGCATCGTCATGGACCTGAAGGTCCACACGACGGGCGGTGTCGTGAAACCCGGCGAGACATTGATGACAGTCGTCCCGCTCGGACAACAACTCGTGGTCGAGGCTATGGTCAAACCTGAAGATGTCGAGACGATCGCCCCCGGACAGCCCGCGCGCGTCAGCTTCCCGGCCTTCGCCCGCTACAACCTGCCGCCGCTCGACGGCGTCGTGGAGATCGTGTCGGCTGACCGCATGGTGGAGGAGCGCAGCGGGACACCGTATTTCGCCGCAACCGTGTTGATCGACAAGAGTGAACTCGCCAAGCTGGAGGGCCGCAAGCTGCTGCCCGGTATGTCGAGCGAGGCGATGATCCGGACCGGTGCTCGCACCGTGCTTTCTTACCTCGCCGAGCCGATCACGCAGAACTTCCGCCGCGCGATGCGGGAAAAATAGCCATAGGCTGCCCGAAAGCCGTCAGCTGTTGAGATGCTTCAATTCAAACCTGGCGTCATCCTGGGTGTCTGACACGCTCTGTTCCGCGAACTGAAACATATCCGCGAACTCCATCTCTTTCTCAAACATCACGCCGCCGACCTTGATGGTCAGGGCATCCTCGGTTCCCTTTGGTGCGAAATAGACTTGCGCGACACGAGTGCGGATACGCTCGCCGATTTCCTTGGCTTCTGCTTCGGTCGCGCCTGAGAGGAAGACCCCGAACATGGAAGTCCCTATGCGTCCAACCAGATCATCCGCGCGCACTGATGATTGTATGGTTGTGGCTATGAGCCGCAAAGCCTCGTCGCCCCATTCAAGGCCAAAGCGCAGGTTGATGGACCGTAGATGTTCCGAATGAATGACCAGGAAGGCGCCCGAGCGTGGTCCCGGCGCCGATGGCCTTGTTGCTCTTCTTTCGACCATCGACGTGAAGACCGGCCCGTTCAGACAGCCTGTCAACCTGTCATAGGTTCCGGACCTGTTGAGTTCCTGACGGCAGCTGCGGATTTGGATCTGCTGCCAGCCGATTAGTACGAAAAGCGGCAGACCAATGACCACGGGCAGCAGCACGGCTGTCATCATGCTGCGCCCGAACGGCGTGAACGCGTCGCTGAACAAGAGCAGATAGTTGAAGCCCAGAGAAAGACCGAGGCTCCCGGCTGTTCCTAGAAAGGTCAGCCATGCGGCGCTTCTCCATGCCTGCGCGGAGGCGGTCGCTGTGGTTTGTGCCATTGGCTAATCTCCTGTCAGATCAGCCAGCATAGAGCCGGCGTACAGCATTTTCAGTTTCCGAGAAGCATACAATTTGAACTATGAGACCCGATACTGTTCAAGCAACCGGCTTGCCCCGGAAATTTGCGCCGTAAAGGTTAATCAATGGAATGCCGACGGCCGCTGAACAATCAACGGCGGCCTCGGCGAACGCTGCTCCGGTTTTTTGAGTCTCGCAGCCTATTGTGGCGGACCGAAAATGCCCATCCCCGCGCCCTGGGCAGCCACTTGCGCTTTGCCATAGATGCCACTCGGCAGCGCCGTGGCCCAGCCGTTGGACACAAGCCAGGCGCCAACGTCCTGCTTGCCCAGCCTGCATGGGGCGGCGATGGCAAAACGCTCGACGTCCGGCGGCATGAAGCACTTCAACGCGCGTCCCCTAACCCAGGAATCGAAGGCGGCACGTGCGCGCTCGCCGCAAGGCCAGGTGACATCATGAAACGAACAGGTTCTGTCGAGGTCGATGCCCTGCACCCCGCTGATGATTACTGTCCGGCCCATGGACGCGAAGATCGCGGAGTTTGCGGCATCCGGGCGAAAGAGCAGCACCTCACGCCAATCGTCCGGCATCGGTGTCTTCGGGGGCACAGCCAGACCAAGGTCGGTCAGCGGCGGGCGGGGCTCGACCCGTTCGAGTTGCACAGGGTCAAGCTGTGGTGGAGCGATGAGGTCTTGAGCAATCTTGCGGGCGGGTTCTCGTCGGTATGCTTCGACGATGGACGCAGCCACGCGGGTCGGCTGCGTCCCGCCATTTTGCGAAGGGGCAAGGACCGGCCGATCGACCGAAAGCAAAGCCCCGGCCTGAACAATCAGCAGAACCCCGGCCAGAAGCAGGAGGCTTCCGAGCGCGATCGCCAAGCGGCTGCGGCCCAGCCTAACCATCAGCCAGCCCCCATCGGCCAGTCTGCCCATCAGATTGACCGGGTTCCCAGGGCCGATCAGAAACCCGACGTTGATTTCGCAACCAGTTTGAGCGCGCCCTTTTGAATCTGGTAGAACGGCATCGATCGTTCACTGGATCCGTCAGCCCGAAACCGAAACAGACCTGTCGACCCACGAAACCCGTTTGGATTTTCGAGAACCTGCTTGCTGAAGCCGTCGGGCCCGACCGCACTGGCAACCCCTGCTGTCAGCGCAACCATATCATAAGCATAGGCCACATTGACGTCGGCCGGGTAGTTGTATATCGCCCTGAAGCGGTCGGCGATCGGTCCGGTTTCGCGCTGATCGAGCGTGGCGATATATGCCCCCTCAAACAGCGGATCCATGGGATGCTCCAGCCACCGGTTGGTTCCGACGACGGAAATTGCCTTTCCCGGAATGCCCTTTGACCTGAGGGCGGCAAGGATAGGCGATGGGCTGCCATCGCCATTGGCGACGATCACGGCGTCGGGAGTGTCCACGAGCGAGGCCATTTCGTCGACGGCCTTCGCGCCACCGTCGCTGGCCGAATACGGGACAGTGACCGCGAGCGTCGCACCATAGATGCTGAGGCCGTTGGCGACCCGCTTCTCCACCGCGCTGGCGTTTGAGCCTTCCGCGACAAGCAACACGAACTTCTTGCCGCCTTTGGCAGCGAGCCCCGCGGCGCCCGCTGCGGCACTGTCGGCTTCGCTGAGTCGCACGGCATAAACCCCAGCACCGCCTGCGAAATTGTCGGCAAGCGCCAGCACCGGTGGACGCTTCGACCCCGACAGCGTGGCAATATGCTGGGCTGCCGGCAGTTCGGTTGGGCCGATGACCACTTTCGACCCCGTCGTTATCGCACTTATCGCCAATTTGCCGGCCTGTGCGCTGTCGCCTTTCGTGTCCTCTACCGTCAGCGTAAGCAATCCATTGCCAACATCCGTCATCGCCAGTTTGGCGGCATCGAGCATCTTCCTGCCGTTTTCCCCCGCCGTTCCGGGAGCCGACAATGGCAGCAACATCGTGATTTTTGTCGACCCGGTGCCCAGCGACTGGGTCGCCTGGGCAGGACCGGCACCCGCGTCGCCGGCCTGCCCGCCAGGCGCGGCAATCGCCGCCGGATCGAGCACTTCGGAAACACCGCCTTTCGACTGGCAGCCTGACAATGTCGTGGTGAGCGCAAACGCGATTGCCCATGTCCGCAGACAGCGGCCCTGTCGGCCAGCTTCCATGATTGCTCCACCCAATGTGCCGCCGAGTATGCTTCCCGGTCTGGTCTTCAACGCATGTTACGGCGCACTTGCCGCGCCGTCTGTAGTTTCTTTAGCCTTCGAACAGCCTGGCTCTGAGCGCCTTGATCTGTCTTGCTTGGCCGGCAGTCCGATAGTCGGCACATTTCATGTATCGTGGCCCGGGCACGAACACGCGGCGCACGCAAACGCCTTTTCCCTGGGCTGGAGCCCCACCCTCTCCTTCCGACGAAAAAGCGGAGAAGCCGAATGTCGCCACCGGCAACGGCCCGGTCACTTCAATCCCTTGTCTTGCCAGGATTGCCCGCGCGCGCTGGCAGTAGCGGACCGAAAGCGCCGAGAACCGGCTTTCATTGTGCCCGGCGCGATATTTCATGACGGTGGTGCACAGGTCGCCCTCGGCCAGCTTGTTGGCCTGGGCAAGATATCTGACCCCGAGCGTGATGTTGGTCGCCGGCGCGCTCAGCTCGTCGAGGGAGCCTCGAAAGCCAAGCATTCGCGCCGTTGCCGGCATCACCTGCATCAGGCCGACTTCGCCGTCGGCGCCCTGCACGTCAGGATCGAACCCGCTTTCGATCTCCATCACGGCATGCGCCAGCACCGGCTCGAGGCCATAGATCGATGCCTGGCAACTCGCAAACGCCTTGAAGGTGTGCCGGGTCCACTGCGTAGCCGCGTCGCAGTGCGTCGGCCGCGTCAACTCGGACGGCTGTTCCACCGAAGGTCGCTCCAGCCAGTTGGCGCGGGCCGGCGTGACAGTCTGGCCAAAACCGACCAACGCGATCGCTGCGGCGATCGCCCTCAAAAAGGATCCGTCGGCTATCATGATGGCCAACAGGCGTCGGTTCGCTTATCCGGTCAGTGCATGTACTCGACCATGCGATCGTGAAAACACTCGCATTTGTTGAGGGTATCTTCGTCGCGATAGTTGGTTTTCAGGTAGCCATAGGCCATGCCGCAAGCGACCTTGGCTTCCGATGCCCAGACGAAGACCGGCCGGGACGAGTTGATCCACTCAGAGCTGTTGGCGGCGGCAACCGACTCGTCCATCAGCTTGACCACCTGCTCCTTGAGCTCGACGATATTGTCGGTCAGCACCAGGTTGGACGTCCCGGCAACGCGACAATAGTCGACCGACGGACCTTCGATGATGTCGGCGGCATAGCCCGTCGACCCGACTGCCAGCAACAGCGTCGCAGCGGAAACCAGCAGTCTTGCAGAACGATTCATGGATGAGCTCCCCTCGATATTAGCAATGTATAACATAGTCGCGTGACCGAGCGCCATGCCGTTAAACCTGGTTTGCCGTCGTCGTGTGCTGGGTTACGCCGTCGTCGTAGAGCAGCGTGATCGTGCTGGCGACGGGGTGGTTTGTCAGCTGGGCCACTTCGACAAAATTGGCCGGATTTCCCGAGCCACTGGTGTCGACACTGAGCGTGCCCGTGCCTGCGTCGTAGTTCACGAAGTTGCCGACATTCGCAGGAGTCGAGTCGAACAGGGCCGTAAGATCGATCTTGTCCCCCTGACCGCCATTGTAGTCGGTGATGAGGTCCTTGATGTCCAAACCGTCGAGCTTGAACGTGTCGGCTCCGGCGCCGCCGGTCATTGTATCCTGGCCTGCACCGCCGATCAGGACGTCATTGCCCGCGCCGCCGATCAGCGTGTCATTGCCAGCGCCACCATTGAGCGTGTCGTTGCCACCGCCACCCGAAAGATAATTGGCTGCCAGGTTTCCGAACAGATAGTCATCGCCAGAGCCACCGATCAGGCCCTCGATGCCTGTAAGGGTATCGCCGGTGGCGTCGCCGCCGCCGATGGTGCCAAGTCCCGGGTTGGTGAATGTCACCGGTGCCCCGGCTGCATGTCCGTCATCAGCCAGATGGATCGAAATCGCGGCCAGGCTGCCGGTGTAGTCGACGATGTCGGTTCCCGCCCCGCCAGAGATCGTGTCGGTGTGCGTGCTTCCAGCGATCACGTCGTTGCCGGCTGTCCCGGTAAGGGCGAAGTTGTTGGACCCATCTCCCGCAACCACGTGAATGGCGAGCGGCTGCGTGCCAGTGGTATCGCCATCCTTGTCGGCCGCGGAGACTGTAAAGGCCAAGTTCTGATCCTGGGGCAAGACGTTGTGTGTGAGGGAGATGTTCGAGAACTGAGCGCCTTGCCCTGAAACGTTGACCGCGCTGACCTGCAATTGGTTGAAGCTGATAGACGGATCAATCACGAATGTTCCGGTTGCCGTGATGGATATGTCACCGGACGTGGATACGTTGGTGAGCGTGTTGGTCGCAACCCAGTGGTAGGTTCCCCCCGCACCGTTCAGCGAATTGACCACCAAACTCACGGAGTCGTTCAACTCGGCACTGGTGCTGGCCGGATTATCCACGCCGACTCCAGTTCCGGAAGTGTGGAACTCCATTGTGAAGCTTTCATTCCCGCCTACGAAGGTGTTTGAGACGCCAAATCCGTTGTTGTTGGAGTTGATCCCGCCTGGGCTTGAAAACTCAATATGGCCATCGGTGGTTTCGCGCCAGTTCGGCCCGCCAGCAGGAAGGTTCTGTAGCGAATAGGTTATTGTGGTGCCGGCATCGGGCTTCAGGAGGTCGAACTGGTACGTTCCATCCGGCCTTACCGTGAGATCAAACACCTCGGTTGCACCGGCATTCGCGTGGAGGGTCGTAGCGCCATCCGCAGCGATCGTTGTGCTGTAGACAATGCCCGCGATCGCCGGTCCCGTGATGTTGAAATGGTCGATCCCGTCGGCGCCCGGCACCAGCGAGAACAAGCCAGCGACAGATCCCACCTCGTTCGGGATCGTGCCCGAGGTAAAGGAGCCTAGCGAGGGCCCGTCATCATGGAAGGAGGCCTTGGAACCGAGGTCGATCGACTGCGAGGCCGTATCACCGTCGCTGTCCGTCACCGTTGCCGTCAGCGTTACCAGGCCCGAGGTCAGGTTGATGCCTTCGGAACTGTCGGTGGGGTTGTCGACAGTGTTCTGGTGCACCGCACGGTCCTGTGTCAGCGTTACTGCGCCGGTCGCCGTGTTGGTGCTCAGCGTGAACACCAGGAAGGCCACATCACCGCTGTGCCCGGATACATAGCCGGACACGGTGTTGCCGCTCTGGGTCAGCACCACCGCCGTGTTGGTGGCACTATCGATCAGGTTGGTGGTCACGCCCGGAGCCGAGATGCTCAGGCCATAGCTGGTGGTGGCACCGTCGGCGCCCTGCACAGCCGTGAACACACCCGCAAAATTCTGCGTGTCCGTGGCCGATCCTGCCGGGCCGACACCCGAACCGGCAATGCCGTTGGTCGCCGCGGTCAGATAGCTCTCGTCGACGTTTAGCGCCGGCGCTACGCCGGTGATGGTGATCGACGGGCCGTCATCCAGGAAGGTCACCGCGCCGCCGACGTTGATCACGCCGGTGCTTGCCGTGTCGCCATCCGCATCCGTCACCGTCGCCGTCACGCCGATCTTGCCGGCCAGCGTCAGCGCGTCATTGTAGGCCGCCGCCGTCGAACCATCGACCAGGTGCTCCAGCGCGACGTTCTGCACCACCGTCAGCTTGCCGTCCGAGCCGATCGACACCGTGAACGCCGTGTGCGTCGCACCGTCGTTGTACTGGCCCTCGATCGTGTTGCCGACCTGCACCAGCGTGATCGCATGGTCGCCCTGYGCCGTYGCCAGCCCGGAGTTCGCCTGCGTCACCGACAAGGCATAGGTGGTCGTYCCGGCGCCGTCGGCGCCATAGTTCGACGTCACCGTCACGATCGCCGCAGCGCTCGTGGCCGTCATCAGCGCCGGGTTCAGCACCCCGTCCGTCGTCGCACCGTTGTTGGTCTCGTCAAGCGTCACCGAGCTGCCGACAACCGCACTCGTGATCGACGGGCCGTCATCCAGGAAGGTCACCGCGCCGCCGACGTTGATCACGCCGGTGCTTGCCG
>NZ_JBFUFB010000043.1:0-11985 GCF_056403655.1 Mesorhizobium sp. P2_F8
GCCAGGGCGCAGGTGCCGATGGATCAGGTGATCGCCTTCGAGCTCGAAATCCTCGGCAGCCTGGGCATGCAGGCCTACCGCTATCCGGCGATTATGGCGATGATTGGCAGCGGCAAGCTGAAGCCCGAACTTCTGGTCAGCAAGAGGCTCAGCCTCGAAGAGGCTCCGGCCGCCCTGATGGCCATGGGCGGCTTCGAAGGCATCGGCATCGGCGTCGTGACCAAGTTCCAGTAGCCGCCCTCAAGCCCCCCAGCCTGGTTGTTTCCTGCATCGCAAAACACTGCGCACCAACGACGCAAGCGCGCCACTGCGAGGGTAGACGACGATCATCAGCAGTTGATCCTGTCGGGGCAGCAGCGTCCTGTCGCCTCCAGTAGAACAGTCGCAGCTTTCCCCAGGCAACTGGAATTGGCTTGCCAACCGCGAGACTTGCGGCGGGCAAAGCGGTCAGTTCAAAAAGCTTTCCGGCACATCACGTACGCCGGAAAGCCTGTTGATCGATCTCAGGCGCCGTAACCGATGATGCCCTTGACCTCCAGAAAATCATGGATCGCCCAGCCGGCATATTCGCGGCCGTTGCCGGACTGATTGTAGCCGCCGAAGGGTGCGAACGTGTCCCATTCGGATAGTTGATCGAGACCTGGCCGGCGCGCAGCTGGCCCGCAACCTTGCGCGCATGCTCGATGTCCTGCGACTGCACATAGGCGGCGAGGCCATAGACGGTGTCGTTGGCGATTTTCACCGCGTCGTCGTCGCTGTAGGAAATGACCGACACCACCGGGCCGAAGATTTCTTCCTTTTCGATGGTCATGCCTGGCGTGACATGGCCGAAAACGGTCGGCCTGACATAGTAGCCGCGGTTGAGGTGTTACCCAGTCGGGTAGATGCAGGCGCTAAAATTGCAACGAATACGACAATCCGACACCCACGGCCAAATCGGCGCCCGCGGTCGCGTCGTAGGTGGCACCGTTGTCGACTGACTGCGCTCCTGCTTCCAGATAAGACAGGGCTGTTCCAAGACCAAAGGTGCCGATCTGGGTCTTGTATTGCGCTCCGACACCAAGGGTCCAACTATCGGTGGTGATGTCCGCACCCGAGCCTACGCCCTTATCCCAGGTCACGTTGACAGTGCCAGCAAGCTTGTCGGTGAAGTCGTGCCCCACCCCAATCTGGACGGTATAGCCATCCGAGTAGTTGAAGATCTTGTTGGCTGTACCCAGCCCAATCACGTCATAGCTGAAGTGCTGCAGAACACTCCAGTCTGTCCATTCTACGGACCCGTAGATCAGCCAGCCGGGGGCAACCCCTGTCTGTGCGTTGATCTTGAGCGACTGCGGCAGCGTGCCTGCACCGTTCGCGGGTAGATTGCTCGTTATCCCATTGTCGATCGCCAACTGAGAGGGCGTGTACGTGCCATCCCCTTCATGTTTGATTTCCGAGCGATACATAATCTGGAGCCGCATCGCGTATTCCGGGATATCGTAAGCGACGCCTATTCTGTAGCCGAGCGCTCCACCATCTTTCAAATGGACCGAGCCGATCCACGTGTTTTCCTTGTAATCGAATGTCTCGATGAACGCGCCGCCTAGCAAATAGAAATTCCCCGGGCCGGCCGCAAAGCGAACTCCGCAAGTTGCACCGTATTCGTCCGCGGAGAACTTCATTTTGGACGTGGGATTTGGGAACGGATCTCCGTTGCCGGCCGCCGTGAGATATTCGGCGACCTGCGCTTGATCGCTGTAGGTCGCGGAAGCGCCGAATGGCTGCGTGTAGGTGAGCGCACAGGAAAGGGGCGACCAGAACCTGAAGCCGACGGAAGCCTGAGGGACGACAAAGGGGTCGGAATATGAGCCTTCCTGCACGGGTTGGCCCATCAGCGATGCAAAGCTACGGCCCGGATTGACGTATATCAGTTGCGAATCCACGGTGAAACGTTCGTCGCTGAAGAGGACGTCCGTGTTGGCTTGGCCGCGGGAAAATCCACCCGCGGAAGCTGGCATTATCGCTGGCAGCAGGAAAGCACCGGCCAGAAATATTGATCGAGGTACCCCCCGGACGAACATTGCGTACATCTCTTCTCCGTTCCCCTTTATGTTGCATTGTGTTCATGCAATTTGCAGACCTGCTGGCGCCTTACCGGATCGCCAAGGAAGCGCCGCTAGCCCGAATACACGATTGCGTGGACGACCCCTGGCGCGCGTTGGCAAGCTGGCGTGAGAAATTAGCCAGTGAAGAGCATCTCGGTGTGACGACTGGCGCGAGTGAGGCGGCGCCCTCCCCGACCATTTTCCGCGCGAACTCCGCGAGGCGGAGCGGCCACCCCTATTCTCGTTAGACGGCGATCAGTCCCCGTGATCCACCAACCCAACGCTCCACCACGATATGTGGCTGCCTCGACCGAACAATGGGGGATTTGGCCAAAGGAGTKTCATTGTCGGCCAAATAGCTGGTTTGAGGACACCCACAGCCGTCGCGATTGAGCCGTGTGTGTGCCGGCTTGGTTTCTGCCCAGCCGGCACGCTCCGCCGGCTGGGCGATGCAAGTTCCCGTCATCGCCCTCGACTATTGAGAAGCCGCGCATCGCGGGTACCCGAAAACGAGGTATCCAAGTGTGACCGTCACCTCACCCTGCCCGGCCTCGCAAGATCGGAGGGCAACAATGGTTGGAGCCGAGATAGTCGTCCGCGCTCCCTCGACGCAGGTGTTCTTGCCGCCAGGGACTCTATCGCGGCCAGGTTTCCGACATATCCGCCCGCAACAAACCTGGTGTTGTGCCCGTCCAGCGGCGAAAGGCCCGGCGAAAATTATGAGGATCCGAGAAGCCCACGATGAACGCTATCTGCTCGACTGACATTTGCGGATTGGCGAGCAGCTCCAACGCCCGGTTCTTGCGAACGGCATCGAGCAGTGCTTGGAAGGAGACACCGCTTTCTGCCAGGCGCCGACGCAGCGTTCTCTGGCCGACGCCGAGTTCGCAGGCAATCTTAGTGATGTTGCTGCGCTCGTTCAGATTTTGCCTCAGCGCGCGCTCCACCGATTCGGTGATCTCCGCCGCCTCGCGCAAACGGGCGCGGTTGTAAGATATGAATTCGAGGAGCTGACGATGCGTGAACGGGTCCGCCGTGAGCAGGGGCTGCTTGTACCACATGGGATCGTAAAGGAAGGCGTTCTCCATCTGGCCGAAACGAATTTCGCATCCGAAGAGCCGCCGGTACACGTCCGCATGTGCGGGAGGTGGATAAGTCACATCGATCCTAAGGGGTTTGAAACCCTCGCCGACCAGGCCGACCGCGATGCCCAGGAAGCTCGCAAAGGCTTCCTCGACCAAGAACGTGTAGATTTCGGGGTCGTGGAAACGAGTTGATGCGGTGACGACGATACCTTCCTTTGTGGTTCGCGTGTCAAAGTCGAGCATGCTGCCGCTATCTCTTTGCAGCTGAAGTGCGAGTTCGACGGCCTCGCCCACCGTGGCCGAAGTCAGCATGGCATAGCCGATCAAGCCAGCGGATGTGATCTTCTCGCGACTTCCCGTTTCCAACCCGAGCGCCTGGCCTTTGGCCATTTGAGTTGCACGCAGGATGGCTTCCCGCCCTTGCCGGTAGGACACCCGACAGCCCGGGTCCTCCAGGTCCTTGACCGCTATTCCCAATCCAACGAGCATCCGGGAGGGATCCAGTCTGAATTCAGACAAAGTCGCGACCAGGCTCCGGATCAGAAACGCAGGAATGTTTGCCGTAACGTATCGCGTATCGACGGATTTCATCTAAACCTCCTCCCCCTACGGCACCTGTTGGCGATTGCCTCCAAACCGGAACGCCCCTGTGCCGCCGTCTCCTTTACCCCTCCAGGCAGCTGCCGAATGGCCGCGTACTGTCTCCATCTTCAACTGAGGGATTTACAATCCCCAGGGACGTTGGAGTGCCCGAGCCCAGCTTGGCTTGGTGGCACCTCATTTGACCGACAGCAGATTTGAGACGTGAACTTCCGTCAAGTCGTCGCGTGAACATGCCGAAGATTTGGCCGGAAAAGACCCCAAACCGGCCCCAAACATCCCTTGCTGGCTATTCCTTCACTTCTATCCTTCGCGGGGTCAGCAGCCGAAGAAGCTGCGAGGAACGAGAAGAACAGACCGGCGCCAATGCGCCGGAGCTGCATTGGGAGGCGATAGTGTGGTGGATCCTAGGACTTAGCGCCGCTTATGCCCTTGCCCTGAACGGCACGATGGTGATGCCCGTCGTTGTCCTTTCGATGAGCAAGCTGGCTGGCTATGATGAAGGGTTGGCCACGGTGGTCGCTAGTGCCGAACTGGCGGGCATTGGCTTTTACGGACTGTTTCTTCCAAAGCTGGCGGTTCGATCATGGCGTTGCGTCGCAGTGGCCGGAGTGCTTGCGGTGCTTGTCGGAGAGGCGGCAAGTTTCTGGTTGCAATCGCCGCTGACGCTTGCGGGGGCTCGCTTTGTCGCAGGCCTCGGCGAAGGCGCCATCTTCAGCCTCGTCGCCATGAGCCTTGCTTCGCTTGCCGATGCCGAGCGGCTCTGGGGAGCCCTCAACCTGATCAGCGGGGTGGCGCTGGGCATCCTGCTCTTTATCGTATCCATGATCCCGCACCAAGAAACAGGGGCGCCAGTCTTTCTCGTCCTTGCTGCGTTTGCCGCGATGATGGCGCCATTCCTGCTGTTGATATCGAAACGTTCGGCGGTGAAGACGGCGGCCACGCATCAATCCAGACTCGATAGCGGCAAGATGCGGCTGACCATGCTGATTGTCTTTCTCGTCTACGCCGTGCAGGCCGGGCAATGGGTGGTTTGCGGCTATGTCGGCGAGCGGGTGGGCCTGAGCGGTCCGCAAGTCGGCCTGTATCTCGCGGTGGCGTCATTGGCGGGATTTTTCGGCGCCATCGTCCCGATGACCACCCACGACAAGGCGAAGCGACTCACCTTCGTACTTGTTGGCTTTCTGGTCATGGCCGTATCGATCTATTTTCTTTTCAACGTCTTCACCCCATCGGTCTTTGTGATCGCACAGGTGTTCGTGAATGTCGGCTTCTACATCGTCACCCCGTTCGTGACCGGTATTCTGACCGAGAACGATCCGGATGGCTCCTTGATGTCGCGTATCCTGGTGATCGCCATCGTGGGAGCGACGATCGGCACCGGGGTCGCCGGCCCGATCTTCGTGACGGCGGGACCTTCGATCTTCGCCTGGTCTTTCCTGCTGCCGCTTGCCATTGCGGCCGTGTTTGCGACGCTGGTCTTTGGGCATTTGCACCGCTGCTTACCGGGAACGCTTACCGCAAAGATCGCCGAATGAGTGTTCGGCCGGGAACAATTCCGACATCTGCAACGCATACCGCGTCGTTAGCGGGAAGGGTTCAAGCGTGACATCGGTCCCGATTTTGAATGGCACGGCACAGGAGATCGTTGTGGGCAGGAGCAAGCCAGGCACCCCAGCGCCGCAGATCCCCGAGCGCAAGAGTCTTCCTTTTGTGGGCCACGCCTTGAGCATTCCCGGCGGCGGACGCCTGATGGACTTCCTTCTGGCGGAAGCCGAGGAACAGGGCGCGATATTCCGATTGCGCATTTTCGGCAACGAGATGATCCTGGCCTCCGGGTCGGACCTGGTTGCCGAATTGTCCGACACCGACCGCTTCGTCAAAAGCGTTCATACAGATCTTGTGCGGCTCCGCGATATTGGCGGCGACGGCCTGTTTACTGCCTACAACGAAGAACCAAACTGGCGTAAGGCGCACAACATCCTTATGCCAGCGTTTACCCGCGAGGCGATGCGCGGCTATCACGCGATGATGGTGTCCGCGGCACGTAGCCTGGTCGGTTACTGGGATCAACGGGCTCGCAACAAGCATCCAGTCGATGTGCCGCGGGACATGACCCGTCTTACGTTCGACACCATCGGGATGTGCGGATTCGGCTACGAATTCGATTCTTTTGGCAGGGACGATCTCCACCCTTTCGTCGCTTCAATGGTCCGCGCCCTCACCCACGCCCAGGAAGCGAGCGAGCTGCCGGATTTTGTGAGCCGGCTGCGGTTCAAGCGGAATCGCGCCTACAAGCGCGATATTGCGTCGATGCGGGGGCTCATCGCCTCGCTTATCGAGCGACGGCGCGCGGAAGGCGCGACCCGCACGGATGATTTGCTCGGCCGCATGCTCAACATTTCCGACCCAGGCACCGGGCAACCGCTTGACGATGCAAACATCCACAATCAGGTCATAACGTTCCTCATTGCCGGTCACGAGACCACCGGCGCCGCGCTTTCCTTCGCACTCTATTACCTTGCAAAGCATCCGGCCGTGCTTGCGCGGGCGCAGCGGGAGGTCGATACGCTGTGGGGTGCCGATGATGATATCAGCCCTAGCTACGAGGATGTCGGCAAGCTCACCTATATTAGGCAAATCCTCGACGAAGCGCTGAGGCTCTGGCCTACTGCTCCTGGATACGCGGTTACCCCTGTCGAGGAAACCGTCGTGGCGGGACGCTACGCCTTCCGCCCTGGGGACTCGATTCAGATCTTCATCCCGTCACTGCACCGACAGCCGGAATGGGGTGGCAACGTCCACAGCTTCGACCCTGACAGGTTTAGTCCCGAGGCCACGGCGGCCCGCCCCGGACACATCTACAAACCATTCGGAAACGGTGAACGCGCCTGCATCGGACGGCAATTCGCGCTCCATGAGGCAATTCTGGTGCTGGGCATGCTGGTGCACAGATTCCACCTCAACGACCGCACCAATTACAAGTTGAACATAGGCATGACGCTAACGATCAAGCCTGACGGTTTCATGCTATATCCGGAGCCAAGGAAGCCGAGCGAGCGCCGAGTCGAAGGCGTGGCCAGTCCGGTCCTTGCACGGCCTCGGCCAACCATCGTGGCGGCTAGCCACACATTCCCAAGGCTCGCCGTGTTCCATGGCTCGAACCTTGGCACATCGGCCGGTGTAGCGCGAGAACTCGCGGCCGCCGCCTCGGATCACGGACACAGTGCTTCTGTCGCGCCACTCAACGATGCGGTCGGCAAGCTCAACGACCTGGCCACCGGCACCCTGCTGGTGATCGTGGTTTCTTCCTACAACGGCCGTCCCACCGATGATGCCGACAGGTTCGTCACCTGGGCCGAGGCCTTGCAACCCGGCTCGCTCGAAGGCCTGTCCTTTGCGATCCTCGGTATTGGCGACCGCTCGTACTCCGCGACTTACCAGCGCATTCCGTCGCTGATCGATGAGCGGCTCTGCGCCGCCGGGGCGACACGCATCGGGGACCGGGGCGAAGCGGATGTCGGGGGAGACTTCAGCTCCAGCGTGGACTCCTGGTCGCAAAACCTGTGGGACTCTATCAAAACCGGGGACGGCGACCGCGCGGCGGATGACGCGGCAACTGCCGGTCAAGCCGCTCTCCAGATCGCCCTCGAACCGGTAGAGAGCCGCGAGGCGGAACGGGCCAGACAGCATGGCATGGCCGCCATGACCGTGGTTGATTCGGGCGAGCTGGTCGACCTCGCCAACCCCCTCGGGCGATCCAAACGCTTTCTGCGGCTGCTTCTGCCCGAGGGTGTCAGCTATCGCACCGGTGATCACCTTGCAGTGCTGCCGAGGAACCACAATGAACTCATCGAGCGCGTCGGCGCCCGGTTCGCTCTCGATCTGGATCGTCCGGTGCGTGTTCGCGCCTCCCGGAGACTGCGGCTCTTCTTGCCTCAGGAGCGCCCCATTACCATTCGTGAGATATTGCGCGACTACGTCGAATTGCAGGAACCCGCGACCCCTGAGGATCTCCGCCTCCTTGCCGAACGCTGCCCATGCCCGCCCGAGCGCAAGCCACTGGAGGACTTAGCTGGCCTGGAAGCCGCCGAGTTCGAACGGACGATCACGGCGGTCAGCACTAGCGTTCTCGACCTGCTCGAGCGCTACCGTTCGATTGATCTTCCTTTCGAGCATTTCCTGGCACGGTTGTCCGCGATCAGGCCCAGGCGATACTCGATCTCATCGTCGAACGTAGCCACACCCTCGGCGGTGGACCTCATGGTTTCGGTGGTCGATGCCCCCTACCGCAACGCCGGAAACGGACAGGGACGGCGGTACCGCGGCATCGCATCAAATCACCTCGCTCTCCTGAGCGCCGGTGAAACCGTCCTGGCCCGGATCGTCCCATGCAGCGACAGCTTCCGCCTGCCGGTCGATCGCACGGCAATCCTCATCGGCGCCGGCACGGGTCTGGCGCCCCTGCGCGGGATGATCGGGGATCGCGCCGCCCATGGCCACGCAGCGCCTCTGGTTCTCTATTTCGGCTGCGATCACCCCGACGTCGATTTTCTTCACCGTCAAGAGCTGGAGAAGGCTGAACGCGAGGGGGTCGTCACTCTACGGCCGGCATACGCCTTCGCCCCTGTCCACGACCACAAGTTCGTTCAGGATCGCATGATCTCGGAGCGCACCGAAATCTGGTCCCTGATCAATCAGGGCGCACATATCAGGGTGTGCGGTGACGCCGCCCGGCTCGGCGCGGGGGTGGAGGCGGCACTTCTCGACATCCACCGTCAGTGCTCTGGCGAAACTGAAAACGGCCCCAGCGATCCAGCGACGCGGTGGCTGGGCAAGCTGCGTTCCGAAGGACGGTTTGTGTGCGACGTCTGGTGAGAGCCGACCAATTTCCCGTGAAAGGACCCGCCGTGTTGGACATTTCTGCCTCGTCAAGCCACGCCACTGCGCAGCCGATCGATGACGTGCTCGACGTCGTGATCGTGGGTGCCGGATTGTCCGGAATCGGCGCCGCCTGCCACCTCATGCGTCAGCGGCCGAACAGCACCTTTACGCTGCTCGAGTCGCGCGCCGATCTGGGCGGCACCTGGGATCTCTTCCGTTATCCCGGGGTTCGATCCGACTCCGATATGTTTACGCTCGGCTACTCGTTTCGTCCCTGGCGTGACCGCCGCGTCATTGCCGATGGACCGTCGATTCTAAACTACCTAAGGGACACCGCGGTCGAGTACGGCGTTGATCAGCGCATTCGCTACGGCCACCGAGTCGTCGGTGCCGCATGGGACGGCACCCGGGCCTGCTGGATCGTCACAGTGGAGAAAGCGTTGCCGGATGGCAGCGCCACCACGACTGTGCGGATCAGCTGCCGATGGTTGTCGGTCTGCTCGGGATACTATCGCTACGATCAAGGACACCGTCCGCACTTCGAGGGTGAGGAAACTTTTCGGGGCGAGATCATATCACCGCAATCCTGGCCGGAGGACCTCGACTGGACTGACAAGCGTGTCACGGTAATCGGCAGTGGGGCAACGGCGGTAACCCTGGTTCCGACGCTCGCGCAAAAAGCCAAGCACGTCACCATGCTGCAACGCACACCCACATATATCGTTTCATTGCCCGCCGAGGACTCACTGGTCCGGCGGCTTGAGCGGATCTCGGCTCCAGATGCGTGGATCAGCCGGATCATGTTTTGGAAGAACGTCCTATCCAACATATTGTCCTATGAGATGGCTCGACGTTTTCCCCGCCTGTCCCGGCGGCTCATCCGCAAGGAGATCGACCGCGAGCTAGGCAAGCACGTCGAGGTGGAGAAGCACTTCAACCCGCCATACAACCCCTGGGATCAACGGGTGTGCGTGGTCCCTGACGGTGACTTGTTCGAAGCAATCCGCAACGGCACAGCCGAGGTCGTAACCGACACGATCGCTCGCTTTGTTCCCAACGGGATCGAAACCAGCAGCGGGCACTTCATCGAGTCCGAGATTGTCGTGGCGGCAACAGGACTACAGATGATTCCGCTCGGCGGAATGACGCTGTCCGTCGACGGCCAGCCAGTGTCACTGCCCGATAGCGTCGTCTACAAGGGCATGATGCTGTCGCAGGTCCCCAATTTCAATCTGGTGATCGGCTACACGAACAACTCATGGACGCTGAAGGCCGATCTGGTCAGCGAGAGCATTGCTCGTTTGATCAATCATCTCGACAAACATGGCTATGATTTCGTCATGCCGCGTGCACCGGAAGGCGTCGGCGGTGTCCCATTCGTTGACCTGCATTCCAGCTATATCCAGCGCGGGATCGCTGGCTTCCCGAAGCAGGGTAACCGCAAACCATGGCGGCTGCACCAGAATTACCTTTTTGACCTGAAGCTCTTTCGCAGCGATTTTGAGGGCGACCCCGCCCTTGAGTTTCGCCGTAGCCCGGTGGCGACCGGATCTCCGAGCCTTCCCGTGACCAGTTCTCTGTCCGACCGCAAAGGAGCCTCCTATGCATGACTTCGATTTTTCCGGAACCGCCATTGTCACCGGCGCCGCCGGCGGCATTGGCCGTGCCCTTGTCACGCAGCTTGCCGATCGAGGTTGCGACGTGGTTCTTGTCGACCGTGACGAGAAGGGCCTGAACTCTGYCCTTGCTGAGCTCCGTTCCAAGTATCCGCGAGTTCAGTGCAGCTCATACGTCGCCGATCTGACCAGCAGCGAGCAGGTGCACACGCTCGGCCTAACTCTCAGCCAGAACCATCCCGACACCCGCCTTCTCGTGAACAACGCCGGCGTGGCGCTCAGCGGGGTGTTCGAGCAGTACTCCAAAGAGGATTTCGACTGGCTTCTCGCTGTCAACCTTCTGGCGCCGATTGACCTGGTCCGAGCTTTGTTGCCGGTACTGCGCCGCAACAACGGCTCGCACATAGTAAACGTATCGAGTGTCTTCGGGCTTGTCGCTCCCGCCGGCAACGTCGCCTATGCGACAAGCAAATTCGGCATCCGCGGGTTCACCGAGGCCCTGCGGGCCGAACTCGAACCCTCCAAAATCGGCGTCACCTGCGTTCATCCGGGCGGCATCAAGACCAACATCTCGCTGGCCGCGCGCATCGGCTCCGAGATGACGCCGGAACAGCGGGCCAAAGCCGAGAGGGACAATGTGGAATTCGACAAAGTTCTCACCATTACCCCGGAAGTGGCCGCCGGAGCGATCATCGATGGCATTGCCCGCCGGCGCCCGCGTGTGCTGATCGGCGCGAGTGCGAAGATACCCGACGTCGTTGCGCGGCTATTCCCCTCGCACTATCACGGCGTGGTAGACGGGCTGGAAGCAGCGCTCGGCTGGTTGTCCTCGCTCGCCGGGAAGCCCGGCACGTCCGCCGCGCCGGCCGTGAAGCGGGTGGCACGATGAGCGGCGCCGATCGCCCCGCGCCCGCGRCAGATCTTGCTTTGCTGCTGGCTGAACTCGATCCAACAGACCGGACCGCTATTTCGCCTGGCCAGCAGCGTGCCGAATACGCAGGGTTTGTCGAAATGTTCCGCGGCGAAGAACCGGCCTTCCCAGGCAGGGTCACCGACGAAGTGATCGAGACGGGGCCGGACAAGCATTCGGTGCCGGTCCGGCGCTACCGGCCGGATCAAGAAGCCCACCCAGGGCACGTCCTTGTTTACTTTCACGGCGGCGGCTGGGTGCTGGGCAGCGCTGACACCCACGATCGGTTTACGCGTGCGATCGCCGACCGCCTGCGCCTGCATGTTATTTCGGTCAATTACCGGCTCGCACCAGAGCACCCGTTCCCGGCCGCTTTCGACGATTGTGAACGGGTCGTCGCGCACGCAGCACAAGACGCGACCTGGTTGGCCGTGGGCGGGGACAGCGCCGGTGGCAACCTTGCCGCCGCGATCAGCGCCCACCGGGCGGCCGGCGGCAATCCCGTCGACGCCCAGATTCTCATCTATCCAGGGCTCAAGGTCCCCAACGGCGATACAAGTCTCGACGGGCTCGGCCTAGATAGCAGCGACATAGACTATTTCTGGTCCGCGTATCGCGGCGACCACACGCCCGATGCCCTGCTTGCCCCGCTGCTTGCGCCGGATCCCATAGCCGCGCCCACCACATTGGTGACTACGGCAGGTTGTGACCCGCTTCGGCCTGACGGCGTGGAATACGCCCAAAGGCTCATCGCCGCCGGTATATCGACCGTGTATCTTCCGTTCCCCGGGCTGATACATGGA
>NZ_JBFUFB010000044.1:0-11318 GCF_056403655.1 Mesorhizobium sp. P2_F8
CTCATGCAGTTCGTGCAGCAGAACCTCGCCAAGGTGAACATCCGCCTTCAGCTGAAGCCTGCCACCTTCCCGGTCTGGCTTGACACGGTCAAGGGAGACCACACGCCGCTGACTGCATCGTTTTACGGACCTGATTACTTCGGTACCGACCAGTATGTGAAAACCTTTGGTATGATCCCGGGCACACGCTGGCTGGCTCGCTCTGGCGGAGACAAGATAGAGGGCGTGTTGAACAACAAGGAAAAGGAACTGCTGGACAAGGCCGTTGCGGCGCCGATCAACGAACGCGACGAACTCTATCACCAGATCGCGTTGGAGATGATCAAGGACCGCATCATCGTGCCACTGGTCGGTCCCGATACGGTCCTTGCCTATAGCAAGAACATAAGCGGAATGAAGTACAGCGTGACGTCAATCCTGCCGCTACAGGATCTCAGCTTCGCGCAGTAATGCGCGACGACGGGAACGTGGAAGTCTGATCGAAAGGGCGAACAATGCAAGCTCATACATACGTTCTTCGCCGTTTGATCGGACTTCCACCCTTGCTTTTGGGTGTGCTTACCATCGCCTTCCTTCTGTCGCACGCCTCGCCGGCGGATCCACTTTCCTCGATCCTGCCCGAGCGGCAGCTCAGTAATCCGGAGGCGGTTCAAGCGGCGAAAGTCCGCTGGGGTTTGGACAAGACGCCCGTCGAGCAATATCTGATCTATCTGAAGAACGTGGTCACGGGGGATTTGGGCACGTCCTTCCGGACAAAGCGGCCGGTCGCTCAAGACCTGATGGAGCGCCTTCCCGCGACAGTGGAACTGGTCGTTGCGGCATTGCTGTTTGGCTCGGTTTCAGGAATTCTGCTTGGGGTAGTCGCAGCGCGTATGCGTGATACCGCCGTGGACCACCTGGTGCGCCTTTTCGCACTTTTGGGATCTTCGCTTCCGGTATTCTGGTCCGGGCTTGCCGTGCTCTTCATATTTTCCGTCCAGCTTGGTATTCTCCCCGGACCGGGGCGGCTTGATGCCCGCACGGCCCCAGAATCCACGATTACCGGCTTCTATACCGTCGACGCGCTGTTCGCCGGCAACATGTCGACGTTCTGGGAGGCTGCCACCCACTTGATACTTCCCGCGAGCGTCCTTGGATGGTCTGTAACCGGCATAATATCTCGGCTGGTACGCGCCAGCATGCTCGACGTGCTCAGCCAGGACTATATTCTTATGGCGCGCTCCAAGGGTGCGACCGAAAGAAGGGTCCTCTTCCATCACGCCCTCCGGAATGCACTGATCCCTGCGATCACCGTCATCGGCTATTCCTTCGCCTTCCTCATTACCGGCGCTGTTTTGACCGAAACGATTTTTTCGTGGCCCGGCATAGGCTCCTACGCAGTGGAATCCGCCCGGGCACTGGACTATCCGGCGATTATGGGAGTGACCATGCTTGGAGGGACGGCGTTTCTTTTGACCAATCTCCTTACCGATCTCACCTACGTGCTGGTCGATCCTCGCATCAAACTCCAGTAGGAGCCCGGCAATTCCATGGCCGCAGCAGACACCTTACACGCAACGCTCAGGCGTAAACGACGCCGCACCAATCTGTGGTCGGTCATTCCCGCATATATTGGCTTCGCTATCATCCTGTTTTGGATATTTGCTGCTCTAACCGCGCAATATTGKATGCCCTATAGTGCTTTCGACATGGTTGGCCGTCGGCTCCAGCCCCCAAGCCTTGAGCATCTGTTTGGTACCGACGGCTTGGGTCGCGACGTCTTTTCACGGACGCTATCGGGAGCGGTCTATTCCATTCCCGTCGCATTTTTCGTCGTGTGTGTCGGTGCGATCCTCGGCAGTTGTCTTGGAGCGATGGCAGGTTTCCTGGGGGGCTGGATAAACACGATCATCATGCGGCTGGTCGACATCACCTTGTCCTTTCCGCCAATGCTCCTGGCGATGGCGGTCGCGGCTACACTAGGCCCGGGACTTTGGACGGCGACGGTGGCGATGATTGCTGTCTGGTGGCCGCTCTATACGCGTCTGATGCAGGCCCAAGTTATCAGCGTCAAACAAATGGAGCATGTCGAGGCTGCAATATCGTCCGGCGTCCGCAAAGGCCGATTGCTGCGGAAATATATCCTGCCTCTCTGCGGAACGCCGATTCTCATAAATGCAACTATGGATTTCGGGCAGGTCGTACTGCTCGCAGCATCGCTGAGCTTCATCGGTCTCGGCGCCGCCCCTCCTGCCCCGGAATGGGGCGCGATGGTCTCGGATGGCACCGTGAATTTCTACTATTGGTGGATCGCCGCAGCGCCCGGTTTGGCCATCCTGAGTGTCGTTCTCGCGCTGAATTTCATCGGCGACCGGGTCCGCGATATTCTCGACCCGCGGAAAGCATGACATGGGCGACCAACCTCTTCTCGAAGTAAATGATCTACGCGTGACCTTTGAAATAGCGAACGGTTACGTCGAGGCCGTTCGCGGGGTGAATTTTTCTCTGAAGAGAGGCGAGATCATGGGCCTCGTCGGTGAATCCGGCTCGGGGAAAAGCATCACGATGCGTGCCGTCATGGGGCTTTTGCCGCCTTCCGCGATGGTTTCCGGCTCGGTCAAGCTTCTCGGTCGAGAACTAATCGGCAGTCCTGCAAAGGACCTGCGACAATTGCGTGGATCGAGAATGTCGATGGTCTTTCAAGATCCTCTGACTGCGCTCAATCCCGTACTGACGGTCGGCGACCAATTGGTCGAAGCGATCAGGATTCACAATCCGCAGTGCACAGCCAAGGAGGGGCGGACAAGGGCGATCGAATTGTTTCGTTCGGTCGCGATTCCTTTTCCGGAAAAGCGCATTGACCAATATCCTCACGAATTCTCCGGCGGCATGCGTCAACGCGTGGTTGTCGCAATCGCAATCGCCAACAAGCCAGATCTTATTATCGCCGACGAACCGACAACGGCTTTGGACGTAACCGTCCAGGCGCAGGTGCTGGAGCTTCTCCGCAATCTTTGCGAGGGCAGCGGAACCGGCCTGGTGCTTATTACCCATGACTTGGGCGTCGTCGCCGGCATGGCTGAGCACGTGTCGGTCATGTATGCGGGCTCGATCGTTGAACGAGCGCCAGTCGATGACTTGTTCGACAATCCGCGTCATCCCTACACCAGAGGCCTGCTGGGTTCGTTGCCCCAGCTGACCGGGGAGATTGCTCGTCTCAGCGATATCGGTGGGGCTCCGCCGACGGCAGGTACCATACCGCCTGGCTGCGCTTTCAACCCGCGATGTAGTTTCTCTGTCGAAAGATGTCAGCTCGAAAGGCCCGAACTCCGAGGTTTCGGGCCAACCGACGTGGCCTGTCATCTCGCCCAGGCCATCCCGGCTGCTAAAACCAGAGTGAACTCGGCATGACATCCACTTTGCAGGATCTCCCCGCGGGACAGACCACTAGAGCTGTGAGCCATTCGGATGCCGGTGCGCCTTTGCTGTCGGTTAGAAACCTGACCAAGGATTTCGGCGCTGGCGGGGTCTTTTCCACTCTGAAGAACGCTCCGGTCATTCGGGCCGTTGCAGGTGTCAGTTTCGATATTGCCAAGGGAGAAACACTTGGGCTTGTCGGCGAGTCCGGCTGCGGCAAGTCGACACTTGCGCGCTGTATTCTCAGACTCTTGCCACCCAGCTCGGGAGAAGTGCTCCTCGAGGGAACCGACCTCAGCAAGATCAGCGAGGCGGAAATGCGTGCAAAGCGAAAAGATCTCCAGGTGGTCTTCCAGGACCCTTTTGCTTCGCTTCATCCTCGAATGAGAATCCGTGAGATAGTGACGGAGCCATTGCGTCTTCTGGATATGTCAAAAAAGGACATGTCGGATCGTGTCAGTGAGCTGATCGGACTCGTCAAACTCAACCCGGAGCATCTTGACCGCTTTCCCCACGAACTTTCAGGCGGCCAGCGACAACGCGTGGGTATTGCAAGGGCGCTCTCGGTCAAGCCGAAACTCATCATTCTTGATGAACCCGTCTCCGCTCTCGACGTGAGCATCCAGGCAG
Organism: Mesorhizobium sp. P2_F8; assembly: GCF_056403655.1. Classification (NCBI taxonomy): domain Bacteria; kingdom Pseudomonadati; phylum Pseudomonadota; class Alphaproteobacteria; order Hyphomicrobiales; family Phyllobacteriaceae; genus Mesorhizobium; species Mesorhizobium sp. P2_F8. The sequence continues at coordinate 4,027 of NZ_JBFUFB010000044.1, forward strand.
GCGTGCTTAATCTGCTCCATGATTTGCAGCAAGAGCTAGGCCTCTCCTACTTGTTTGTCGCGCACAATTTATCGACAGTGCGCCACATTTCGGATCGCGTTGCCGTCATGTATCTTGGCAAGATTGTTGAAATCGGTCCCCGCAACGAGATTTTCACGTCGCCAAGACATCCATACACGACCGCTCTCCTATCGGCGGTGCCAACCGCGGACCCTCGAAGCGAACGCACCCGCCGCCGCATCGTTTTGACCGGGGACGTGCCCAGCCCCGCCGATCCCCCGAGCGGCTGCCGCTTCCGAACGCGGTGCTGGAAGGCACAAGAACTCTGTCGCACTGTCGAGCCCATGCTTATTCACCAGGACGAAACCGCCTTTGCATGTCACTTTCCTATGGACAAGAACGGCCTCAAGGGCTGAAAAGCGGGCTTCGCCTTGTCGACATCTCGTAATCGGGGTTTGCTGGCATTATTGCTGGTAAATTCAGACGCCGGTATTGGACAGGCGGGAAGGCATATATGAATTCGATAGTCACACCAGAGACCGATATCGATAGTAATGAGGATCTCGGTCTCAATCGGCACAGCCTGTCGGAGCGGATATACTCACGTTTGCGCGTGGCACTCATGACCGGCCAATACGAACCTGGAGCACGCCTCAATATCAGGGGGTTAGCGGCCACATACAACACGTCGCCAACGCCGGTTCGGGAGGCCATTTTCCAGCTCGTGCGCGAGGGCGCATTGGAAATCCGACTTGGCCATCAACCCCGTGTGCCAGTGCTGTCGATTCCGCAATACATCAATATTCGCGAAACGCGGGTGCCCCTCGAGAGACTCGCAGCAGAACTTGCGGTGGTGCGGATTAGCGATGAGGACATTGCGAGACTAAGCGTACTGCACCAGAGGTTTATCCAGAGCGAAAAGGAAGAGCGTTGGAAGGAAGCACTTGCTGCAAACCAGGAGTTTCATTTCACGATCTATCGCGCCTGTGGCAACGATGTCCTCGTAAGGTATATTGAAAACCTCTGGCTTCTTGCTTATCCTTTCGTGAACAATCAATACCCGATCATCCGACCCGCAACGGCCGCAGTCCATCCCCATCTTCTGATTGTCGACGCATTGAACAGACGCTCGCCGGCCGAAACCGGCGATTTGATCATTCGGGATCTCCGCGAAGGATCATACAATATTCTGCAAAGACTGAGCGGCGCGGAAAACGGCGACGACGCTACGCCATCGCGGCGAAAGAAGAAGCAGGAAAGCTGAAGCAACCTAGCGGTCAACGATCATCGTTGCCGGGGTCGGCCGACGCCGTCGAGGCAAGCATGGCACTCCTCACGTGACGAGGCCATCCCCTGGATCGCTGTCATTGAGGCCCGTTCATTGCCTTTCCAGCGCGGCGAGCCTTGAGCTTTTCAGCGCCGATGGCAGAGTTGCGGTCCATCATCTCCCAAAGGTCTTTGGGATTGGTCCCGAGCTTTTTCACTACATCGCCGCGTTCCGGCGGCGCGAAGGCCTCGATCTCCTCATTGCGAATGGCTTCGAGAACCACCTTGGCGACATATTCGGGCGTGACCGATATGCCGGCAAAGGAAAGGGCCATTGCATCATCTTCCGCTTCCTTGTCCAACATCGGCGTTTCGGTGGACGTTGGATGGACGATGGTAATTTTCACTGGCGTTTGGCGCTCTTCCAGGGCTAGCGCGAGATGAAAAGCGCGAAGGGCATGTTTCGCGGCGGCATAGCTGGCGATACCCGGGAACGGCAGCAGCGCTGTCATGCTGCAAACCGTCGCGAGGTGCCCGTATCCCTGCGATTTGAAGCGCGGAAGTGCCGCGAGCATGCCCTTCACCGGGCCGAAGAAATTTGTGTCCATCGTTTGCAGGTGCTTTTCGATAGGAAGGTCCCGCGCATAACCTGTGTGGACGATTGCGGCATTGTTGATCAGAACGTCAAGGCCGCCACGCTCCTTCCATATCAGGTCAAGGACTGCCTCCCACTGCGCCTCGGAGCAGATATCGAGCTTTACGGCGGACGCCGACGGACCGATTGCCGAGGCAACCTGCTCGGCTCCCGGAAGATTGATATCGGCCACAAAGACGGTGTGGCCGGCCTCCGCGACGAGCCGTGAAAGGGCAGCCCCAATTCCACTCGCGCCGCCGGTGATGAGATAGGTCTTCGTCACGTTTTCCCCTCGACAATTTGTCCGTGTTCGCCCGTTAGAAATAGGTGCGGATGGAACTCGTGATGTGATAATTTTCATCAACTATGTGCATGACTCTCCATTTGTCGAAGGTGAGACAGGGATGAGAAATGCCGAAGCCGACCATATCCCCAACCTGGAGAGGTGAATCGGCAGGAATTGCCACATGGCAGTGCTGATCGTTCAAGCGCGTCACGGCGTGATCTGGAGACAGCTGTCGAGGGTGCTCCATCCCAGAACCCGGACGGAACCAGAGCAGAGGAATCGGCTGGTCGTCATGCGAGACGTCACGCTTGCCCAGTGCCGCGATGAGCTTCTCGGTCTCCGGCCTCGATTGGACATAGGCCCAAACTTCCAACGCCGGTGTCAGTCCGCCACGCGCGTCAGCCAACCCTGGATTTCTTTCCCGCAGCGCCTGAACTGCCTTGGCGTACAGGATTGAGTCATGCGTGATGTAGCAACCCGAGCGAACCAGAACCATGTTCTGTTTCGAAAGCGCTGCGGAACCCAGTTTCTCCACGACAACATCATAGTACGCGGATCCGCCGGCACTCAGGATGACCGTTTCGGCGCCCCAAAGCTTTTCAAGGTCACATGCCTGAGCGAACTGCACCATTTTATCGAGGAACGAATGGACTAATGCGAGTGTCCCCGCATTGTCTGCGCCCTTTAGAAGTCCCTCGAAACCTTCCACGCCGCGCAGCGTCACGGCTTCGGTCCTGCTCACGGCCCGCGCAAGGTTCAGCGCCTCTTCGACACTGCGGCAACCGGTGCGGCCACCTGGATATCCGATCTCCACGAGGGCATCGAGCGGACGCTGGAGCTTCGCCTTTCGTGCTGCCTTGGCGATTGCTTCAAGATTGACCGCAGAGTCGACCAGGAACAAGAACTCGAATTCGGCGTCCCGGGCCAATTCAGAAATGACGTAGTCGATCGCCTTTGCGCCAATCAGCTGATTTGCAAGGAAGATGCGTTTGTAACCGAAGCTGCGCACGACTTGAACCTGATGGGGCGTGGAAACGGTGATCGCCCATGCGCCATCCGCAAGCTGCAGGTCGAATAGCGCCGGGCTCATGGTCGTTTTACCATGCGGAGCAAGAACTGCTCCGCCCTGGGCCAGAAACGCCTTCATCCATTCGCTGTTGTGACGGAGGCTTTTCTCTTTGAGCACCGCCACCGGCAATGGCAGGTCTTCACTCAGCAACCTCCATCCCTGCTCGCCGACACGATTGATAGGGACTCCAACCTCCATAGGAGGAGCGCCTTTGTCGAGCTGGGTTAGAAGCGCGTCTTGGGGGTAATGCGCGTGGAACGCCATTCTGCTAACTCTCTGATATATGATATCTAGTCTGGCGTGATCGGCTGCGCAAGCAATATCTCCGCACGATTTATGGCTTTTCGCGAATTGCCTCCCTTCCACGTGCTTCGCAAACTTAAGGAAACGGACATCAGGCGATATTTTTGATATGTCAAATATGCGGATTTTGACCTATATTCACTGTCCACCCTGAATCCCGCATCGGAGTTAAGCCGAAACTGTCAGAGTTTTGACGCGACGAGCGGTCCCACCACAGCTTCAAAGAAGGTGCCCACGTTCCCCATATGGCCAGAAAGCTCGCAGCCGTGCAGCGATTTATGCCTCTCCGCACCAGGACAACCTTCGCCGAAAATGACACAAACATGTCATTTTGCAAATCCAGGGTCTGACAGTTTTGATATATTTGTTGGACATTTCATTGCAAGAAGCAGGGTGTTCGGCTTTACCTTTGTCGGCCGAGCGCACCAACAGCTCTTTGAAGTCGGCAACCGGAGGCAAGGTAGATGGCGCGAATTCGCGAGTTCAAACGGGATTACAGCCTGCTGGGCCGGGACGCGACAGCAGCGATCGAGGAAGGCATCGCTGCGGCGGAATGGTATCATACCGACATTGGGCGGGCGAAGCTGAAAGAACTTATGAAACGTTCCGACGGCCCCGCGATCCGCGATACCCTTCTATGGTTTGCCATTCTCGGGTCTCTGGCATTTGGAGCCTACATCACCTGGGGAAGCTTCTGGTGCGTACCGATCCTGGCCGTCTACGGCGTGTATTACGGTTCGGCGTCGGATGCGCGCTGGCATGAGACGGGACATGGCACCGCGTTCAAGACACGCTGGCTGAGCGATCTTGTTTACAATATTGCGTGCTTCATGATGCTGCGGGAGCCCAAGATCTGGCGCTGGAGTCACGCTCGGCACCATACCGACACGACCATTATCGGACGCGATCCTGAAATTGTAACAATGCGACCGGCAGACCTCGCAAGAATGGTCATGGCGGTTTTCGGCATTCGTCGGGTTCCGTTGACATTCAAGAACATGATCAAACACGCATTTGGGAAGCTAAATCCGGAAGAAGCGTCTTTTGTTCCCGACATGGAGCGTCCGAGCATCTACCGCACAGCGCGACTTCTGCTGATCATTCATCTGGGTATCGTAGCGGTTGCCGTCTATCTGGGATCATGGCTGCCGGTGCTGCTGATTGGCCCGCTTCCAAGCATGTATGGCGGATGGCTCTCCTACTATCTCGCCATCACCCAACACGCCGGATTAGAGGAAAACGTACTTGACCACAGGCTTTGCGCCCGGACGATTTACGTCAATCCAGTTCTGCGGTTCATCTACTGGAACATGAACTATCATGTGGAACACCACATGTTCCCCATGGTCCCCTACCACAAGCTGCCGGCGCTCCACAGGCTGACGCTCCACGACATGCCCACCCCCTATCGCAGCACCTTCCACGCCTATGCAGAGATCATCCCCGCCATTATTCGGCAGCGGAAGGACCCCAATTCGTACATCACGCGTGCGCTCCCGCCCCACGCAAAAGCCTATCGACCGGAGTTGCACAAAACTGGCGCAACCGTGGTTGCAGCAGAATAACCCCGCGGATCAAACACCACGACCCCGATCGGATCTTATCATGACTTCAGACAACTGGATTGACGCCTGCGCCACCGATGACATCGATGAAGAGGATGTTGCACGATTTGATTACGAAGGGAGGACCTTCGCGATTTATCACAGTCCCGACGGAAACTTCTTTGCCACGGAAGGGCTTTGCACGCATGAAAAGATTCACCTTGCCGATGGCCTGGTGATGGGAGACATCATCGAATGTCCGAAACATAACGGAAGATTCAATTACAAGACCGGCCAGGCCAAGGGTGCCCCGGTGTGCATCAACCTTACAATCTATCTGGTGCGCATCCAGGCCGGGCGGGTCTTCGTGAACGTCCAGACGACGACGTGAGCGGCATTATTATCGTTGGCGACGGAGAAGCTGGCGTCAGCGCCGCTTTCTCTTTGAGAGAATGCGGTTATGACGGCCCGATCGATCTCTTCGGATCCGAGTTGCATGTACCCTACGAAAGACCTCCGCTGTCCAAGCTTCGGGTGGATGGTGAGAGTGAACCCGGCCGTTCGATCCGCCCCTTGGAGGCTTTCGCAAGTCACCAGATCACATTGCATCGCGGCAAGACGATCAGCAGCATCCAGCGGCCCTCCCGTACAGTCAAATTCGTAGGCGGCGGCAGTCTCGCCTATTCGAGACTATTGTTAGCGACCGGGTCCGTGCCTCGACGGCTACCTGTTCCAGGCGGCGAGAGCTGTGTCTATCTCCGAACATTGGACGACGCCCGCCTGGTGCGGCAAGCGATCTCTCAACGCCTGCAGATCGCGATTGTTGGCGCTGGTTTCATCGGCCTGGAGATAGCCGCGAGTGCGYGCCAGAATGGCTGCGAGGTTTCGGTCTTTGAAGGTCTTCCACGAATTCTCTCACGGGCAGTGCCGGCAGAAATCGCCGCTGCATTGCACAACAGGCATGTGGGTGCTGGTGTTCGCATTTCCTGCAGCCAGAAACTGACAGGAATTGCTACGAACGGACGGACCCAGGAGCTGCGGTTTGCCGATGGAAGCACTTTCCAGGCCGATGTAGTGCTGGCCGGCATTGGTTCGCAACCAGTGACCGCGCTTGCACAGGATGCAGGTCTGGCGGTATCCAACGGCATTTCCGTTGATGCGCATTTGCGAACGACGGATCCTGATGTGTTTGCAGCCGGCGATTGCTGTTGCTTTCCCACGATTAGCGGTGAATCCGTCCGTTTGGAGAGCTGGCGAGCGGCCAAAGACCAAGGTCGCACAGCTGCATTGAACATGCTTGGCCGCGCACAGCAATTCACTGGGATGCCTTGGTTCTGGTCCGATCAGTATGAACTGACCCTCCAGATCGCTGGTCTACCGAATTCCGCAGTCCGGACCGTTCGGCGAAAGGGCGTCGCAGGCCTGTTTCTTTTTCACCTAGACGAAGCCAATCGGATCGTCGCCGTCAGCGCGCTCGCTGAAGGTAACATCCTGGCAAAGGATGTCAGGCTGAGCGAGATGCTTATCGCAGCGCAAACAATCAGCGATCCGGAATTGTTGCAGACTGAAGGGCTAAATCTGAAGCAGTTGGCAAAGATGATGGTCGCGTGAGCTTGAACCGATTGGCTTCCTCGATGTGGTCGTAGACCGAGGCATCGGCACCATCAACGCCATAGGCGCAAGGGGGTCCTCACCAATAGCGCGCACTTCGGGACCCCGGACACAACGATGGCTGGACGAGCCTCAGCGGGCAGTCCGCACTGGCCATGTATGTGAAGCCGGACGTCGGAAAGTGCGAGTGGTGGAAGCCAAGTCGGTCCTCACAATCATGCCTTGGCTGCATTGTAGGCGAGTTAAGTCGCATCACGGCCAATGACAGTGATCGACATCTCGAAATCCCGATGTTCACCAGGTTGAAGCAAGAGAATGCCAGGCTTTTCTGAAAGTTCGCCATCAAAGCCGAGAGGCGTGGGGAAACCTTGCCAAGGCTCGATGCAAACGTAGCCGGCCAAAGGTTTTGTCCAGATGCCCAGGTGGGGTAGGTTTCGCCATTCGATTTCAAGGTAGCTTCCCTTGCCGGAGCCATAGCGTAAACGTCGCGATTCAAGATCGAAAAACATCATGGCTTCGTCGCTGAATAGCTCATCGCGCAATTCAATCCTCCTGCCCGCGACCGGACTCGGATATGGT
>NZ_JBFUFB010000045.1:0-10805 GCF_056403655.1 Mesorhizobium sp. P2_F8
ACGACGTCGCCCAGGTTGTGCCCAGGTTGACTCCAATGCGCAGCACGATCTGGAGACCGTCCGACTGGTCAGCATTTCCGGCAGCCATGCGTTCTTGCAGCCGTGCGGCGCACTCGACTGCGTCCACAGCGCTGGCAAACTCAATGAGAGCACCATCACCTACCAGCTTGATGATCCGGCCACCGTGATTGGCGACCGTCGGTTCGAGAACGGTTTTCCGTCGATCCTTCAGTATCGCTAGCGTGCGGGCTTCGTCCTGCTGCATCATGCGGCTATAGCCGACCACATCGGCGGCCAGGATGGCGGCAAGGCGACGTTGAGCGCGTTGTTCAGCCATACTGCGCGATGGCTCCCAAGGCAGGAACTATCCGTAATTGTATTGCGGCGCCGCGGACATGTCCATCTGGCCGGATTTGTCGAATGGGCCAAGAGGGCGGGTTGCCCACCGCCCTGACCACCAAAGGTAAGATTTTCGACGCTGCTGCCTAAGACCTGGCAGTCGGCTTGCCGCCCACGGCCTTTTTAGTGGAACGACTGCTCGCGGGAAATGGTGCGACCAGCCTCTATGGCGGGAAGGGGGCGCTGAGCCGCTTTTGAAACGGCGGCGCGTCGATGTCCGCAATGGGGTCGGGCGCAGAAAGGCAGCTTACCGCTGGGCGATCACCGAAACCGGACACAGGAAGCGGCCCCTTAGCGGACTGAAGTTAGGCTTTTCCGATCCCGCCAACGATCGCTCTTCGGAAAGACTCCATAGCAGAACGGCTGTTGGTGGTGTCAGCTGTCGTCCAGTCGAAGCGCAAGGCGGACGCCTGGTCCCCCTCCATTCTGCGAAATGAATTCGATCCCCGCCGCTTCCAACGCAGAAGATATCGCCTGAAGTGTTGCCGGCCTAGGGAGCGTTTGAGAGCTTTCAATTCTGGCGAGCGTCCGAACTGTCACTCCGGAGGCGTTCGCCAGGTCCTCTCTCGTCCAGTCAATCAAGGCCCGAGCTGCTCGGATCTGCTGAGGCAGTATGTCCGTTTTCATGACATTCATCTTGTTAAAAGTCACAAAAAGTGACATAAACGATGGTGACTAGCGGCCGCACCGGTGCTCGATACACTCGGTGCGGCCTGACCACTACCAAGCTGTTTAGGAGCTCGGATCATGGCTGATTCCGACAATACCACGCCTTTGTCTTTCGTCACCCGCAGGAGGGTACTTGGTGCAACGGCGATTGCAATCTTAGGATGGGAAAGAGGTGCTTTTGCCGACAAGGCGCCGGCAGCAGCGGTACCTTCCGATCCCGCGCTGGCGATTTGGCGAGAATGGCGCACTGCTCACGAACTGAGCGAGCGCCTCTGCAATCAAAGTGCGCACTTGGAACGCACGCTTGTGGAGACCATCGGCTACCCTTGTGTGACCGTCCAGTTGCCCGGTGGCGAGAATCTGACGGTTCATTCTATCAGGGCACTCCGCGAGGTGCTCAATGCTGATGCGGAGGCCGATGACGCTCGCGCCGATGCAGAAGCCAGTTTGGAGGCTCATCAGGCACGCTGGAATGCCGCCGAAAAGCGAATTGGCTATTCGGCCGTGACAGAGGCGGAAATCACGGCAGCCGATCGAGCCGAAGAATTGCTCGAAGCCTTGGCTGCGGCACCTGCCACCTCCCTTACCGGCGTAGCGGCCAAATTGAATGCGGTGCTTCTTGAGAGCGAGGTGCGGGAGGGAGGCGTAGAGTTTCCCTGGCCGCAGATTCGCTCGGCCTTCGACGATGTCATGCGGCTGGGCCAAGAAGGCGCGCTCGCGTCGGCAGATCAAGACTGTTTTTCGTCCGCGCTCAGACCGACGGAACCCGGAAGGGAAGGGTAGGGGTTTAGCCCCTAGCCGTCCAAGGCGGCGGCGCGGAAAAGGCGGCTGAAGCGTACACATCGGCCATTCGAGATTGGAGAGAAATCGGCGATCCTTGCCTGGTGCTGCAAAGCGACTGAAACCGGGCACAGACGATGAAGAGACCAAGGAACGCCTGTCGGTCGGTTGAGACGACCCTGTCTCCACAGAATTGCGCCGTGGATGGTGCCTTCTTGGATAGAACGGCTCAGTTGTTCGAGCAGCGCACTGGCCGAAAGCTCACCAGGGAGGATGCGCGCCAGATCGTGGAAAACGTCACCGGGTTCTTCCGCCTCCTTTCCGAATGGCAAAATATGGAATGAGCGAGGCTTCACCTCGCTCCGCCCTCAGGAGACGAGGCTAAGAGATGGTCAAGAAAACTGCGCAGATTGCAACTCGCAGCGGCTTGGTGAAGGCGCTGCTCTATGCTCGGGTCTCCTCTAAGGAACAGGAGAAGGAAGGCTTTTCCATCCCTGCCCAATGCAAACTTCTGAGGGAGTATGCGGCTCAGAAGCAGTTTGGTATTGCCCAGGAATTCATAGACATTGAGACTGCCAAAAGCAGCGGGCGGACCAACTTCAACGAGATGGTCAAATACCTTCGGAAGCACCCTGGCGTGCGGGTTGTTCTGGTTGAGAAGACCGACCGTCTCTATCGCAATTTGAAAGATTGGGTGACGCTCGACGAACTTGACGTCGAGATCCACCTCGCCAAGGAAGGCGTGATCCTCTCACAGGACTCGCGCTCGTCCGAAAAGTTCATGCACGGCATCAAAGTGCTGATGGCTAAGAACTATATCGACAATCTCTCGGAGGAAGCGCGCAAAGGGCAGATGGAGAAGGCGGAGCAGGGAATCTGGCCGACCAAGGCTCCGCTTGGCTATCTCAACGTCACAGGGAGCGACGGCAGGAAGGTCATTGAACCGGACGCTGAGTTGGCGCCGATGATAACGAGGCTGTTCGAGCGCTACTCAACTGGCGGATATTCTCTCAAGGCAATCACGAAGGCAGCCCACGCGGAAGGCCTTGTGTATCCGAAGAGTGGGCATCCGGTTCCGGTGAGCACGGTGCACTCGATTCTGCGCAATCGTCTCTACACCGGATTGTTTCAATGGAACGGCAAGCTGCAGCACGGCAAGCACGAGCCGCTGGTGTCGATCGAGCTATGGGAGCGGGTCCAAGGTGTGCTGATGGGCCGACATGCGACGCCTATCCATTCCTACGGCTATGAATTTGCCTTCGGCGGCCTGATGACCTGTGCCAGATGCGGCTGCGCGGTAGTGGCCGAGATCAAGAAAGGCAAATACGTCTATTACCACTGCACCGGTCACAGCGACAAAGGCCGTGGTGGCTATGCCGAGTGCCGCCGCAAGTACGTCCGCGAGGAGGTCCTCGAAGAGACCTTTGGCGGCTTGCTGGACAAACTTCATTTCGATGAGGAGGTGCTGGATTGGGTCCGCGACGCGCTCAAAGCCAGCCACGCCGATGAGCGGAAGGAGCAGGAACAGGCGATCCTGCGATGCCAGAAGGAATACAAGCGCCTCGAGGATCGGCTCCAGGCAATGTACCTGGACAAGCTCGATGGACGCATCGACAGTGCCTTTTACGATCGGATGTCAGCGCAATGGCGTATAGAACAGACACGCCTGGTACGCGAGATCGAGCGGCACGGCGCAGCCGAGGAATCATACATGGAGGATGGCGTGCGCCTGTTGGAGCTAGCGCGAAATGCCCGGCAACTGTTCGCCCGCCAAGCTCCTGGTGAGAAGAAACGGCTTCTGAATCTGCTACTGTCGAACTGCACGTGGGAAGACGGCGAGGTTCGCGCTGCCTTTCGACAACCGTTTGATTTGCTTGCCGAAACGACTGCGGCGCTATCGACGGATCAGTCCCAAGGGATCGTCGTGTCCAAGGGAGATCCAGTTTGGCTGGGGAACCTGGATTCGAACCAGGACTAACGGAGTCAGAGTCCGTGGGTCTACCGTTAACCTATTCCCCAGCAAGCGCGGTCATGAACCGTGCGGGCCGAGCGGCCAAGCCGCTTGAGCGCTGCCTTGTAGCCGCCAGCGGAAAATAGTCAAGCCTGCTCGGCAGATCAATCGCAACGTTTTGTCGGTCCGTTTTGTAAGTTGGTTCCACGCATTGCGTGGCCCGGGCGACGCCAAGTCCACCCGCGCCTCAGCTCTCGCTTCGGCTGAACTGCGACCGTTCGAAGAACAGCACGATACCAAGGCCCAGAATCAGCGGGATGACAAGGTAGAACAGCCGGAACACCAGCAGTGCCGCCAGCACGCCGACCGGATCCATGTCGGACAGCCCCGCCAGGAACACCACTTCGAACACGCCGAGCCCACCCGGCGCATGCGAGATCTGCGCTATCGAGAACGAGACCAGGAAAACCCCGAGGACGACAAAATAGCCGGGGTTGTGGATCGATGGCAGGGCAAAGAAGATGATCGCAGCCGCCGCCAGCAGTTCGACCGGGCCGATCAGCAATTGCCGCGCGACGATCGGCAGCGCCGGATAGTGCAACTGGAAGCTGGCGATCTTCAGTGGGCGCAGATGCAGCCAGCTACCGAATATGTAGGCAGCGACGAGCAGCAGCATCACGATCCCCGCCGCTTCCGACAGACCGTGATGGGCGATGCCGGAAAACCGGTCGAGAATCTCAGGCTCAAGGACCAATACGAGGCCGGAGGCTAGAATCGTCGACAGCACGAAGGTGATCCAGCAGATCGCCACTAGCACGCCTACATCCTGGCCGGTGAGGCCCCTGGTGCCATAGGCGCGGTAGCGGATGACGGCGCCGGAGAACACCGACCCGCCGATGTTGTGCGACAGCGCATAGGTGGTGAAGGAGCAGAGCGTGACGAACAGCCACGACACTTTCTTGCCGATATGCAAAAGCGCGATGTGGTCGTAGCCGGCGAGCGAGGCATAGGCGACGACCGAACACAGCGCCGCGAGAATCCAGCGGCGAGCCGGAATCGCCGATATCCCGCCCCAGACATCGTCGAGCGAGATGCCGCGCAGTTCGTGCCAGAGCAGGAGCAGCGAGAAAATCACCGCCGCAATGCCGACGACCGGCCAGAAATAGCGTCTCCAGTTCATTGCCTGATTGCCATGCGTTGCGGGTCCGCTTCCTTTGCTGTCGAGAGGCCGGTTGCACCGGATTCCTACGCTCATTTCAGAAATGCCTCATTGAAGCCGGCTATTCAACCGCGAACGCTTTGYGTTGCGGCAGCCGGCAGGAATTGTCTGCGTCGAGGGCGGCCCAACGGGACGCCAGCCGGCATTGCGCCTACCAATCGAGGCTTACGGGTACATTGCGTGGCACGGCCTCAATGGCGGTTCACGCGCCGAGCCGGCAAAATTGAGCGCGCGGCTCTTGGTGATCGGGCGCGGCACTGTTAGTCTGGCGGCAACTTAAAACACGTCAAAGCGCCTGCTGCGTCCGTCATCGGTTCGCGCGGCGCCGGAAGGAACGACAGTGGAAGACCGCGACACCGGCGCCGGCGCGCCGGAGGTGGGTGCGTCCAGCGCTTCGCCAGGGCCAGCAGGCTCATGGCGGCAAAGGCGCCCGACGGAGTCCCGCTCCGCCGACGGGCAGGCGGGCGATGCAACCCATAGCCAGAAGGGCAAGCCCAAGAAGCGGCGCAAGCGAAGGCGCGGGCGCAAGGTTTTTGCGCGCGACGAGGCGCACCCCATAGGAAATCGATCGCCTGTGCCCGGCAACGCCAGTTCGGCGGCGGAAGCAGCAAAACTGCCCAATTTGGTGGTTTTGCCCGCCGTTGCGCCAGCACGGCACGAACCGGGCGCCCACCGGTCGCCGCTGCAGGAGCTTCCGGTGTTTGCGGCTCTCGACCTCGGCACCAACAATTGCCGGCTGCTGGTTGCCGTGCCGACGCGGCATGGCCAGTTCCGCGTCATCGACGCCTTTTCACGCATCGTCAGGTTGGGCGAGGGGCTCACAGCCAACGGCCGGCTCGGCCAGCCGGCGATGGACCGCGCGGTCGAGGCGCTGAAGATCTGCGGCGACAAATTGCGCAACCGCAAGATCAGAAAAGCCCGGCTGATCGCAACCGAAGCCTGCCGCTCGGCTGAAAACGGCGTCGAATTCCTCGACCGGGTCGAGCGCGAGGCCGGCCTGAAGCTCGAGATCATCGATCGCCAGACCGAAGCGCGGCTGGCGGTTTCCGGCTGCGGTTCGCTGGTCGAGCGCGACACGCAAGGCGTCGTCCTGTTCGACATTGGCGGTGGTTCGTCCGAAATCGCGCTGATCGACCTCAGCGGCCGCCGTTCGCCGCGGCTCGCTCACCATATCGTGTCGTGGACGTCGCTGCCGGTCGGCGTCGTGTCGCTGGCCGAGCGTTTCGGCGGCCGCACGGTGACACGCGAGATCTTTGCCGCCATGGTCGACGACGTCGCCAACCGGTTGGCCAGCTTCGACGGTCGCGACCGGTTGAGCCATCTCAAGGCCAGCCCGAATTTCCATCTGCTCGGCACGTCGGGCACTGTGACGACTCTGGCCGGCGTCCACCTTGACCTCGAACGCTACGACCGCCGGCGCGTCGACGGGCTGTGGATGGACCGCGACAGCGTCGACCGCATGGTCGAAAAGCTGGTCGGCTGGGATTTCCAGCAGCGCTGCGCCAACCCTTGCATCGGCGCTGATCGCGCCGATCTGGTGCTGGCCGGCTGTGCTATCCTCGAGGCGATCCGCGCGGTATGGCCGTCGGAGCGGCTGCGCGTCGCCGACCGTGGCCTGCGCGAGGGCATATTGAGCGAACTGATGGCCGATGACGGCGTCTGGCGCAACGATGGACGTGGCAGAGCATGATCCCGAAAAGTGGCGCCCGGTTTTCGGAACAGATCATGCTCAGGCAAGAAGGCGAGCATGAATCCGAAACGTGGCGACCGGTTTTCGGCAGAGACCATGCTCAGGCAAGAAATTAGGCAATGACCAAGAAACCGGAAAAACCAGGGTCTGCGAGCATTCGCGTTCTAAAGACGCGGATCAAGAAGAAGAGCGGCCTGAAGGAATCGTCGCGCCGCTGGCTGCAGCGCCACATCAACGATCCCTATGTCCAGCGCTCTAAGGCGGATGGCTATCGCTCGCGCGCGGCCTACAAGCTGATCGAGATCGACGACAAGCATCATCTGCTGAAACCCGGCATGAAGGTGATCGATCTGGGTGCTGCCCCCGGCGGCTGGTGCCAGGTCGCGGCGGCGCGCACGAAATCGACGGCCGACAAGCCGCATGTCGTCGGCATCGACTATCTGGAAATGGATGCCGTTCCCGGTGCGCCGGTGCTGTTGATGGATTTCCTCGATCCGCTGGCACCGCAGAAGCTGGCCGAGGCGCTGGACGGCGACCCGGATGTCGTGCTGTCCGACATGGCGGCACCCACCACCGGCCACAAGAGGACCGACCATATCCGCACCATGCATCTGTGCGAGGTGGCGGCCGATTTCGCGCTGTCGGTCCTGAAGCCGGGCGGGCATTTCCTCGCCAAGACCTTCCAGGGCGGCGCAGAAAACGAACTGCTCTCCATGCTCAAGCGCAATTTCCGCTCGGTCCATCACGTCAAGCCGCCGGCGTCGCGCGACGAATCGGTCGAGCTCTATCTGTTGGCCAAGGATTTCAAGGGACGCACGGCGCCGGATGGTGCCCAAAGCGCTGAGCAGGAGCCGTCCGAAGGCTGACGGCTGCCTTCCGGGCCGGCATCAATTGCCAGGCGGGCTCACCGGTTCCAGCGTCTTGGGCGTGCTCAGCCGGCCATGGCCGGAGATGGCGTTGCCGGCATCGGGCGCCAGCCGCACGAACGACAGCGCCGCCGCCGCCGATACAGCCGCGACGATGAAGAAGGCGATGTGGAAGTCGTCCAGCGAAAGCGGACCGCCATGGATTGACGTCGAAACTTCCAGGATGCCGCCGGCCAGCGCCACGCCGAGCGCGATCGAAAGCTGCTGGAAGACAGCGGTAATCGGCGTCGCCTTGCTGGTGTCTTCAGCCGAAACCTCGGCATAGGCAAGCGCATTGACGCCGGTGAAGAACATCGAGCGGATGAAGCCGCCGACCAAAAGCATGGCCAGCATCAGCAGATAGGGCGTGTCGGGTGTGAACAGCCCGTTGATGGCAATCGACGCCGCAGCGACCAAGGAGCCGACGACCAGCACGCGGCGGAAGCCGGCGACGCGGAAGATCAGCGCGGTGACGAATTTCATGCCGATGGCGCCGATCGCCGAGACGAAGGTGATCATTCCCGACTGAAAGGGCGTCAGTCCGAAGCCGATCTGGAACATCAGCGGCAGCAGGAACGGCACGGCGCCGATGCCGATGCGGAACAACGAGCCGCCAAGCACAGAGGAACGGAACACCTGGTTGCGGAACAGTTCCAGCGCCAGCAGCGGATTTTTGGCGCGGCGCGCATGGAGCAAATAGAGTGCTCCCGACGCCAGGCCGACTACCACTGTGATGATGCCGACGATCGGCGGTAGATATGGCAGGCTGACCACCGACAGGCCGAACACCACGCCCGATGCCGCCAGCCCGCTCAGCACGAAGCCGATGAAATCAAGTGGCGGGTTCTGCGTTGGTTCGGTCTGCGGCAGGAAGCGCGTCGCCAGCCAGATGCCGATCAGGCCTATCGGGACATTGATCAGGAAGATCCAGTGCCAGGTGAAATAGGTGGTGATGAAGCCGCCGATCGGCGGTCCGACCAGCGGCCCGACCAGCGCCGGAACGGTCAGCCAGGACATAGCCGCGACCAGCTCACTCTTCGGTGTCGCGCGCACCAGCACCAGTCGCCCGACCGGTGTCATCATGGCGCCGCCAATGCCTTGCAGGAAACGTGACACAACGAAAGCCGGTAGCGAACCGGAAAGGGCGCAGGCGATCGAGCCGACGATGAAGACCGCGATCGCGGCACGAAAGACATTCTTGGCGCCGAAGCGATCGGCCATCCAGCCACTGATCGGAATGAAGATCGCCAGCGACACCAGATAGGCCGTCAGCGCCAGCTTGAGCGCGATCGGGCTGGTATGGATGTCGATGGCGATCGCCGGCAGCGATGTCGCGATGACGGTCGAATCCATGTTCTCCATGAAAAGAGCGACCGCCAGGATGAGCGGGATGGTGCGGTTCAAGGAACGCGTCCGAACTGGATGTTTCGTCGTCAAATGCTTGCCGACCTTGGGGGCGAGCCGACACGAAGGGCGGTTATCACGGCTTGGGGCGGATGTCGCATTAATTTGCGGTCACTTTTGTGCGACCGCAATCGCAGATGGCGTCCGTTCGGCGTCACGTCACCTTTACGGGAGCGTGAAATCATCGGCTTTTCATCGGCGGCGGGACGTGTTACGAGCCAGCGCCAATCCTGAAAGGGAAGAAGACGAGTCGGCGCTGTCCATCCTGGTCAAGCGCTTTTTCTGTATTCCGAGGACTGGCCATGGCAAAAATCATCGAAACGTCCACCGGCGCACTGGCGCTCACCTTTGACGACGTGCTGCTACAGCCCGGTCATTCAGAGGTCATGCCGGGCGAGACCGATGTCCGCACGCGCATTGCCGGCGACATCGACCTCAACGTGCCGATCCTGTCGGCGGCGATGGACACCGTCACCGAAGCGCGGCTTGCCATCGCCATGGCCCAGGCCGGTGGCATTGGCGTCATCCACCGCAATTTCTCGCCGGCCGAACAGGCCGAGCAGGTGCGGCAGGTCAAGAAGTTCGAATCCGGCATGGTGATCAATCCCGTCACCATCGGCCCCGACGCCACCCTTGCCGACGCGCTTTCGCTGATGCGGACCTATTCGATTTCGGGCATTCCGGTGGTCGAGAATGGCGGCACCGGCGGCCAGAAGATCGGTCGGCTGGTCGGCATCCTGACCAACCGCGACGTGCGCTTCGCGTCCGATCCGGCGCAGAAGGTCTACGAACTGATGACGCGTGAAAACCTGATCACGGTCAAGGAGAATGTCGACCAGGACGAGGCCAAGCGCCTCCTGCATCAGCACCGAATCGAAAAACTGGTCGTCGTCGACAGCCGAGGCAATTGCGTCGGGCTGATCACCGTCAAGGACATCGAGAAATCGCAGCTCAACCCGCACGCCACCAAGGACGCGCAGGGCCGCTTGCGCGCCGCCGCCGCCACCAGCGTCGGCGATGACGGTTTCGAGCGCGCCGAACGTCTCATCGATGCCGGCGTCGACCTTCTGGTCATCGACACCGCGCACGGCCATTCGCAGCGCGTGCTGGACGCGGTGGCGCGCGCCAAGAAGCTCTCCAACTCGGTTCGCATTCTGGCCGGCAACGTCGCCACCGCCGAAGGCACGCAGGCGCTGATCGACGCCGGCGCGGATGCCGTCAAGGTCGGCATCGGCCCGGGCTCGATCTGCACCACCCGCATCGTTGCCGGCGTCGGKGTGCCGCAGCTTTCGGCCATCATGTCGGCGGTCGAGACGGCGCACAAATCAGGCGTCTCGGTGATYGCCGACGGCGGCATCAAATATTCCGGCGATCTGGCCAAGGCGCTCGCCGCCGGCGCCAGYGCAGCCATGATCGGCTCGCTGCTGGCCGGCAYCGATGAAAGYCCGGGCGAGGTCTATCTGCATCAGGGCCGCTCCTTCAAGGCCTATCGCGGCATGGGYTCGGTCGGCGCCATGGCGCGCGGCTCCGCCGATCGCTACTTCCAGGCCGAGGTGCGCGACACGCTGAAACTGGTCCCGGAAGGCATCGAGGGGCAAGTTCCCTACAAAGGACCTGTGTCTGGCGTGCTGCACCAGCTTGCAGGCGGGCTGAAAGCCGCTATGGGTTATGTCGGCGGTCGCGATCTTGCCGATTTCCGCGAACGCGCCACTTTTGTACGCATATCCAACGCCGGACTTCGTGAAAGCCACGCCCATGACGTCACGATTACCCGCGAAAGCCCGAATT
>NZ_JBFUFB010000046.1:0-10795 GCF_056403655.1 Mesorhizobium sp. P2_F8
GGACTGCACCATCGTCAAAAGGTTTCGGTGGGTTTCCATCGCACCTTTGGGACGCCCCGTCGTTCCCGAGGTGTAGAAGAGCCAAGCCAGGTCGTTGGGATCGATGTCGATGTCGGGAGCGCCGACGTCAGCTCCATCCAGGAGGGTGTCGTAGGGTCTCCCACGATTGCCGCTGCCCATCTCACCAATGCAGAAAACCTTTTCCGGCATAGCCACTATGGTGGCGATCTCTTCCACCATATCGGCAAATTCACTGGTGTAGACAAGCACGCTTGCCCCGGAGTCTGAAAGGATGTGCGCATATTCTCGCGCGTGCAGCTTTGGGTTCATTGGAACGGCAGCCATGCCGGCGTGCATGGCTGCAATATAGATCTCCAGACCCTCGAAGCGGTTGGTCGCGAGGATTGCCACCCGGTCATGCTGCTTTGCTTCCGCCAACAAGGACGTTGCAATGCGATCCAGGCGCCGGCGACCTTCACGATAGGTAATTGCTCCGTCTTTCAGCACCCATAGCGGCCGATCCGGATAGCGCATGGCTGATCTGACCAGGAGATGCGCGACATTCATTTGCTTACTCCAAATTTGCTCGCCAGACGCTTTGGCAGGCTGCCTCTAAACCGTCGACACTATTTCGATGCAAAGCCCCGAAACTGGGAGCGTGCCGCGGTGCGATGGTGTGCGGCTGGAATTGATCCTAGGCCCGTTGCTCGTGCTTCAAGTCATGCCTTTACCTTCCGTCGAGCAACCGTATCGGCCACCAAGCACAGGATCTCGAACATGATATTCGCCCCGTTCAGGGCGGTGTGGCTGCCAACATCGAACGGCGGCGACACCTCCACAACGTCTCCTGCGATGATGTCGAGCCCGCGCAGTCCACGCAAAATTACCTGCGCATCGCGCATCGTAAAGCCGCCCGGCTCGGGCGCGCCCGTGCCGATGCATTGCACGGCGTCAAGGGAGTCGATATCGAAAGTCAGATAGGTCGGCCCGCTTCCTGCTACTTCTCTGATCAGCTCGATCGTCTTGGGGCGACCTAGCTCTTCGAACTCGTCGAAGGTGACCAGTCGCATGCCATGTTCCTGATGGTAGTCGCGATCATCGAGCGAGAAGCGAGTGCCGCGGATGCCGACAGAGATACTGCGTTTTGGGTCGATGAGACCCTCTTCTACACACCGACGAAGCAAGGTCCCGTTGTTATAAAGATCGCCCCAGGCATCGGTGTAGGTATCCGGGTGAGAATCGATATGAATGATGCCGAGCGGCTCTTTGCTGGCGAGTCCCTTTATGACGGGATAGGTGACGCCATGGTCGCCCCCGACGCAAACGGTGGTGGCGCCTGTTGAAGCGATTTTCCCGATGCGCTCGATGATCCCCTTCACGCTGCGTGAGATGTCGATCGGGATGACGGGAATATCGCCCAGATCCGCGACCTTACATTGATCGAACGGTGACGGACCGCCATTGGAATTGAAACGTCGTATAAGTCGTGACATTTCTCTGACTTGTGCAGGCCCGTGGCGCGCACCGGCTCGATTGCTTTGGAAATCGAAGGGCACGCCCAAGAGGGCGATGTCGACCTGAGAATCCTGGCTCAGCCAGGGAGTTCGAAAGAAGGTCGCGATGTCCGCGAACCGCGGCACGGTGAAGGAGTCCAGCGGGTTTAAATTGTCCGAAGTCATTGGCGGCCTCTATTTCTCAAAAAGGAGAAGGTTTTCGTTGGGTGTCCGAGGCAATCACAGAGCTCACGAAACGTATGGGGCCGATGCCCTTGCTCGCGCCGCATAGACAACGGTAGCGGAAGGACGAAGCGATGATCCAACACGCAGATTGGGGCTCTGTTTTCAGGCAGATAGCGGCCGTTCAAATGCGGTCGAATTTGACTATAGACATCAGAACCCCTGAAACTTGCCTGCCCTCCATAGAGTGTGTCAGCAACAGGGTGCATGGTGGGTTGGTACACCGGAAGTTGCTCTGCAAGACGTTCCGCTTCGTCGCTGCCTTTTGCGCTTTATGGTAGGTCCACCTGATGGTGAGAAGTATTGGAAAAAGCTGAAACAGGGATCGCCATCTTCCCGATCACCATCGAGGGAGAGGCAAGAGGAGATGCTCGCGGGTTGAACTCTGCATTACCGCGCCGTCCAAAGCTTGGAGCGGGAAGATCAATGAAGGTGAATTCGCGCTGCCCTCAACGATCGACACCCTTTGCCGGTCAGTGGTCACTTATGTTTGATCTGTCGTTCGGCTGACGATGCCCGGGGGAGGCCATCATGGAACCTGTGAATGCGATACCAAGGAAACGGAAGAGGAATGGCTCTGCGGGAGAGTCCCAGAGATCGGCCCTTAGAATTGGCAGCGCCGATGCGGGTTGCTAGCCAGCGATCGAAGAAGCCCACCACTGGTTTCAGCCAACGACATACCAGGTGAGACGATTGCAGTAAGGCGGCGCGTGGTGGGAGGCGTAGAATCGGGCGTCGTTACAGGACCGACATGCAAAGCCATTCAGCGATCAAAGCAGGCTTATCCTCGCCCTCGATCTCGACCAATACTTGCAGCGTCGCAAGCCAATGCGCTGGCTTGCGTTCAGTGAACTCTTTCAAATGAAAGCGCCCGCGAATACGGCATCCCGCTCGCACAGGAGACAGAAAGCGTATGTTCGAAAACCCATAGTTGATTTCTGTGGTTCGGCCGTGCACGCCCGGCACTACTTGATACGACATAGCTGACATCATGGAGAGCGTGAGAAATCCGTGTGCGACGGTTCCCCCGAAGGCGGACGTCCGCGCTTTGACCGGGTCCGTATGGATGAACTGATCGTCCAGCGTGACGCGCGCGAACTCGTCGATGCGCTGTTGATCGAGCAAGATCCAATCGGAAACGCCAAGGTCGGTATCCGCAGCTTCCACAAGTCTGGACGGTGTCCACTCACGTCTACGCATTCAAGATCTCCCGGTTTTGAGCCGCGTGATCGTCGGCTCCACGCTTGCCGTCGCATCAAATGAGCGCCGATCCCTCTATCGCCTTCATGTAGCCGCTGTGAATGCGTGTTTACCCTTTTCGACTGCGCAATATCTCGCCTATCGCCGTTGTGGCCAGGCGGGACGCTGTTATCGCGGCAGTCCCTGTGACGTCTCGATCTTCGACGAACTCCACCATAGCGAAACTGACGATCTTCGCTTTGCGCGCTACGCCCCTGATAAGCTTGGAAGCTTGCCAGTAGCTCAGCCCGCCGGGGGTGGGTACCCAGACAGCTGGCATGATCGAAGGGTCCAAGCAATCAAGATCGAAATTAATATGGACGTTCGCGCCTTCGGGTATGCTTTTTATGACTGGATCAATGCCGTCGTCATGAACCTGTTCACCCGTAAAGAACTTCACGCCCCATGCTTTGGCGTCGGCCACTTCCTTGGGGCCTCCCGAACTTGGCCCCCGCATGCCAACCTGGATGATATTCTTGACAAAGGGCAGTTCTGAGGCTCGGCGCATGCCACTGGAAAGACCATAACGTTCACCATTCACATCGTCGCGCCAGTCCATATGACCGTCCACTTGCAGTATGGTCACATTCTCGAAACTGGCCAAACCTTGAACGACTGGGATCGGGATGGAGTCTTCGCCGCCGAGCACGACAGGAACCGCTCCCTGCCGAATAATCGCTTCCGTTGTGGATTTGATCAACGCACGATTATCAGAGGCCTTCTCGAATGAAACATCCAGGTCGCCGATGTCAACGACCCGGTCTGAAAGACCCGAGAACATCGAGTCTGAGACATCCCAGTCGATACGGTCGTGCGATTGTGCAAACATGGCTGCTGCACGCCGTATCGCTCTCGGCCCCGAAAGATTGGCCCGCCCATATTCTGGCGTGTGCAGATACGGCGTGGCACAAGGAACGCCCATGATCACCACGTCGGCGTCCAAGTTCGAAACGTCCGAGCCGTCTCGAACACCCAGGAACGTTAACGGCTTGTCAGTGTTGGAGGGCATCTGGGGCCGTTTTGATGATCGCTCTTCCATCTCGAATGTCCTTTTTCTGTCTGTGCAAGCCGTGAAGCCCCCAAAGATTAATCTTGCCGTGTGTGCGGCCTGGATGTTGTGCTCGTCGGCCTGCTTCTGCACCGAAACGGCGTCCACCGCTGCGCGATGCGGCGGATCTCGTGCCATTCAGGGTCATAAAGGTAAGCTGTGCAATCGGCCGTCAAGGGCGATGAGAGAATTGAGCAGAACGTTCGCACCCAAGACCATGTCGTCGGGCTCGGCTGATTCAGCTTCGTTGTGGCTGATGCCACGATGGCAGGGAATGAACATCATTCCAGACGGGCAACACAGCGCCATGTTCTTGGCATCGTGCGTAGCGCCCGACAGGACGTCCATGGAGGGCGTTAGGCTTTCTGCCACGAAGCGAACGATTTCAACAACCCCGGGGTCGAACGCCACCGGCGCCGAATGCAAAAGCGGTTCAACTTGAACTTCGCACACGCCTGACGTGGATCGACAGATAACAGAGATCAGGTCTGAGATGCCTTCCAGAACAGAGCTTTCCGGGTGCCGGACGTCGATAGAGAAGCAAGCTTGAGAGGGTATGGTATTGATAACCCCCGGCAATACACTTATCGCTCCAACGGTGAACCGAACGCGGTCGTCGATACATTCAATCTGGGTTGACAGCTCGTCAATCAGTCGCAACGCGTATTGTAGAGCGTCCTTTCGTAAGTACTTTGGGGTCGTCCCTGCGTGGGCTTGCTCACCGCGCACAGTGACTTCGAACTGCATGACCCCCTGGATGTTGGTAACCACGCCAATCTTCAACCCATTGGCTTCGAGGAGCGGGCCTTGCTCTATGTGCGCTTCAAGATAGGCGCTCGACGCACCTCCCACTGGGCGCTGTTCCAAATCACCCAGTTGGTGCAGGCTCTCGCCCAAAGCCTTGCGCACAGAAATCCGTTTTTTGTCGAGACGATCCAGCGCGATTTCCAGCGGCAATTCTCCCGCGTGAACGGCCGAGCCCATGGTCGAGGGAGAAAAGCGGCAGCCCTCCTCGTTCATCCATACCACTGCCTCTACAGGATGGACTGTCTTGACCCCAAGGTCTTCAAGAGTCTCAAGTACTTCGAAAGCAGCCAGGACGCCGTATACCCCGTCAAAATTTCCGCCCGGCATCTGGCTATCGAGATGTGAACCGATAAGAATCGGTGGCAGATCAGGATCTGTGCCAGGTCGCCTGATAAACAGGTTGCCAATAGTGTCCACGCCACAAACGAACCGCCGATCGCGTGCCCAAACCAAAAGTGCATGGCGCGCGGCAGTTTCCTCAGCACTCAGCGCAGGGCGCATGACGCCGCCACGCTCGGTGGCTCCGTAGCTCGTCATTTCGGCGTGACGGTGCAGCAAGCGAATGCCGTCAATGCGGTACGACAGGGACGCGCCCTGCCCGAGCTTTGTAACTGGTTCGACATCCTTGGGCTCGGACTGCAGAGGGTTTGTCAGTTGCATGATGACCTACTTCGTCGATGGAAACTGGGGAGGGCGACGTTCCATGAACGCTGCCACTCCTTCCGCTGCGTCCGGTTCCATGAAATTCAAGCCCTCGTAGGCAACAGACAGATCGAAGATGGGAGCTGCTTGCCGAGCCCAATGATTGAGGCAGCGCTTAGTCCAATGCAGGGCACGCTGTGGTTTTTGAGCAAGTCGGCCAGCATATTCGAGCGCTGTGCTCAGGACCTCCTCGCGAGGTTTCGCCATTGACACCAACCCAATGCGCTCCGCCTCTTGACCGTCCAAAATATCGGCGGTGAGCAAGTAGAGCTTTGATTTGGGAAGGCCGCAGTAGAGCGGCCACAACATTACGGCGTGGTCGCCGGAAGCCACTCCAATATTGACGTGCGCGTCCGTCAGCCGCGCGTCGTTTGCGACGATGGAGATGTCGGCAGTCAAGGCCACGGCCAGGCCGGCGCCGGCAGCCGACCCGTTGATGGCAGAGATGATCGGCTTGTCTAGATGCAGCATGTTGTACACGATGCGCAGGGCTTGCTCGCCGGTCTCGATGACATTCGAGATCTGGCCCATCGTTTTTAAGCCTTCAGACAGATCTCCACCTACTGAAAACGCCCGCCCGGCGCCCGTGATCACCACGACCCGAACCGACGGATCCTGCTTGACCGTAAGCCAGACGTCGGCAAATTCTTCATGTAAAACCGCATTCGAGGCGTTCATGCGATCCGGCCTGTTGATCGTGACCAGGAGCACGCCATGGTCTTTGCGCTCGAAGAGCAGGTGTTTGTAATCCTCGTAAGCCTTCATGGGATTCTCGCTTTGATTAGCCAGTGAATTTCGGAGAAGATTTCTTCAATTTCTCAACGATTCCGGGTGATTGGCCGAAGATTGATGATCCTGTCTCTGCAGCTGCAGAAGAAGCCCCACGATTTCGAACAGGCCTGACTCGGCTCCTAGTTCTCGGGCGGCCAGCCATCGCAACCTGCCGTGCCCACGGTAAGTAGATCGAAAGCCCCGAACCATCAGGAATGAGCGATGCTCACTTCGGCGATGGTTATCCTGCCGTCCACGTGCCTCTGCGACCAAACCATCCTTGGCGCTCGTCGACCAAGCGCGGGTCATGAGCGTGTTCGGCTTAGCTTCGGCGCAGTCGTGGTGTAGCCATGGGGCGTCGTTCGCCCGTCTGTGGCTCGCCTGTCCCGGGTCTAGTCTGCGCCTATCAAGTACATCAAAGGCCCAAAACGGCAGCGTGTGAGGCGCAGCCCATGAGCATCGAACGGCGCCGCAATCTGGGGTCGGAACAAGAACTGTTCCCGGCGACACGCTAAGGTCGAACGGAGCATCAACGTCATGCGGCATGGCGTAATGTGAGCAGATGATCCGGGATCTCGCGGGGCATTTTTGCGCAGTGGGTGCCGGCCCGTTCGATATAGACCGTATTCCAATGCACGATCGCGCTAACTTCGAGATTGAGGCCGGAGGCGCGGAGCGCTTGGCTTTCCAATGATCGGTCGCGGATTTCGCCGCGCTCGTGGAAGAAGACACGCGCTACAGGTTGTGCGCGGCCTCACCTTTGTTGAGCCCGTCTTGGCACCGCCGGCGAAATGCCGGGTTCGAGTACCATTCGATCATGAAGAGAGACCGCTCAATACGACCCAGTTCCGCCGCGCCCTGGCGAACTGGCCTTCCTTTCGCGATGCCGAGAAGCTTCTTCAGGATCGTCGACAACGCGACGGATCGCGTGGTGATCAACGCCGCGAGATGAAGAACAGTGGTCGAGAATGAAGCGCGATGTTGATCGGTGCTCCGAGTGGTTTGACAGCGCCGGGGTGAGCATCGCCGTTCTCGAACGTGTGGAACGTCCGATCCTTGAGGTTGTGCAGTCGCGGTGCGAGCCGCTTGCCTAATCTTGGCGTTCAGTTCCTCGGCCGCCGCCGGAACCTCGCCAGCCGTTCCATCAACGTGCCGGCTTCAAGACGAATACCGTCGACCTTTCCGGACCGTGCGCTGTGAGCGAGGCGCGCAGGCCCTCGGATTACCTTGAAGAAATCTCCTGCCGTGTTATGAACTCAAATCCTTGGCATATAGTTCGTGCCCGGGATCAGGTGCTGCCGGCGATCGCGCGGCAAATGCCGCAGAGTTTGTCGTTTCCGGACCGAGACAACGGAGCGGCCCGTGGCCTCCGGTTCCACGAGAACGCGAAGGCATTCGAGCGAAGGCGATGAAGACAGACACAAGTTCAGCGGTCGCGCTCGAATCACCGGACACAAAGAAACGAAGGGCGCGTGCCAAGCAATCCTCTTCGTCACGTTCCGCAATGCAACTCGTATTCGATGCCGACGACATCGGACCTTCGCTTTCCAAAGACCGCAAATTTGTTTGGGCGCTGGCACGCGGACTGGAGATTCTCAGGGCGTTCGGCGCTCGCCCCGGCCCACTCGGCAACAGCGAGTTGGCGAGCATAACGAACCTGCCCAAGCCGACCATCTCTCGGCTGACGCACACGCTGACCGAACTGGGATATCTAAAATTTCTCAAGAGGCTTGGAAAATACGAACCGGCCCCCGCGATTCTGGCTCTGAGCTATCCCGTTCTCTCAAGTCTGCGCGTGCGCCTCATCGCGCATGAGCACATGCAGCAGATTGCCGAGTTTGCAAACCTGTCGGTCGCTCTCGGCAGCCGCGACCGACTGAGCATGATCTATGTCGACGTCTGCAATGCCAGCCTGATGACGACCCTGCGTTTGGATGTCGGTAGCCGGATCGACATCGCACGCTCGGCCATGGGGCGTGCATTCATGGCGGGCATTTCTGACCAGGAGCGCGATGCTCTGTATTCACGGCTGGCAAGTCGCCACGGTTCGGACTGGCCCGATCTGCGCGCGCGCGTCGAGGATGCGATCGCACAGGTCAGGGAGCGCGGCTTCTGCATAGTAGACGGCGAGTGGCAACGCGACATAAGAAGCGTCGGCGTTCCCCTCGTCTCGACGGATGGGATGGAGGTCATGGCGCTGAATTGCGCGGGGGCTCGTTTCGCGGTCGATGTTCCAAGGCTCGAAAACGAAGTCGGCCCCAGGCTGGTGCACATCAGCCGCAGCATTACCCCGATGATGGGGCATTGACCCACCACGCTCCGTGCTCTTGGAAAGAATCTTCTTGCACCGACGGGGGCGTCCACACATGTCCATTGCGACGATGTCGCTTTGTTTCAAGGCCGGCACGAGTTGCTGTTCGACATAGGCGCGGAAGCACTGGCGTGGATCGATAGCCCGCTCTTCTGCCGTCGTCAATTTAGCGGRACCACCGTTTGCTCTGCAAAAACTCGATGCATGCATCGACTCCCCCTGGCCGTCTTGGAATTACCAAGTCTATGAAAGCAGCTTGCGGGTGCTGTCCTTTGAGGAGCGTGAGTTCCTCAAGGGCCACGGTATCGGCCGAACCTGCTAGGGCGACATCCGAGTTCTTGACAGTTTGCAGAATTAAATTCTACCTAGCGGTACACGATGCGTTGAAATGTTACATTATGGCGCAGTTCGGGCCATCGGGGCTCAGACAGGAACCCCTCCTGACTGGGGCTGCCCAGTTCCCGCGCGAGGCGGTTTGGTCTGAACCAGTCGCTGTCGCAATGGTGCTCACCATTGTTTTGACTAAAGGGCCTTTAATGATTGAATACGAAATCGATCCCGACGGTATCGCCACCATTACATGGAACATGCCGGATCGTCTCATGAATGTGCTTGCTCCGGATGCGCGCCTTGCGTTCATCGACTGTGCGGACAGAGCCATTCAGTCGTCCGACGTGCGCGGGATAGTGCTCGCGTCCGCAAAGGACGAGTTCGTCGTGGGCGCGGATCTGACCTATATTCGCGATCTTCGCGCGCTTCCCCCGGAGATCGTAATGGAGAAGATGAGTCCGTTCCGCGATTGTCTGCGACGGCTCGAAACATCCAAGAAGCCGGTCGTCGCTGCGATGAACGGGACCGCGCTCGGTGGCGGACTGGAACTTTGCCTGGCCTGTCACCACCGGATCGCGAGCGACAGGACCGATGCGCGGTTCGGGCTTCCCGAGGTCACCTGGGGCTTCCTGCCCGGTGCCGGCGGGACACAGCGGCTGCCTCGAATGATCGGCGTCGCCAAGGCGCTGCCGCTGATGCTCGATGGCACACGCATGTCACCCCATGAGGCGCTCGAGGTTGGCATAGTCGATGCGCTGGTGCCTCAATCCGACCTGCTGGCCGAAGCGAAGGCATGGATATTGCGGCAGGATGGCGCTTCGCAACCATGGGACAGGCTAGGCTTCCTGGTGCCCGGCGGAGGCCCTTCAAGCCCTGAAATCCACCGCTACTTCATGGCAAAAGGCGCCCAGGTACAGGCTCAGACGCGCGACCTTTTTCCCGGACCCCGCGCAATTCTGTCCGCAGTATTCGAGGGCATCCGGCTACCTATGGACCAGGGGCTGGCGGTCGAGTTTTCATATTTCGTGTCGCTGGTGCGCTCCGAAATGGCGCAAAACATTCTCCGGACCATGTTTTTCGGGGTCAATGAAGCAAGAAAGCTGGCCGCGAGGCCAAAGGGCGTCGAAACGTTTCGCGTCACCAGGCTGGGGGTGCTCGGCGCCGGCCTGATGGGCGCCGGGATCGCGGAGATCGCAAGCCTTGCCGGGCTAGAAGTGGCGCTTCACGATCGTACTCTCGATGAATCGAGGTCCGGCCGGGAAAGGATAGCCTCCTCGCTCAGCAAACAGGTCGAGAAAGGGTGGATCGGAAGAGATCGGGCGCAAGCCGCCCTCGCCCGCATTGTCCCCGCGGAGCGCCTGGAGAAGCTGGCGGGCTGCGAAGCCGTCATCGAAGCCGTGTTCGAGGAACGAGCGGTGAAGGCCGAGATAACTGCAAGGACCCTCGCGGTTGCGGGTCCGCAGGTTCTTTTCGCCACCAACACGTCCAAGATACCAATCTCCACCCTTGCCGAGGCAAGCCCGCGACCCGATCGTTTCATCGGCCTCCACTTCTTCTCGCCGGTGCCGCGAATGCCGCTTCTGGAGATCATTCGAGGTCGCGCCACCTCCGACGAGACGGTGGCGCACGCTCTCGATCTTGCGAAGATCCTACGCAAGACGCCGATTGTCGTGGGCGACGGCCCTGGCTTTTTCACCAGCCGCTGCGTCAGCAGCTACATGAACGAAGGCATTATTCTTCTGACACAGGGCGTTTCGCCCGTGCTGATCGAAAACTGCGGGAAACAGGCCGGCATGCCTGTCGGGCCGTTGACGTTGGCTGACGAGATCGGTCTCGACACGATGTACCGGG
>NZ_JBFUFB010000047.1:0-9866 GCF_056403655.1 Mesorhizobium sp. P2_F8
CGCATGGAAAAATGCGCGGCACCATTGCCGATATCTGGGCTTATCTGGGCTGAGGAAGCCCGGGCTCTCATGCCAGCGTCCCGTTTCTTCGACGGGTTTGTCGAATACACCAAACGGGTCTCCCCGACCTGCCTCGTCCATCTGGAACGTAACCGCTATAGCGTGCCGGCATCCTTTGCCAATCGGCCTGTCAGCGTTCGCGTCTATCCAGATCGCATCGTTGTCGCCGCTGAGGGTCTGATCCTCTGYGAGCATCGCCGCATCATCGATCGATCGCATGATCGGCCTGGACAGACGGTCTATGACTGGCGGCATTATCTGGCTGTTGTTCAGCGCAAACCAGGCGCCCTCCGCAACGGAGCACCGTTTGCCGAACTTCCCGATGCATTCAGGAACTTACAGCAACATTTGCTCAAGAAGCAGGGCGGCGATCGCGAGATGGTCGACATCCTGGCGCTTGTGCTTCAGCACGACGAGCAGGCCGTGCTGTGCGCCSTAGAGATGGCGTTGCAGGGCGGTGTTCCTACCAAGACCCATGTGTTGAATCTGCTCCATCGCCTCGTCGACGGCAAATCCCTTACGCCCCCTACCATCGACGCTCCTCAGGCTTTGACGCTGACCAACCGAAAGCCACGACGCCTTGAGGACGGCCGGGGAGGTGCGCCATGCGTCATAACCCTGCCAGCGGCGCAATCGTCATCATGCTCCGGAGCCTGAAGATGCACGGCATGGCGCAGGCCGTAGGCGAACTCACCGAACAGGGAGCGCCTGCATTTGAAGCCGCCATTCCGGTTCTGTCGCAACTGCTGAAGGCCGAGACCGCCGAGCGCGAGGTCAGGTCCACAGCCTACCAGCTCAAGACGGCACGCTTCCCAGCCTATCGGGATCTCAACGGCTTTGACTTCACCAGCAGTGAGATCAACGAGGCCCTGGTGCGTCWGCTTCATCGCGGCGAGTTCATCGATGATGCCAACAACATCGTGCTCGTCGGCGGCCCTGGCACAGGCAAAACCCATATCGCAACCGCTCTCGGCGTGCAGGCCATCGAGCATCATCACAAACGGGTTCGCTTCTTCTCGACGGTCGAGTTGGTCAATGCGCTGGAACAGGAAAAGGCACAGGGACGATCGGGGCAGATCGCCAATCGCCTCATGCATTCCGATCTCGTGATCCTGGATGAGCTCGGCTATCTGCCGTTCAGCGCGTCCGGCGGGGCTCTGCTCTTCCATCTGCTGAGCAAGCTCTACGAACGCACCAGCGTCATCATCACCACGAACCTCAGCTTCAGCGAGTGGGCCAGTGTCTTCGGCGATGCCAAGATGACAACCGCGCTACTCGACCGGCTGACCCATCATTGCCACATCCTGGAAACCGGAAACGACAGCTTCCGATTCAAAAACAGCTCAGCCCACGAGCCTAAAAAACCAAAGGAGAAAGCCAGAACCTTGACCCTCAACCCCGAACCGAAACATACATGAAAGGCGGGTCAAATCTCGGTGGAAATGCCGGGTCAGTTCTCAGTGAAAATCAACACTCCCAGTAGCCGCATCTTGACGTCAGGTCATGTCTGGGTACGAAGAGAGAACTAAGCCTTCGCCCTCCGCTTGGCCGGCGCCTTCTTAACAGGCTCGGCTTTGCGGCCAAGGCCTGCGGCTTTTGCCAGTTCGGCGCGTAGGGCGGCATAGTTGGGGGCGACCATGGGATAATTCGATGGCAAGCCCCATTTGGCGCGATAGGCGTCCGGCGTCAGGCCGAAATGCACGCCGAGGTGACGCTTCAGGGATTTGAACTTCTTGCCGTCTTCGAGGCAGACGATGAAGTCCGGTGTCACCGATTTCTTGGGGTTCACCGTCGGAACCAGCGGTGCCGCCACCGGGACCGGCGGCTGGCTAAGGCCCCAGAGGGAAGCATGAACAGAAGCGATAAGGTCGGGCAACGCGGCGGCAGGAAGTGGGTTCTTGCTTATATATGCCGAGACAACTTCGGCTGTTAGTTCCGCTAGTGCTGTAGAGTTGATGCGCGCCTCGTCGGTCATGGTCTCTCCTTTTGTCTGATTAATCATCTCTCTATTCGAGCGATGCCAGCCGCGCAACCGGACCGTTGTGTACCTCCTTTAGGAACCTTCAAGGTGCCCGGAAGTTCGTCTCCAAAACTACCCGTGCAGGTCGATCATGAAGGAACTCGACAAAGCACCGCAGCGGGCCATGTCGCGCCTCATTCGTGAGTGGATTACTTCAGAGCCGATCCGCCGCTACCTCCGCTACTTGTTCAAACTGCCTGTAAACCCGAGCCCACCCGGCAGCAACAATCGTTGCTTGATGAGCTTGATGAGAAACGGAACGAGTGACTTCCTTGGTACGTTATACATTGAATTTTTCCTGGGGTATAAATGCCAGGTGTCTACCCTCGGGAGGAGGGCGATGTCGGTTAAAGCGGAGTTCCAGCTTATCGCGAAGGATGCAGCCTTCCATCACATCCGATGTGGCAGCACCGCCTCGGTAAAGGAAGTCATTGCCGCCGCACGCCTGTTAAACCCATATTTGCAAGAGACAGACTGCGAATTGGTTGGGATTATCTTGGATCGAGCCATCGTCCACGGCCCGTTCGTGTGCTTCGACCTGAGAGAACCCTGATGAGCCTCCATTGGTTCTCCCCACCCGTCACCGTAAGGACCGGCAGGCCAGGGGTCACATACAACTGCAACAACGTCGAGGGTGCAGCTCGGGAACTAATGGATTGGAACCATCATGGCCCCCAGTGGAAACTCGCTGTGCGGGCATGTATGTCCTGTCTGGCAGGCGAGATGACACCTGAAGATGTTCGAAAGGCGTTCATTGCAGCTGCCGATGAGGAAGGTAAGCTGCTCCCAAAGGAGCACGCATAGCAGGCCCTTTGTGGACCCCTTGCGCGAGGTGTCCAATTCCAGGGATGTTAGGTATGGCTCTCCGCTGGTTCGACCCTCCGGTCTTTATTGACACCGAACCGGACACCACCCGCAGCGTTAGACTCGTCGAGGGTGCAGCCAGGGAACTCCTGAGGTTCAGGACGAGGGGAGCCCACTGGCTCCGAGCGGTCGACGCTTGCGTGGCCGCGATGCAGGATGAGGGTCCCGCACAGGAGGTCCAAAAGTGGTTCAGGCTGGCTGCTAAGGCCGAAGGTGTCTTGAGGGATCGCTAGGAACCAGAGACGGCTTTGTCCACTTTTCGCCCTCCGATAAAAGCTGGCGCTTTGTCTGCCACGTCGGGGCAGGCCAAAGCTCGAAACCCTATCGAGGAGCGGAGGGGGCAGGACGGGCGCGGAGGGCTTCGCTGGTAGTGCCCCGTTTTGTTTCCGCTGCCATCATCGTGGTTACATTGGGGATGTAACAGGTCTGTATCCCAAACGACGTCAATCTGGACGGGCTTTTAGCGCGCCCCCTTCACACTCATCTTGATACCGTAAACACTGCCGGTGGCTGTGATGAAGAGCAAGTCGTTATCTTTGCCACTAAGGTCACGTTTGTCGTCGTCTCGGGTATGTCGATATGTTCGATCCTCTTTCCCCATTTTATCGAATATAGCCACACCAATTTGCGTGAGAATAGATGTTGCCCTTAGAGTCGCTGGTCACATCCCGTCCGTCGTTCCCGAGTATTCAGGCATCCAGGCTTGGCGCAACCGCGACTGGAAACCGACTTTCGATCGAACCAAACGGGCCTGACGGACATTAGCCGTTTCGAATAGTTAGGCACCCGGAAGAGGTTGATGCGGCATACATCATCAGCCGGCCCGCGTCAGCGGTCCCTCCGGTGGCGCGGGCTTTCACTACAGAGGGGAAGCGATGACCGACAAGGCGGCGACAACCTACATCGTGAGCGTGTTCGAGAAGCCGCATTGGCGCACCGTGCTGACCGTTTGGGGGCGAACAGGCAAGGCGTTCTACAGGTAGCCGAAACCAACTGCCGCTACGAAAACGTGACCGATCCGGACGAAGGAAATCCGTAGGGAAATGACCCGTGCTGTTAGGGTGCTTTGGGGGCGACCACACCGGCCACCTGCGGTTGGCTCTGATTGCCGTCCCGCACTGATTAAACTATAGCCATATGAGCGATCATGCACCGCATCTAAGGTGCCAAATGATTTCGCGCTACAAGATCCGCTTCTCGCCTATCATCGACCGAGGTCATCCCTAGGAACTGTGGGTCATCGGATTCCTCCCTGAACCTGACCAGCGAGTTTAGGCAGGGACTTTTGCGGCCTTCAAGGCTTTGTCGAGATCCCGCGCAGTCTGTTTGCTGACTTGGCCCCGCCACTCCAGAAGAGCACTGCGATTCTGCCCCGCTCTCCCGGCTTGATTGCCCTCACGACGTCTTCAGGCCCCGCATGGACACCATCCGCAGCTGGTTCGACTGCAGTTTCGAGGTCACCGACGAGAGCGGCAGAACCGTGCTGTTAGCGCTGAGGACCGGTTAAGCTGATCGTGCCTGAGGATCCGGATCGACTTCGTCGAACGGCAATGTCCGTGTGGCCGAAGGCACCGACGTAGCCGTCGCGTGCACTCTTTGCTCAATGCTGCTCATCGAGGGTGAGACGTCCACTGACAAGGATCAATTGCAGATCGACTTCGGCCAGGTCGTCTGCGGGAAGGTCGGTCGAATGAATCTGTAACGCCATCGCGAAGAAAAGAGTGAGCAGGCAGACGCCCGTAGGTCGTATTACCGGTCATGGGCACACGAAATCCGCGCTGCCCGCCGGTCTGGATGATGAGTAACTCTTCGCAGCGCGAAACCGCTAGGATCAAAGCATTGGACTGCTTGGTACCGGCCTGAATATCTCGCCGCAAACGACGTTCGTACTCAACGGCGTTACCCTCGCGCGACAAGTCCAGCAAATCGCACTTCGCCACCAGACCCTCGCAGACTTCGTCGCCTTCTGGAGAATCGGATCGCGTCGCCACACCGGGCGGGCTTGGCGCGTTCAGAGCCGGCGCGTTTCGGCGGAAGCCAAAAGGTGGCCTTCCTCTACATGAAAATATCGATTGTACGCAGTCGGATTTCCCGTAATCCGACGAGGCTCGGATTCTGTTCCGCAGACACAGAATCAACAAAAACAGCTGTCATGAAGCCGACCTCATCAGGGCAACAGCATCGGCGCTGGTGGAGGGACAGAGAAACACCTACGCATCTGCACCTGAGAGTTTGCGGCGGACATCGGCCCGCGCGAAGCCGAGCAAATGTGCGCGAGCCGGTGCTCGGCGCGTGTTGCCTCTATGTGCTTTCCAACAGGGGACCGCGCCCGATGGTCCGATGTCGTTGTGTGGCGCACAAGATCACCGGGACGACCCCACATATCTCTAGGAGACTTGACTAGGCATGTCGGCAGATTTGAACAGAACGGTATTGTCGCGGATTCTGATCAAGATGGGTCTGTTCTCCGCGGTCATGAATATCCTTCTGCTAGTCCTGCCACTCTACATGCTTCAGGTCTATGACCGAGTCCTGCCTGCAAATAATATGGATACTCTTCTTTATATTACGTTTCTGGCGCTAGCGGCGCTGTTTTGTTTCGGTTTCCTCGAGATCGTCCGTGGACAATATGCCAGCCGGCTTGCTTCGCGGCTGGATGTAGCATACGGAGGCCCCTCCTTTCTCGCCGCTATGAACGGACCGCGCGCGGGGCTCGGCGACGTCCAAGCATTGCGGGATCTCGCCACGTTGCGGAGCTTCATTGCCTCGCGGACGATCTACTTCCTTTTCGATCTCCCCTTCGGGCCGTTGTTCGTAGTCCTTTTGTTTTTCATTCACCCCCTGTTATTTCTCGTAACTGTCGTCGGCGCGGTTCTGATGATCGTGCTCGCGTTGCTCAATCAGGCCGCAAGTTCACGCTACGGCAAAACTGCGGGAGAGAATCTTTCCAACTCAATGAACTCCGCGCAAGCTTTCGCGCGAAATTTCGAGACCATTCGCACACTCGGAATGGCGACCAATGCGCTGGAGTTCTGGGGCGAGTGCTTTTCCGGATCGGTCCGTGCCGCCGATCGGCTCGCCCGGATCAACACATTCTATAGCGCAGTGTCCCGCGCTGCACGGTCGGTTCTGCAGATCGCGATTCTCGGAGTCGGGGCTTATCTTGTGCTGAATGAGCAAATGACGGCTGGAATGATATTCGCGTCCTCAATGATCTCGGCCCGGGCGCTGCAGCCACTCGACCAGATAGTTGGCAGCTGGCGCCAGATAGTGGAAGCCAATATTGCGTGGAAAAGAGTATCCAGCCTCGTTGGTCTGCCTGGGCGTCTTCAGGCTGTGGCCTTGCCCTCCCCGAGCGGCAGGCTGACAACCGAGCAGTTGGTATATTACGTGCCCGGCGCGACCGAGGGCAGCTTGCCTCTAATCAAGCGCCTTTCATTTGCTGTCGCCGCGGGCGAGACCGTCGCTATTATCGGGCCGAGCCGTGCGGGCAAGTCCACCCTGGCACGCCTCCTCGTTGGCGCTATCCAGCCCCGCTCGGGCGCAGTCCGATTCGATGGCGCCGACATCCGCACCTGGGATCCGGAATCCTTGGGCCGCCACATCGGCTACCTGCCGCAGGAGGTCGAGCTCTTCCCTGGCACGATTGCTCAGAACATCGCACGTTTTGAGCGTGACGCAGCCGACGAGAAGGTGATCCAGGCATCCGCGCACGCGCAAGCGCACCAGATGGTGCTTTCCCAGAGGGACGGTTACTCCACGATTATCGGACCCATGGGTGTGCGTCTTTCTGGCGGAGAGCGGCAGCGTATCGGGCTAGCGCGCGCCTTCTATGATGATCCCAGGCTCTTGGTCCTCGACGAGCCAAATGCCAACCTTGACGCCGAAGGCGAGGCGGCGCTCGAGCGTGCCATCGTCCAGGCGCGCTCTCGGAAAACCACGGTTCTCATCATCACGCATAGGCCGTCCATCGCGCGCAAATGCGATCGGATACTGGTGTTGCGCGACGGCCAGATTGAACTCTATGGCCCAGGGAAGGACGTGCTCGACCGGCTGGCACAGGACAGTCACGCTGGACCGCGACCGATGGCGCCGCAAGCCCGCGGCGGAGAGGCTGTGGTGCCTTTCACGCGCTCCGACGCAGCGGCAGTCGGTACATGAGCAGATCCATGCAGAGCACAAAAATTTATCGCTGGCAGGACGACATCAATATCCGCACAGAAAAGATCACATTCCTAGGGGGAACAGCCGTGGTTGCATTCCTGTTTGCCTTCGGATTGTGGGCCGCGATGGCGCCGCTTGCAGGTGCGACAATTGCGCCAGGGGTCGTCGCGGCAGCCGGTCAGAACGTCATGATCCAGCATCTCGAAGGCGGTGTCATCCACAAGATCAGGTTCAAGGAAGGCGACCGGGTTCGCCGGGGACAGGCCCTGATCCAGCTTGACCCAACCTTGGCGCAGGCGCAGCTCAACCGCGTGCTCAAGCAATGGATCGTTGAACGAGCCGAGATGGCGCGGCTTGAGGCTGAGCGTGACGGGCTGATGGCAATCGTCCTCCCGAGGGGCGTGGGAAGCTACGCGGGCACCTCGGAGTTCAGCGATGTGTTCAAGGAGCAGAACAAGGAATTCCAGGCGAGGCTTGCGCGCCATAACGCAGAACAGGAAATCCTGAAGCAGCGCGTAACCGCCTTGCAGGACTCCATCGTGGGATTGGAGGCCCAGAAGAAGGCAGCGATAGATCAACTGGCGATCGTCAACGAAGAAGCCAACCGGAAGAAGGGACTTTTGGCAAAGGGACTCACCAAACGTTCGGAATATTCGGATCTCCTGCGCAGCGTCGCCGAGCTCGTCGGCCAGACCGGCTCGCTGGAGGCTCAGATCGCGAGTTCGGTGACCCAGACCGTTGAAGCGCGCCAGCAGATCGAGCGGCTGACGACGAGCCGGGTCGAGGACGCGGTCGCTGAGCTCAACAAGGCCCGGGCGCAGGTTGCGGATCTGGAGGAGCAGATCAATGCCACCCGCTCGGTGCTCGAACGAACCACGATCCGGGCGCCGGTCGACGGTATCATCGTGCGCTCCGTCTACAATTCCGAGGGAAGCGTCATGCGCGCCGGGGAGGTCGCAATGGAGCTCCTGCCGACCACCGACGACCTGATCGTCGAAGCCCAGATCAAGCCGCAGGACATTGATTCCATTCGAATTGGGCAGGACGCGAACATGATGTTCACGGCGCTTGATGCCCGCTCAACGCCCAAGGTTCCCGGCAAGGTGTTCTACATCTCCGCAGACCGCCTCATTACCCCCAATACCGGGCAGCCCTATTATACGGTACGTCTCAAAATGGCAGACAAGCTTCCGCCGCAGGTCAAACCCGAACAAGTCTATCCCGGCATGCCAGTCGAGACCTTCATTTCCACAGGGGAACGTACCTTCCTAGTATACTTATCGAAGCCCTTGATGGATTCATTCCAGCGCGCTTTTCGGGAAAATTAGGAAACCGGTTTGCACCTCGTCAATCAATGGCGCTTGATGGATGGTGCAGGATCGTCAGTCGCTGTTATACACCGAATCGGCTGACAGGACGTTGATGCCGGCTGTCACTTCGCGGGCAAGTCTCCACCTCGAAGGTGCTTATCCACAGCTGGTTCTTTGTGAGCCTTTGTTCCTGCGGCATTTTCCGTCCGCCGCATTTTTGCCCTGCTAGTGCCAGATTGAGGCCCCATTGCTCAAAGAAACCAACGACCGAGACAAGCCTTTGGAGGGGAACGTCGTTGTTTGTTTGTATCCGGCCGCGCCGCATTCCATGCGCCAGTCGCTAACGCGGATGCAATTTGGGTGGGGGGCTCATCGCACGCATTGGATGGTATTTAATGTCTGACTTATTGAGCTTGCTTGTCGGTCCGACCATTTCGGTTTCGGAAACGTCTTCGCTGGGGGGCATGTTCGCGCGGTATGAGCAGGATTTCGCCGCATATGATGACCGCCACTGGGCGGCTGACGGCAATGACTGGGCCTCGGCGAACTATTACGACCGCGCCTTCATCAACTATGTCTGGTATGCGCGCACCGGCGAGCAGTTTTATCTCGAGCGCGGCAATGCGATCGCAGACGATTATCTGAAGAACTATGTCGAGGCGAATAACTACGGCGTGGCCTCCTGGTGGTCCATGCCCAAGGGCATCACCGCCCACTATCTGCTCAATGGCGACCAGGCCAGCCTGACTGCCATCGGAAAGATGGCCGACCAGGTCGTCAATCCGTGGAACACGGAGAATAATTGGGCCAACCTGTTCGACCCGCACCAGTCGGAGGGCCGCGAGGAGGCGCGCGCCCTGGAAACGCTCACGCAGGCGATCCTCATCGATGCGCCTTCCGTTGGTGTCCCCAACATCCAGCCCAATGGCGAAGACTGGGGGGTGTCCGGGGGCAACGATTTCCGCGCTCTGGCCAAGTCGCTCCTGGAGAAGATCCTGACCTCCGGCTTCCAGCATACCGACGGCTCGCGTCCGCACTTCGTGGACGGCGCGGCCCCTGACGGCGCGCCGATCGACAAGCCATTCATGAACGGGCTCATGAACGAGGCGTTGATGAACTACTACGAGCAGGTCGACGCCGACCCGCGCATCGTGTCCTTCATCAAGGCCAATCTCGATTACATGTGGGCCCACGAATGGGATGCCACAGCTAAGGCGTTTCAATATATCGACGAGACGTCCGCCACCGGGGAGCAGGATGTGCCGGCCGCCGACCTGAACATGCTGATCGTGAACGGGTTCGGCTTTGTCTACCAACACACCGGCGACGCAACATACCTGCAGCGCGGCAACATCGTCTTCGAGGGCGGGGTGGAGGGCACCTGGCTCGAAGGCTCGAAGCAGTTCAACCAGCAATATGCAAGCTCCTACAATTACATCGCCTATACC
>NZ_JBFUFB010000048.1:0-7908 GCF_056403655.1 Mesorhizobium sp. P2_F8
GCTCCCAAAGCGCAACGCCCGCCGGCTTTTGGCCAGGCGGGCGTTTGGTTGCTGGAACAGGCTTTGTCTTATTTGTCCTGCTGCGTCGGCTTGGTTCCTTGCGGGGCCCTGAGGGGTTCGAATCCACGGCCACGGTCGGCCAGATACAAAAACAGCCCGGGCTTGGCCGGGCTGTTTTAATTTGGTTGCGGGGACAGGATTTGAACCTGTGACCTTCAGGTTATGAGCCTGACGAGCTACCGGGCTGCTCCACCCCGCGTCAACTAGAAGTAAGCGCAAGCCTACGATAGGGATGGCCTACAGATAGGTAGAAGCCTCACCAAATGAAAGGGCCGCTTACGCGGCCCGTGATCCCGTTGGCGGGCCTGTTCATAAAGAGAAGATTTCTCTGCATCCGATTTGGATGTGAGATCAACGTGCGTTTGGCAGACCTGGCAGCGACCTACTCTCCCGCGTCTTGAGACGAAGTACCATCAGCGCTGGAGCGTTTCACGGCCGAGTTCGGAATGGGATCGGGTGCAGCCGCTCCGCCATAACCACCAGGTCGGCAAAACGCACGTTGTTTCGAGAAGCTGTTGAGCGAATAGCTATTAGTGAGTAGCCAATAGGGATTACCTATTTTTTGGCCGTCTCGGAGCTGTTCGCTGGTCTTTTTTGTGCCTGGCTGTTCTTGGGGTCTGGCCCTTCGAAGCGAAGCTTCGCAAGGTCGACCGACCGTCGGCGCCGATGCGCCGCACCCACGTAGCGCCGCCCGCAGGGCGGAACAAGCGTGAGTGAGAACAAACCATCTGACTTCTGGCGACAATCCTTTGGATTGCGCCGAGATGGGCATAAGGAATGAGAACGATCAAGCCGATCGAACTATTAGTACCGGTAAGCTTCAAGCGTTGCCGCTCTTCCACACCCGGCCTATCAACGTGGTCGTCTTCCACGGTTCTCAGGGAATACTCGTTTTAAGGTGGGTTTCCCGCTTAGATGCCTTCAGCGGTTATCCCGTCCGGATATAGCTACCCTGCTATGCGGCTGGCGCCACAACAGGTCCACCAGAGATCCGTCCATCCCGGTCCTCTCGTACTAGGGACAGATCCTTTCAATATTCCTACACCCACGGCAGATAGGGACCRAACTGTCTCACGACGTTCTGAACCCARCTCACGTACCGCTTTAAATGGCGAACAGCCATACCCTTGGGACCTGCTCCAGCCCCAGGATGCGATGAGTCGACATCGAGGTGCCAAACAACCCCGTCGATATGGACTCTTGGGGGTCATCAGCCTGTTATCCCCGGCGTACCTTTTATTCGTTGAGCGATGGCCCTTCCACGCGGGACCACCGGATCACTATGACCGACTTTCGTCTCTGCTCGACTTGTCAGTCTCGCAGTCAGGCAGGCTTATGCCATTGCACTCAGCGAACGATTTCCGACCGTTCTGAGCCCACCATCGCGCGCCTCCGTTACTCTTTAGGAGGCGACCGCCCCAGTCAAACTACCCACCATACATTGTCCCGGACCCGGATAACGGGCCGCGGTTAGACATCCATAGTAATAAGGGTGGTATTTCAAGGGTGGCTCCACCTGAGCTGGCGCCCAGGTTTCAAAGCCTACCACCTATCCTACACATGCCACTACGAATGCCAATGTAAAGCTATAGTAAAGGTGCACGGGGTCTTTCCGTCTAACCGCAGGAACCCCGCATCTTCACGGGGAATTCAATTTCACTGAGTCTATGCTGGAGACAGCGGGGAAGTCGTTACGCCATTCGTGCAGGTCGGAACTTACCCGACAAGGAATTTCGCTACCTTAGGACCGTTATAGTTACGGCCGCCGTTTACTGGGGCTTCGATTCAGAGCTTGCACCCCTCCTCTTAACCTTCCAGCACCGGGCAGGCGTCAGACCCTATACGTCGTCTTGCGACTTCGCAGAGCCCTGTGTTTTTGATAAACAGTCGCTACCCCCTGGTCTGTGCCACCCTCCTCCACTTGCGTGGAAAAGGGTCACGCTTCTTCCGAAGTTACGCGTGCAATTTGCCGAGTTCCTTCAGCATAGTTCTCTCAAGCGCCTTGGTATACT
The DNA here is from genome assembly GCF_056403655.1 of Mesorhizobium sp. P2_F8. NCBI lineage: Bacteria > Pseudomonadati > Pseudomonadota > Alphaproteobacteria > Hyphomicrobiales > Phyllobacteriaceae > Mesorhizobium > Mesorhizobium sp. P2_F8. Next base: position 2,073 of record NZ_JBFUFB010000048.1, read on the forward strand.
CTACCAGACCACCAGTGTCGGTTTCGGGTACGGTTTATAAGGAGGAGCTATTTCCTGGAACCACGCAGCAGCCCGTTCAATCCGATAAGATTGGACTACCTCAATGATCCGTCACTACCTCCAAGCCCACGAATATTAACGTGGTTCCCATCGACTACGCGTTTCCGCCTCGTCTTAGGGGCCGGCTAACCCTGCTCAGATTAGCTTTAAGCAGGAACCCTTGGTCTTTCGGCGGGGGAGTCTCTCACTCCCCTTACGTTACTCATGTCAGCATTCGCACTTCTGATACCTCCACCACCCCTCACGGGTATGGCTTCATCAGCTTACAGAACGCTCCGCTACCGCTCGTGATTGCTCACGAACCCTAAGCTTCGGTGTATGGCTTTAGCCCCGTTACATTTTCGGCGCAAAGACCCTTATTTAGACCAGTGAGCTGTTACGCTTTCTTTAAATGATGGCTGCTTCTAAGCCAACATCCTGGTTGTTTTGGGATCCTCACATCCTTTCCCACTTAGCCATAACTTGGGGACCTTAGCTGTAGGTCAGGGTTGTTTCCCTTTTCACGACGGACGTTAGCACCCGCCGTGTGTCTGCCGACTAGTACTCCCAGGTATTCGGAGTTTGGTTAGGTTTGGTAATCCGGTGAGGACCCCTAGCCCATCCAGTGCTCTACCCCCTGGGGTATTCGGTCGACGCTCTACCTAAATAGATTTCGCGGAGAACCAGCTATTTCCGAGTTTGATTGGCCTTTCACCCCTAGCCACAAGTCATCCCGAACTATTGCAACAGTTATGGGTTCGGTCCTCCAGTAAGTGTTACCTTACCTTCAACCTGCTCATGGCTAGATCACTCGGTTTCGGGTCTAATGCGACGAACTGAACGCCCTGTTCAGACTCGCTTTCGCTGCGCCTACACCTAGCGGTTTAAGCTTGCTCGTCACACTAAGTCGCTGACCCATTATACAAAAGGTACGTGGTCACCCAGGACGAACCTTGGGCTTCCACTGTTTGTAGGCAATCGGTTTCAGGTACTCTTTCACTCCCCTTGTCGGGGTGCTTTTCACCTTTCCCTCACGGTACTAGTTCGCTATCGGTCATGCACGAGTACTTAGGCTTGGAGGGTGGTCCCCCCAATTTCAGACAGGATTTCACGTGTCCCGCCTTACTCGAGGACGATGATTTGCATTACGCGTACGGGGCTGTCACCCACTATGGCCCTACTTTCCAGAAGGTTCCGCTTGTCTCATCATCGCCACTGGCCTGGTCCGGGTTCGCTCGCCGCTACTTCCGGAGTCTCGGTTGATGTCCTTTCCTACGGGTACTTAGATGTTTCAGTTCCCCGCGTTCGCCACTTTACCCCTATGTATTCAGGGTAAGTTACCTATTATCGATACTTGGAAACCACAGCAGCATCAGCGTAATCTCGAAGAGATTGTCGCTCCAACGCGCCCCCAAAGGGATCGCGCCGGCCTGCTGCTCTGATTTTCCAAGTACCTTAGGTGGGTTTCCCCATTCGGAAATCTACGGATCAAAGGGTATTCGCACCTCCCCGTAGCTTATCGCAGCGTATCACGTCCTTCATCGCCTGTGCATGCCAAGGCATCCACCAATTGCCCTTAAGACACTTGATCGTTCTCATTGCCAATGCCCACCTGCGCGATCTCGAAGAGATCGTCGCTTCAGCCAAATCCCGAAGGATCCTGCTTCAGCGCGACCCCGAAGGGATCGTCGCATGGGCCAAATCCTGTGCGGGATTTAGCCCGATGTCATTGGCACAAAAAGACCAGCTTCTCGAGATCGGTTCGAGGGTGCGGTTAGGCAAACCCATCATATGCGGGAGATTGAGCGTCTCCCGCGACAAATCACAACCCTTTCAGGCCATGAAGTTCGAACAAATCTTCTCTTTACGATGTCAAACAGAACAGGCGGGAAAGCCAAGAAAGCTTCCCGCAAATCTTTTTTCGAATGACTTTTTCTCGGACACCTTCATCTCCACTCGACACCTCTTTCTTCCCTGGAGAAGAAGCGACAATCCCTGCGGATTGCGCGAGTGGTGGAGCCGGACGGGATCGAACCGACGACATCCTGCTTGCAAAGCAGGCGCTCTCCCAGCTGAGCTACGGCCCCTGATTATTTTCCCGACAGATATCGAGGAGATCCGACAATCCTTGCGGATTGCGAAGTGGTGGGCCTGGGAGGACTTGAACCTCCGACCTCACGCTTATCAAGCGCGCGCTCTAACCAACTGAGCTACAAGCCCTAAGCCCCAAGCGCAGATGGTAGTCGGCTTCGAGGCAGAGCCTCGCAAGGCCGCCAAATCTAACTAAAACCGGCGGCCGTCGCGGCTCGTGCCGCGCCCTCGCGGAGCGCCAGCACCCGCCCATCTTAATCAACAGGAGGGTGCGACACGGCGCGCGAGCGCAATCCAAAGTCATTCGCTGAAGAAAGAGAAACGAAGGCGGCAGACCCGCTTAAGGTATGCGCGACGGTCAGAGTGACTCTCTGCCGTCTTGTTCCAAGAGAACCGAAAGGCAGAGGCTCATCAGATGAGCGTTTCCATTAAGGTTCTTCCTTAGAAAGGAGGTGATCCAGCCGCAGGTTCCCCTACGGCTACCTTGTTACGACTTCACCCCAGTCGCTGACCCTACCGTGGTCGCCTGCCTCCTTGCGGTTAGCACAGCGCCTTCGGGTAAAACCAACTCCCATGGTGTGACGGGCGGTGTGTACAAGGCCCGGGAACGTATTCACCGCGGCATGCTGATCCGCGATTACTAGCGATTCCAACTTCATGCACTCGAGTTGCAGAGTGCAATCCGAACTGAGATGGCTTTTGGAGATTAGCTCGACCTCGCGGTCTCGCTGCCCACTGTCACCACCATTGTAGCACGTGTGTAGCCCAGCCCGTAAGGGCCATGAGGACTTGACGTCATCCCCACCTTCCTCTCGGCTTATCACCGGCAGTCCCCTTAGAGTGCCCAACTGAATGCTGGCAACTAAGGGCGAGGGTTGCGCTCGTTGCGGGACTTAACCCAACATCTCACGACACGAGCTGACGACAGCCATGCAGCACCTGTCACCGGTCCAGCCGAACTGAAGGGATCCATCTCTGGAAACCGCGACCGGGATGTCAAGGGCTGGTAAGGTTCTGCGCGTTGCTTCGAATTAAACCACATGCTCCACCGCTTGTGCGGGCCCCCGTCAATTCCTTTGAGTTTTAATCTTGCGACCGTACTCCCCAGGCGGAGAGCTTAATGCGTTAGCTGCGCCACCGACAAGTAAACTTGCCGACGGCTAGCTCTCATAGTTTACGGCGTGGACTACCAGGGTATCTAATCCTGTTTGCTCCCCACGCTTTCGCACCTCAGCGTCAGTACCGAGCCAGTGAGCCGCCTTCGCCACTGGTGTTCCTCCGAATATCTACGAATTTCACCTCTACACTCGGAATTCCACTCACCTCTCTCGGACTCGAGATTGCCAGTATTAAAGGCAGTTCCGGGGTTGAGCCCCGGGATTTCACCCCTAACTTAACAATCCGCCTACGTGCGCTTTACGCCCAGTAATTCCGAACAACGCTAGCCCCCTTCGTATTACCGCGGCTGCTGGCACGAAGTTAGCCGGGGCTTCTTCTACGGTTACCGTCATTATCTTCACCGTTGAAAGAGCTTTACAACCCTAGGGCCTTCATCACTCACGCGGCATGGCTGGATCAGGCTTTCGCCCATTGTCCAATATTCCCCACTGCTGCCTCCCGTAGGAGTTTGGGCCGTGTCTCAGTCCCAATGTGGCTGATCATCCTCTCAGACCAGCTATGGATCGTCGCCTTGGTAGGCCATTACCCCACCAACTAGCTAATCCAACGCGGGCTCATCCATCTCCGATAAATCTTTCTCCCGAAGGACGTATACGGTATTAGCTCCAGTTTCCCGGAGTTGTTCCGTAGAGATGGGTAGATTCCCACGCGTTACTCACCCGTCTGCCGCTCCTCTTGCGAGGCGCTCGACTTGCATGTGTTAAGCCTGCCGCCAGCGTTCGTTCTGAGCCAGGATCAAACTCTCAAGTTTTGAAACTTTGATTGGCTTTTATCTGGTCACGCTTTGAATTGACGAGAACATTCACACCTAGACACTCACGTGTCTTGGTAGACTTTATTCTCTCAAAACGTGTCCGCCAAAGTCTCGTTCGAACAACCTATCCCTGGCGGGATAAGAGGTTCAGCAGGACTCTGCCGCCCACGTTTCTCTTTCTTCAATATTCAATTTTCAAAGAACAGACACCGCAGACGCAGTGTCGTGGCCCGTTTCGCTTTTGGCTCCGGGGCCGTCCGAGTGTCGCTTACGCGGCTCTCTTGAATCTCACAACGGGCAGGCTTAGAAGCAAACTTCTTCGTCGCCAGCGGCGTGCCGCCCTCGTTGGTGAGGCGTATATAGTCGCCACCTTCAACAACTGTCAACAGCCAAGATCACCCTTTTTTCGATTTCTCGTGGAGATCTTGGCGAGGCCCGAATTTGTGAGTTGGCTTGGCCCGATTGTGACCGGCTTTCCGGTGCAGCTTATCCGCATGAAGCACGGCACCAGATCAGCGCCGGGCGGATGCCATCGGCCCGAAATCGCTGTCGCGCTTGGCGGAGCGCCCTGGCCGCGCCCTGCTTGAGCGCCGGTTAGAGCCGTTCTTCAAGCAATTCCGGCGTGATGTTGCGGCCGGCGTAAAAGACGCCCAAAATCAGTACCCGCTCGCCCTCGACGGCGAATGCAATGCTGACAGCGCGCCGGTACCCAACAATCCGCAGCCCAGGCATGATCTCGACCCGCTCGGTGCCGCGCTGTGGAAAAGTCGACAGGTCGAGACAATGCTCGCGGATACCCACAACGAAATTCCAGGCGATCGCAGGCGATGCGCGTTCCGCTATGTCGTCATACAGCGCTTCCAGCTCGGACTCCGCCTTGGGGTGGAAGACAATCTGATACCCCATCCCTTACTTGGCTTTCGCCTGTTTCGCGCGATGACGCGCCTCCAGCCGCGAAAACACCGTGTCGGCAGGGATCCCTTTCGTTGGATCCCGCTGGAGCTCGGCCAGGCGCGACGGTACGTCCTCACGCAGCCATTTCTCTCGCTCCGCCTCGAAGTCCTCGAGCATGCGCAGGCCAGCGCGGACAACCTCGCTGGCATTGTTGTAGCGGCCTGATTCGAGCTGCTTCCTGATGAAGCTCTCATAGTGGTCGTTTAAAGCGTAATTTGGCATGGCAACCTCCTGCAAAGATTATGGGGGCGCTCAACGCGGATAGCAATAGATGTCAACTATTAGCAATCTGGCTGATTCGGCCATGCTCCACCTTGCCGCTATCCAGCTCCGGGAGAGATGCCGTCGCCTGATTCGGCACGACCGGAATGTCGTCTCAGCCTTGAGGGCGCCGGCGCGATCGAGGAGCGGCGTGCAAAGTCGATGCCCGCGGTCGTCATCTCCAAGGCAGCATGCGCGCGACGCAAACGACAATGTCTGCGTGACACGACAAAACCGGACAGAAATGGCATCCCGAGCGCGTCGGCGATCCGGTTGGAGTTCGCGTCTGTCGATCTACGGCTCACATATGCTCCCAAAGCGCAACGCCCGCCGGCTTTTGGCCAGGCGGGCGTTTGGTTGCTGGAACAGGCTTTGTCTTATTTGTCCTGCTGCGTCGGCTTGGTTCCTTGCGGGGCCCTGAGGGGTTCGAATCCACGGCCACGGTCGGCCAGATACAAAAACAGCCCGGGCTTGGCCGGGCTGTTTTAATTTGGTTGCGGGGACAGGATTTGAACCTGTGACCTTCAGGTTATGAGCCTGACGAGCTACCGGGCTGCT
>NZ_JBFUFB010000049.1:0-7497 GCF_056403655.1 Mesorhizobium sp. P2_F8
GGCCGATGACGACGTCGACTGGGTGAAGCCTGGCATCACCGCCCGCGTCCGGCATCTGCGCGGTGAGCCGAAGCTACGTCACGCCTCGGTGCAGGATTTCAGGGAGGTAGGTCATGCCGATTCGACGAAGGCAACTGACGCCGGCATATTCGACGAATCCGAGCTAGCCTTGCTTGGGCGGGTTTTGAACAACTGAAGCGAGACAATCAGTCGCCCCATACTCGCGAGGCAATCGCCTCCCGCATTATCGCGAACTATATGGCCGGCGTCACGGATGAAGATGAGCTGGTCTCACTCTCCAAACAGCCGTTAGGAAGGTAGGTGGCAATTGGCGGTGGCTAAGAAGGACCAGGAGCGCATCACCTACGCCTGGATGTATGGCGCGCAGGCGCGCAAGGACGGCAAATAACGCGCGGTGCCCGGGTTCTGGCCGCCGAGGCCTGGCTAAAGGGTTTTGATGGCGAGCCCATTGCCGGTGCCGCCAAGGCCAAGCCGGTCAGCGATCAGATGGAAACGGAGGTCGACGAGGTGGCGATGGATGAGCCGCCGCTCGGGGATGGCCTACCCAGCGCGGATCCGGCACAATGAAAAAGCCCGCCACCTTTCGGCAGCGCGGGCCAACTCCACGAGGGATCACTTAGGGACAGTGACCCAGCCGAACGTCGTCGGGGCGACAATGTTCCACGTCGCCTGAGCCTCTGTACATATTCCTACCTCGGGAAACTCGGACGGCTTTCTGACGTTTTGAGAATCGCCAGCATTCATGTCCCCTCGCTGGCACTCTGGAGCGGCCCGTCACCGGTCCACGGTGGCGGGCTTTTTTATATTAGATGCAACTAATGTTTCTCTGGCGCGTTCCCGCATCGGCCAGACAAAGTCCCAAGCTGGCCATTTCCAAACCCGTCATTGGCCCACCGTGGCGGGAGCCCGTCGCGGCTTCCTCCGTGGCGGGCAGCTTAGCTCTCACTAGTCGATCCGCTTGAAGCGGCCCTTCGCGATTTGAAATACTCCGTTGTTGCCGCCTTGCTTCTCAAAGTCGGTTTGTAGCTCATCCCAAGTGCCAAGGTACTTCCCACAATCATCGCAAAAAATCGGCGTTTCTGGACGAGCATCATCAGGAATTCTCAGCCTTATGGTGAGACAGTACGGGCATTCCAATTTATGATCGAGGAACTTCGGGGCCATTGGCCTCAACACTTCACCTCTGCTTTTAGGGCTGCAACGAAAGACCTGGCGGCTGCATCGCAAGCCCGCCGTGATGGCCCATTCATATGGAGGATGACACTGGCGCTCTTCACCGTAAGCCGATGCTTTTTTGCGAAGACATCAACGTCGTAGGGACCATCGTCGGTGTCAATGGCTATCAATTTCCTCCTCGCTGCAGTGAGGAGCTCGGCTTCATCGGTGGTCCCGTTTTGGTAGCTGAAGAGGACGTACGAAGCGAGCGTCTCGGCCGCAGGGCTATTGAAATCGAAACCCCGCTGGTGGCGAACTTGTTCATATACGCGATGGCAGATATCGAGATCGCTGGGATAGAGCAGACCCCGATCGGAGTGACTGTCCTGCATCCGACGCTCACCTTGGAACCGGTTGCTGAGAAGGAAACTCAACTCCCGCTGGTGTGCGGAGTCAATGAAGCGTTAAAAACGTACAATTCGCACCGGCTTTGTTCCGCCACGAGTCATCGGGCGCTGGACCTTGCATTCATAATCTAATGATCAAGCTGGCCGACGGTCCTCACTTGCGATCAAAACGAACATTAAGCCCATGCTCGATGGCGCATTTCGCGATCAGGTTATCAAGCGCATCTTCGCCGATCGGTGGGGAAATGAACTGGCGGATCGCTCTGCTGGCAAGTTCGGTAGACACGAAATCGTGGTTCTTTTTCCTGGCTTCGACGTACTGTTCCACCAGAATTTTCAGTCGACGTTCCGCAATATCCCCTGCCAACATAGCGTTTCCCTTTCGAAGATGCGCAGCCAATTAAGCTCGATCGGAAGCTTCCGTTCCACGCTAACTTTGTACGATCTTTACCATTGATTGGCCTTGGCCTGACCGAGCGCGAGACGAGCCCACGGCGGAAAATCACATCCGCGTTTAGCAATAACAAATGAGACTGAAATCGAATTAAATTGTTGGGAACATTTTCTTCACCTGACTCTTTTTGGGCCGTCAGAGGCAAGGGAGAGGCGGCATGAAACGGCGCGTCGATCGGGAAAAAATTGAGAAGGCGGACCGCGAGTCCAGACTGGTCGTGGATGCTGAGCGGCAGGTTAGGGAAGCCAAGACTGCGCGTCTACGAGAGCAGCGGCTCAACGCCGTCGATCCGATCAGAATCCGTTTTGGTTCGTCATTGCCAGAGAAAGCCACTTAAACCGCCGGGGTTACTCGGAGACCGACGTGCCTAAGAACCGAGGATCAATTCTCAAACCGGTCCTTACACAACCCAAGTCGTGGGCAGACCGTTTGTTGGGCGTGGTGCGTTCGGCGTCTAAATATCTCTCTCACAAGACAGACCGAGTGCCCGCTCAACATGCTCGTCCTGTTGACCCTTCACCCGCCTGGCTGGGTCGCCCGTCAGTAACAACGTTCAAAGCGCATGAACAAATACGCCCGCGTCGGAGCACGCAAGGTGGCAAATGAAGTTGCGAGACGGTGCCAAACAGCGCGCCATGGCAAGCCGCCGGCCTACGGAAGGCTGTCGCATGTGACGCCGGGCATCAGCAAGGTGCGGTCGATGCTACGAACCGAAGCTGCGCTATGCCTCGCCGCAGGATAAGAAGGAACACCGCCCGCAATTAACGGCCAATGTCAGGTCCACGCTCAAACTCGATCCGCAACCACTTCGTCAAAGGGCATCACGAGCACGCTTCTGCCGTTCTCGTCCGTTACCTCGAAGCTGCAGTCGAACCAACTGCGCATCGTTTGCATGCGAGTGGTAAAGACGAGCTCGCGCGCGGTCGCCAACGCATGGGCGCGCAAGGCCGCCTCGTCTGCCAGTTCGTCTCCTTCGTGGTCGGGGATCAGCCGGCCCCGGTAGCGCACGTTCATGAAATAGCGCAAGTGCCCCTCTCATCGCTCTCGCTTGATTGGGAACTGGAACACATTCGAATATTCCCTCTCGGCAAAACCATAGGCCTGGCCTGCAATCTCTTCCAGTTTGGTGCGATCCTTCAGGAGAATTTGGCCACGTGTGTTCTTGATCGCACCGACGCCTTCCAGTAGCTGCACCGCGATTGTCACACCCGGACGACGCGTGCCCAGCATAATGCTCATGAACTCATGCGTTATGGGCATGGCGTCGTCCTCCCAGCCGATCGTGGGTCATAAGCAGCCAGCGCGCCAGTCGTTCCTCGGTGGAGTAGCCGGCATTGGCATAGGCGGTCTGACTGATCTGCACGATGAAGGTATGCACGAAGCGGAGAAGTACCGCGCGAAGCGTGTGGCTGCGGTCCATCACCACCTGCAGCTCGCCCGCCTCAATTCGGAATGCTTCACCCGCAGCCTGAACCATGCAGGTGTGGGGCGTGCGGTCGACGCCGAGCACGACAGCTGTTCCCACCAGACCCTCCGATCCGACCATGCCAACCTCGAACCGCCCTTCCTCCGTGTCGGCGACGATTGATGCGATCCCCCGTTCCGGGAAGGTTACATGGGAGATCTTATGTTCCGCTCTGAACAGGTGTTGACGTAGCTCAAACGTGATTGCTTCAAGATGCGGCTCGACGAGCGCAAAGTCATCGGGCGACAGAGACGTCAGTAATCGATTACGGATGTGTGGTTGATGAAACTGAGCCATGCGCTCCGCCGCCATATTTGGGGCAAGAGCACGGCACCTCTGCTATCTCTCGGCCGCTTGCGCCCATACAATTCGGCAAGCGATGGGACACTATCCTCCTACGCCGGGGCGCAAGCAACATTTTTAGCGTCCGGTGGGGAGTTGGGTATGAATTCGTATAGTTCGTCAAAAGGGTTTTCAAATGCCATTCGCGGTTCCTTGGTGACCAGTCATTGGAGGATTTTTTGGTATGTTTAGGCTTGCCAGTCGGGCGAGCCGCCTAGTTTTCAATGTTTGGCAAAATAGGGCGCGCACGTGGAGGACAGCCCTCTACACTAAATAGCGTACGCAGCCTTGGCGTGATCCTTGTGGCGATCTCGGCCTTAATGTTTGGCTTCACCGGTGTCTTAACCAAATCAATTCGCGCCGATCCGATGACCATTCTCTGTTGGYGCGGATTTGTAGGCTCCATCCTCATGGGGGCCTATGTGCTCTGGCGCCGTCACCCAAACAGCAGTCTGAGGCTCGGCTAGCGTGGTGGCTGGTTGTGGCCGAGGGCGTTCTAGCAAGCATTGCTTTTATATCGGCGTTCAAATTCACCTTTTGTTGCGAACGTCGCAATTATTTACGCTACCCACGCCCTTCATCACAGCGCTCATCGCTTGGGGGCTGATGCGCGAACCACTCAGGCTGCAGACGATGGTGGCCTCAGTTGCGGCGCTATGCGGCGTTACCTTAATGGTCGCGTCCGGCATCGGTACGGGAAATCTCTTCGGTGACGCATTGGCGATGGTCATGACCGTTGGCAGTGCGCTCTGCATGGTCATGGTGCGAGCCTTCCGACAGACTCCAGTGGTGTGGGCGGGGCGTTTCTACTGTTCGTGCTGGGTTGGTGCGTCGCCGATCCAACGCTTGTTTCGACGCGTGATGCCATACTTCTGATCGGCTCATTCCAGCAGCGGAGACCGGGCTGTTGGGTGCGGCCGAAGTGCCGTTCGCTATCCTGTTCGCGTTCTTGCTCCTAGGCGAGATTCCGGCGGGGGCCAGTATGATCGGAGGCGCTATTGTCCTGGCCGCAGTTTTCGCTCCCGCAGTTCTGGATTGGCTGCAGTCTTCGCCATAGCAGTTGACGGCCTGCGCTGATCGACACAGCTTTCACTGCCGCCAGAGCGCGGTCATGCGCTAAAGCATCTGATTTTTTGCGGATCGGTGCGACTTAAAGAAGGAGGGAATCGCAACCGGCTCGCGCGCTCGGTAGGAACCATTGTCGCACCCTGAAGTTGGAGCCTGCGATGCCCGGGCAGGCCTTGACCATGGAAGAGATCGACAAAGCGCAGCAGGAGGTTATCGCTCGTTTGGTTCGTCAGTGGATCACTACTGAAACGAACCGCCGCCACCTCCGCCACTTGCTGAATCTAACGGTTGACGACGATATCCCCCAGGAGCATCGGTCACTGCTGGATGAGCTTGATCGCAAACTCAAGGAGTGACGTTTCCGTGCTCGCGGCGTTGCGTGGACGTGCTGAACAGCTCGGGTTCTTATGACCGCGACCTTCGCGAGCTCTGCTTGCTTATCTCCCGTCGATAGGCACGCAGTTCAAGCCCGCTGGCTCCCCCGGCTACGTTTTCACACCGGCCAGACAATGTCCCAAACTGGCTATTTCCAAGCCCGTCACCCCGACCCGCGCGGCGGCGGGCTTTTTAACGCATAATTCACCATGCGGCCTCCGTATCTGTCTTGCGGCGTAGTTACAGTACCGCATTCTTAGGCAACACGGCCCGTCGCTCTCCGAACCCAAGCGAATGGAGCGACGGGCGACCGGCCCACCGGCGCCCGCGCCCTTCGTCCAAAACCCTGCCGTCCTATGCCTTGCAATCTGTTACTCTGCCGGGGTATTAAAAACCTGTGCTGGGTTGATCCCTGGCCACTTCAAACTCAGCCCGGTGCCTCGCGGTGGCGGGCTTTTTGCTTTCAGGGATGGGGCTTGTGGAAGGTGTCGGTACGATTTTTACCAACACGTGCGAAGCCCTGCGAAAAGTAGTTAATTGTTGTCCAGGAAAGGCAATGCCAGGGAGGGCGAAATGGCCACCAAGGTTGTTATCTTGGAGGACGAAGCGCTTATTGCGGTCGAGCTAGAGGACCAGTTGCGCGACGCAGGCTTCCAAGTCACCGGCACTTTCTCATCCGCCGCTTGCGCACTGGATAAGCTTCGGCATCAATTACCCGATGTCGTTGTCATGGATATCGAGCTACGGGATGGCGACTGCGCAAAAGTCGCTCAACTTCTCCATACGCACAACGTTCCCTTCGTCGTACATTCGGCCAGTGTGGCCACCTCAGGGTTACATCATCCGATCTTTCTTAGGGGCGAGTGGGTTGAAAAACCTTGTTCGCCGGTGGATCTAATCAGGGCCATCCGTTCGTCTCTTGCTATAGCGAACGAGGTTGAAATTCCCCGTACGGCCAGGCTTGGGCAGGGCTCGCGCATAGACAGGTGTGGATCACCAGCATTCATGGTCCCCTCGCTGGCTTTAAGGGCCCGTCACCCCCTTTTACGCAAGGTGGCAGGCTTTTTTGTTCATAAGCGGAACCTCATATTCCGCCTATGGTTTCTGTGACGGCAGCTTCCCTCGCTGCTGCTAAGGTCCGCACCCCTTGGCCGGGCACGTCAGTGAGGCAGGTCCCCCGATCCGCCTCATCAGAATAGCGGTCGCGCCTCCACTGCACCGGTTATTCGCCTACAGCCGCGTTGACCAGTCTGGCGCATCCGCGGCCATAAACAGATAGGTGCTGACCAACACCAGCACTACCAGCACCGCCACAGCTATCCAGAGCGCGAGTTTTGTTTTGTTCATGGGGAGCAGGTAATCAGTCACCGCCCGCGCCGCAACGCAAATGGCCGTGTGGAAGGGGCGGTTACGACCTTTTGCGCGTGGAACCAATCTGCGGCTGAAAGCGTAGTAAGCCGGATTGGGGGAAATAGCAGATGATTGTCAGTGCGATTCTGGTCGTGGAGGACGAACCACTGATCCTGCTCGACCTTGAATCGGCATTGGAAGAAGCAGGCTTTCTAGTCGTAGGGGTGCCCAACGCCGAAGCGGCGATAGAGGCGTTTGATGAAGATCCAAGCAAGTTCACCGGTCTGCTTACAGACATTCGCCTTGGATCTGGAAACTCGGGATGGGAGCTAGCGAGGCACGTAAGGCGAGCTAATTCAACCCTACCAGTAGTTTACATCAGCGGCGACAGCGCGCCTCACTGGGGCGCTGAAGGCGTCCCGGAAAGCGTGATGATCACCAAGCCGTTCTTCCTGCCTCAAATCACTACAGCGCTGTCCATGCTTCTAAATCAGCAGCACGCGACTCCAGCAAGCGAGGGTAGCAACTAGCCACTTGGTCAACGGTTGGACGGCAAGGTCAGCCTGGAAACCAGAGTTGGCCCTAGCGGTTTGTGCCCCGGCTCTTCATGCCAGATGACTTGCCGCAGATCACGCATGTCGACCTTTTGGTCACAGGAGGGGCAATTGTAGAAATGGTCCCGTCCGTCGGCCACCGGTGCGCCGTGCCGTTTGGCCGGAATCGGGGTCCAAGGTCGGATTGCTTCGTCATCGACTGCCCAGTGCTTTTGCCTCATCCACCTAGACTAGCTACTCGCGAACGGTCACCCGCGACGTCGTTGAGAGGTTAGTGATCGCATCGGCATCCACGGTCACCAGACC
>NZ_JBFUFB010000050.1:0-7419 GCF_056403655.1 Mesorhizobium sp. P2_F8
GGTGAAGTCGCGCGTGTGGTTGCCGTTGTTGAACAGCTTGATCGGCTCGCCGGCAAGAATGCTTCTGGTGAATAGGAAAAGCGCCATGTCCGGACGCCCCCAGGGACCATACACCGTAAAGAAGCGAAGCCCGGTCGTCGGCAGCCCGAACAAATGGCTGTAGCTATGCGCCATCAGCTCATTGGCGCGCTTGGTCGCGGCGTAGAACTGCAGCGGATGATCGGCCGGCCGATGCTCGGAAAACGGCATGTCAGTGTTGGCGCCGTAGACACTCGAGGTGCTGGCATAGGTCAAATGCGCAACGGCACTGCCGCGGCAGGCCTCGAGCATGTTGGTGTAGGCGATGATGTTGCTTTCGACATAGGCGTGCGGGTTTTCCAGGCTGTAGCGAACCCCGGCCTGGGCGGCGAGATGGATCACTCGGTCAAACGCGTGGTCGGCAAAGCAGCCATCGACCACGCCTTTGTCGGCGAGATTGCCGCGGATGAAATGATAGCCCGCATTGGTCTTCCGGCTCATTTCCTCCAGGAGCCGCAGCCTCGCTTCCTTGATCTGCGGATCGTAGTAGCTGTTGACGCTGTCGATGCCGACAACCTCGTCGCCGCGCTCCAGCAGGCGCTTCGATACGTGATAGCCGATAAAGCCGGCCGCGCCGGTGACCAGAACCTTCATCCGAAGCGCCCGTCCGTAACATGCCTTGGCAACATATCCGCGATGTCGTAGACCCCTCCCAGTCCTTGCAAAGCAGCTGCAGGCCGGCATTCCTTCCTACAATTGCGCGACCATGTCGGTGCCCTCGGCTGCCCGCTGCGACCCGCCATTCATCTCGTTCCGGCTCGCATTTGATCACCGAATCGCTCGCTGGGGCTCCCCGATCGCCTCTTCGAGGAGCGACAATACATCAAACAAGGATACCGCTCGCCGTCGGCTCTGGATCAGTGAGCCGACGCCTGGGCATTTTGCTCGCGAGCCCGCTCAACCAACCGTCGAATTCGTACGACGAGACCCCGCACATATCCAGGAAACGCGGTAGCATGAGCGGCTCGTCGGCTAGGGAAGCGAGGCCGGGGCGACAGGTGGTTCCGGAACGTATCCCAAGCTCGCGCAGCCAAGGAAGGAAGATGGGGCTTGTAACGCCGCTTGGATAACAGAAATGGGCCGAGACCATTGGTCTTTGCGTGGCGTGGCCAATGTAATCTCGATTCTGGCGGATCTCGCGCTGGAAAAGAGCTTTGTCGAGCGGAACACGATGTCTGTGGGTATGCAGCTCGATTTGCACGAGCATAGGATCGAGATCTGCCAAGTCGTCCGCTGACATAATCTGGAGGATGCGGGAAGCGACAAGGGCGTGGTAGTCGACGCCCAGTTCGGAAGCGAGTCTGCACAAAAGCTCGTCTTTGTCGTCGGCGGAATAGCCACTCYCATTCGCGAAGCGGCATATGTGGGCCGCTACGTCTTGCCGAACGCCGCGCTGAGCAAGAGCGACCGAGCGCCCTGCGATGCGGAGCCGAGCCATCTCCAGAGTGCGGTCGCGAGCCCTCCACAACAGATAACTGCACATGAGATCGAACACTGGTCGCCGATACATAGAGTAAAAGCTCGTCAGGTACACCGTGGCCGGAATCCCATACTTCTTGAGCAGGGGGTAGGCGACGGCTGCAAAATCATGGAAACCATCGTCGAAAGTGAGGCAAAGCGACTGAGGGGGAAGTTCGCCAGCATATAGTCGATTAAGCGCATCATTGAGTGGAAGTACATTGTATCCCTGCTCGCTAATGGCCGCCAACCGCTCTTCGAACAGATGGCCGGGAATAAATAACTCCGGATTCCAGCAGTGCTCGTCGGCCAGCGAGATGCCGTGATAGCATAGTATCAGGAGGCGCTCTCTACGCCATCGGCTCCCACGCAGTGCGGCACAGCCGCCTACAGATCGGGCAGCCCACAACGCCGTAAGCTTCGCCCCTTTGAGCATCAATCGGCGCCCCAGGAAAGTTCAACGGGCATAGGTCAGATTCGAATAGACCAGCATGGTCCGCACCAGGATTTTCAGATCGATCGTCGGACCAAAATTGGTTACATAATACAAGTCATGCTCCAGCTTGATCCGCGTTTCCTCTACATCGGCTGCATAGCCGTAGTAGACTTGGGCAAACCCCGTTAGCCCCGGAACAACCGAATGCCTGAGATCGTAACCGGGCAGTTCGGCGCGGTAAACTTCCACCAACTTCGGCTGCTCGGGCCTAGGCCCGATCAGAGTCATGTCGCCTTTGACGATGTTCCAGAGCTGTGGCAGCTCATCGAGATGCGAAAGGCGCAGAAACCGACCGAAGGGCGTTACGCGGGGATCGTTTATGGCTGTGGCCACAACGATGCTGGACTGGCATTGCATACTGCGCAGCTTGTACATCCGAAAGATGCGTCCTCCCTTGCCTGTTCGGTTCTGGACAAAAAAAACTGGCCTGCCCATCAGGAGCAGGATTGCAAGCCCGCATGCGGCTATCAATATAATAGCAGGCAGAGCTGCAAGCGCGACAAAGAGAAAATCCATTGCACGCTTGACTGTGGCATAACTGGGCCGTCGCACAGTGCCGGAACCTAGGCCGGCTAGCCATACAAAAGATCGAGCGTTCATCGGCGCTGCGTTCCCGTTGACTGGCGTCCCAGGATGACAATTAGGTCGGTCACGCATGGGCCGAAATGGCCGCTACCTCATCCAAAAGACGTACGACAGGTCCGCAAATATGATATATTGACTTGCTAATTTAGCTCTACCTAATGTTGCGGAGACCCCGATTCAGGCGAGGGTGCGCCTTCATACTTAGAAGCACGCCCGCGGTCCAACGCGGTCGAAGTACCGCCGACTGGCCCACCAGCAAGGCTGTGAGAAAACCGAAGAGAGAGGCAGCTAGAGACAACGACGAGGTGGGGGCATTCCGCAATATCAAAGCCCGCACAGCAGTTTGTGAAACTGGCTCTCTCGATCCCAGGGCGTATGCGATCAAGACATGGTTGCGATTCAGATAACAGCCTTTTAGGCGGTTCGCCCACCAACATTGGCGGCACGGGACTGTCATACGATTGAGAGGTGCTCCACGAAGATGTATCCTGTCATGTGCGGCACAGCTGCACACAGAGCCAGTTGACTTTCCTTTGCAGCCGCCAATTGGACATCAACCGTGTTCTGGAGCGAGCCATGAGCGCTGGGATGGAGTATCATCGTCGAGAGCTGGCCTTTGCTCTCGATGCCATGCATCCAAGCCACTCTCTTCCTCCGCTGCCACGTACAGCGACGAGCATTTTGGATGTTGGCTGTGGCATGGGGCAGACTTTGATGGCTCTTCGATTGGACCCGACCATCGAAGCCTGGGGCGTGGACCCCGACATAGAGGCGATAATGGCCGGACGGGAAATCGTAGGGAGCAATATTCACCTGGTCCTCGGCACTGGGGAGCACTTGCCTTTTCCGGATGCAAGTTTCGACCTTGTATTCTCGCGAGTCGCTATGCCTTACATGGATATACCCATCGCCCTAGCAGAAATTTCCCGAGTGTTGCGGCCTAGCGGGAAATTCTGGGCCGCATTGCACCCACCTGGCATGCTGGCTAAGCGGATCGGCGAGGATCTCTTCAGGGGGCGGGTACGGGATCTGGCCTTCTGCTGTTTCGTCGCACTGAACAGTGGCTCGCTACGCATCTTCGGCAGGCAATTTCGGATCCGGGGCCATTGCGAGACCGTTCAGACCCGTGCTGGATTCCAGGAGTTGCTCAGAGCTTCCGGTCTTGAGCCCTTGCCGGCCGGGACGCGGTCGAATCAATTCATAGTTGAGGCTCAGAAACGGCTATAGATGTTCTTTATCCCCCGCCACTGCCATATCAGAGTCTGGATCCGACCCGGCCACACGAACAGTTGCAGGCGCTAGAGCGTTTCAGTCATGCTGCATCTTATCCTGCGCCGGCGAAGTCGTTCGCGCGTTCCGGCGATTTGCCAGAGATGAGACGGCAGATTATGTTCCAGGCCGTGCGCGGTTCGTGAGGCGGTTTTTCTCAGCAGCTGTAGAGCGGGAGAACGAGAGGCTCGCGCTGGCCACCAAGATAGATTGCCTCGCGAACCGCCAGCACGCCGAACGGTTCATGGGTGTTCGGCTCGGGGAGCCGACGAGATTGAAGGCGAGAACGTCAAGGTTCTGTGCTCTGACCCTCATGAAAGGAGCACCACAGCCACATTCGCCACTATCTCCGGATAGGCGAATGGAAGATCATCGGGATCGGACATGTGGTCGTCCGCCAGCGTAAAGACGGGTCGCCCTTCCGAAGGAGTTTGCCGCGGGCGAAAATGTGGTGCGGCGGCGTCCGCTACCTTGACCATGCGGCGAAGGGAGGGCTAATGTCGTCCGCCACTTGCGCGGTTCGTTCATCGTAGTGCGAGCGAACGTTCGAAAGCCTGCCGAAGTTGGATGCGGGGGCGCTGATTGGCGTCAATGAACTGTCTGCGGCGCTAGCTATTATTGCGGGCAGGGCCTACCTTGGAAAACTATTGTCGCAGTGTGCTCAGAATTACTGCAGGCTGGGCGGCGGCTTGGACAACGGCGCCTTGACCAGTTCTTCAGGAACCTAGTTGCCTTGGTTTTTCCGCGTATGATTTCACGGAACCAGCTATGATTTTCATCCTGATGTTGGCAATAGTCGGTGAGCTCGTCACTTTTGCTGTCCTCGCCCCCTTGTATGGCTGGAGCGTGGCTCTTCTGGCCGCACCAGGCGGCGGCGTTTTAATGGCGCTCCTGGCCAGCGTGTTTCTCAGCAAGACATACCGGATTTCCTCCGCACAGCCGCATTCCGGCGGGCAGGCTGAAATGGGCGAAAGGGGCCGATGAAAGTCCGACCGCTCGCGCCGAACTGAGCATTGTGGTGCTGATCACCGTACCTTATTCTTTGCGATTGGCTTCGAGCGCCAGGAACCGACGAATGTAAGGCAGAAGCTTAGCGTTAGTGGTCGACATCGACAATTTGTAGCGCCGCGCATTTTCAGCCGGAGTTTCTGACGACCGATGGAAGCGCCTCTCAGTGCCAAGAAGGCTGGATGCCACCGCACCGTTTGTTCCATGAAGTGCGCTCCTAGTTCCGCCTGGCACGAAGAGTCCCAACGCGGGTCTCTTAAGCCTCTGCGCGTGCGCGCATTGCCGTCTCATGTGGACGAATCCCGGGCCGCGCCAAGCGCAGGAGCGACCCCTAGCGGGCGGCTTCCGGTCAACGAACGATGGTGAGGGCGCCATGCCGTGAATCGATGGACGCCGGCTCTCAAGCTGATTAGATTCTGTCGATCCCTTTTCAAGCCGCTGGTCAAATTCGTAGATAGCCGACCCGAGAGATGCAAAATTCGGACACGAGCCTCCGTCTGGTGACTGACTTTGAGAACATCCCCGAGTGCCTCACTCTGGAGGGTGGAGAGGAAGTGCGGCTGATACGCGCGGTAGGAATCCGCGAGATTCTTGCGGCGCTTCCGAGCGCTGACGCGATTGTTATCAACGGCACGCTTTCTGTCATCTTTAGGCTAGTCTTGTACTTTTTGTTATTCCCGTGGAAACGAAAGCCCATCGTCGCGGTCGATGTTGTTCTTCGGAAAGCGCAGAGTCGTAAACAGAAAACAGCGCTCATTTTCAAACGTTTGCTTCTTTCTCGGGTCGATCACTTTATTCATTATTTCAAGGATCTCCGCGGATACCAACTTGATTACGGAATAGGTCGCGATCGCAGCGCCTACATCCCTTTTAAGGTCAATATCTGGAATGCCGGCCCGGCGTCGCTTGATGTCGAGGAGACATATGTATTCACAATGGGAATCTCCCAAAGAGACTACGGGACGTTCATCGAGGCGATCTCGCGCCTTCCGTACCCGGCAGCCATCCCGGAGTTCAGCTTTTGGAAATTCGAGAATCGCGCCGCCGATTTCGCATGGACGCCGGACAATCTTCCGTCCAATCTTGAGTTGCTTGCGGATACAGGCTCTGACGAAGATCTCGTGCGCAATCTCGCCCGAGCCAAGGTCGTGGTGATCCCGACGCTTAAATCAAACCTTTGCGCCTCAGGCATCAGCACCTATCTGGACGCCATGTACCTTGGTAAATGCGTGATTACGTCAGAGGGCCCGGGGGCCTCTGAGTTGCTCAGGTCCGGGCAGGCGATTTTGGTGGCACCCGAGGATCCGGACGCATTGCGAAGTGCAATCCGGGAGGCTTGGGAAAATCAGGAGTTGCGCGAACGGGTGGCGGCAGCCGGTCAACGTTATGCCTTGAGCCTTGGCGGCGAAAGGGAACTGTTGGAGCGCGTGTTTCGAAAAACCGTCGAACTGCTGAAAACTTAGGAGCGTCGGGGGCTCAAGACATTTGCCGAAGGCTGGAATCCGATACCGGGCGCGCGTCACGCAAAACGTGCTGGCGCATGCCGGCAGAGCGACCATCGTGTCATTTCGGCCGTCACAGCCACCGAGATCCGGGCGCTACGCCCGACTGTTTGAATCACAGGCAGCGGCTTAGCCACGGCAAGTATTGCATCGTCAGCCCGTCCGCATAGCGAAAGCCGGATAGCGCAACTGCTTGCCGTTATCGTCAGGATCCTGTGGATTTGTAGGGACGGCAATCAGGAAGGCTGAAGCCGTAACGCAACGCATAGAGACGATCAAGCGTAGGGTGTGCCGGCGGGGGCACCGATGATGCCTCGTCGTCCTGCGACAGGACAGTGGATCTTTCCCGGGGACCTATCGGCACATCGGCGGCGGAGGTCCGTTCCTCTACTTGGAGACCGTCTGCTTTTTGTATCGCTCGACGGGCCGCCGATGTCGTGAGGGCGCTCCGGTGTAGAACCTGACCCAGGTGTCTCCTTCCACACCTGCGAAAGTACTTCATTATCAAAGTCCTATCATTAAACAAGCACGCGAGATCTGACGAAAACCGGCGATCGCTCACGATAGGGCGGTCGGTGGTCTCGTACGGGTGCTACTGCTGGAAGTCTGCATGAGCGCTCCTGTCGAAGCTCGGATCCAAGGCAGAGACCTTTAACAGCCGGTTCGCCGGCAAGCGCGCGCCACGCAAGCACACAATCTCGCAAGTGAAGGTCCGCGGAGACTTTACGCTAGCCGAGCCACCCGCATCCCAATATTTCGGACGATCCATAAGAATTTAAGGTTTGGTTGAAGGAGCTGTTGGGGCTTCTGGCTCAGGATCTATCCAAAATATCGATCGCGCGTGTTTTTTCCGCCGGATCACGGGCTCGTCACGTCGCTGCGGGGGGCCGCTTGAATGTCAAGAACTGACTTATTGATGTCGCTTGTCGGTCCGACCATTTCGGTTTCGGAAACGTCTTCGCTGGGGGGCATGTTCGCGCGGTATGAGCAGGATTTCGCCGCATATGATGACCGCCACTGGGC
>NZ_JBFUFB010000051.1:0-7242 GCF_056403655.1 Mesorhizobium sp. P2_F8
GAGGTGCGCGACACGCTGAAACTGGTCCCGGAAGGCATCGAGGGGCAAGTTCCCTACAAAGGACCTGTGTCTGGCGTGCTGCACCAGCTTGCAGGCGGGCTGAAAGCCGCTATGGGTTATGTCGGCGGTCGCGATCTTGCCGATTTCCGCGAACGCGCCACTTTTGTACGCATATCCAACGCCGGACTTCGTGAAAGCCACGCCCATGACGTCACGATTACCCGCGAAAGCCCGAATTATCCCGGCGGACTCTGACGTCATGAAAAAGCTGTTTGATTTGAAATAGTTACGCTGATGCGATCTACGCGTCCCGCGCCTAGAAGCCTTACTGCGATATTTCGCAATCCGCCGTCGTATGTCAGTGGTCCTGCTGGCCACTGCTGCGCGGAGCTACGTCCATACCGGGAGCGATGCCTGGACTGATCTGCTCTGGAGATGAGGCCGGGCTCGCCCTAGGCACTGGAATCGATTCCGTTGCAGGGTGTGCTCCGGCCCTGTCGGCCAAACAACCCGGTCGCGACACCGAGCCGTACCAAAGCTCGGAAAACCTGGCTGCAACATCTGATCGCACGCGATCGAACCAGTTTCGGTGATCGGTTCCTGTAACCGGCCGGATTGTCACCGTTGCCGTCATGCCGGAAACGAGGGGCACACCCGCCGGAACGTAGTCGATGGCGATGCGGACTGGCACGCGTTGCGCGAGGCGTACCCAGGTGTAGATAGGATCGACGTTGGGCAGCCCTTGGGTGCCTGGGGCAGCGTTCGATACGCTGATGCCCCGGGTGATTGTTTCCACGTGTCCAAGGATCGGCTCGGCGTAACCCATCAGCTTCGCCTCGGCGCGATCGCCAAAGCAGATCCGCGCCATTTTCGTTTGCTCGAAATAACCATCGATCCAAAAGCTGTCGGAATCGATCACGGAGATATTGGTCACCCCTGTGGGCGCATAGTTGCCCACCCGCAGCAGCAGATTGGTCACATAGCCGCTGACGGGACTGACGACCTTGGTCCTCGTGAGGTTTAGTTCGGCCTGGGCAAGTTCCTGCTGCGCCGCGTCGAACTGGGCCTTGGCCTGAGCGGCGTTCCCGGCGAAGGTCTGTTGCTCCTCGGGTGTCGTGGCAAGAGACGACAAATGTTGGCGCCGATCGGATTGGACCTTCTTGACTTGCAGGTCCGCCGCTTCCTGGGCCACCGTCGCCTTGCCGGTGGCCACAGCAACCTGGAAGTCGAACGGGTCGATGACGTAGAGCACGTCACCTTGGCGGACGAACTGGTTATCGGCCACCCTAAGTTCGACGATCTGGCCCGATACCTGAGGCGCGATGTTCGCGACCTGCACACGAACGGTGCCATTTCGCGTCCAAGGCGCCCGCACATAGTCCTGCCATGTGAGAACCGCGATCAGGCCAGCGAACAGCGCGATGGCGAGCGTGGAAAGGCGCTTGCCAACCGCAAGAAGAAGACGCCCGAAACCACCGCGCGTCGAGGCGATGGATGGCGCCGACGCCGAGGGCATCTGAGGCCGGCCAACTGGGCTGTCGCCTCCGACCCGGCTTACCGGCTTTGGTATTGGGGAGTCATGGGTCGCGTCGCCGACGGTGATCTGCTCTTCGAAGGGCGATTCGTCCAGCATTATCGTTTGATCCTGAGGCCGGGGAATCTCCATGACCTTCTCCCTAAAGAAGCATAGTAAGCAGCCCGAAAATCGCGACGAACAGACTAAGCTCGGCGATCGACGGATTGCTGAAATACCCCGAGAATCCAATAAGATGCAGGAGCGGGCGCAGCACTATGACGAGGACGAGCGCAATCGCTGCATAGGTGACTATGGGCGCTACCAGAACTCCGCCTATGACGAGCTCCCGAAACGTGTGCGTCATGGGTCGCCGCTCTCCATAGACCTGTCCGTGAAGGAAACACTCGCCAGGACGAGCGCTGCGCACGCCGCGGTGGCGACTGGATTGTGCCCGGATGCGGCGGCTTCACCCAAAGCCTTGGCCGAGCTTAACAATGCGGGCCCGTCCCGTTGGACAAGCGCCGCACGTGCTGCGTCGGCCACATTTGCCAGCGGGCCGGTTGCCAGCCGATCCAATCCGGCGCCACACAGTCGCAGCGCCGCCGCCCGGTCGAACCACAACATGGCTTCATCGAGAACCGGGCTATTCCGCGGAGATGCACCAGCCGCAGTCACGATCTCACCGATCCGCGAGGCATCGCGAAACGTGGCCTCTTCCCGTGCGAGGTGCCCAGCTCGGTCAAATCTCGGACTGCGCTGCTCGCGGCGAGCGTCTTCCAGCAGAAGGCGAAGCCGGTGATCGTTCGACACCGGAGGGATCAGAAGTTGAACTCCAAACAGCAAACTTGTCGCAAGACACGCGAAAAAGCAGACGAATAGAAAGGTCTGTGGATCGTAGGTCTGTGGGTTGCTTGGTGCGAAGAAAGCTATGACGAAGATCAGGGTCAACCGCCCAAGGGTCGACAGGATCGGATTTGGCAACGTTGTCAGCAGTGCGCAGCCGATGGTGAAAGGCGCCAGACCAATCGCCAGCAAAGGGAACCCGGTGACGCCGTCCAGAACCACGAACTCCAGAATACCGGCAAGCAGACAGGAGATCGGCATGGCAACGACCGCGAGCGTCGTGAAGGTGCGTGCGTCAGGTACGGTAGCGCTCAACCCAATCAGCACGGCAATAAGAGCAAGGCAGGCTTCGGTTGCCGGCCACCCCGTCATCATGAAGAACATCGATGGCAGCACAAAGGAGATTGCGGCTCTGACGCCGGTCTCCGCCGCAATGCGGCGGGAGCGGTATAAAGGGGTGCGCCACTCGTGGGAGCCGTGGTTTCCTGCCCGCAATGCGTCGAGGCTGCCCCGCACGTCCCTGTTCCTTCGGAGCAGTTCTCCAGTGAGCCAGGCGAGACATATCGCCATCAGACCGGATGAGCCTTCTGCCAAGCTGCCTGAAGGCCACTTGAACCTGGGCACGGTGGAGTTTGCTTCAAGTTCGGAGATAGCTTGCTCCCGCGGCCGCGGTTCGGCGGCGACCGGCAACGTTTCCAGTGCCCGGGCCGTAGCCAGTTCAGCGACGAGATCCACTGCCGCGGCACGGGCAGCCGCGCTTCTCGCCTGTCCGTTGCTCGATTCTGTGGCGAGGCTCGCTATATCAGGACGCAGCGCCGTGATCTCGTGCAGGAGTCCGGCTGCCATCGTGGCAGGCATGGCCTGACCGCGAACCGTGCCCTGGGCGTAATCCGCGACCCGGCGCTGCAACGCTTCGAGTTGGGCGGCCACTTTCGGATAATGGTCGGGGGCAGCCAAAAGGTCGTTCACGAAAGTGACTGAGAGAACACCAACGGCGATGGCCGCGCCACGCGCCACGCCCGTCTCGAAGACCTGCTGGGGACTATCGATTTGCTGAATCGCAATGAGAGCAACGGTAATCGTGCCGAGTGCTGCAGCGTAAGCGCGGTTGCCGTCCAGCAATCCTGCCGTGTAGACACACAGCCCGATCCATGCAGCGAACGCGGCGAGCATGATTCCGCCGCTTTGGGCGAAGAGCCCGACGATGGCGACCGACGCCATGACGCCGAGCACGGTCGCGATCAGCCGGAAGGCGGCCTTTTCCATACCTTGGCCGCGAGTGGGTAGTGCCAGAACGGTGACTGTGAGCGCCGCCGTAGATGGCGACTGCAGCTCGAGCCAAAAGCTCGTATAGAGGGCCGCGACGATGGCCACCCGGATCCTGAGCGCGAACGCCCAGGACGCAGGAGGAAATCCTGCGACGATGGTCGGATGTCGCACGACAGCAATACTCATCGCACTCCTGCGAGGTGGCTCAAGCTGGTATGCCTGTTGCTCCGAATCCGATGGCTCAGCTGGCCTGCATTACGCGGCACACCTTGCAGCAAGGCCTTTAACAGCCAAGGCTCTGAAAACTGTCGCTACCGTATTGGCTGTGCGTGCGACCATTGATGTGGATATTGCCGTATAGGTCTCGAGGCGGCCATTGTTCTACTGGATACGCAGCCCAGACGAATGGATATCCGGACCATACGTTGGTGTGAATGTTTGAGGTACGGTGCATTCCGGTCACCGCGGCTTGGCAAGCTTCGAGTCGGGTGCGGTGGTTGCGATGCTTTCTTCCTTGCGGCGCTGCGGCATACCGCAACGCGAAGCACGGTAAGCGCACTACGGCGGCCGAGTTGGAACCACAGGATTGCCTCGAAAAGGCCCGCGCCACAGGTGAAAAGGGCGCTGGACGAACGACCCGGGCATACCGCAGGAGGGGTGCGAGTCGACACAGTTCACAGTACACGTCGCGCCATGCCAAGCGTTTGGCCTATGGACGATGGCAGGGGCTGGAGAGTGCCTATAGCTTTTGCGGCTATCGGTCTGGCGGTCTCTCTGGCAGCAAGAGGATACCGCGGTCTGGACCACCACGAGAACGCCTGCGCTGGCTTTGGGGAAAGGAGCCTTGTCTTCGCGCTGCGCAATTTGGCAATCAGTCAAGCTTCTTTGCGGCTTGCGCACCGCCCCAGAGCGAGCCCGGATTGGCGCGGTTGGGATAAAGCTCCAACATCGCGTCGTAGAGGTCGCGCGCAGTATTCGTGATCTTGTCGAGGCGATCGAAATCTCGCAGATATTTCCGCGTTTCGCCGATGTTGCGGGGGTCATCGTCGTTTTCCGGTATTTTGTGGCCGGCAACAACCGCCTTCGGCTCAAGTGCTTCAAGCTTCTCAAGGGCACTGATCCATTGAAGCCTGCTCAGCGCGGTTGTCTCTGCGAGATAAGGGTGAATGCCGTTGTAGACGACGTCGCCTGCAACGATCAGGTCGATAGAAGGCACATGCAGGCTTGTAGAGCAGGCTGTGTCGGTCTGCCCCGTATTGACAGGGACGAGTTTGTGTCCCTCTAACTCCAATTCGTTTTCACCGAGTGGATCGGCCACCAGCAGCCGCTCGGGTATCCCGTCGGGGATACGCTTGCGCCAAAACCCATCGATCGATTCCGGTGACAGTTGCGCCTCCATCGCCTTGACAACTTCGGGTATCGCGACAGCCCTTGCGGTTGGAAAATGCTCCAGGATTGGCGCGAGGCCAAAAAAATGGTCGCCATGTCCGTGCGTGATATAGATCGCGGTCAGGTTCTTGCCGCTCGCGATTACCCATTTCAGCAATGTCAAGGATTGCTCGGTCGTCAGAAAAGTGTCGACGAGTACTGCATCCCGCTCGCCCGAGATAAGGGTCGACGAGTTCGCCACCCAAGCCCACCTCTCTTGCCCGGCAGGCAACTCACGACTAAGTCCTGGGCGCTTTACGGTAAGTACTTCCCAGGTCAGGGCGGCGCCTGAAGCCTCAACTGAGCTCATCTGATATCTCCGTGTTCATCAAAGGGTTCGCAAAGCGGTTGCAACCGCGTCGATATTGGGGTGCTGATTTCAACCAGTTTCCGAGTTGCCAACTTCTTCAGAAAGGAACTCCCCACAGTCGCACTTTCCGCGTGCCGTGGTGGCGTCAGCGACCAGCTGCAGATCGTATTGGCTGTTCGGCCCATCGCTGATGTGAATGTTGCCGGACAGGTGTCGAGGCGGCCATTGTTCGTCCGGATCAGCGGCTCACACGAATGGGTATCCGGACTATCCGTTGGTGTGAGTGTTGAGGAGTGGTGCGTTCCGATCACTGCGGCTTGGCAAGCTTCGAGTCCGGTGAAGTGGTTGCCATGCATTCTGCCTTCTTGCGCTGTGCCCAAAACTCAAAATTTGCGTCGGTAGGCGTGCTGAAGTGGCTTGGCTCCAATTTGCCTGGCACGTCGTAGTGGATGTTATCTCCGGGCACGAGTTGACGCATAAGCTGTTCGCCGATGCGAAGGAGCTGGCATCGGCAGCGCCGAGATTGAGGACGATACCGGCAGCCTATTTGAAACCCTCCTCTAACTTACCTCCCGACCTCACGCCGCCTCAAAAGACTAGAGCTGGTTGCCTTCCGGCTTCGGTCGTCGCGAGGTCAATAACTCAACAGGCGCACTGCCATCTTCGGACGTACGGATCGCCATCAGAACTGTCGCGTATCGACACATTGCAGACTATCAGTCTTAAGTCCGCTTTCGACCCATTTCGGACTTCTGCGCTGCTACCAACCTCCTCCCGTGAGTCGGGGCCGAAGAGCTTTCCGCCCTTTGTCTCGACCAAACCTTTGTATGACTCGACGAATGGCCTTAGCCACCTAGTATGCGCAATGAACTTGCTGGCCGAGCCCGGTCCCGGCAAACGAAAGTTCAGGAGGCGACACCGTGGCAACGTATCTCGTCAATCATCTTCGCATTCCCGGTGACATCCCCAACCTGGATGCGCTGTCTTACCTTGATCAGGTGGAGGCGACAGTCGCCCCCTACGGGGGCAAATGGTTAGCTCAAGGGCCGGTCGATGTGTTGGAGGGTGCGTGGCCAGGCTCGATAGTAGTCATGGAGTTCCCAGATCGGCAGTCACTCGACAAATGGTACAACTCACCTGAGTACACGGCATTGCGTCCACTTCGGTTCAAAGGCGCGATTTCGGATATTGCACTGATCGACTCTCTACCGCCCGGCTTTACTGTCAAAGCCTTTGCGGCAGGCATCCGCGAAATGATCGACAAATCGCATTCGTGACCCGATGACCGTTGGGCGCAAGCAGATGGTCGAAGCCGGCGAAGCGTGGGCGTGGCGTCGTGAAGGTGCAACTGCGGGTATGGGAGACGAACACGAAGGTCGTCTCGTTCTATCAACATCTGCGATTTGAGGTTGCACCGGGAGCGGTGATGGCGAAGCGGATGGTCGTTCGCCGTAAGGACCGCTCTCCACCCTTTGCGGACCTTGTCTGGCGTGCCAGACTCGCCGAGCCTATGCGATGATGACATCGTGTCAGGCGAGACCGCAATTTTTCATGCGATCCTACGACGCCACAAAGCTTGTCCGCTTTCTCGAAGAGCGCTGTGCTCAGACCGAGGGCGCGACGTGGGTGGGTATCGGCAGTGCGGAGATCGAGGAAGACACTGGCAGCGTTTATGAGGCGATCCTGGAGGCGATCGTTCATGACGTCGGCGAAAAGCTCGCTGAGACGTTCGTGCAGGCGCATGGGCTTTCGTTCACAATGCACATTCCGGAGCGAGTCTCGCCCTTCAATCCTGCGCCGACGCCGGCGCGGATGCCGTCAAGGTCGGCATCGGCCCGGGCTCGATCTGCACCACCCGCATCGTTGCCGGCGTCGG
>NZ_JBFUFB010000052.1:0-7075 GCF_056403655.1 Mesorhizobium sp. P2_F8
CAATGATGCCGACCAGAATAGAGTATTCAACCATCGCGGCGCCAGATTCGTCGTCGCGAAACTGCTTAAAGAACTTATGCATGTTTACTTACCCCCTTTTTGACTTTCAACCCCGGAGCCGACCTATGCTTCAAAGCCACCCCGTCGAGGATTATTTAGCGGTCGCTTAAGTTCCGGAGTCAAAGGGATTTTAACGCAACGTTAACTGGAATGATCTCCGAAAGCGCTTGCGGGTTCGGACTAACCAAATGATTTTGCGGGGATTTTGGCGACTTTAACTATAGAAGTAGCTCTTTGTTGGAAGATATATCCCGTTATTTGTACAGATTGCGACGACGGTGTTTTCCACGACGTTCAAAAGCGCTGCATGGCCAAAGCCACAGCAAGGGGGATGTTGGGAAAATCGGCCTTAACGCCATAGGCAGCTAGGCGTTGCAGCCTAACCGGCGATTGCCAGACCGACGGCTATTCCTAGGCCGATAGCGAGGCCCATGACGAGCTTCCCGGCCAACTCCATGGCGAAGGCACGGACGGGGCTCCACACGTCTTGGTGGGGCTCCCTGAGGGCAGAGGAAAGGTCATCGAAAACCGTGTCCATACCCTCACCATAGATCGAAACACCGATTCTGTGAATCCCCGGTTTGTTCCGGAGCATCGCTCTTGCTTTCGCAAACGGTGTCAGGATTATATTCCTCTGTTGCGGCGAACCCAGGACGCGCGGCAACGTTGCCGCTGCTACAGTGCACCATCCTACCCTTGCGCCTGCCAGTGGCGCACAGCGCTATCGTGATGAGCGCATTGGTAGCTTATATGTAACAGTGTCTTATGTTACGGATAATTGTGTCCGAGCCTTCATCCGCTTTTTGATGCGGGATGCGGTCATGGCGGACACGCCGAACTGACTGGCGATGTAGCGCATGCTCTCGCCCCGTTCGATGCAGGCTTCTACAAGGAGTTGGGCTAATGAGGATATTTGCCAAGATCCGTCAGGTCTACGATCGGCTATGCGAGCGCAAAGAGGCGAGCGCTGATCGGATGCACCAGGAGCGTGAAAACTTCAGCGAGCAGGCCGATAAAACCTACGAGAGGGAGGAGCGCCAGATAGCTGTTGAACGCGAATGGCGTAAATACTCCAAGCAGTTGGGCGCGCATTGGGAGCGTTTATGAAGTCTGGGGCTTCAGACCGCGGCCTGCTGCCTGGACCATGTTCCCGGCGGGAATGACAGAGGTTGCCGGCTCATGCTGCCCGCCTATGGATCAATTGGCCGACGCGGCGCCTGAACCAGGTCTCTGTCTCGCTCGATCGCAGGGCACACACATCGCGCCAGTGGAAGGGCATGAACAGGTCGCTGCTATCCGTGGTCTGATCGAAGGTTTGCTGCACGATCCGGTCTATCTCGCCAGCACCGATCGGCTTGCCGTCCGTCATCTCCATCACGGTCCGATCGAACGTGTCGAGGAAGTCAGGATCATTGCGGTAGGGTGAAGGGACATCCTCTCGCGCGGACACGTAAAGCACTAACCTTTTTCTCCCGGCGGATTTCTTTATCAGGGGTAGTTCTGTCAGGGTATATTCGGACAACGGTTGTCCGTTCACCTGCCTGATATTGTCCGTTCACCTCGGGCTGTCCGTTCACCTCTGTCCGTTCACCTCCCTGACTTGGCAGCGTCAGATGGATGCGTCGTAGCCGGCCGATGGCCTCGCCCCTGTGATCCCGCTTGACCATCGTCTGCCGCTCGATCAGGCCGGCGGCATTGAGGGCATTCATCCCGCGCCCCACGGTGCGATCACGCCGAAGCCGAAGGGGCCGCTAGGGCGCCTCTTCATTTTCGGGTTTTTGGTGCAGGAGATCCACGGGCTGCAAACTGAACCACTGCCAACGGCGGCGCCACACAGGGTACTGTGTGAGGCCTTGGCCGAGATTATCCAATCCGCGAACGAGAACGTACCAAGCTGCCAGAGTCTGAAGGATGCTCTGAACGAAGGGGACAGTATATATGCTCGCCCCTGGTTCGGGTGGCGGAATAGGCGGGTGAAAGAAGATCGAAAAAATTAGCAGCACCAATGCTACCCCGATCTCGATCAGACCGTAGGCCCATCTCCTCGATTCCCTAAGCCAGTAGAGCAAAATGCCTATCACAATGAACAAATAAAAGCCGGAGGCCATTACGGCGTAAATGGCAACCCGGAGATAACTCGAGGGCAGTTCGTAAGTCAGCGCCAGTTCCAGCGCCAAAGACGCAATTAGCATCGGCAGAGGCGCCCCATAGGTCACAACTGTTCGAAAGGTCTTTTGGCCCTCTGAAATGCTCATGACTCTCTCCCCCGGTCTCGGTTGAGAGCATCGCGTGCAAGCTTCGCCCTCGCAAGGGCGCGCTTGATTATTTCAGAGAACAGGAACATCGTAGGCGCACCGGTCGACAGTTCGTCGCTATCGACCGGCACTTGCCACCGGAAGCCTTGCAGGGCCTCGAAGTGACCGACCATAGATTTATCACCCCGTCACAGATTCGCTAGGCGTTTGCCCGGCTTCCTCAACATTTGGAGAGGAAGTCACACATGACCACGATTACACGTCGCGCCGCGCTTGGCGCACTAGCCTCTATTCCGGCCGTAGCGGGCGCAGGAAACGCGCTTGCCTCACAGTCGCCGGCTATCGAGGTGCCGGACGGCGACCAGATGACCGCAAGGGAGCGCTACGACTTCCACCTGAAAGAACTGCGCAAGGCCGCTGAGGAAATCGACCCACGCATAGGGCACTGGCGTTGCACTCCGCTTTCCGATGATGAGGATGGCGGCTGTGCAGTCGTGATTTCGGCGCACCGTTGTTCAGGGCGGTACGAGGGCGATGGCATTTATGAAGGCGGGCGCGACCGTATTCGTTACAGCGTCCGGTTGAACGACTACAAAATCGACGGCGATCGAACCTTCAGCGTCAACACGTCCATGGATCGTATGGTGCTGACTGAGCCGGCCTTCGAGACATTTATGGGCAAGAGGCTGCGGCCACTATGACCCTGATCAACCCACGCGCCACGCTCGACCCGCTATCAGCAGCGACAGAGCCGAGCAACGACATGATCGTCGTGCCGTTCCACCACGCTTACCGCAACATCTTCGGCATGATGCCTATCCGCAGAGAAGAAGACTTCATGCTCGTCTCGCCTTCGCACTACGACCCTGAGCACTATCCGCCGGGATCATGCATTCAATAGGTCCGACGCCGACCCATTGGCCCGCTGCTTCGGTGGCGGGCTTTTTTCTCGGGCATGGCAACGGTTATGTCACGACCCGATTTTGCCAATTAACATATTGATTTTATTACGGTTGTGGCGGAGGAAGTGGGATTCGAACCCACGGTGAGCTTGCACCCACGCCGGTTTTCAAGACCGGTGCCTTAAACCGCTCGGCCATTCCTCCGTTGTGATTTTTCAATCACTTAGGCAGTGCGCTGCCGGCTGGCTTCGGCCTGTTGGCACCGGATTGGCACCGAAGGCGTTCCCGACTGGTTCGCGCTTCATTCCTGTAGTGCGGCATTGAGGGCCGCGTCAACCACCGCTGCGGCACCTTCCTGCTGTCCTGGGAGCAGGTGCGCATGAATGTTCAGGGTGACTGACGGATCGGCGTGACCGGCGCGGGCGGACACGACCTGCACAGGAACGCCGTTGCGCAACAGGTGCGTGATATGACGATGGAAGGTGACTTGCGGATCACCAGCAGTTTCGGCTTCCCGAGCGAACTCTTTTGACAACGGGCGAGGGGTTCGAATACGGCCATCCCACGTCGGAAAAGCCAGATCCTTCTCATCCTTGCCCATGCCAAGCTTCAAGCGATGCTCCTCGCTGGCCGGCGCCATGGTGCTGCATTGAAAGAAAACTCGCCGGGCGAAGGAACCCCAATCCCTCAAGCCCGGCGAAAGTTTACTTCCTGATCCCCGATCAGGGCCGGTAGGAGGAGGGTACCGGCAATCTATGCAGTGCAAAACCGGTGCCAGCATTTTTGTCCCGAAATGAGACAGGCCAACGCGAGCCATGCGCGAGAGCGAACTTACCGAACGCCCTGACCGAGGCTGGACGCGATGGGCCGAGGGCGTTGGCGAATACGAGATTGAGCGGACACGGTGGCAGGCCAAGGTCTTGCACTTCCCCAAGCTCAACGTGTCAGCCTGTTTTGACGGATCTGAAAGGGTCGACGAGTGCCAGGCCGCGCGGGACGCTTCGGCGCTGTAGGACGGCGGCCAGGGGAAACGCTTGCTGGCGAGGCCGTTGGCGCTCTGATACGATCGGCCTGTGGATCAAGAGACTTTAGATCATCATGCGCTCGGCTTGCTGAAGCAGTATCGAGATGTCCTGGTCGAGAGCTTTGCGCCCCGTGACGCTGATGGCGTGCCTGAAATCAGGACTCTAGCCCAAAGCACCGACCCTTTAGAAATCGCAGCTTTGAAGGACATTGAATTACTCGATGTGGTGATCGGCGCGATGTCAGGCCGGATCGTTCGTAGCTCTATCTGAAAACCGCCCGCTGGAACCTAAGCCGTTGGCCGAGCTTATGGCTCAATGAGCACGCGCGGAATCGATTTCCTAGATCAATGGATTGCCAACAACGTCCCCGAGACGGCAAAGGCCCGATGTCATCTCGGTTGACGAGCTCACGCACAAACTGATTGCTGACGCGGCGGTGATCGGAATTCGGGGGATCGAGATCGGCGAAGAGGTCGACAGATGCTGGCGTGCCGGAGTGACCATTCGCCGCTTGCCGGCGAGATCACGCGGCTTGACCTTCCATGTACTGGAAGGTGTATGGCCGAAGCATGACTTGGAGGTAGGCGCATGACGGTTGGAGTTGCGGCCTGCCCGCACTGGGGAGCGCACAACTCGGTGAAACGCATCGTCCTTGCGGTGGGGCTTGCACTGGCTTGTGTTTCAGGCCTGGCCGCTGCCAAGGTTGGCAGTGAAGCACTCATCGTGGCCCGCCAAGCGTCCATGAAACAAATGGCAGCGGCTGCAAAAACGCTTGCTGGGATGTTTAACGGCCAAGTCCCTTACAATGCTGCTGCATTTCGAGACGCTGCCGAAACCCTACGAGATCGAACCGGGAGCCTCGTTGGCGAGTTTCCATCCGGATCGCTCGGTCCACCGTCCGGTGCCAAACCGGAAATCGACCAAGACCGACGAAGTTTTGAGGCGCTGGCTCACCACATCGCCACGCTCGCAACTGCACTTGCTAAGGAGGCTGCGAATGCGCCCCCGCAAATCAACGCCGAAATGCGGATGGGGCCTGGAACGATGATGGACGGCGGAAGTCTGCTGGGGAAGCGCCCTAACGCGGCTGAACCCGATCCGGCGACGCTACCCGCAGAACACTTGGTGCACATGATTTTGCAGGATTGCACCAGTTGCCACTCCAGGTTCCGCCAAAAGATTCGCTGACGGTCGTCGACGAATTAATTTCTCTGATGATTTTGTCGACGCGCAACTCCTGCTTAGCGGCATGAGTGAACGGGCGCTGGCGGGGCGCTACTTGCCCTGAAGGCCGGTGCTTGCCGCTGCTCCCGCCGTCGCTGGTACATCCGCAGTCGACGGCGGGTGCCGGCCTTAAAGCTTGCACCGGCCATTGCGGGGGAGGTCAGATCTCCCGCTCGAGTGACTCTACAACCAAATCTGAAGTCGCTCAATTAAGGCTAAGTGCGGGTGGCCATCATCCTTTCAGGGGCCTTACCGGGCGCTTGCCGGAACCATCTCAACGACGTCCAAGCGCTTATCGACCGGCTCGGCCCGGATCGCGGCTCCATGCATTGGGATCTGTTCGGGCTCTTCGGCTGCTCGGATTGTAAGGCTGCAAGGCGCGACCGCCGGCCGGTGTTCTTCACTGTGGTTCCTGATTACGAGGGTATCCAGGTGCAGCGCAACCGCGACTGGAAACCGAAGTTCTAATAGCGCCAAGCGAGCGGCGCTAGATGTCCCGCCACGGATCAATTGTGCTTGGCACCGAAATTGCTCTGTAGATTAAAACAGCGAGATATCTGTCTAGATGATAGAAAGCGCCCCTAGCATTGTCTGCAATTCGTGCAGAGTGCCCCTTAGCAGTGTCAGTGAGCCGCAAGGTTCCGACCTCCTATCTTGCCCCAATTGCCGGATTTCCGACACATACGACAACGTCATGCTTGAACTTGGCCAACGCACAGCGGACGCACTTTTGCGCGCGATCTACCGACCTGTTCCCTTGAGGATCTATCGTTTCGCCCTTCTCTTTTCAGAAGGGGGACACCACCCCAAGCCGACAAGGTCGCCCCTGATGAGCACGACTAGTCACGAGGACCACCGTATGCGAATGCGGGTCAGGCGGAAGAAGGATGGTCCCTCCCGTGCCTAAAGAGGCCAACGGAAACGCGCGCTGGTGCTTCACATAAGACCAGAAAGATGGAGTAGGTGGGCAACTCGCATACCGAGGCCCACTGTGAATTCGCCATCGTTGGCAGCAAAGTCCCAACCGAAGAATGCCGCCCAGCCAAAAAGCAGAATGGAGAAGCGCATTAAACGATGCTAAATTAGGCGTATTGAATAAAGGTTAAGGGCTTTAAATGCGACGGTTAGCCCTGAGCCTTCCCCTCCCGGCCGGGCACTACCATGTTGACCCAGAAATGCCAGTGAAGCCGGTCGCTTTTCCGCCAGGCA
The DNA here is from genome assembly GCF_056403655.1 of Mesorhizobium sp. P2_F8. Taxonomy (NCBI): domain Bacteria; kingdom Pseudomonadati; phylum Pseudomonadota; class Alphaproteobacteria; order Hyphomicrobiales; family Phyllobacteriaceae; genus Mesorhizobium; species Mesorhizobium sp. P2_F8. The sequence continues at coordinate 6,676 of NZ_JBFUFB010000052.1, forward strand.
ATCCATCCCGGCGCCCTTTTGACACTCAACAAACCAGCGGGGCGCCGAGCCATTACCCGGCGGCGCTTTGAGGGGAACGGCGCCTAATATTCATCATAGCGCGCTCGCTGGAGTTTGTTGGAATACAGCCTTTTGGACGATGCCCCGCGGTTGAAAAAATGCCGGCCGGATGCCCGTCACCAAAAAATCCGGGCTTTCTTAAATCCGAACTCTATTCGCTACGGCTGGCCTGCCTCTTAGGTCTGACCCTGGCAAGCGATTGTCGCCTACGAGACGGTCTTCGGACGATAGTTTGGGCGGTATGAAAGGACCCGTAGCGCCGATCTCGCCTAGCCAATCCTCGTAGCCAGTGTTCATTTTGGACACCAGTTCATCGGGATCATGTATCCCTGACTGGAAT
>NZ_JBFUFB010000053.1:0-7062 GCF_056403655.1 Mesorhizobium sp. P2_F8
ACTGGGCGAGAGCCATTGGCGGAATAATTGTCCCGCAACTTCAGATCAGTCTATTGTCGGCTACGCTGATGGCCTTCCTGACTTCGCTGGACGAGTCTGTGATTTCGATCTTCGTCGCCAGCGGTCAAAACAGCACGCTGCCGAAACTCATGTTYATATCTCTGCGCGATCAGATCGACCCGACCATTGCGGCGATCTCGACCTTGTGGACGGCCATCGTCGTGGTCGCCGTCCTGATCGTGAGCCTTCGCCAAAAATCCTGACCGAGACTGGAAACATGCCTGCAAATCATCACGTGGCCGGTGCTCCGGCGGATCAGTCAACGGACATCCCTCAGGTAGGGTTGGCCATCATCACYGGCTCGGCAAACTGGGGGCTTGCCTTCCCGGAAGATGTCGCATTCGAGGGTGTGCGCACCTTGCGGCGCGACATGAGTTTTGAAACGCCTTTCGGTCGTTCTGACAACTGGAAGCTTCTCGAATTCGATGCGTCGATTACCGTCGAGTGCAAAACCAAACATGCCCTGTGCATGTATTCGCACGGCAATCCCCGCGACCATATCGATCATTCCTGTCATCGCCGCGCGTTCTGGGTCTTGATGAAAGCGGGTGTAAGGCAAGTGCTGGCCTGCTCGACTGTTGGCGCCGTCAACAAGGCGATCCAGCCCGGCGACATGGTGGTGAACGCTGATATCATCGAACTGTCGCAGACCCCGTTTTCACTGCTGCCCGGCCGCCAGAGCTTCGACTGCTCGGGCAAGCAGATCGTATGTCCAAGATGTGCGGCATTGTTGGCCGAGACCGCCCGGCGCCATTGGCCAGCCGAATGCCGGGTCCATGGCATCGAGCAGCAGTTGGTCGCTGCCCACTGCTACGGGCCGCGACTGACAACTCCCGCCGAAGCTCTGGCGTATCGAAACATGGGGGCGGACGTGCTCAACCACTCGATCGCTCCAGAGGCGACCTTGTCGCGCGAGATTGGCGCGTGTTTCGTGCCTCTTGCGTTCGTCACGGCGGGCTTCAACGACTATATGGACCGCAATCGCCAGAAATTGCTGCAGGAGGATGTGTTACCGAGCCTCTCCATGACAGCCTCGCGTGTGGCGCTGGAGACCGCGGCACGACTTCCGGCCAATCCGGAATGCTCTTGCCAGAGCTTGAAGTCGCCTCAACCGGCAGAGCGTTCTACTCGGTTCTGAAGCAGCGATGGTGTCTGGATTAGTCACCCACGACGCAGCTCGCATCGAACTGAGAGTTCGCATTTGGACGCCCTTGCTCGCAGCGTCCAGTCCGCTTCCGTCCCCATTTCAGACTACGAGTCATGCTTCACATCGCAAATCGATAAGCCTCAGGCCTTGGTGCCGATCGGGTGCCGGCAGTCTGGTCTATTGGCGGTGCTGCATTTCCCTGATGACGATGTCTCCGTCCACGACGATCGGCTCGTCATCCAGGAAAAGACTGCAGCCACGCATCGGAATGTCGAGGTGGCAGGCGGTGTCGTTGGGACCGCCGAGTTCGTTGTTCGGGCCCGTCGAAAACATTACATTGCCGTAGAAGGAGCGCAGCTCCATGCCCATGCCGCCGGGAAACTGCGTCAGGCCGTGCCACTGCGCCCGGTGGTCGAGCCCCCAGCCGACATGGCTCATGCCCATCCCACGCGGGTCTTTGAACTCCCCCATGTAGGATTTGATCAGCTCGGCCTCAAGCCCGCCGCGGATGTCTTGAACGAAGCCTTTTTCGATCGTGTAGATGACCGGTTCGCGCACGTAGGTGTTGAATGGCAAAAGCACGTCGCCAGGCGCCAGCACGATCTTGCCGTCGACGCCATCATCCGCGCCGCCGGTGAAGACGAAAGCCGCCGGCCAGTGGTCCCAGCGCCCGGGCTGGTCGGTGTAGCCGTATTCGCCAACCGTCGGGTAGACGCCGAGCTTGTAGATCACGTCGGTGCCATGGCGGGAGGTGATGCGCATGGTCTTGGCCTTCGACAGGATCGCCTCGCCGACTTCGACGCGCTCGCGCAATTCCTTGGTGGGCAGAAGTCGGGCAAGCAGGGGCGCTGGTTCGACGGCGGTCAGCACGCGTGCGCCGGCCGCCTGGATTGCCATCTGCTCCGGGCTGAAAAGAAGGAAGATGAGGTCGACGACCATGTCGGCTTGCTTCAGCGCTTCGACCGCTTCCGGGTTGGCCGCCAGCCCGGTTTCGCCAACGGCCCAGGCGCCATTGCCGGGGAGCGGCGCGGGAAGACGCATGTGATACATGCGCGCGCCCAGGCGCTGGCCAGCGGCTAAGAAGGCGTCGGCATAGTCGAGGCGCTCGCCGCCCTGCGACAAAACGATAACCTTCTCGCCCTCGTGCACCCCGCTGAGCGTGAGCTGGTGCAGGCAGATTTCAGTCAGAACGTTGCGATCCATCGAGCGATCTCCTTCGCAATGCGGGCGGCGTTGCGGCCCTGTTCAGCTAGTTTCGGGCATGCATTCTGGTTCGGGCGGCGTGCGTCGGCCGGCGTGTCCGATTTCGCCGAGCGCCTCCTTGAGGCTGACGACGTCGCCATACTTGGCATCGATGTCGAACAGGTTGGCTTCGTGCGGCCCGGCGTGCCGGTCGCCGACGCAATCCCTGATCACGATGGTTCGGAAGCCGTGCTGGACCGCGTCCACGGCGCTTGCCCGGATGCAGCCGCTGGTCGAGCAGCCGGCGAGTATGACCGTGTCGATGCCATCGGCGTGCAGCATCGGCGCGAGGCTGGTGCCGAAGAAGGCGCTGGCATACTGCTTGGTGACGACCAGTTCGCCCGGCAACGGTTCGACGCCGTCGCAGAATTCGGCCAGCGGACTGCCGGGGACCAGAGCCGCCATCACAGGCGCCTTCTTCACCCAGATCCCGCCATCGGCGCAGTTGGGCGCGCGGTAGAGGATGTTGGTGTGGATCACCGGTATGCGGGCCTGGCGCGCTGCGGCCAGTAGCGCGGGCGTGTGTGCGACGGCCTCCACCACGCCCTGCGCGAAGAGCGGTGCGCCGGGGGTCGTGTAGGCCTTCATGAAGTCGATCACCAGCAGCGCCGGCCTGCGCCCGAAGCCGATGCGGTGACCCCAGACGCCGCTGTAGTTGTCGGCTGCCGCCTGTGTAGCGGCGTCTATGGGAATTGCCGGCTGGGTCATGGGCGCGTCCCTCAGTACGCGCCGGAAAGCAGCGCGCCGGCGCCTGGAACGACCGGCTCCAGGCCGAGCGCCTTCAGCAGGCCGTATGTTGTGGCGACCGCCGCCGTCAGCACCGGCTTTCCGGTAAGGGCTTCGACCTTGGCGATGACGGGCAGCGACGGCATCTGCACACAAGCCGACAGCACGACCACGTCGACACCTTCGAGGTTCATGCTGGCAACGATGCCGGGCAGGTTTTCCGGGTCATGCCGCGCCACGTCGAGGTTGTCGGGGATCTCCAGCGCGCGCCAGTCGACGACTTCGAAACCTTCCTCGCGGATGTAGTTTACCACGAGTTCGGTCAGCGGCCGCATATAGGGCGCCACGACGGCAATGCGCCTGGCCTTCAGCACCTTGAGGCCGTCGATCAGGGCGCCAGCGCTGGTGACGACCGGGATGTCCGCACCATTCTCCTGCGTGCGGCCGCGCAGCCGCGCCTCCGACTGCCGGTGATAGCCAAGTCCCATCGCCATGATGGCGACAAGGCAGGCATAGCCCAGCACATCGACGCGGRCATCCGAGAGCTCGGCGGCACAGCGGTCGGACTCGCCGTCCATGGCGGCGAGTTCTTCCTTGCTGACGGTTTTCATGCGCATGCGGCTCGAATGGAAGGTGAAGCGCTCGGGCCGGATGCCTTGGCGCGCCAAAAGCATCGCCGGGATCTCGGTTTCCATCGTTGTGTTGGAACTCGGCACGATCTGGCCGATCCGGAACGGTTTCGTGGTCATGCCGCTTTCTTCGCTGCCAGAGCGGTTCCGAGCAGCCGGTCAGCCGCGGCCAAAAACCCTTCGAGATTGTCCCAGGGGATCATGTGTCCGGCATCGGACACGCGCTCGATGCGGATGCCCGGATTGAGGGACTGAATTTCCGCTTCGTCGGCAGGTTCGATGACGCCGCCGCGCGTCGCCACCATCAGGCCAGCGGCGACGGGAAGACCGGGCAGATCGCGGTGGATGTTGTCGGTATGAAAGCCTTCGAAGGCCGTCACGATGGCGGGCTCAAAGCAGGTGTGCAGCCACTGGGCCCGAAGCGCGAGCTGCTCATGGCTCCAGCTGGGGCAGAAGGTGCGCATAGCTTCGGCGTCCATGCCACTTTCCGCCTGTCGTATCGAATCCACATACCAGGCAAGCTTCGAAGGGTAAGGGCGGCGCCCCGGACCCGAGACGGGCGGGTCGACCAGCAGCAGCCGTGCCATGCCGGCGGGGTTGCGGGTCGCCGCGCGGATCGCGACGCGCGCGCCCATGGAATGGCCGAGCACCGTCACATTGGAAAGGCCGAGCGCCGCGATGAAACCCGAGAGGTCGTCGGCCAGGCTGTCGAGGCCGTAGTCGAGGTTCGGGCCGGATTGCGACAGGCCGCGGCCGCGTACATCGAGGACGTAAACGTCGAATTCGCGGGCGAGCCTTTCGGCGACGAAACCCCAGGTCACGCCCGGGCTGGTGATGCCCGGCACCAGCACAAGCGAAGATCCCGTGCCGAGATAGTGCAAATAGTGTTGGCGGATGCCGTTGGCGGCGACATTGGCGCCTGTAACCGCTGCCGCTTTCATTGCGCCGCCTCCCTGCTCTGCAGCGGCGCCTGATAGACGTCGTAGCCGAACACCCAGGCCGGGTCTTCCTGGTTGCGCAGCCAGGTGTTGGCATTGGATACCGCCTGCACGCGCGAGGCACGATCCCTGCGGTTTGCTTCGTAGAGGGCGAAGGCCGATGCGTAATCGCTGCCCCCGGTTTCGCCGAGACAACGCGCCAGCATGGCCGCGTCTTCGATAGCCATGGCCGCGCCCTGCGCCATATGTGGCTTCATCGGATGGCAGGCATCGCCGAGCAGCACCATCCGCCCCTCACTCCACACCGGCAGCGGTTTGCGATTGAGCAGCGGCCATTTGGTCACCTCGTCGCTGGCGTCGATCAGCGAGTCCACCACCGGATGGCAACCGGCAAAAGCTTGCCGCATTTCTTCGCGGCTAGACGGCACGAAGGCGCCATCGAAGTCCCAGGCCGGATGCGGCACGCCGGTGACATAGTAATACTCACTGCGGTCCGCGGTGGTGTGGTAGACCATCATGTGGCGGTCTTCGAACCACCATTTCACGCAATCTTCGAAGTCGAGGCCGTAGCGGCTCAGCTTGTCGAACGAAATCACCGCTCGGTGGGCGACCCAGCCGCTGTAGTTCGGCTTCTCCTCGCCGAGCAGAGCTTCACGGACCTTCGAATTGATGCCGTCGGCGCCGATAACGATGTCGGCCGTGACTCGAGTGCCGTCGGCGAAGCTGAGCTCGACGCCGGCGCCATTGTCCGTTACTGCGTCCAGCCGCTTGCCGAAGTGTAGGTTTTCCGGCCGCAGCAGCGAGACTTGAAGCGCGGCCAGATCACCGCGATGGACGGTCACATAAGGAGCGCCATACTCCTTCTCGGCGAACCCGCCGAGCCGGATCCGGGAAAGATAGTCGCCAGAGCGCCCGTCACGGCTGAACCAGAAATCGGGCTTGGAACCCATGGCGACGACAGCGTCTTCCATCCCGAGTTGGCGGAACACCTTCATGACGTTCGGGCCCATGTGGATACCGGCACCGATGCGCGCAAAGGCCGGTGCCTGTTCGAAGACGTCGACATGAAGGCCGGCCTGCTGAAGAAGTGCCGCCGCCGCAGCCCCTCCAAGCCCGGCACCTATGACCGCGATCTGCGTCTTTGTTGGCATGGACCTGATTACCTCCCGATGGGTTTCGATAGCCAGTTGGTATTTTATAGAGTATACACTCTAAATGTCAACAGCTATAGCCATGCCGGCAAATCGCCAGTTTGCGTTCGCTTCGGCCCGTTAGCGCGCAATTTTGCTAGTTTCGGGGTGAGGCGAGCTAGGCTTTGACATGGCCCGGGGAAACAGATATTGCAGAGTGTACACTCTTTTTTTTGGTGAACCATTCATGTGTTCGAATGCGCGCTGCGCCACGCCGCCAAGGGCGAGAAAGGGCCGGTTTCAGACCGCCTTCTGGGGATATCAATCGCAGCCAGTGGCCTGGCGTCAGAAAAGCAGGTCCGAAAGCCAGGGACGCTATCTTGCCTTGCGCGATGCCAACGCTTTATGCATGCCTCGGACATCAATGTTCCGCGTTGGGAAGCAAGATGCCGGGGCGCCAGTCGGACGAAGAGGATCGCATGGAAGGCGCGGATCGCTATGTCTTCTCGGACCAGGTCGGCTACTTGCTCCGGCGCGCCTATCAGCGCCATCTCGCCATCTTCCAGGCGAATGCCGGCGACCCGCAACTAACAGCAGTTCAATTCTCAACACTCTGCGCGCTGAAGGACAGCGGACCCCAGTCGCAGAGCGAACTCGTCAAGGCAACAAGTGTCGACCAGGGCACGATCCGCGGAATCATCGACAGGTTGAAGTATCGCGGCCTGATCGCATTTTCGAAGGATACCTCGGATGCTCGCAAGGTGATCGTATCCATCACCGCGGCCGGCCTGCAATTGCTGGAGCGCACGGTGCCGCATGCGCTGGAGATCACCGAGCTGACCATGAAGCACCTCAACCCGGCCGAGCGCATGGCGCTTCTCCACACGCTACGTCTATTGGGAGAGGACATCGACACGAACGAGTGAAGCATACCGATCTTCCGGCATTGCGAGTTCTGCGGAGGCTGGAGTGGATACTTTGATTGCGCTCCGCGTGAATGGGCTGGATGTTGACCTCTCCCTCCCGTCAACAACGCCCCTTCTTCACGTGCTACGCAATGACCTCGGCCTGAACGGTCCGAAGTATGGCTGCGGCCTGGCCGAATGCGGAGCCTGCGCCGTCCTCGTCGGTGATACCGCGGTCCGGTCGTGCGCGGTTCCCATCGGCGCGATCGTCGGTCGACCGGTCAC
>NZ_JBFUFB010000054.1:0-6758 GCF_056403655.1 Mesorhizobium sp. P2_F8
GCTAGCGGTGGACAATTCCGGACTTTGGCCGCACCTTCGCTCGTAAGAATCGCATTGCTGCGACAGTAGAATGGACGAGGCTGGATGGGCAAAGCCCGTAATTTGATGGTGTCCACCGACGCAATCGACACCGATGACCTGCCGGACATTGTCGACGTCGTCATGGAGATGGGGCGGCCGGATGAAGGCCCCTCCCCTCCCCCGCCGGTCCTTGACCCGCGACAGACATCGTTGCCTACGCATCTCGAAAAGCTCGCCGACCGTGCGCGCGATTATGTCGAGGCAGCAAGTTCGGCGAACACCCGTCGCGCCTACGCAGCCGACTGGAAGCATTTTTGCGCCTGGTGCCGGCGCCAGTCTTTTGATCCATCGCGGCCGGACCCGCAGACCGTTGGCCTCTATATCACCGCGCAGGCTTCGGGCACTGGAAGGGACAAAAAGGCGGTGGCGACGATCGAGCGCCGCCTGTCATCCCTGACCTGGAACTACACGCAGCGCGGCCAATCGCTTGACCGGAAGGACCGTCATATCGCCACCGTGCTCGCCGGCATCCGCAACACGCACGCCGCCCCGCCCCGTCAGAAGGAGGCCGTACTGCGCGACGATCTTGTTGCCATGCTGGAGACGCTCGACCGCGGCACGCTGCGTGGCCTGCGTGACCGCGCCATGCTGCTTTTGGGCTTCGCAGGCGGCTTGCGCCGCTCCGAAATCGTCGGCCTCGATCTTGCCCGCGATCAAACCGAGGATGGCTGCGGCTGGGTCGAGGTGCTCAACAAAGGTGCTCTTGTGACACTGCGCGGCAAGACCGGCTGGCGCGAGGTCGAGATCGGCCGCGGTTCGTCCGACGCCACCTGCCCGGTTGTCGCGCTCGAGACCTGGCTGAGGTTTGCCCGCATCGCGCATGGCCCCTTGTTCCGCCGTGTTACTGGTCAGGGTAAAACGGTCGGCGTCGATCGGCTCAACGATCAGGAGGTGGCCCGGTTGGTCAAGCGCACGGCCTTGGCCGCCGGCGTGCGCGGCGATCTCTCCGAGGGCGAGCGGGGACAGAAGTTTTCCGGACATTCACTGCGCGCTGGCCTGGCTTCCTCTGCCGAGGTTGATGAGCGTTATGTGCAGAAGCAGCTTGGCCACGTCTCGGCGGAGATGACACGCCGTTACCAACGCCGGCGAGACCGTTTTCGGGTCAACCTCACCACGGCGTCTGGATTGTAGGGACGAAGCCTCCTCCCCTGACAATCCGGTTCGGGCGTCGCGTTCCAATAACTCGACGCTGACCAATTTTGCCAGCCCGTCCTTGCAAATCGGGAATTGCACTCCATAATTGCTATGATGATCAAGCGCCGGATCGAATCGCAACTCGCCGAGCATAGACACCATCCCAGCGGTAGCGCTAATTGGACCGCGCCAGGTCGGTAAGACTACGCTTGCGCTCGAAATAGCCGAGACACGGCCGTCGATCTATCTGGATCTCGAGTCCGATGCGGACAGAGCCAAACTCGCGGAGCCGGAGCTCTACCTCGCCGAGCACGAGCACGAGTTGGTGATTCTCGATGAGGTCCATCGGCTTCCAAACCTCTTCCAGAATCTTCGTGGCTTGATCGACCGCGGCCGCGGCGGCGGCAAGAAGACCGGGCGCTTTCTGCTGCTGGGGTCCGCTTCCATCGATTTCCTCTGGCAGACTGGCGAGACGCTCGCCGGCCGCATCGCCTATCCGAACAGTTGAACCCCTTGTGGGTGCGGGGCGGCTTTCCCGACAGCCTTCTGGCGGCGAGCGACCGAGCCAGTCAGCGGTGGCGGCAGGACTTCATCCGCACCTACCTCGAGCGCGACATCCCGCTGCTCGGGCCTCGCATTCCGGCCGAAACGCTGCGCCGCTTCTGGACCATGCTGGCACATCATCAATCCGGCCTCCTCAACGCAGGCGACTTTGCCCGGGCCCTCGGAGTCGATGGCAAGACAATTGCCTCATACCTCGACCTGCTAGTCGATCTGCTGCTGGTGCGAAGGCTCGAGCCATGGCATTCAAATGTCGGAAAACGTCTGGTCAAGTCGCCGCGGGTTTACGTGCGCGACAGCGGCATTGCACATACGCTGCTTGGACTGACAACCCTTGAGGACGTTCTCGCGCATCCCGTGGCCGGCGCCAGTTGGGAAGGTTTTGTCATTGAGACGTTAATTGCGGTCGCACCGTCCGGCACAGAAGCCAACTTCTATCGCACATCCGCCGGCGCCGAGATTGACCTCCTCTTGAGCCCTCCAGGCAGTCGTCCCTGGGCGATCGAAATTAAGCGTAGCCTGACGCCAAAAGTGGAGAAGGGCTTTCATCTGGCGTGCGAGGACGTGGATCCTATCCGTCGCCTCGTTGTCTATCCAGGAGCAGAGCGCTTTCCGTTGAAACATGAAGTCGAGGCAGTACCACTTCATGTCCTTGCGAAAACGCTGGTCCAACTTGGCTGATAGGCTCTTCGCCCGACTGTCCCCTACGACTCCCATCCAGCACCCAGCGCTTTACTGGTATTTCACCCTGTCGCTGACCCCGCTGAGGCCTTTTCCCTGGCGTCTCTGCCGTTGAAGACGGTTCGGTTGATTCCCCCCCTCTCCCGCGAGCGCTCGCCGCCGGCGAAATTTACTGCCGTAAATATCGGCATTTATCACAGCGAAAACATGCATTTAGGGTAGTGCCGTCGGCGTCGTAAGTGTTCCGTAAACAGGCCTTGGCGACTGAGGCCGCGCAAGGCGTTAACCTTTTGTTAACTCAAAATTTCTTGCCGGTAGTCGCGAATCGGAGCTTAATGGCGTTTGTTGAGGGCATTGTCCACAAAAAGCGCCAATTCAGGTTTGACGAGAATGAATATATCCATGCGGCTGCCACGTTTTGAGTTCGATGACAAAATCCTCGAACAGGGCGCCGAGATTTCCCGGCGGTTGAACCAGCTTCGGATGGAGAAGTTCCCGCCGAATGCGACCAAGACGTTGCGCACGTTCTCTATGGCGGAAGTCGCTCACTACCTCGGTGTCTCGCAAAACAATCTGAAGCGCCTTCACCTTGAAGGCAAGGGACCCTTGCCTGACCAAAGTGCGTCCGGCCGGCGCACCTATACGGCCACACAGATGCTGGAGCTTCGCCATTTCCTGGACCAGCATGGCAGAACGGAGGTCAAGAAGTATGTCCCTCACCGCAAGTCTGGGGACAAGCTCCAGGTGGTTGCGGTCGTCAACTTCAAGGGTGGCAGCGGCAAGACGACCACCGCAGCCCACCTCGCCCAGCATCTGGCGCTGACCGGCCACCGCGTCCTCGCAATCGATCTGGATCCGCAGGCGTCGCTGTCGGCGCTGCACGGCTTCCAGCCCGAGCTCGATCGCAATCTCTCGCTCTATGAAGCGATCCGGTATGACGACGAGCGCAGAGCGATTGCGGACGTGATCATTCCGACGAATTTCCCCGGCCTCGACATCATCCCCGCCAATCTCGAACTGCAGGAATACGAGTACGACACGCCGCTGGCCATGCAGGACAAGACGTCGAATGCCGGCCGCCAGTTCTTCACGCGCATGGCCAAGGCGCTGTCGGAGGTCGACGACCGTTATGATGTTGTCGTGGTCGATTGCCCGCCCCAGCTTGRCTATCTGACGTTAACGGCGATGTCGGCGGCAACGTCGGTTCTGATCACCGTCCATCCGCAGATGCTCGACCTGATGTCGATGAGCCAGTTTCTTCTCATGCTTGGCGGAATATTGAAGACCATCAAGGCCGCCGGCGCCGCGATCGAGCTTGATTGGTTTCGCTACCTGATCACGCGCTACGAACCGACCGACATCCCGCAGGCGCAGATGGTCGGGTTCATGCAGTCCATGCTTGCCGGCCAGATTCTCGAAAACCCGATGTTGAAGTCGACGGCGATTTCCGATGCGGGTCTGACCAAACAGACACTCTACGAGGTGGAGAAGTCGGCTTTTACCCGTTCGACATACGATCGCGCGCTGGAATCCCTCGACGCGGTGAACGCCGAAATCGTCACCCTCATCCATCGTGCTTGGGGACGGTCATGACGGCTGACTTTACGGCAGTAAAAACCGGCAATTATGTCTGTGAAATCAGATCGTTGACCGCGATCGGAGACGAATAATGGCGCGCAGGGACATCTTCGGCAGTGTTTTAGGCCAGGCCCCGTCAGTGGCTGATGCCCAGGATGTATCGGGGTATGCCGTTCGGGGTGCGTCGCGCTCGATCATGCAATCGTTCGAGGAGCTCTCCAAGAGTTCGGTCGTCGATCTCGATCCGGCGATGGTGGACGCCTCGTTCGTCGCCGACCGGCTGGACGAGGACGATGAGGCGTATCAGGAATTGTTCCAGGCAATTCGGGAGAGGGGCCAGGATTCTCCGATCCTGGTCAGGCCGCATCCGGAGGACTCAGGCCGCTTCCAGACGGTCTTCGGTCATCGCCGCGTCAAGGTTGCGCGTCAGCTGGGCAGGCCAGTGCGCGCTGTCGTCAAGAAGATGGGCGATGAGGACCATGTCATCGCGCAAGGCCAGGAGAATGCCGCCAGGGCCAATCTGTCCTTCATTGAAAAGACGCTGTTTGCCGACCGCATTCTCAAACGCGGTCACACGGCCGACACGGTGAAGTCGGCCTTGGCGCTCGACGACACGACCTTCTCGAAGATGCGCTCGGTGACCAGCAATGTTCCCGAACAGGTCATTGTGGCGGTTGGCGCCGCCAAGGCCGTCGGCCGGGACAGATGGTGGCAGCTGGCCAAGCTCATGGAGCATCCGGGCAGCGCGGGCAGGGCGGCCGACTATGTGAAAAGCGCGGAGTTCTCTCAGCCAGACAGCGATGCACGATTTGCGGGTCTCTTCGCCTTTCTGAGTGCTCCCGAAAGACGCTCGCCGGCGGCAGCCAAGACAAAGGAAATGGCCTGGTCTCCGCAGGACAGGTCCGTGCGAGCCAAGATCACCGACACTGGAAAAGTGTTCACGCTTGCCTTGAAGGCCAGGGAAGCCTCGCCATTCGGTGCGTTCATAGCCGAGCGGCTGGACGAGCTTTTCGAAGCCTTCCGGCGATCGGAAATGTCGAAGAAAACGGGAGACTGAAACCGCAAAAGAAAAAGGCCCCCGAACGTCGCCGTCGCGGAAGCCCTTCTCGGTCTGTAGCAAGCTGAGAATCGCACTTCCCCGAATCACTGTCAAGAGTCGTGGCGCCGTTTCGGCGAGCAGGTTTCTTTTGCCTTCTGAAAGGTGAGGGAAATGAAGAGTGGGTTTGCGACGACGCCCTTTGGGCGGCGGCCGATGACGCTTGCCTTGGTGAAAGCCAACGCAGCGTCACGGCAAATACCGGAAGGGGAAGTCGTTGAAAAATGGCAGGTTTACCGATGGCTCTGCGAGGGCAAGTCGATCGTGGGCGTCGGCGATCGCGCCCTGGCCGTGCTAAGCGGGCTGTTGACGTTCTATCCGGACGATCAGATCAGCGAGGAAAACGGCTTGATGGTCTTTCCGTCGAACGCGCAGCTGTCGCTGCGGGCGCATGGCATGGCCGATTCCACGCTGCGCCGCAACCTGGCGGAGTTGGTGAGCTGCGGTCTCATCATCCGCCGAGACAGTGCCAACGGCAAACGATTTGCCCGCAAAGGGCAGGGCGGGGCGGTCGTGGAGGCCTTCGGGTTCTCTCTGGCTCCGCTGCTGACCAGGGCCGCGGAGTTTCAGCAGGCAGCCGACCGGGTCCGGGCGGACAATCGGGCGCTAAAACTGATGCGGGAACGCATCACGCTGCACCGCCGCGACATCCATAAGCTGGTCGAGGCCGCCGTCGAGGAGAATGTGCCCGGGGATTGGGGAACCATTTGGAGGCGCTTCCGGGCGATTGTGGACGCAATTCCGCGACGGGCAGGGCTGGCGGAGCTGGAGAAAATCGTAAGCGAACTGGTCGATGTGCACAATGCGGTGGACAAGCTGCTGGAAAGCTTCACGAATGTCAGGAATCCCGGCGGCAATGAGTCCCAAAATGAGCGGCAGCATTCTGATTCAAACACAGACTCCACTCTTGTATTTGAACCGGCTTTCGAGAAAAGCAGGGCCGAGGCCGAGCCAAGATCTACCCAGGCCGCGCAGCCGAGAGGGTATCCAATTGGGCTTGTGCTGAGGGCATGCCCCGAAATTGCCGACTATGCCGCCAGCGGGATCGGCAACTGGCGCGAGCTGATGATCACCGCTGCACAGGTCCGCGGCTATCTCGGCGTTTCGCCCTCAGCCTATGAGGAGGCTTGCCATGTGATGGGCCAGGAGGTGGCGGCAATCGTCATTGCCTGCATCCTCCAGCGGGCCCAGCACATCAATTCGGCCGGCGGCTACCTGCGGGTGCTGACCGAAAAGGCGAGGGCAGGGGCTTTTTCGGTCGGACCGATGCTGATGGCGGCGTTGAAGGCCAATGGCGCCACGACGAGGATGACTGGATGAATAGGCCACGACCCAATCTTGCTCTGCGAGCGGGGCGGACGATTGGTCGATCTGAGCGGTATGCACTTTACCTTGATGCCGGAACCATGTGAGGCTATATATTGTCTCACATGGTATGGAGAACGATGATGCTGGCATTCGCCGATGTTGCGGACGTGCTCGGGTTGCACTCGAAGGAGGCTGCGGAACGGTCGCCTTTTGGACTGATCTCGCGGATCGAGGACGGCCTTCCCTTTGCCACGCTCGATCGCATCGCACTTCTCTTAGCGCCGAACGATACGCAGTTCAAATATCGCCTGATCCCCAA
>NZ_JBFUFB010000055.1:0-6592 GCF_056403655.1 Mesorhizobium sp. P2_F8
GGGGTACGAACAGCCGTATCCTCCGACCGTGCCATTAGACCCTTCCAATTTGCGCGCCGCCCACTCAACGAAGGTCCTGCTCGATCCGGTTATACAAGTATTGACTCTTGCGGATCCGAATCTGCTTCAGCCCGCGCCGGCAGCGATCTTGCTGTCGGTTTGCGGTGTCGCAACAAATGATCGCCTCCAGGTTGGTCTGGGCTGTCATCGATGAAGACGCGCTCGGGCCGGCCACGACATTCCAGCGCATTTCTGAAGCACCGCTTGGCCGACGGCAGGTCACGCTGCTTGCTGAACCAGAAGTCGATTGTGTCGCCGGCACTGTCGATGGCGCGGTGGAGATACATCCCACTGGCCACGGGCCTTTATGTAGGTGTCGTCGACATGCCATTTTCTGGTCACGCCACACTGGCCTGGTTTTGCTCCGCCGTTGACAGCCAACGACGCACTTCGTGCCACTAGCAGTGATTCTCAGAGGAGGACCACTCTGCGGCAATGCCAACTTTGCTGGTTGGTGTTGTTCTTGCCCTTGCGGTTTCGAAACAGCGGTAGGGGAGCAGGGGAAGGTGAACCGCTGAAGGAGCCTCCGCTGACCACTCGATGTCGAAAATACCAGCAGCGAGAGAAGCCCGCTGAACATCATTCGGCCGGCATGGGAGATGCACTCCAATACCGTCATCGACGTCGCAATCCTGCGCAGAGGGTTGGGTGGTGAATTGGACGCGCAGGGCGTGCCCGGGCTCGACCGACCAAAGATTTGGATGCAGCGGAATGCTGAACTTTTGCTGATGACCCGGCTTTAAGAACGTATCTTGAGACTGGGTGGTAAAGGGCCGAATGAGTGTACCGCGACTGTCGCGCCACGTGCGGTCGGGATCCAGGGCACTCTGGCTGCCGAGAACGACGCCGAAAGTTATCGGAAGTTCGGCGCCATCCGGGGCGACGTCGATAAGAGTGGCTATGAGTGCGAGATTCGTGGTGTTGGTGCTGGCATAGACCTCGACACTCGACGGGCCGGCTAAAGTCGCGCCATCCGCGAACGGCGCTGTCGTGTACTTGAGAGTTCCACCGGGTTGATTGGGCTGCGTCCAGGCAATCGTTTCGCGTCCGGAATCGGAACCTGCGCTGTCTATCAAGGTCGCGGCTCGAGCGAGGTAGAACGTGTCATATTCTGAGTCCGGCGGGTAAGAAGTAGCGTTGATCCACCGTTTACTTCCTTGCTCGTATAGATGCATAGGTTGCTTCGTGCCGTCGATTCCAGTGGGCTTGCCTTTCAGCCAGGTATCGTACCATCTCAGCATGACCGCAGGGTCCAAGCCTTCAGTGTGGTGCCAAGGGCCTACGATGATCTGGTACTTCCCAGATGCTGAGTTGGAGAAGAAGGGACTATCGGTCGACTCCAAGTGGTTGGCTGCATTTTGCATCGCCGCGTACATTTCCAGAGCGCCGCGCCTGCTGCCGTCGTTCCATCCCGTCCACAAAAGCGTCGGTATGTCGTTCTCGACGATCTTTTTTGCGTACCTAATTGGCTGGCGGCTTTCCCAGAAATCGCTGTAGGCGGCCGGTCCACCGGTACGCAACTCGTGGGCTACTGCAGCGTAGGCATCTCGGACAGACTGCTGGTTTCCGAGAAACTCGGGCATGATATCATAAAGTACAGAATCCCCTGTGGGGATACCACCTACAAGCGACATCTCGCGGACCCTGTCCCATCCCGTACACGCTGRGATGATGGCCTTCAAWGGAGARCCCYTRCCGRCCWTGCCGGCAGTGGCAATCATYGYCATCCCSGGGTACGAACAGCCGTATCCTCCGACCGTGCCATTAGAYCCTTCYAATTYRCGCGCCGCCCACTCAACGATTCCCACACCGTCAGCAGCGTCGCGTGCGGAAACATTTCCAAAATTACCTCCCGATTTTTGGGTGCCGCGAATCGAAATACTGGCAAAGATGTACCCATGTTGGGTGAATAGCTTGCCGTGCTCATATGCATTTGGTTCAATATCGGGGGTGTAAGGAGTAATCGTTACTATCACTGGAAAAGTTCCCGGGGAACGTTTACCCGTTTTCAAATCAGCTGGATAGTAGACAGTCGAATTCAGGACGACGCCGTCATCCATTTTGACGTGAATGTTCTTGGAAACGACTTGTCCATATGTCGCAGGCTCAGGTTCCCAAACCTCTTCAGCCGTGCGCATCTGGGATTTAGGCTCGGACGGCTCCGCGGTGAACCCTACGCTAGGACCCGCGACAACGACCCCAGCAATGAGACCCGCAAGACCACGCCGCAAACTGGAGATTTTCATCTGATGTTCCCTCTCGCTTCCTGATGCATTGGCGGCACTGACAAGGCGCACCGTTAGCGGCAAGCTAAATGGGTAAATCAGCGAAAAGTATCCGGAAATACCGATCTATGAATCAGCTCAGCAGAATGATATTCCGCCAGGCGAAATAAGAACTAAGAATTATTGACTTCCTCGTTGTCGTTTGCGATTTTGCGGAACCGAGGTGTGATATCAGGTGAAAATCTTATGGAGTATCAAACCGGCTTTGTCTGCGGCGAGCGGGCAGTGTCCAAGGTTGCCGTCCAATTGAAGGCCCTGAAGGTAGCGCAGGGACTTCACGAGATGGGCGTCGGCGCCGGGGATTGCGTAGCCTTATTGATGAGGAACGACATTCCGTTCTTCGAGATCAGCTACGGCGTGATGATGCTGGGGGCGTATCCGCTTCCCATCAACTGGCACTTCAGCGTAAGCGAAATCGACTATCTGCTGAAAGACAGTGGCGCCAAGGTCTTATTCAGTCAATCCGACTTAGCCAGAAATATCGAGAGTGTGATTGCCGTGCCGACGGTTCTGGTCCAAGTGGCGCACGAAGCTCGCGGGTTGCACAGGCAGGAAGCGCCCGGCCCGCACTATTCTTCGGAGTCGAATTTTATCGACTATGAGCGCTGGGTCGAGCAGTACGGCCCTTTCAATGGCGAGGTTAAAGCCGCACCGCAGAGCATATTCTACACGTCCGGCACGACCGGTGTTCCGAAAGGGGTCCGCAGAAACGCGCCCAACCCCGCCCAGATCGAGCGTACGCGAGCGTTGAGGTCCAGAGTCTATAACATCAGGGAAGGTGCGAGAGCGCTGGTTGCTGGACCTCTCTATCACGGGGCACCTAATGTTTTCGGACTTGAGAACGGACGCACCGGTGAGGCGGTCGTCATAATGGAGCGCTTCGATGCCGAGGAGTGCTTGCGCCTGATCCAGAACGAGCGCATCGACACGATATTCATGGTTCCTACCATGTTTACACGGCTGTTGAAGCTGCCGGAGGCCACGCGTTCGAAATACGACGTCTCCTCGCTGCGCCATGTCATTCACGCGGCCGCGCCATGCCCACCTGGTGTGAAGCAAGCCATGATTGACTGGTGGGGGCCGGTCATCAACGAATTCTACGGCAGCACCGAGGCGCTTGCCTTGACCTACATCACGAGCGAAGAATCCCTGCGCAAGCGCGGATCGGTCGGCCGGGCATTGCCTGGCGTGCACATTTCGATATTCGATAACGATGGTAATCCGGTCGCCGCGACGGTTCACGGCGAAATCTACTCGCGGCAGGAAAACTTTGTGGATTTTACCTACCACGACGCTCCCGCCGAGCGGGCCGAGATCGAACGGAACTCTTGGATTACCCAGGGGGATGTCGGCTATCTTGATGAGGAGGGTTACCTCTTCATCTGTGACCGCAAGCGGGACATGGTGATCTCGGGCGGCGTGAACATCTACCCGGCGGAGATTGAGAGCCAACTGCATGCGATGGAAAAGATCGGGGATTGCGCAGTGTTCGGGATACCGGACGCGGAGTTCGGCGAGAGTCTCATCGCATTGATCGAACCTGCACCCGGAGCCGTCGTGAAGCCCGACGAAATCCGAGCGTTCTTGAAGTCGCGGCTTGCGTCCTACAAGGTGCCGGGGATCATAGAGATCCGGGATCAGCTGCCGCGCGACGACTCCGGAAAGATCTACAAGCGCCTCCTGCGCGAGCCCTATTGGGCCGGCGCGGCGCGCCAAATTTGAGACGATCTGTTGGGAGGTGACGTATCCAGTTGGCTGAACGACGGGTTCTCCAGGCCCACGCTAATAGAAAAAGCCCGTCTGCCACCCTGCCGATCAACTGGGCTCCAAGCATTATCTCCATACAGATATGAACGTCCGACGCGACGTTCGAGAACCTTTCGATCGGCTCGGGAATACAGCACTCCGGGGTTGATAATGCACGCCCGGCTCCAATTCTCCGCGGTAGCCATTTTCTCACATTGCTGACGTAGCGCTTGAATGCGCCTATGGATGCGAAGAGTTCGCGCGGGGCGAGATAGATTTCGCGCTCTTCTTCGTACTGCTTGAAACCCTTCGGTCCCCACTGGCACAGCGCAACACCGAGGCGCAATTCGAGAGATTTCAGACATTCGCTGAGGCTTGATTGGAAAGCCGCAGTGCCGCTTGAGCGGTAGTGAGGCTTCCTTCCTCCACGATCGTGCAAAAGGACCCGAGCAGGTTGAGGTCAACGTCCCGGATCTAGCCAAGTTAGACATCGCGGTCCGTCATTCATTTCCGTTCGAAAGCCGGCATGGGGGCCAGCGCTAGGCTATGACTGAGATGCACGGACTTCGTATCTGAGAGCGGCAGGGTCGAGATCGCCGAGCATAGCTCATCAACAAACAGTCGTACTCCCGCGCCGCGTTTTCACCGAGTGTGTGGGCATGTCTCGTGATTGTAGTAGCTCGCACTCGCCGTCTATCGCTCGATTATCATCGCCGACCCCATGCCCCCCGCGACGCACAAGGTCACGAGACCGGTTGAAAGGTCGCGTCTTTCCAGTTCGTCCAGGATCGTGCCGAGCAGGATTGATCCGGACGCGCCCAGCGGATGTCCAAGCGCAATGGCGCCTCCGTTGACGTTGACGCGGTCTGGATCGAGATCCATCTCGTCCACGACGTGCAAGACTACGGCGGCAAATGCCTCGTTGACTTCGAAGAGGTCGATATCGGCGACGTTCATGCGCGCGCGTTTCAGCGCTAGGCGGCCGGCGGCCGCAGGACCCGTGAGCATGATAGTCGGTTCCGAACCGACCGTGGCCCAAGACAATATCCGCCCGCGAGGCTTGAGGCTGTTGGCTTCGCCGGCTCTGCTGGAGCCCAGCAGCACCGCTGCGGCTCCGTCGACGATGGCGCTTGAATTGCCAGCCGTGTGGACATGTATCAGGCGTTCGACGTCGGGATACGCAAGCAACGCCCGATCACCGYATCCCTGATCGGAGCTGATCTTCGCGAATGCGGGCTCGAGCCTTCCTAGCGATTCCACAGTCGTTTGCGCACGAATCTGGTCGTCCCGTTCCAGCAGCACCACGTGGTTTACAWCATTGACCGGAACGACAGAACCGGCAAAGCGTCCCGATTTCTGTGCTTCCCCCGCCCTATGCTGGCTCGCGGCCGCATATCTATCGACATCCTCGCGATTGTAACCGCAACGGGTTGCGAGGAGGTCTGCTGCTACCCCTTGGGGTATGTAGCGCGTGCCGAACGTTTCGCGCGGGTCCGATACCCAGGAGCCTTGGTCGCTGCCCATCGGTATGCGCGACATGCTCTCCACGCCGCCGCCGATAGCGAGGTCGAGTTGGCCGCAGGCAATTTGCCCGGCGACCATGCTGACTGCATCCAATCCCGAGGAGCAGAATCGGTTGATCTGGGCGCCGGGCACGGTCGGGTCATAGCCAGCCGCGAGGACTGCAGCGCGCGTGAGGTTACCGCCCTGTTCGCCGATAGGAACGACACATCCTAGAACGACGTCCTCCACCGCGTCGGAGCGCAACCCGCATCGCGTTCTCAGCGCCTCGAGCGGCGCAGCGGCCAGTCTAATCGGACTGACTCGCTGCAACTGTCCATTGCGGACCTTGCCTCTTGGAGTGCGAACGGCATCGTATATGAATACCTCGTGCATTGTGCATTGCCCCATTCTATTCAACGGATGCCTGCGTCCCGGCGCGGCATGACGGATGTCTCCGTCAGAAAGCTTGCCTTCGCCACCGCCTGCTCAAGCCGCGTCGTGAAACGTCCCGCTGCTTTCGGCCATTCTGCGTAGCGCGGCCGGAACGTCGTACCTGGCTCCAAACCGTGCGGCGTAGGCGTCGCATTCGTCTACGAACCGCCCGACCCCGATCGTGTCGATATAAGAAACCACGCCACCGGTATGTTTCGCGAATCCCCAGCCCAGTACCGATCCGATGTCGGCGTCGCGCGCACTGTCGATCACGCCGGCATCGAAGCAACGGGCGGCTTCCAAGGCCTGGATGTGCAGCAGCATCCGGCGAATGTCGGCGGCGTTGACCTCATTACGGTTGCCGGAGGAATAGAGATCGCCGAGGCCCGGCCAAAGCTGCTTCGCACCTCTGGCGGGATACTCGTGGAAACCCGCGCCGCCTTTGCGTCCTTTGCGGTCGAGTACGGTCACCAGATGCTCGAGCACGGCGAATTCGGGTCCGCTTTTCCGGTTGGCGCCGAAGTCCGCGCGCTCCTGCAAGCGAACCCGGTACATCGTGTCGAGAC
>NZ_JBFUFB010000056.1:0-6412 GCF_056403655.1 Mesorhizobium sp. P2_F8
GATCTGCGACAGGTCATTTGGCACGAACGGCCGAAGCACAGACCGTTCATCGTGCTCGTTGATTAGACGCGGCATAGCAACCCGGCCGTAGGAAAGCAAAAGACCCGCCACGGAGGAAGCCGTGACGGGCCCTTTTTCTCTGTGCCTGGTTGAGGGGACCAAGCATGATCAGAACGTCACCTTCCGCAACAAGGTTCCCTCTTGTACACAAAAAAGCCCGCCACCTTTCAGCAGCGGGCCAGAGACGTGGAGTGCTGGGGATCAAGCCAGCACGGGTAAACGAGCGGCGGCGGGGATTGGTTGCGCCCGGCGTTCACTGGCATGTTACCCTGGCTAGCATATCTCACCGGCTCACAGCGTGCTATGCGGACCATTAGGACGCGGTGCGGCTCGGACGGGAGATGGGGGCATCGCTCGGACGCGCCAGGCTCAGGCAGGGCTACCGCGTCCGTTCCATTCCTGGATGACATCCCGGGTCACCCGCCGCGCAACACGCGCGAGATGTCCGACCAGTAGGTAGTGTCTCAGTTTGAAATCTAGGGGCCGTTCGGCTCCAGCTTTGACCGGATTTGATGAATAGCGCTCACGATGGCGTTGGCTGACTGAACGTCCAGCGCAATATCTAACAGACCTTCGGTTGTGTGAATTGAGAGAACCCCAATCACACCCGCATCGTCCGTGATGGTGCCGACGTGGATTTCAGTCGGCACGAAGGGCCGCGCCTTTTCCTTGAGTTGCATTGCTCACCTGTACACCCCTCGCGGCGACAGTCGCGCAACACCGTGGCGCATTCAAGCTGGCCTTTGGGTCATGTAGCGTGCGGGAAGCGTTCTTAGGTTAGCGAGTGCTAAAAGCCTTACCTATTCGCCTATTTCGGCAGCTTCTTGTAGGGACCGCGCTTGGTGCGGTCCGCCCTAAGCCCTACCGTACCGGCCATTTCCCCAACGGATGGGTTGCGCTTGGGACTTCGGTCTTGGTTGAGCTATCGCTAATGCGTCTGTAGCTTGGTCGGCATGAATCGCTTTTCCGGTGGCACCCGAGGCCATCCATGAAGACTTACCGGGTGGAGGAGATGGATGGAGAATCCATCGCTTCGACATACGACGCCCAAGGACGCACGCCTTTCGAGGCAGCAGAGAAGGCACTTGGCCACAGGGTTACTTTGCGATGCAACGCCAGCAAATGGATCCGCGTCACTGATCTATCCGTTACAGAGCCGACACGGTTTCGGCCCCGCTACTTTGAATACAAGCGAGTTGGCTAGTGCCAATTCCTGACTTTGCCGGGGTGTTCCCTTTCGGCCATCAGCTTGTTGAAGGCGGCGGCATCTTCGGCAGTGTCGAAGGGGCGGCCTATGACTGTTCCATCCCTGCCAATGATGACAGCCAGGTACGGGAGCCCCAGCACTGGCGGGGTATAGACAGCGTATGATGGTTTATGGGTTTTCATAAGCCCAACCTATTCTGGGTCTTGCGAAATTTCAAACGGAGACATTATTAGCGCCGGCACTGCGCCAACTCATTCCTCTGCCGCCGGCTTGAACTTCCTCACAATCATCTCGAAAAGAATATCCGAGATCCACATGGCTGAAACGCCGATGGGGAATGCCGCTGTCCTAGACCGCCAAAGCACGCCACGCGGCCTGGCGCCTGCCCGTGTTTGGAGGGCATCGCATCCCGCTTGACGCTATTTGGCCGATTGGTAAGAAAAATCCGGTCGAAACTAGCGAGATAAAGGACATGGCAAAGGACACAGGACTGGCCGGACCCCAGCACAAGCCAACGCAGGTTGATTACGAAAAAGAATGCAGAGAGGTCATCTGGCCTCTCGTGTCAGACATCATTGCCAGGGCGGAAGCGGCCGGTTGGGAGCGTAGACAAGCAGCCGCAGCCGTCATGTATCTGGCGGCCAAGGACCTCAACCCCCCATGAGGAATTAGCGGTTGGAAACGCCCGCTGGTAACCGCTGCGAATCGTGGCGCGTAGCCCGTTGAAAAAATGCCAGCGCTTCACAAAATTCTTTCACGCCGCGTTGCGGCCATTCATCAAACTGGAGCCGGGTTGCCGGCCAAGAGCTAAGGAGGTCACTATGCTTGCGAAGCCTACTGCCTTGTGCTCATGTGAGCCCTTGGATCGATCCTGCTCGGAAATGCGTAATCATCCACTGTCCCGCCGCGCCGCTCCAGCCATGCGAGAACGCTGGAGCGTGCGTCGCTCATCAACTCGAACTGAACAGGCCGACCGGTTTTCTGTTGGATGACCATCGCGCGAGTTCGGATTTCCTGCCCTAGAACAAGGTTGCCGATCTTGATCTTGACGAGATCGCAGCCGCGCAACTTGCTGTCGATCGCCAAATCGAAGAGCGCTCTGTCTCGCAGACGCCGTTCCCGATCGAGAAAGAAGCGTATCGCCCACATCTGTCGAGGTTTCAGAGGGCGTTTCGTTCCGACCTTCTTGCCTGCATTCCATGCCCGGCAATCGGATGCGGTGAGATCGTAGCACGAGTGTCCCATTTCGTTTCTCCTTCGGCCGTGATGGCCACCGGAGAAACGCCGGTAGACGGTTGAGGGGCCGGAAGCGGACGATCCGGTTCTAACCGACGTCTGCGGTAAGCTGTCGTTCGGAAACCAACCCACAATCGGTCGTCGCACTTGTCAAAGGTGCCTCCCGTACGAGTGCCGACCTCATCGTTGGCGACTAGCTCAGTGTCAGATCTTCACAAACCGATAGGCGAAGCGATCGGTCTGGCCCTTGATCGAGGGATCGAACACCTTGATCGAATGCTGATCGTCCTTGTTCGCGAGCATGGTGCTTTCGGCGTCCAACACGAAGCCGGCCGCCTCGACCTCCTCGCGAACGGATGCAGGGTCGATCCGATGCAGCGCCTGAGTATCGCTCGTGCCCGACCCAGCGGCGGCGGCGTGGTCGACGATGACGTAGGACCCACCGGGCTTAAGCCGCTCGTAGACAGCTCGATTGAAGTCGGCCGCCGTCGCACCCTTGTTCTGGATTAGGGCGGTGTGGAGATCGTGGTAGAACAGGTGCAGCCACAGCACATCCGCTGGCTGTGTGGCCTGCGGCATCGCGACGAGGTCCGCTGAGACGGCTTCTACGTTCTCTCGGCCCGGCTCCTTCGCGAGCGTCCGCATGCGCCCAACCGGATCGTTCTTGAAGTCGGCGACTTCGGCCGGCACGAAGCTGTAGACCCGACCTTCGGGGCCCACGACGTCGGAGAACAGGCGCGTCCAATCGCCGTCGCCTGGGTAGACGTCAATGACGGTGGAGCCCGCATCTACACGTGCGAACCGGATCAACTCGGATACCTTGGATTGGTCGTACATCGGAATCTCCTTTACGGTTGGGCATTAGACGAGCGCGTGGCGTACAATGGGGCGATTTTCGGCTGATCTAACGTCGACCCCGAACCGATGGCCGAAGATGGCCAGCGCTGTGCAGTCCCGGCCGCGCCCACCTGCGCGGCGCGCGCCAGTGCTTGTGTGTCGACGTATTCCCGGATGTTGGTCAGTCTACCGTCCCGGACGGTGATGGCGAAGATCCAGTCGTCCTCGAACGTCTTGTTCGTGGCTTTGATCTTCCCCCTCGCGAAGCCGACGACCAGCACCCGGTCCCCCTGCGCTACGAATTCCCGGGGTTCGGTGGACGTTTCTATCGACTTGGATGCCGTCTCAAGCAAATCCGCCAGCCCGGCGTGTCCATGGCGCGTTCCGGCCAGCGGCCAGTCCTCGCCCGGAATGATCCACTCGATGTCTTCGGCGGCCAGCGCAAGCAGAGCCTCCCTGTCGCCACGGCCGATCGCGGCGAAGAAGTCCTTCACGGTCTGGATGTTCTTCTCGATGCTCATGGGAATTTCTCCATTTCGCACGGATCGCATCGCGCTCGATCCGATCCGTGCATCGCAGCTCTTGCTGGTGGGCACGTCGTGTTCATCAGGCGAACTTGACCAGGTCCTTGAAGACCAGATGACCCCAGCTGTTTCCGCGCCTGGACTAGCAGCCCACCTTCCGACAGCCCGCCAAGTTTGATCGGCGAGAAACCGAGCTTTTCCGCGAGCGCAGCAATCTCCGCCGCGGCAGCGTCATCGTCGCTCGCCAGCAACACGACTCTCCTGCCACCATGCACGGCCGGGTCTTGGTCAAGGGTGGCAGCGATCAAATGGTTGAAGCCCTTGACCAACCTTGCACCTGAGAAAGTCTGCGCGATGAATCTGGAAGAAGGCTGTCCTTCCAGTTCCTCAGGAGGCACGCCGTAGGCATTGGTCACATCGACGATGGTCTTCCCTTGCCAGGTTGACAGCGCCTTCGCGACATCTGGGTTCGCTTCGAAACGGGCAGCCAAAAAGATGATGTCCGCCTTGACCGCTTCGGCCAGTGTTTTGGGGAGGATCGTGGGTCCGATCGCGGCCGCGTCGGATGCAAAGCTTTCCGGATCGCGCGTAGTCGCAACGGATACTTCAGTTCAGACCTGGGCCATGCCGCCATCGGCCGAGGTCGACGCCGGTGATGAAAGAACTTTCGTCGGAGGCGAGGAACGTGACCGCAGCCGCAATTTCCTCCGGTTGGCCTCTGCGACCCATCGGTATCTGTGAAGCAAACTGGGCGGCCGCTTGCTCGGCTTGCTCAGGGGTGAGGCCCGTCGTCGTCTCTAGCGCGGGAGTCTCGATCGGTCCGGGGCTCACCGTATTCACGCGAATTTGGCGGTCTTTCAGCTCCAGTGTCCAAGCGCGCGCGAAGTTGCGAACAGCCGCCTTGCTCGCGGCGTAGGCGCTAAATCCGGGCACCCCCAACACGTTCGCGACGGAAGATGTCAGGATGATCGAGCCGCCGTCTTTGAACAGGGGAAGGGCCTTCTGCACCGTAAAGAACAGACCCTTCACGTTCACATCGAAGGTCTGATCAAAATGTGCCTCAGTGGCGACCGCGAGCGGTGCGATTGTCCCTGCGCCCGCGTTCGCGAAGAGAATGTCGATGTGACCATGTTTCTCTTTCACGACGGCATAGAGGTGGTCCAGATCTTCCAAGCGCGATACGTCGCCGACGACCGTCGTAACGTCTCTCATGATGAAGGCAGCGGCTTCCTTCAGCTCTTTCTCTCTTCGCCCGGTGATCACGACGTGCGCACCTTCTTCCACGAAGCGCTTGGCTGTCGCTAACCCGATCCCACTGCTTCCGCCCGTGATGACCGCGATTTTACCTTCGAGTGCTTTCATGATCTTTTGTCTTTCGCTGTGTGTGAGCTAGGTACGGAACCGCGCCGAGGTCAGAGTTGGGCCAGGCCGCCGTCGACGGCGACTTCGCTGGCGGTCATGAAGCTGCTGTCC
Source organism: Mesorhizobium sp. P2_F8 (assembly GCF_056403655.1). NCBI lineage: Bacteria > Pseudomonadati > Pseudomonadota > Alphaproteobacteria > Hyphomicrobiales > Phyllobacteriaceae > Mesorhizobium > Mesorhizobium sp. P2_F8. The sequence continues at coordinate 5,338 of NZ_JBFUFB010000056.1, forward strand.
GGCGACGCGAGGAAGGCGGCCACGGCTCCGATCTCCGCCGGGTCGGCCATGCGCTGGAGCGGGGTCATCGCGCCGTAGGCCTTCTGCCCCTCCTCGCCCAGCGCCTCCTTCGCGAGCTCGGTCGCCGTCGCTCCGGGCGATAGCACGTTTACGCGGATGCCAGTGCCCTTCAGGTCCTCGGCCCAGGTCCGCGCGAGGTTGCGCACGGCCGCCTTGCTCGCGCTGTAGGCAGTGAATCCCGGGGCGCCCGTGGTGCCGGCGCTCGATCCGGTCAGGATGATCGAACCACCCGGGCCCATCACCGGCAACGCCTTTTGGACCGTGAAAATCGTACCTTTCACATTGGTGTCGAAGGTTTCGTCAATGTGCTCGGCGGTCATCTGACCGAGCGGGAGCGGGCCTCCGGCCCCGTGGCGAAGACGATGTCGAGGCTTCCGCGCTCGTGCTTCACCGCCGCGTAGAGTCGGTCGAGGTCGGCCTCATCCGAGACCGAGCCTTTCACCGCGCGGGCATTAGGCCCGAGGTCCGCCACAGCGGCGTCGAGCGCTTCCTGTCGGCGGCCGAAGATGAAGACGAAGGCGCCCTCCTCGAAGAATCGCTTTGGTCCGGCGCGGCCGATGCCGGTAGCGCCGCCGGTGATGACGGCGGTCTTTCCATTCAATCTGGTCATGACGTGCATCCTTCCAGGTTTCCGCCTTGGTCTTCGGGAACGCCCCGAAGACCTTTAAGATGGGGCTGCCGGGCTCAGGCTTTGAGTGAGGAAGCACGCACACCGGTGGTGCGAAATCGATCCGGTATGGCTATCAACGGCAGCCGCGACGATAAGGTTCCGCTGCTCGGGATTGGGCCCGCTCGTTGACAAGTGTTATGGGGGCCGCCCTGTACTGTTGTACGATAGGGTAGGGCTTTGGAAGGCGCACCGCGCGGTGCGGGATTGCACCATGATCGACTGGGATGACGTTCGCTACTTTCTTGCCGTCGCGCGTGGAGGCTCGGTGCGGGCTGCCGCCGAGCGCCTCGGTGTGAACCACTCGACCGTGCTGCGACGCATCGCCCAGCTCGAGGAACGCCTCGG
>NZ_JBFUFB010000057.1:0-6109 GCF_056403655.1 Mesorhizobium sp. P2_F8
AGTCGAACCTGTGGCTCCCGTATCGCCAGTTGCGCCTGTCGAACCCGTGGCACCGGTATCGCCGGTCGCGCCTGTGGCTCCGGTCGAACCTGTGGCTCCCGTGTCGCCGGTCGCGCCGGTCGACCCCGTGGCGCCAGTATCGCCGGTCGCACCTGTGGCTCCGGTTGCTCCAGTCGAACCCGTGGCTCCCGTATCGCCAGTGGCGCCGGTTGAACCCGTGGCGCCGGTATCGCCGGTCGCACCTGTGGCTCCGGTTGCTCCAGTCGAACCTGTGGCTCCCGTATCGCCAGTGGCGCCTGTCGAACCCGTGGCGCCGGTATCACCAGTCGCGCCCGTTGCTCCGGTGGCCCCCGTATCGCCGGTCGCACCTGTGGCTCCGGTTGCTCCGGTCGAGCCAGTAGCTCCGGTATCGCCGGTTGCACCAGTCGAGCCAGTTGCGCCCGTATCGCCTGTGGCGCCGGTTGAACCCGTGGCGCCGGTATCGCCGGTCGAGCCCGTGGCTCCGGTATCGCCAGTCGAGCCAGTTGCGCCGGTATCGCCAGTAGAGCCTGTCGCGCCCGTGGCTCCGGTTGAACCTGTGGCGCCGGTATCACCGGTCGAGCCAGTTGCGCCGGTATCGCCCGTGGCGCCGGTCGCACCTGTGGCTCCGGTTGCGCCGGTCGCACCCGTGGCGCCAGTATCGCCAGTATTGCCAGCGGCGCCTGTCGAACCCGTTGCGCCCGTATCGCCAGTCGCACCTGTGGGTCCGGTTGCGCCGGTCGCACCCGTGGCGCCAGAATCGCCCGTGGCGCCAGTAGCTCCAGTCGAACCTGTGGCGCCCGTATCGCCGGTCGCGCCGGTGGCTCCGGTTGCTCCGGTCGAACCTGTGGCGCCCGTATCACCAGTCGCGCCTGTAGAACCAGTGGCGCCCGTATTGCCGGTCGCACCTGTGGCTCCGGTGGCGCCAGTCGAACCTGTGGCGCCAGTCGCACCGGTCGAGCCAGTCGCACCAGTGCCGCCGGTCGCACCAGTTGAACCTGTGGCGCCAGTCGATCCCGTAGCGCCGGTCGTACCAGTCGCGCCGGTCGCACCTGTCGAGCCAGTCGCACCAGTGGCGCCGCTCGCGCCGGTCGAACCCGTGGCGCCGGTTGCACCCGTAGCGCCAGTTGAACCTGTAGCGCCAGTCGCACCCGCGCCGGTAGGGCCGGTGGGGCCGGTAGGACCGGTGTTACTGGCGAAGGAGAAGGAGCTGAAAGTGTCACCGTTGCTTGTGGCGCTAATCGCTCCAGTCAACGTTACAACAAAAGTAAACGAGCTGCCGGAAGTTGTCGTTCCAGACGTGTAAATCGCATACGTGTCGGTGGCGTTTGGAACGGTAAAAGTGACAGAAAAACCATTGAATCCTGAATTAGTCCTATTTGGCAACGTAAAGCTGCCAACTATTAAATTGCTTGTCGTATCTACTACATAAAAAATATTAGTACTCTGTGTAGAACCATTGGAGATTGTCCCCCCGATGGTGAGTTCTGATGACAACACCCCCGTGTATGCGGCAATAGCCGCACTCGAAATCGGGGGGAGCAGTACAAGCTCATTCTTGCTCCGCACGATCTCCCAGGCGCCGCCCAGCGCCGACGCGCCGACGCGCCCGGCCGCCGCCGCTACAAAAGCGCCAGCTGCCTCTTCCAACTGTTCGACGAACGCCTCGCCGGCGTTACCCTTGCCCGTCTCGCAGCTCCACAGCTGCAGGTCGCCGTCTTCGGCCATGGCCCGGCCGATCGCGGCCAGGTCGCCGGCGTCGCGCGCCAGCGTTTCGCGCGACCATTCGCCGGCCGCGAAGGCGACGCGCCCAGGCGCGCCGTGGGCGATGATGTGCACGGCCGCAAGGCCTTGGCGGCCGGCCAGCGCCGCCGCCATCTGTGCGGCCGCCGGCCGCGCCGCGTCGAGGAGCACCGGCTGCACGCCGGCCCGCAGCCCGGCAAGGATGGCGGGTATGTCGGCGACGGCGGGATCGATGAACAGGACTTCGGGCTCGAACGTCATGGCTCGCCCGCTCTGAGGGTATGCGGGCGAAACCTTGTGTGTCGATGCGTGAAGGCCCAGCGCGGCGGCCGGGCTATGGAAGGGATCCGAGGTGAGGTCCTTCAGCATGGCTCACCCCTTCGGCCCGACGGCGCCGGATGGACGCGCGGGCACATCCACAGTGAAGCCAGCCGAGGTGAACTTGCCGCTTTCGTCGAAGACGCCGACGTCGAGGCTCGTCGCTCCGCCCGGCACCCTGACGGCGATCCGGAAGGCGTTGTTGGCCATGTTCGGCAGATTGAGGTTGCCAACAATCGTGCCGTGGTCCCTGTCGACCACGAAGTAGGTCGTCGAGCCGCCGGTCATGCCGGTTGGGATCAAGCCGGAGATCGTGATCTCGATCGCGGCAAGCACTGCTGCGTAGCCCATGATACCCTCCTCCGTCAGCGGCGCCCGCGCCGCGGTGTTCCTTGTCAGTTTCCATCGTCCGCCGAGCGTCGGCGACCCAACCAGGTCGGTGGCGGCCGCAACCGGCGCCCCCGCAGCGCGCGCCAGCGCATCGACAAAATCGGTTCCGGCAGCGCCGGCGCCCGCGTCACAGCTCCACAGAAGCAGCTCGCCGGAGCCTCCCAATGCCTGGCCGATCGTGGCGAGATCGGCCTCATCGTGCCGCAGCGTGCGCGCCGACCAATCGCCGGCCGCGAAGCACACCCGCCCGGGCGCGCCGTGCGCGATCACGTGCACGGCGTCGAGGCGGTCACGARCTTCGAGCGCCCGTGCCATCTGGCGCGCGGCCGGGGATTTGGCATCAAGCACGATCGCCTCGACCCGTGGCCTCAAATTGCCGAGGATCGTGCCTGGATCGGATACCGATGGATCGACGAAAACGAGTTCGGTGGCGCTGGCCGTGGCGAGATCCCGCTGGTTCCAATTGGGTTCAAGCTGAGAGCATCCGCCGGCGACGCCCGGCGCGGCGGGGTCGGGCCCGCGGGCAGGCCGCGCAGTGCTGAGGCTTTCATGGAGGGCGGAACAGCGGCGGCCAATCTGCCAGCCGCCGGCTGCGGCGGTCCGTCGCCGCTGTCGGATTGCGGGCCTATCGACGCCGGAAATCGCTCCGCGCCGGGCCCAACTCGCACGCAATCTCACCCCACCCACGACACACTCCCGCCACTGGTCACGCCGACGGATCGGCGTCCAAACGCGAGGGAACTCTGGAACGGGAAACCTGTCCGCCTCCGTGGGCGGGCAACGTTGACGCGGCTTTCAAGGCGCGCTCAAAGAACGCGCCTCCATCATCGCCCGCGATGTGGCTTAACGACCCCCAGATCCTTCCCCAAAACTTCGCAGGACGTCGGCAACCCTACCGCGCGACCTGCGGACACACCCCGTGTCACACATTAGTAAAATCGAAAATTAGGGATTTGTAAACTATAAAGTGGAGATTTGGTGAATGGCCAGGAACAAGATGGCCGAACTTGGCCAGTATCGAAGAGCCGAAGCCGCGCAGATTCTTTTTGAAAATCGCAGGCTTGGCGGCTTCATTTCCGTTTGCGCCGACTTACTAAAAATAATCGCCTCGCCAGGCCGATCCGCTGCCCTCGCTGGAAGCCAGAGATGGCCAGCGGAGGGTTTTCCGCAAGACGATGCCGCACCGACAAGAAGTGGAAACGCGCGAACTTCCAGCGAAGTCCGCGCGCCCCTTTTTCAAACCTGGACCAGTCTCCGGACGTGGTCCATTTAACATTCCTTATTCATGCGGCTTCAAGAGATCCTTCAGGGTCGTCTTGATGGAATGATCGTCGCTGGCGTAGCCGGCGCCATGCTTGGTCTGGTCCGAGGTGAGATCCGAGCTCGCCCCCGACGGCTTGTTGTGGTTCTGGCCAAATCCGCTCATCGTCTTGAGGACATTGAGCAGGTCTGTCGACACCGATGTAGACGCCAGGCCGATCAGGTTGCGGAACGACGCATGGCTGTCGTGATCACTGTTGCCATGTGTCGAGCCCGACTGCAGGAATTTTGCAGTGTCCTTGAGGCCGAGCGAGGTGGAGGTGACGCTGGCTTTGTGACCAGGGCCGTTTTCGCCATTGTTATGGTTCCCGGAACCACCAGGTGCATCCTGATCTCCATTGCCAAAGCCGTTATTGCCATGGTTGTGGTCATGATCACCTGTTCCACCGCCCGAGCCCGTGGCTCCGGTCGCACCTGTCGCACCAGCCGTACCTGTTGCTCCGGTCGAGCCAGTAGCACCGGTCGAACCGGTGGCTCCTGTCGAGCCGGTGGCTCCGGTCGAGCCAGTAGCACCGGTCGAACCGGTGGCTCCTGTCGAGCCGGTGGCTCCGGTAGAGCCCGTTGCACCAGTGTCGCCAGTCGCTCCGGTCGAACCGGTCGCTCCGGTATCGCCGGTCGCACCCGTGGCTCCAGTTGCTCCGGTATCACCCGTAGCGCCGGTCGAACCCGTCGCTCCGGTATCGCCGGTCGCACCCGTGGCTCCAGTCGAGCCAGTCGCTCCGGTATCACCCGTTGCACCCGTGGCTCCAGTTGCTCCGGTATCACCGGTGGCGCCAGTCGAGCCCGTCGCTCCGGTATCGCCGGTCGCACCCGTGGCTCCGGTTGCTCCAGTCGCTCCGGTATCACCGGTGGCGCCAGTCGAGCCCGTCGCTCCGGTATCGCCGGTCGCACCCGTGGCTCCGGTTGCTCCAGTCGCTCCGGTATCACCTGTGGCGCCGGTTGCACCGGTCGAGCCCGTTGCACCTGTGGCTCCAGTGTCGCCAGTCGCTCCGGTCGCTCCAGTAGCTCCGGTATCGCCCGTCGCACCCGTCGAGCCGGTGGCTCCGGTCGAGCCGGTATCGCCAGTTGCACCTGTCGAGCCCGTCGCACCAGTCGAGCCGGTGGCCCCAGTCGAGCCGGTATCACCAGTTGCACCTGTCGAGCCAGTTGCGCCGGTCGAGCCAGTGGCACCCGTCGAGCCTGTCGCTCCGGTCGAGCCGGTTGAGCCAGTCGAGCCGGTCGAGCCAGTGGCACCCGTCGAGCCCGTCGCTCCGGTAGAGCCGGTTGCTCCAGTCGAGCCGGTCGAGCCTGTCGCTCCGGTCGAACCGGTGTCGCCAGTCGAGCCAGTCGAACCCGTTGCACCAGTCGAGCCGGTGGCTCCAGTCGAGCCAGTTGCTCCAGTCGAGCCCGTCGAACCGGTTGCACCAGTGTCGCCAGTAGCACCCGTCGAGCCAGTTGCGCCGGTCGAACCAGTCGAACCCGTCGCACCAGTCGAGCCGGTGGCTCCGGTCGAGCCGGTTGCTCCAGTCGAGCCGGTCGAGCCGGTGGCTCCAGTCGAGCCCGTCGCTCCGGTCGAGCCGGTTGCTCCAGTCGAGCCGGTCGAACCAGTCGCACCCGTCGAGCCGGTGGCTCCGGTCGAGCCGGTATCGCCAGTTGCACCTGTCGAGCCCGTCGCACCAGTCGAGCCCGTGGCTCCGGTCGAGCCGGTATCGCCAGTTGCACCTGTCGAGCCGGTCGCACCCGTCGAGCCAGTTGCCCCGGTCGAGCCGGTTGCTCCAGTCGAACCGGTCGAGCCGGTGGCTCCGGTCGAGCCAGTTGCTCCGGTCGAGCCGGTCGAGCCAGTTGCGCCGGTCGAGCCAGTGGCACCCGTCGAGCCGGTTGCGCCGGTCGAACCAGTCGAACCCGTCGCACCAGTCGAGCCGGTGGCTCCGGTCGAGCCGGTGGCCCCGGTCGAGCCGGTTGCTCCAGTCGAACCAGTCGAGCCAGTCGCACCCGTCGAGCCGGTGGCTCCGGTCGAGCCGGTTGCTCCAGTCGAGCCGGTCGAACCCGTTGCACCAGTGTCGCCAGTGGCACCCGTCGAGCCAGTTGCGCCGGTCGAACCAGTCGAGCCCGTCGCTCCGGTCGAGCCGGTGGCTCCGGTCGAGCCGGTTGCTCCAGTCGAACCGGTCGAGCCAGTCGCACCAGTCGAGCCGGTGGCTCCAGTCGAGCCAGTTGCGCCGGTCGAACCAGTCGAGCCCGTCGCTCCGGTCGAGCCGGTGGCTCCGGTCGAGCCGGTTGCTCCAGTCGAACCGGTCGAGCCAGTCGCACCAGTCGAGCCGGTGGCTCCAGTCGAGCCAGTCGC
>NZ_JBFUFB010000058.1:0-6077 GCF_056403655.1 Mesorhizobium sp. P2_F8
CTGCTTAGCAGCTCATCGAAACGTCGTGGCGATGAGAGTGAATTTTTGGGCTGCTTAGCAGCTCATCGAAACGTCGTGGCGATGAGAGTGAATTTTTGGGCGATAGGGCTTGCATCAGGGAGTCCTYGCGTTGTTACCGGAGCGCTTCGGCGCGCCGGCGAAGCGAAGATAGAGTCGAAAACCTTAGGCTGCGGCGGCGGAGAACTTGTCCTTGAAACGGAAGGTGTAATAGTGGACGTAGCGCTCGCGACACTTCTCCAGCATCTCGCTTTCGGACATGCCTGCTGCAAATCGATCCAGAGCCATCGGCGACAGATCGAGTTCGGTGCGGCCATTAACGATAAGTTCTGCCAGCTGCTCGCCCAGAGCTGGCGCAATCGACAAACCGCCGACATTGCAGCCACCCAGAACGTATAGACCTTTTGCACCGGGCGCCTCGCCCAGGATATGATGACCGTCGGTGGTCATCGTGGGAAGACCGMCTCGATGCTCCTGAAGCTTGAGGTCTTGCTGGAAGATCGGCAACTGGTCCTTAACCGTTTCGGTGAGCCGCTTCAGAACTGACAGATCGAGCTCCAGATCCTCAATCCGAAACGATGGCGACATCTGCGAGACATCGACCGGCTTAGGGTCCTTCTCGTAGCCGCCGAACATGAGCCCACCTTTATCGGGCCGCACATAGACATTGGCATCGATGATGCGCGTGATCGGTTGAGTTGTCTCCACCCCCTCGATCGGAGCGGTGATCATCAGCTGGTGGCGCATGGCAACAACCGGTACCTTGCTGCTGGCAAAGGATGCTACGAGCCTCAACCAACCACCGGCGGCATCGACAATGGTTTTCGCAGCAAGATCGCCTCGATTGGTAACGACACGGCTGACGGCACCGTTCTCCACGACGATCTCAGACACATGGGTGTGAGGAAGGAGCACTGCCCCCAATCTCTTCGCGCCGTTGGCATACCCGCGGGGGACTTGCACCGGCTCAAGAAAAATGTCGTGGCGCATATAAGCAACGGCTACGATGCCCTTCGTCGCCAGAAATGGGTTCAGTTCATGCGCTTGATCCGGCGAGATCATATCGACGTCGAGGCCGAGAGTCTTGGCCAGGGCAAGTCGCTCCTGCAGCATCTCAGCATGTTCCGGAAACCGGGCCACTGACATGCTCCCAGGCTGGAAATATTCAATTTCCTCGTCAGTCTCCTCGGCAAAGCGCCTTATCTTGTCGATAGCGCGCATTGCGAGCTTCGTCATCAATTCTGTCTGTCGAACCTGCCCGCTCAAACCGGCGGCGCGGGCGGATGTCTGGGACGCGATTTCTGCCCGGTCCAGCAGCGCTACGCTTTTCCCCGCCTTCGCGAGATGAAATGCCGTACTGGCGCCCAGGGCTCCTGATCCGATGACAATTGCGTCAAATTTTTCCATGACTGAGCGCCCTTTCTTCCACTGGGCCTATGCTGAGGCGAGCCTCAAGGATGCGAACAAGATAAGATAAAGGGAGGGCCATCAGCAGGTACATGAGTCCAACCGCAACATAGATTTGCAGCGGCATAAAATACTCGCTTGTGAGATCGCGAGCTTGCAGCATCATTTCGGGAGCCGAAATCAACGAAGCGACGGACGTATCCTTCAGCAAGGAGATGCTAAAATTTCCCATCGGAGGAAGAACGACCCTGAAAGCTTGCGGTAAAACAACGTGCCGCAGGACCTGGACAGGACGCATTCCAATCATTTGTGCAGCTTCGCGCTGCCCGGGGTCGATAGCCTGAATGCCTGAGCGATAGATTTCGGACACGTAGGCGGCGCCGTTCAGCCCCAGCCCGAGAATCGCCGCGTCAATAGCGTGCAGGGTCAGCCCGAATGATGGCAGCCCGAAGTAGATGACGAACAGCAAAGTCAGGGACGGCATGCCTCTGATGATCTCGACATAAGTCTGTGCGATTAAGCGCAGATAGGAATAGCGTGAGAGCCTAGCCAAGGCGATTGGCAGCGCGAGCACGGCCGCAAGCAGGAAAGACAGTCCCATCAATCGCAGTGTCCAAAGGACACCACGCATCAACTGCGGCATCCATTCGACGACGAGCGAGACAAATGCCATCACACGCTCCTCCCTTGGCTGAAGCGCCGTTCGAGACGCTGTGCAAAGCGCGACAATGGGAAGCTCATGGCGATGTAGACGGCGGCCACCAGGAAATAGATAGGTCCACTGAGATAGGTCCGCGTCACGAGATTGCGCGCATAGAAGCTCAATTCAGGTGCGGCTACGGCAGATGCTAGGGAGGTGTCCTTGAGAAGTCCAACCGCGAAATTCGCCAAAGGCGGCAAGACCACACGCATCGCCTGCGGCAGAACCACGTAGCGCAAAGCCTTCATCCGCGTCATTCCGACCATGAATGCGGCCTCTAGCTGGCCGGAGTGAACCGACTGCAGGCCCGCGCGGAAAACCTCTGTCAGATATGCTCCGCCGTTGAGACCGAAGCCGACGATAGCGACCGGGATCGGATTTAACTTGATCCCGATCTGGGCTAATCCGAAATACAAAACGAACAGTTGAGTTAGGACGGGAACTCCTCTGAATACCTCGATATAGATCCGGATGATTATCTTCGGCAGGCGAGCGGGGAAGGACTGAATAAGCCCCAGGACCAGTCCGATAGCGACCGCGAGCACGAAGGAGCCGATCGTTATATGTATCGTCGTAACCGCTCCCCAGAGCAGAATTCCCAGGAATTCGGGAAATAGCGGTAGTGCGCGAGCCCACTCATTCATGAGGAGGCTCCAGCCCGCAGCGCTGTCGACCGAGGTTCGCGGTTCGGGCGCAGGAGTGCTAGCGTGCGCGGATGGGCCGGTGAGGACACCAGCATGTCGGGTGCGCCCTGATCGACGATGACGCCGTGATCCATGACGACGATGCGGTCGGCCACTTCCTCGGCAAAGGACATCTCGTGGGTGACGATCAGCATTGTCATGCCTTCTTCGGCGAGCTGGCGAATGACGTGCAGCACTTCGCCGACGAGTTCCGGGTCGAGCGCCGAGGTGGCCTCATCGAACAGCATCAGCTTCGGCTTCATCGCAAGAGATCGTGCGATGGCGACCCGTTGCTGCTGCCCACCCGAAAGATGGTCCGGATAAGCGTTGGCCTTATGGGGAAGACCAACCTTCTGGAGTAGATCACGGGCGATGGGCTCAACATCCTCGCGCTTCCGGCGCAGCACTTTGAGTGGACCAAGCATGATGTTTTCTAGTGCGGTTAAATGCGGGAAAAGGTTGAAGCGCTGGAACACCATGCCGATACCGGTGCGGATCTGGGCGATTTCCTTGTCGGACATCGGCACCTTGCGTGCGCCGACGACCTTCTCTCCGATGGACTTGCCGTCAATGGTGATCAGTCCATTTGTCGGCTTTTCGAGATAGGCTATGCATCGCAGCAGCGTGGTTTTTCCCGAACCACTCGAACCGATGATCGCGACCTTCTCGCTTGGGGCGATAGACAGATCAACACCGTCTATCGCCTTGAAGCTCCCGAACGATTTGTGAAGATCCTTTACCACGACGAGCGGCAGATCGATTTTTGGAGCCGGGTCGGCGTCTCGCTGATCTTTGGCCGATCGATCTGCCACCGCGATCACCCGAAGAAGCTCGAGAAATCTTTCGGCGCATGCGCCCAGGGACCTAGGACGGTGCCCTTTTCGTCGCGATCGATACCGATGCGAGGGTTGCGTTCGGGCGGGACCAGAAAGTCAGGGTTGTTCAGTCCGTACTTCGCCAGAAACTCCTTGTTCCCGCCGGTCTTCCACAACCAGGCGATACCGGCATTAAGCGCGTCGAATAGGTCGGTATTCTCTGGGTTCATTCCCATCAAGGTCAATTGCTTAACGCCAAGAATCTTGAACTGTGGGTAAGAGGTAGTTGGAATTACCTTCAGATCCCAATCGGGGTTTTGCTGAATCATGTAGCTGATTGTCGGAGTATCAAGGAACCCGAAATCCAAGCGGCCGGCGCGAATGTCGCGCACGCAAGCGTCGGTGGTGTCGTAGAGCCTCACTTCCGCGGCGCCCGGCACCTGCTTCAATTCCGGAACGATCGTGAATCCTTGGACAGTCCCAAGGGTTCGATCCTTCATATCCTCAAGTGTGAGCCGGTCGCCAACGGGCATGTCCTTGCGCATGAGCGTGAACTTCGGCGTGTAGTAGATCGGATCGGTAAGAAGCATTACTTCCGCGCGCTTCTGCGTCCAACCCATATTTCCCAACATGACGTCAGCTCGGCCACCGCGGACCGATTCAATCGTAGCCGACCAATCCATTAAAGCGGGCTGTGGCGTAAGGCCGAGTTTCTCGGCGATCTTTGAAATCATTTCGCCGTCGGTTCCAATTATCTTGCCATCTTTGACGCTGGTCATTGGCATGTCGCCGTTCATCGCGATGGTCAATGCGCCTGGGACCACCGTTTTTACCGCTGCAGTCGCCGCGAACGCTGCGGGCAGCAAATTGGTCGCGGCGGTGACGGCGGTCGCCGCAGCGCCAACTAAAATGGATCGGCGGGTGAGGTGATGCTGAAGACAGGCGTGTGCTGGCATTTTTGATGTCATCGCTGTTTCCCCTTCAAGCCGGTGCAATCCTGAGAGGCGAGGCCCGGCGCCCTCGCACGAAGCTCGGCTCTAAACTCCAAGGGCTTGGTTCAAGAGATCACTCCGCTATCTTCTTTCGCGCGGTGAGCACTATAGAGCATGATATATCCAATCTTTAGCGAAGTCGGGATTGGCCATCTGTCGAACCTCGACAAATGCATATCAGCCGCAAGATCCACAGTTTGCAACAAAAAAAGTGAATGCCATGACATTTTGCGCGACTAGGTAGGGAAAAAGGGCCGGAGCTCATGGGGCTAATTGACAGGGATTTTGCCTCATGCAACACATGATATATCAACCAATTGGCTGATGTGATGCTGGATCTCAAATCCTCAGGTACCAAGAAGGACCCGAGGACTGGAACCGAACTAGCAATCGCCGGACCAAGGCGCCCCTGCCCGCCCCGCGCCCCCCGGAAAGCCCCAGAAGGACCCTGATATGAAAGCTGTCGTCTTCGAACAGTTCGGCCAGGCGCCGACGATCCAGACCGTCGCCGATCCGAAGCCGACGCCCGAAGGTGTCGTCATCAAGGTCGAGGCGACGGGCCTTTGCCGCAGCGACTGGCATGGCTGGATGGGCCATGATGACGGCATCACACTGCCGCATGTGCCGGGCCATGAACTGGCCGGCATCGTCGTCGCCGCCGGCAACCAGGTCACCCGGTGGAAGGCCGGCGAGCGCGTCACCGTGCCGTTCGCCGTCGGCTGCGGGCGCTGCTTCGAATGCACTTCGGGCCATCACCAGATCTGCGAACACCCGAAGACGCCAGGCTTCAGTGCCTGGGGCTCGTACGCTGAATATGTTGCCATCGAGCATGCCGACACCAATCTGGTGCGYYTGCCCGAGGAGATGGAGTTCGCCACCGCCGCCAGCCTCGGCTGCCGCTTCATCACCTCGTTTCGCGCCATCGTCGACCAGGGCCGGGTGAGGCCCGGCGAATGGGTGGCGGTGCATGGCTGTGGCGGCGTCGGCCTGTCGGCGATCATGATCGCCAGCGCCATGGGCGCCAATGTCATTGCCATCGACCTGACGGATGAAAAGCTGGAGTTTGCCAAGAAGATCGGCGCGGTGGCGACGGTCAACGCCTCGACGACGCCCGATGTGGTCGAGGCGGTCCGGGAGATCACCAAGGGCGGCGCGCATATGTCGATGGATGCGCTCGGCCACTCGACGACCTCGTTCAACTCGATCGCCAATCTGCGCCGGCGCGGCCGCCACGTGCAGGTCGGGCTGATGCTGGGCGAGCATGCCAGGGCGCAGGTGCCGATGGATCAGGTGATCGCCTTCGAGCTCGAAATCCTCGGCAGCCTGGGCATGCAGGCCTACCGCTATCCGGCGATTATGGCGATGATYGGCAGCGGCAAGCTGAAGCCCGAACTTCTGGTCAGCAAGAGGCTCAGCCTCGAAGAGGCTCCGGCCGCCCTGATGGCCATGGGCGGCTTCGAAG
>NZ_JBFUFB010000059.1:0-5469 GCF_056403655.1 Mesorhizobium sp. P2_F8
CACCTAGCCTCGGTTCAAGGATATTGCGCGCCATCTCAATGTGGGATCAGGCAGCTGCCTTTGGGGCTCGTTAGGGCCGGATCGTTATCATGCCATTTCACAACCGACTGTGTAAGATTGATATCCTCTAAGGAATACGGAATCACAGCACCTGAGGTGAATTTTTGGCCATCGACAATCAACAACGCTCCACGATTTATGAACTCTCGAAAAAAGCTGGTCTTTCCGTCTCGACGATCAGTGCTGTATTGAGTGGGACTTGGTCGAGGCGGGGCATCTCAGCCCGGACGGCGGAGGCTGTGAAAGCGCTGGCAAAAGCGCACAATTACATGCCGAACAAGCAGGCCCAGGGCCTTCGCAAGTCCGTCTCGCAAATGACGGGACTGATGATCCCCTCGCACAACAGCCGGTTTTTCGCAGCGGTTGCACAGAGCTTCGAACTGAACGTTCGCCGTCGGGGAAAATGTCCTATCGTGGTTAGCGCCGGTCGTGATCCGGCCACCGAACGTGAAACCGCTAAGACATTGATTTCGTACTCTATTGAGGGTTTAGTTATCTGCGGTGCAGCCGACCCTGATGGAGTCCATGAGATTTGCAGTTCTGCTGGGCAGCGCCATGTCAACATAGACCTTCCCGGGTCGAAAGTATCGTCTGTCATCAGCGATAATTTCAAGGGCGGCTTGACCCTGACGAGCGCAATTATTGAGACTGGAAACAAGGACGGCCTGCGCGCTAATGATATTCATTTTTTCGGGGGCTGCAGTGAGGTCTCAACGCTCGATCGTATTCGCGGATTCAAGGTCGCTGTCGACAACTTTGCCGGTCCACCGACCGACGAAGTCATTCATTTTACTGGCTATGACCCTGCGAAAACATGCCAAGCCTTCGAGACGTATTATCAGAACCATGGCCGTGTCCCGCGTCGTATTTTCCTGAACAGTACTCTCAACTACGAAGGATTTCTTCGCTTTTCGTCTCTCCGTCCGGATCTTGACCTGTCCGATATCGAAATTGGTTGCTGCGACTACGATCCTTTTGCGTCATTTTGTATTTTTCGGACATGGATGATAAAGCAAGACGTGGTCGCAATGATGGAGAAGGCCTTTGATATCCTGTATAAGGATCCAGGGGACCCAACCATCTACTACATAACGCCGATACTGGTTCCTCCCAGATCTTTCCTTYCGACGCCGGAGTTGACGATGATCAATGTCGAAACGGACGCGATATAGGCCGCGAGCTACCGGTTCTCTGGCGCACGAATGAGATCACGATGGTGGTCAGGGTACGTCGCCATTTTGACGTTTTGTAGGGCAAGTCCCTGTCCCCGTGCTGCGCGCTAGCTTGCGGCCCGTTCTTCAAATCCTGCCTCTCGCGCTTTCTCTGATCGCCGACCTCGATCGCGTTAAAAAGAACTTGCCATCACAATCGATTGTGGCACATACTTGGGCTCTCTAAGGGCGAGGAGATCGCGTTAACTGCCATTGGAGGGATTAGATAATTTCTCAGCGCTAGAGGAGGGGGCCGTCTGCCTGGCAGCGACCTTGACGCGCTCAAAAAACCGATTAACTTCGGACACAATCGTTTGTGCTTTTTGACACCGACTGATGCCTTGCATCGTCCGGTCGAGATCTTATTGACTGAACAAGTAGAGGGAATTTACATGCCAAAACTGTACAAGGTCGCAGATATTAAGAGGGAATTCACGCCACGTGGATCATCCACTCATGTGTTTGTAGACGACAAAGATAACGCCAGCATGGCAGCTGGCGTTGTATACTTCAAAGACTCCAATATCGATTTTAAACTCTGGTACGATGAAGTCATGTTCTGCCTATCCGTGGAAGATAGCTTTTCTATCGTGGTCGACGGAGAAGAGAATTTTATGAAGCCCGGTGACATGATGTGGTTGCCGGCGGGAACCTCTCTGATTTGGCGGTCGAAGGGCACGTCGGCGGCGATATTTGTGGTTACGCCTCCCGACTGGGCCGCTAGACGGCCTACGACCTAGATTTGAAGCCTCAACAGGTTGTCCTCGTTTAGGGCCGCGGCGACTGATAGGTGGGTTGGACTTGAGGCTGCCGTGCGGACGGTGCCAATTATCTCTGTGCAGCCGTACCGGCAACTCAACGGCGCGGCGGGCTGAGGTCGGATAGGCGGCGGCTTAACCCATTCGCGCAGCGCCGCCTAGGTGAAGCACCCGGCCTTGAGCGCCCCCTGATCTTTGGAACGAGGGCGTTTCCGTTTTTCTACCAACCACTTGGAGCTGATGAGATATTGGAAATTACCGGAAAGACCGCCCTCATATTTATGCTCACCGATCCCGTCGAACACGTCCGCGGCACGATCATTGTCAACAAGAGCTTCGAGGCTTTAGGGGTCGACGCGGTGTTCGCGCCGCTCCACGTCCAGCCCGCTGATCTCGCCTCTAGTCTAGAGGCGTTGCGTAGGATGCTTAATGTGGTCGGGCTGGGTATCACGGCCCCCCACAAGATTGCGGTGATCCCTCATCTCGAACACATGACGGAAGTCGCAAGACGGGTTGGTGCGGTGAACGCAATCCGCTTCAACGCCGATCGAACGTTGACCGGAACCAACACGGACGGGGCGGGCTTCATCGCGGGTCTTGCTGCCAACAATATCTCGGTAGCGGGACGTCGTGCCCTGATCGTTGGGGCGGGGGGGGTAGCTCGCGCTATCGCCTTTGCCTTAGCGGACGAAGGATTGGTAGAGCTCGTCCTGGCGAACCGAAATACAGAGCGTGCAGTTGCTCTTGCCGCAGAAATAGCGGCCGTCGTCCCGTCCTGCCGAATTGTGGTTCGCGATGCGAATGCGCAGGACATAGCTGCCGGAATGGACTTGGTGGTGAACGCCACCAGTCTTGGGATGAAGGAAGGCGATCCCATGCCCTTCAGCATCGCCGCCATGGAGCCAGCCGCCATTGTTGCCGAAGTAGTCGTCAATCCGGTGATGACGCCGCTGCTTCAGGCAGCTGCTGAACGCGGCCACGCGATTGTCTCCGGCGCGGAGATGCTCAAACCACAGCCGCGTCTGGAAGCGGAGTTCTTAGGGCTTCTGCCTAATCGAAGGGGATAGGCACACAACGATGCGACAATTACCTGAGATACGAGAAAGGCCAGAAATCCGGCCTCGGGGAGGGTGCCACAAGTTATGAACCTGCGGCAACATATACGCGTTGCGTACCTGCCCAGTCGTGACTCCATGTCGGCCTGACGTGAGCGAAGCGTGGGCATTCGCGGTGGTGCTGGAGAAGGTCCCCGAGGTCCGATGCGCGTCAAGGACGGTCAATGGCGGAGAAGGCGCATGAGCATTCCGATCGCACGAACCGTCGCCGAGTTGAGCATGGCCGTGGCCGGATGGCGTCAGAATGGCCTGAAGGTCGCTGTCGTGCCGACTATGGATGCCTTGCATGAAGGCCATCTGAGCTTGGTGCGTGCCGCGCTCGCCAATCGAAACGTGCGACGAGGCGAAAGCTGGGAACAGATGACAAAGCGTTCAGCGGCAGCGTAGGATCATTCATTAACCGGGTAGGTTGGTCTCCGCAAATCGAGCGGTTTGCCGTAAACAAAATCCGCCAACCCATGAGTTTTTCAGATTAGCAGGGTATCGTTTTTGAAAAACACCCGGGCCACTATCGCCGATATCGCCGCTAAGGCTGGCGTCAGCCCGTCAACAGTAGATCGAGTGCTGAACTCACGGCTTCCGGTCAAGGGGAAAACCGCTGAGCGGGTGTTATCGGCGGCCCGTGAACTGCGTTATCACGGCACAAACCTGATGATGCAGAGGATTGATGAAAGTCGCGGGTCGGTGTCTGTCGGGCTTGCCCTCCAGCACAAAACCAATCCATTTTTCCGACAATTGGCTGAGGAGATCAACGCCTATGCCAAGCATGCCCGACCCGAATGCCGCAGCATTTTGATCGAAGACTTTAGCGACCTGACCCCAAAGGGCATGGGGCGTGCGCTGCACCAGCTGGCTGCAAAGGTCGATGTTGTCGGCGTCATGGCTTTCGACCATCCTGCGGTGAATGAGGCCGTCTCTCTGCTCGCCGACATTGCAAAACCCGTCGTCGCCATCGTGTCCAACCTTTCAGCGCCTCGCCTTGCCGGCTATGTCGGGATCGATCACCAGAAAGCGGGACGTACCGCAGGATGGTCCTTATCGAAGCTCCTCAATCGCTCTGGCAAGATCGGCATGCTGATCGAAAGCTATCAGTACCGTGCCTACCAGGAGCGAGAGATAGGTCTTCGCAATTACATTCTCGAGCACGAACCGGGTATGGAGCTATGCGAGGGCGTCTACGGAATCGCTACCAACTCTGTCGTCGAGCGAATGTTCGAGGAATTACTCGCCCGTCATCCCGATTTAAGGGGGCTCTATTTTATCGGAGCCGGTGTGGCGGCGGTTTTGCGGACGCTCGAAACTTTACCTCCCGAACGTCGTCTCCACGTCGTCTGTCACGAACTGACGCCGGTGACCCGTGCGGCGCTGGCTTCCGGAACGGTCGGAATTGTTCTCGATTCGCCGCGCAAGGACCTCGCGCGCGAGATCGTTGACCAATTGGTTCGCCGCGGCTTGAATCCAGCCTCGGATCCCCGCTCCACCCATGTCGAATTTCGCCTGTATTGCCCCGAAAACCTGTAGGCTCCTGCGCCCGCAAAAAGACGTCACGATCGCTCAAACGAGCACGACGGGACAGCGCTGACCGACCATACGATATTTCATAAACGTTGACGTTGACCAATGCGCTCGCATGCCAAAAGGCCGACAGGCGCTGGACCACCACACGAGGCATGATCTCGGTCGAAAAGGCGCATCGGGCCGAAAACCAGCCATTCATTCATGCTTTGCGGTTGGGAGCCGCGTTCTCAGCGCGTTTTGCGTGAATTTTCCTGTTGCGCAACGTGGTCAAAAGCGATGCATTTAAATGCTCCCCACCCAGTCCCAGATCAAGGCGGTTGCCATGTTTGATATATCACCCTACCGTAGTTGCAAAACGCAAATGTGAGGGACGATGGTCAGCATTCGAAGTGAGTTTCTGCATGCCAATTTCACATCGTGGCGTGCGGAGTTGGTGGGGTTTGGCGATCATTCAGGCCGCGAATTTCTCTGGGATGGAAACGCAGACATCTGGAAGGGGACATCACCGATCCTGTTTCCCATCGTGGGTAGGGTTCCCAACGACAGCGTGATGATCGGCGGCCGGCTATATGGCTTACGTCAGCACGGATTTGCACCATCCAGTGAATTTGCCCTCATGGCCGCCGAGGAAGGTAGCTGCATCTTCCGGCTGGAGGCAAGCGCCGCCACGCGGGAGCTCTATCCTTTCAACTTTTGCCTGGATGTAGCCTACGGCTTGAACAGGAACACCCTAACCATGACGGCGAAGGTGACCAACCGCAGTGCGGACGTCATGCCTTACTCGTTCGGGTTCCATCCGGGGTTTCG
>NZ_JBFUFB010000060.1:0-5429 GCF_056403655.1 Mesorhizobium sp. P2_F8
GACCAGGACACCGAACAGCGTTCCGACCAGACGTTGCGCCGCCAGAACGAAGAAGAGACCGATCGCCAGCAGGATGCCCGGCACGATGGACGGGGTAAGCAGAATGCCCTGAATGGTTACGGCGGCTTTTCCGCCGAGCCTGTTTATTGAGATGGAGGCCAGCAGCCCCAGGGGCACTGCGATCATCGCCGTCAATGTGCCGAGGATCAGGCTCGTCCTGAGTGCGGCCATCCATGGCGCCGAACCGAAGAAATTCTCGTACCAGCGCAACGAGTATGCGCGCGGTGGGAACTCCAGAAGATTGGACGCCGAAAAGGAAAGCGGAACGACGACCAGCGTCGGCAGCATCAGGAACGCCATTACGAGCGCGCAAAAGCTCCACAGGAGGATGCGGGCCAGCCTGTTGTCCGGATAGGCTTCAAGCATGGGCTGTGCCCACTCTGCGTCCGGCAATCAGCCGCCGCGCAGCCAGGAACATCACCCCCACCAGCGCCATAAGAACGAGGAGCAGAATGCCCAGGACGCTCGCCGAGCCCCAATCCTGGAAGGTCGACAGCGTGCGCTCGATCCGGGTGGAAAGAGGATTTACCTTGCCGCCGCCAAGCACAGCCGGCGTGATGAAAAACCCTATGGTGTAAATGAAGACGATGATCGAACCCGAGAAGATGCCGCCGGCCGAAAGCGGCAGAATGACGGTGCGGATCGTTTGCCCGAGCGTGGCGCCCATGCTCGCCGATGCGCGGACAAGGTTTGCGTCGATATCGCGCATCGCGGCATAGACGGGCAGCAGGAAGAGCGGCAGCATGTAGTGAACCATGCCGATGAGCGTTCCCGTGAAGTTGTAGACCAGCGGCAATGGCTCGGCTGTCAGGCCTGAGCTGGTCAAAGCCGCGTTGATCAGGCCATCGCGCCGCAAGAGCACGAGCCAGCCATAGGTGCGCACCAGAATGGAGGTCCACAACGGCAGCATGACGAAGGCCATCAGCAAATTGGCCACCCTCGGTCTGGCGCTGGCCAGGGCGAGCCCCAGGGGGGTGCCGAGAAGAATGCAGATCGCCAGCGTGCCGAGGGACAGGTCAAGGGTCGTGACGAGCGCCGACCATGTCAGTCCGCTCGACAGCACCTTCTCGTAATTGCCGACGGTGTATTCACCTCCTGTGGTCAGGAAGGATTGCCGGATGATCCAAACGATGGGCAGTATCGCCGCCAGTCCGACGATGAAAAGCGCAGGCAGTGACAGCGAGAGGAAGAACCGCCGCTCGCGTCGAGCGTCTGCCGCGAGTACAGGATCGGCAAGGACGGTCACGCTGCCGCTCCCGGTATCGCGTGAACTTTCGCTGCTGGTGCATAGGCGGTCACCCGCTGACCGGTGGCAAGTTCGGCGCAGCCACTGGCCAGCGCCGCCGGAATGCAGACAAGGATCTCCTGCCCGCCGTCAAGCGCCAGCGTCAAAAGCCAGTTCTCGCCGCGAAACGCCTTGGCGCGCAGCGTTCCCTCAAGCGCCACCCCGTCTTGCCCGACGAGCTTCGCATCAAGATGGAAGCTTTCCGCGCGGATCATCAGAGCTTCGCGTGATGAATCGGCGGCGTCTATTCTAAGCACCGCGCCTGGGGCCACAATGTTGGCCTCGCCCATGAACTCCGCGACGAAGCGGGTCGATGGACGATCATAAATCTGCTGTGGCGTGTCGATCTGCTGAATGCGGCCGGAATTCATCACGGCAATCCGATCTGACATGATCAGCGCTTCGCGCTGGTCATGCGTCACATAGATCGTGGTGATCCCCAGATCGTCGTGCAGACGCCGGATCTCGTACTGCATGGTTTCGCGCAGATTCTTGTCGAGCGCCGACAGCGGCTCGTCCATCAGCATCACGCGTGGCTCGAAGACGATCGCCCTCGCCAACGCTACCCGCTGGCGCTGGCCGCCGGACAATGCGGCAATGTCGCGCTCCGCCAGACCGTCCAGCTTCACGCGGGCCAAGGCGTCAAGCGCCCGCTGGCGGGCCTCGGCTTTCGGCACCTTGCGCAGCACCAGCGGATACTCGACATTTGCCAGAACGTTCATGTGGGGAAACAGTGCATAGTTCTGGAACACTATGCCGATGTCGCGCTTGTTGGGGGCCAAGCGGGTGATGTCCCGATCGTCCAACAAAAGTTTACCGGAATCGGGCCGGACAAAACCGGCCAAAGCCATGAGCAGCGTGGTCTTGCCCGATCCGGACGGCCCCAAGAGCGTGAGGAATTCGCCAGCCTGAATGTCGAGCGAGACATCGTCCAGCGCGACGTAAGATCCGTAGGTCTTGCGCACGCTGTCGATGGTGATCGGGAGCGACTTCATCATGTGCTTCAGCCTTAAAGCTGAGACTCAGCGGGCCATCATCTCATCGAAGGCTTTTTGGGCGGCCTCGCCGTTCTTGACCCACCAATCCGCATTCGAAAACACTGAAGTGCCGGCATTTTCAGGCGCGGTCGCAAGGGTCTTCAGACGGTCCTCGGGAATAAGGCCACCCTCATAGCCAGCAGGATTTACAGGGCCATAGGCGATGAAATCGGTCAGCTTCGCCACGCGCGCGGGCTGTGTCATCGCTGCTATCAGCTTCATGGCCGCTTCCTTGTTCGGCGCCCCCTTCGGTACTCCGAGACAGTCGGTGCCAATGACGGAACCCTTGAACGTGTAGTCGGCCGCGCCGCCATCTTTTTTCACAGTCTCTGCCCGTCCGTTCCAGGTGATGACCAGATCCGCCTCACCATCTTTCAGCAACTGCGCCGACTGAGCGCCCGAGGTCCACCACACGGCGACATTTGGTTTGATCGCTTCAAGCCGCTTGATGGCGCGATCCAGACCCTCCGGCGTGCTGAGCACGGAATAGATGTCCGCCGGCGCCACGCCATCTGAAAGCAGCGCGATCTCGATCGAGTCCTGCGCATTGGCGCGCAGCGCGCGACGGCCCGGGAATTTGGCAACGTCCCAGAACTCCGCCCAGGTCTTCGGCGGGTTCTCGCCATAGGTCTTGGTGTTCCACGACAAGACGGTGCCATAGGAGTCGAACGGATAGCAGTAGTCGGACTTTGCACCGGCCGGCACGGAGCTGGGATCGATGATCTTGTAGTCGAGCGGCTCCAGCAGCGATTGTGCCGCGGCCTGCGCGCCCTCCGGTGAGCCGAGGTGAATGACGTCGGTCGTG
Source organism: Mesorhizobium sp. P2_F8 (assembly GCF_056403655.1). Classification (NCBI taxonomy): domain Bacteria; kingdom Pseudomonadati; phylum Pseudomonadota; class Alphaproteobacteria; order Hyphomicrobiales; family Phyllobacteriaceae; genus Mesorhizobium; species Mesorhizobium sp. P2_F8. The sequence continues at coordinate 3,188 of NZ_JBFUFB010000060.1, forward strand.
ACCGCACCCGAGGTGACCTGCATCTTCAGGGCGGCCAGGCCGTCGCTTAGGGTCTCCTCGCGGACATCAAAGCCAAGCTCTTTTGCAGCGGGAGCCCACATGGCTTCCTTGATGGCGTTGCCATAGTCGCCGCCCGCGGTGGTGATGGTGACTGTCTGGGCATGGACGGGCAAGGCAGCCGAAATTGCGAATGCCGTTAAGGAAATGCGTAGCCAGGACATAGGTTCTCCTCCCTAGGATTTGTCAAAACGCCGCTCAAAAGAGCCATTTCTTTGCGATCGTAACGTTACGATTGCATCGAAATGCGCGAGAGTCAAGCTGCTTTAGCGAGAGCTTGGATTGACCGTGAGGTGGAATCCGGTAACGTAATGACGGTCAGCAAAATCAGCCGGCGCTTTCGCAAATGAGGTCGGGCGACATGGCCAACCTAAAACAGATCGCGGCGGAACTTTCTCTTTCGGTGACCACGGTATCCCGCGCACTGAAGGATGGGCCGGAAGTTCATCCGTCGACCATCGCCCGCGTCAAGGAGGTGGCGAAGCGGGTCGGCTATGTGCCAAATCATCATGGCTTCGCGCTCAAAACTGGCCGCACGCTGACGATGACGGCAATATACCCGATGGAGACACAAGATCATCTGTCCGATCTGTTGAAGCTTCCCTTGATCGAAGGCATGACGCTGGCGGCGCGGCAAGCCGGTTATAGTCTGTCCATCTATTCCACGACTCCCGACGACGATCCCGTTGTGAGTGTGCAGCGGCAGCTTCAGGCGCGCAGCACAGATGGACTGATCATCACGCGCATGGTGTCGGGCGATCCGCGCGTCAAGCTGCTGCTGGATCAAGGCATGCCATTTGTCGCCTTCGGGAGAACCGACCTGGACGTCGCATATCCTTATGTTGATATCGACAACGAACAGATTGCCTACGAGGCGACCCGACAGCTCATGGACAAGGGCTGTCGACGCATTGCGCTGCAACTTCTCGTTCCGGGGGACCAGGCGAGTGCCATGCGTCTTTCTGGGTACGAACGGGCAATGGCCGAGGCTGGTATTCCGATCGACCAGTCGCTGATCGGCCATGGCATGTTCACGATGGAGTCGAGCGCTGCCTGGTTCGATCGCTTGCTGGGGTCGTCAGATCCGCCAACAGGCTTGGCATGCGCCAACGAACTGGGCCTTCTCGGGGCGTTACACGTTCTTGGCAGAAGAGGTCTTGTGCCTGGGAGCGACGTCCACATCGTCACTCGTGACAGCACGCGACTTGCACGCTTCCTGCCGGCGAAGATCGGCGTTCATTTCGTGGACATGGCGGGTGTCGGACGCAAACTTATCGAGGTTTTGGAGAGCCAGATCGCAAATCCGCTCGGGCCGGTCGCAAAAGTCTTGTTCAAAGGTGAGTTCGACCCTGGCGAATAGTCGGACCGGGTTAGAACATAAAAAAGGGAAATGCAAACATCCCAGAGCCGGACGGGACAAGGACAAATACTCGATATGATCTCCATCCGCGACCGCCCCGCCGAGGCGGAGGATCGAGCCATCCCAGGTCATCGCGTTTTCATCTGGAATGCGAAAGATGGCGCGCTGATCCATCAATGTTTTGTTGGCAGCTATCCATCCAAGCTCACATTCAGCCCGGATGGAAGTCGGCTGTTGGTAGGCTCGTGGCTTACAGTTTCATTTGGCAATGTCCCCGCGCTTTGGGACCCATTGAAAGGAACCGAAATCGCAAGGCTACTTGGCCACAAGAGCGACACCCAATTACGAGGCGTAACGTTCAGTCACGACGGCCGCCGAATTGCAACGGTATCACTCGATGGTAGCGCGCGTCTCTGGGACGGAAACTCTGGAGGGCTAATCGACGTGCTCGGCCAAGAGTCCCCGAACTTGAAACAGAGTGACGCCGGGGACGACCGTGATCAGGAAATGAACAGCGCTTTCAGCCCCGACGATCGCCTCCTGGCCACCGCTTCCATAAACGGTCCGATACGCATTTGGGACGTTGGTCGAGCGTCGCTATTCACCACCATCACTGGCCATCGTGCCTTGACCGAGCACCTTGAGTTCCACCCAGTCGATAGCAATATTCTTCTCATGGCTTCACATGATGGCACCGCCCGCCTCTGGGACGTCGACGGAATTCTGACGACTACCCTGCCCCACGAACATCCGCCGACCTTCGCGGTGTTCAGTCCCGACAATATGCATCTTCTGACTGGAGGCGGGGACAGCGCTGTGCACCTT
>NZ_JBFUFB010000061.1:0-5285 GCF_056403655.1 Mesorhizobium sp. P2_F8
CCAGCCGCAGCATTTGAGGTTCCGCTCATCGAGAAAAACGCCCGCCCGAATGGAGAATCGGGCGGGCCACGAACTGGGATGATCTCAACTATCTACCGAGGCAGGAGATAGCCTTCTTCCAGCTCATCGCGTTGCCTCCCGCCTAGAGCCGCCGCTGCGCTAGCCACGAAGGCGCCGATGACCAAGGACAAAGCGCTCAAAAGCGCAAAGGTTATGGTTGCCTTCCTGGCCGTGTCAGCAGCCTGTTTCGCCTTCACTTTTGCGTCCTGAATCTTGGCAAGGACTGCATCGACGCGCGCCTTGGCATCCGCTTCCGACAATCCCGTCCGCACCGAAACCAGTTGAGACAAGTAGGTCTTGTCATCGGCAGAAACTTCGCCGGCCGCGGCGCCCGCGATCAGAATATGTGTTGCCTGCGCCGTGGCCGCCGCATCGCTTTGGGGGTTGGCGGCGGAAAGCTTGGAAGGGTCAGTCGTCCGGAACAGCGAATCGACGAAGTACGATGTTGCGTTGTCAGCCACCGCACCTGCGTTGGACGATGCACCAGCGGAAGCGCCCATGGCCGCGCCCGAAGCAACAGTCGACACCGCCTGAACGCCCGAGCCAACGACACTAGAGAGAGCCGATCCGAGAACACCGACGACGAGTAGCGTTGCAAGTGCCCAGGCAAGAAACCCGTGCGCGGTATCGCGGAAGTAAACCTCGTCGGTGTGAACGCTGACCCATTTGGTACGCAACCGTCCTGCAAGATAGCCGCCTACGCCCGAGGAGAGCCATTGCACGATGATCAGCCAGACCGCCGTGGAGACCGCGAAAGTCGTAATCGAGGCGCCCGAGCCGGACCATGGCGATACCATAGTTAGTCCAAGGCCGGAACCGAGTAGCATTAGAATGAAAGAGAGCGTGCACGCGGCGAACGCGCCAGCGATGACAGGCCCCCAACTGACGACGGCGGAAGAGGATTCCGTCGAGCCGGAAACGTGTTCAGTTGAGTCCATTGACCCCTCCTATCGCGCGAAAAGCATGATGAGGATGATGATTGGAATCGGAATTCCAAGGAGCCAAAGCAAGATTCCGCGTCCCATGAAAACCTCCCGTAAATTGTTACGACGCAATAACAATTCGTTGCCCGACCTTTCGTTCCTTGACATCTCGTGGCTCGCCGCGACTAGGTATAAGGCCTGCACGCAGCTTCGCTAGGCATCAAAGCGAAGCCCGCTACCTACGATGGGGCAACGGGCCGCCTTTAGCTAAAGCCGAGAGTTGAGGGGATAACACAGATGCGGAAGAAACAGCATCAGACGCGGATTGGTTGCCAGGCGGAGACGATCGCGCCAGTGCGAAGGCGAACAGCAAGTCGAGTAACTTCAGGAATCGTCCCGCGCCCTCGCGATCTCGCGAAAACTGGAATGACGCCTCCAAATCGGGCGCCGAAAGGCTTGTGGGTTCTTCGTGCTTTGTGCCGTTCGGATTCCTGGTTAAGAGACTGTATGGGTCCATCAAAAAGCGAAGCGGAAATCGCGGAGGAACACCGCAACGGAATCTAGTTTGACGAGCTCGCCGCGGTAGCAAGACGATCTAGTTCAAGCCGATTGAAGACCTCTACAACTCTCAGACGCCGGCCACGCCCCGGCCTTCCTGTCGTTGGCTTGCATGAATGGAGGGTAAGTCCCTTCAGGGGAACAGAAGCGCACGTTCCGATGTGATCAAGGGAGGATAAAAATGGTACGCCAGATCGCAATGACTATCGCGCTGCTCATTCAGCTTTCAGCCTCGGCATTTGCAGACACCGCCCAATATTGGGTTGCTAAGGATGCCGTTTCAAAGCAGTGCGAGGTCGTCACAAAGAAGCCAGATGGAACCCTCGTCATAGACCTTACGAGGGTCACCTATAAGACGGAGGCGGAAGCGAATGCTGCCTTGAAGAAGCTTCGAGATTGCGAGTGACCGGGTCTCGCTCGAAGAGCGTCAACAAACGCCCTGCCTTGCCCTCACCTGGGCCATATATGTTGCACTCTCGATCGCGCCAAACTTTGTTGCCTGTCTCAGCCGTTGGCCGAAGTGATCGAAGAGCGGAGACGCCTTTGCCTCGGTTAGCCGGCCACCGATGGCGAGCTTCTCCTCGGGGCGGATGACGCACCTGATATGCTAGCGGCGCGACAATGGCTGGCGACATTTAGCGTAAGATAGGCGCGGAAATTCCTCTTCTTGCAGCTTGTCTGCCGCCAGCTTCTCGAATTGCAGAGGGTCATACCCAGTCCGGCACCGTGGTATGCCGCTCTTCGCCTCACGAAGGCGCGCGAGGCGAAGCCCTGCCAGGGCTAGGGAGCCGACTCCTCTCAATCTCGGTGAAGGTGTCCTAGCCAGCATGCCGCGTCTTGCTTTGGAGAACGCGTAGTTGTTGCATAAGTCACGCCTTATAGGCTTCGCTAGGCCTTAGATCGTCGCAAAAGGCCAAGGAACATTTTAGCCATATTGAATGTTCGAGTTCTTATGGACAGCCGAAACCTACTGTCAGCAGATCAATCAAGAGCAGCACGAGCCCTGCTTAACTGGTCGCGAGTGCGACTTGCGGCAAAGGCCAATCTTAGCGAAATGACGATCAGCGATTTTGAGAATGGCTATAGGAAACCGCGTCCCCACAACATCGCGGCCATGCGCCAAGCGTTTGAGGACGCAGGAATTGTCTTCACCGTCGAAGGCACTCCAATGCTAGCCCGCTCTAAAGGCGATAGCGGTCTCGCCACCGACAATAGAATTTGGCGCCGCCGGTAGAGAAAAGTATAAGGGGAAAAGCCCGCCAACCTCTCTTCTCTGTTCGGTGTCTTGTGGGACGATGGCGGCGAGGTTGCCTCGTAGGGCTTAGGCGTCAGCGCGCAATTCGAAAGTCCAACCCCTCTCGCTCACCTCAAACAGCGCTGCGCAGTCAACGATGTCGTGAAACTGGGCGTTGGGATCGAGGAGCAGTTCATAGGACCTAAGCCGTTTGAGCTCGGCCATCTTCTCAAGTCTCGCTTGTCGCTCCTCGCCACCGGGTAATGCGTGCCATCGGACCTTTGTCACCATAGGGGACCTCACCAAGTGATCCTCCGTATCGCATGCCTATCCAGGAATCAAAGGTAGCCTTTGGGGCGGCGGCAGCGAACATTAAAATGGATGGTGCTGCGGAGTTCCGCTTAAAAAAGCGCCGACGTGGGGCATTCAACAAAGCCCGTTGAAATCCGTATATTAGCAACCCCTTGACGAACCGACTGGCTGCGCCAAAATCCTGGTATTGACAGTGGAGCGCGCCTGCACACGGGCAATCCTTTGAGCAGACTGACCACTCTAAAGAGATTGGCTCTGAACAGGTTCCGAGCAAGCTCCGAGCCACCGAGCAACGCAATATGGAGAGTCTTAGTTGGAGGGGAACGCTATGGTCATCCGGAAGCTTACTTGTGCGACTAGGAATCGCATGATGCCCAACGAAGATCCGAAGCCGTTCGACCCGAAAGCGGAGTTTGTGCGCAAGATGGCGCGTGAGACCGGTATATCCGAGGCCCAGGTGYGGTATCTGATATCTATGGTGGGCTACGATCATTCCTCGATCGTCCGCGAAGCTCGCATCTGACAGGGCGACCGATGAGCACGGGGGCGCAGATTTCTTGTATCACTGGATTTCGGACCATTTGCCCGACCGGGCCCCGAATGATCTGTTGTTGACAGTTACCGACCTAGCTGACGAGGCTATGCGGGAAGCAGATCGCCGAGGCATAAGGGCCGATGAAATCGAGGAGGAGATCGGTTCCGTTTACGAGGCGATCCTTCACGCCATACAGTATCGGGAAGAAGGTGGCCAGAATAACAGGCCGCAGGGTTGTGGTCGTGGAGGGTCACAGCCTCATCTCCCGCACCAAGCGTGCCCGTCATCGTTTCGAGATAGTCACGCGGGTCACGGGCGATCTCTGCGCCCTATTTGCAGAAGGTTGGCATGCCGGGATCGGCGCTAGGGCGACTCCGCACACCGTTCCACTGCCTTTTATGCGATTTCTCGAGCACAGGCCGGGAACATCCGGCCGTTCCCATTCATYGCCCAAGGCCAGTTTAGCGCTGGAAAAGCCAAAGTGCGGGAGTTCAGACATGGCGGCTCCGGGGCCGATGACGGTCGGTCAGCTTCTGGCCTCCTGGAGATAGAAAGCGGCCGGCTGACGGAAGCCATTTTTACGACAGAACGTCGTTGACGGCGTCCGAGGTGGCGCCGCGTCCCATCATCGAGGACGTGCTTCGCGGAAACGCAACGCGCGGCAAGCGAGAGCGAAGCCGGCGCCCTTACCTCCAAGGATCAATTTCGCCGAATTTCTTGCCATCGACGACAGCTTCGCGAAAGATGGACCCGAGACCCCTTGTCATGAGTATGGCCCGCAAATCCGATGTCACCACTGGAAAGACGATACCTGACCGAACTAGCTACAGAGCTGTCGCGACTCTACGGCTTCGCTCGGCAGATGAACGAAATGGACTTCGCGGCCTCCCTCTGCGGCGAGTTTCGCGGGATGCAGAACGCGGGCTGGTCCACCCAAATCACGGCCGCAGACGTTCGCCAGGAACTCGATACCTATCCGACCACCAACTGACGACCGCCGAATATCGCATCGTGTTCCGCGAAAGTGAGACGACTGCAGCTCCAACATGCCATGCGCTCACACTATTATTGCTGGGCCTTGGAGTGGCTATGACGACATCTTCCTATGCCTGATCGTAATTAGCAAAGTTGAAGAGCTCTTATGACTAACCGTCGCAATACACACAATCCCCCAGGCGCGGAACCTCCCCCTACCCCTCATTTAGCGCAGTGCAAGCTCACCGACCAGTTTGAGTCCACCCTGCTTCCAGACTTTTGGCGTCTCTACTGGCCCCGCTACCTGCTGGAGCAATCAGCCTATCGAGCAGCCCTGCAACGRCCAGCGGCTGATGCGCGGCGCAGGCAGCTATTCCTCGACGTCGACGTCGGCGTTTTGATGGCTGGAGGAAAAGTCCGGCATGATGTCACCAGACAGCAACTTCTCCTTCGACAGCAATCCAGCATCCTCAAGCGCCTCGAAATCCGGCAGTTCGCGCAGCGTGTCGAGCCCGAACTCCAGCAGGAATTCTTTTGTCGTCACGTAGGTGTAGGGCGCGCCCGGCGTCGGGCTACGCGGACCGGAAGCGATCAGGCCGGCACCGCGCAGATGACCAATAAAATCGCGACTGATCTCCTTGCCGAAGAAAGACGACAAATCGGCGCGGGTGATCGGCTGGAAGTAGCC
>NZ_JBFUFB010000062.1:0-4656 GCF_056403655.1 Mesorhizobium sp. P2_F8
CGATCAATCTGGGACTTGGTTCCAACGACACAATCGCTCTTACCTCGACCGATCAATCTGGGACTTGGTTCCAACGACACAATCGCTCTTACCTCGACCTCCGCTGATCTGAACACGTTGGGAGCGGTTAACGCGTCGATACAAGGCGTCGAAGCGATCTCCGCAGCCACAGCATTGGCCGGCGTCACTATCAACTTGAGTGGGCAGAGTGAAGGCTTCGTCATCACCGGCAGCGGGGGTGGAGACATTCTGACAGGCGGTGGAAGTAACGACGTCATCACCGGCGGCGCCGGCGCCGACAATTTGGTTGGCGGATTTGGCGACGATACCTTTGTTCTTACTACACCGTCAGACTTGGCTTTCGGGGAAATAATTAATGGAACCGCCGAGGCGGGCGCCAAGAATGACGGGCTCAGGTTGAGCACCGCGGGTGTCTATGATTTCTCATCCTTTACCACTATCAGTAACATTGACAGAATAACTTTTGATCAAAACAACTCAGGATATAATTTGACTGTATCAGATAGTCTTCTATCCACGTCTGTTGGTCGCTCAATGTATATTTCTTCTCTTATTCCTTTGACAAATGGCGTAATAATCAACGCAGCAGGCCTGACAGGCTCCAACAAGATATCCGTCGGCGGCGCAGATTTTGGCGGCACTGACACGATATATGGTGGCGCGGGTAATGACGATTTCAGGTCAGGCGCCGGCAGCGATTTCATTAATGGGAATGGCGGCATTGATAGTATTGACGGAGGAAGTGAGGCTGACACTCTTATTGGTGGCTCGGGGAGCGACACTATAATTGTCGATGTTTCATCCGATCTCGTCGCTGGAGAAATCATTGACGGCACGGCGGAGGCATCAACAATTGATACGCTGCTTCTTGGAGACGGCGCATATAATTTGTCGACCGTCACGACTATATCCAATATTGATGTCATCCGATACAATGTTAGTTCTGGTTTTAGCATAACTCTTTCAAACAACGAGGTATCTACCGCAGACTATAACAAGGACGCGACTGGGGGCGATATTCTCTTACAAGCTTACATTTCCAGCGCTGTCGGCGTAACCATCAATGCAGGCGGTCTTACAGGGGCTAACCGTGTTTACGCATTGGGCAGCCTGGGTGCCGATACAATCAGTGGCGGCGCTGGCAGCGACACAATTATCGGCGATGCGGGCAGCGACTCGATTACGGGTGGTGCTGGTGATGACACTATTATTGGCAGTGCTGGCGCAGATATCGTGATAGGCGGGCTAGGGGCTGACACTTTCGTCATTACTGCTTTGAATGACTTGGCGGCGGGCGAGACTATCAACGGTACGGCGGAGGCCGCAACCTTCGACACGTTGCGGCTTGATGCTGCGGGCATCTATGACCTCGCCAACTTCGGCATCACAAATATCGACGCGCTCACGCTAAACCAAAACGCGGCTGGTTTTAGCATTTCGCTCGGAGACAGTATGGTGTCCGCCGCGAACTACGGCGGCGTTGGCTACATGCTGATTGACTCCGCCATAACCCTTACCACCGGTATTAGGCTCGACGGATCGGGCCTCAGCAGTTCCAGTCATATCTATGTCCGCGGTTCCAATTGGGACGGCGGTAACGTCATCACTGGGGGCAACGCCAGCGACACGATTTACAGCGGCGCGGGTAGCGACGTCATAAATGGTGGTGCAGGGATCGACGTAATTTACGGCGGCCAGGGAGTCGATACGATAAATGGCGGCGACGGCGACGATCGCATGGGGGGCGGCGCGGGGGCGGACAACCTGATCGGTGGTCAGGGTGCAGATACTTTCGAGTTCTACAGCGCTTCTGAGTTCTCAACGAACGAACAAATCGATGGCACCGCGGAAGCGGGGACACTGGACACGATCCAATTCAATTCAGCCGAGACATACAACCTGTCGGCGAACACGACAATTAGAAATATCGATCAAGTTACGTTGGGAAACATTTTTGGCACTGGCTTCAATCTTACTCTGGCCGACAGTCAAGTTTCTTCTGCCGATGCAGATGGTGACGGCATTGGCGGTGACGTGGTCATTAAAGCGGACAACCTTTTAATAGACAATGGCGTTACAATCAATTGCTCCGGTCTTACGGGATCCAACCGCATTACCGTTGACGGAACTAGACTATTTGGTAGCGATTTCATCTATGGCGGTGCTGGTAATGATGTTCTTGATGGTGGAACTGGGGCTGATACCATAAATGGTGGTGCCGGTAATGATACAATCATCGGTGGTTTCCACAACGACAACCTGACCGGCGGCATCGGAGCCGATACATTCGTTCTTCGTGCAAACTTCGACCTCACGGTAGGCGAAGTGATTGACGGCACCGCGGAAGCCGGCACGCAGGATACGCTGCGGCTTGATGCGGCGGGCAGCTATGATTTTTTGAGCATTACTACCATTGCCAATATCGACACTCTCACGATAAGCCAGGATGCAACAGGCTTCAGTCTGACTATTTCGGACAGCCAAGTTTCGACTGCCGATGCCGACATGAACAACACGTTGGGGGACCTGTTAATCAGATCTGCCGTTGCAATGACCAATGGCGTGACGATCAATGCTTCCAATCTCTTTGGTACCAATCGCATCACGGTGGACGGCACTAATCTCGGTGGCAGCGACATCATTACAGGTGGCGCAGGCTCCGATACGATTGCCGGTGGTGCGGGTGCGGATGCACTAACCGGTGGCGATGGCAATGATGTCTTCAACCTGTCCTTCGCGGATGCGGTTTCGGGCGAAACACTAGATGGTGGCAACGATATTGATACTATCCGCATTACCGATGGCAGCGGTCATAGTGGAAACTCATTTGGCCAAGGTGTTATCCTGGCCGTCGAGACACTAAGCAGCATCGAACGCCTGGAATTTGCTACCACAGCCTCGCCCAATTTCTGGCATCAGGTAATCATCAACGCCAGCCAGATTGGCAGCGGGCTATCAAGCTCACTTGAAGTGCAGGGCGATGCCAACGGAAATATTATGATTGTCCGCGTTGATGCTGATAAGTCAGCGTCGTTGGCGAGCTGGACGTTCTCTGGATTTGGTTCCAACAACGGTGCTAGTGATCAGCTTTATCTAACCGGTTCCACAGGGGCCGAGACGATCACCGGATCGTCTTACGGAGACGTGATTGGTGGGGGTGCCGGTAATGACTATCTTACTGGTGGTGGCGGCGATGATGTCATCGACGGTGGTAATGGTACTGGTGATACAGCCATCTACACTGGCGCCTGGTTAGACTATACGGTGACCGACAATGGCGGTGGCTCGTACACTATTGCCGACAACCGGGCACTCTCGCCCGACGGCACCGACACGGTGAGCAATGTCGAGAATTTCACCTTCTCTAATGGGACTTTTACAGCAAGACAGATTGCCAATGACCAGCCGACGCTGGCCATTGCCGACACTTCGGGTGGTATGACCGAGGGCGACGGTACGGCGGCCTTGAGCGACAGCGGGGTGCTGAGCTTTGCCGATCTCGATGCCACCGACGTGGTGACGGTATCGGAGACCTCCAACGCCGACATCGTCTGGAGCGGCGGCCCGCTGAGTGCGGCGCTGGCAGCCACGCTGGTTGCGGGCTTCAGCGTGGACCAGGACAGCTGGGACTATACCACCAACGCCAACCTCGATTTTCTCGGTGCGGGCGAGACCATCACCTTTTCGTACAACGTAGTTGCCACCGACGACAGCGGTGCACCCAATGCCGTATCTGCTGTCAAGACGGTGACCATCACTATCAATGGTACCAATGACGGGCCGGTTGCCACGAGTGACATCGGGGCGGGCGATCCTCCCACTCTGCCGTCCAACCTCATTGCTCGATGGTCAGCTGATGGGACCACCGACGATGTTGTGGGCGATAATGATGGCGTACTGCAGAATGGTGCCTCATTTGCGACCGGTAAGTTCGGGCAGGCATTTAGTTTTGACGGCATCGATGATTACTTCGCAGCATCCACCATAGGATTTCCAGTTGGAAACAGTGACCGAACGCTTTCAGTTTGGGTGAAGCCCGATGCATTTGTGAGCAGCGAGGCCTTTTTTGCAAGTTATGGAAACTTTGGATCATATGGGCAACTCTACGGACTAGGCGTAGGTGCGTCCGGCAGTCCGCTTTTCTTTACGCAATGGGGCAACGCGGTGTTCGGCCCCACCCTTGAAGCCGGACAATGGTATAATGTTGCTGTTACCAACGTCGGCGACTCGGTGACCTTGTATTTGGATGGAGTCGCCGTCGGCTCAGGCTCGCTGACTATCGATACCCCAGCGGGTACAGAGCTTTATGCCGGTACGATTCCCGGGGCCTTCGGGGGTAGCCGAAAATTGCAGGGCCAGGTGGATGACATTCAGCTCTACGATCGCGCTCTCACTGCCCAAGAAATCCAGTCCATCCACAATGCCGCTTTGCCCACCGGCAACGTGCTCGACAATGATACCGACGTTGACCACGGCGACAGCATATCGGTGATTGGTGTTGCGGCAGGCACGTCGGCTGGAGATGTTTCGGGCCAGGTCGGATCAGCTGTTGTCGGCACCTATGGCGCTCTGACCCTCGGTTCGGACGGCGCCTGGAGCTACGAACGCGACAACAATGATCCCGATACACAACAG
>NZ_JBFUFB010000063.1:0-4317 GCF_056403655.1 Mesorhizobium sp. P2_F8
GCCAGGGCGCAGGTGCCGATGGATCAGGTGATCGCCTTCGAGCTCGAAATCCTCGGCAGCCTGGGCATGCAGGCCTACCGCTATCCGGCGATTATGGCGATGATTGGCAGCGGCAAGCTGAAGCCCGAACTTCTGGTCAGCAAGAGGCTCAGCCTCGAAGAGGCTCCGGCCGCCCTGATGGCCATGGGCGGCTTCGAAGGCATCGGCATCGGCGTCGTGACCAAGTTCCAGTAGCCGCCCTCAAGCCCCTCAGCCTGGTGGCAACTCGCAACGCCACCTCTCGATGCAGCGCTTCATCGAGGGGCGGTCGATGCCTGCAACATTCGCCCCGCTGCCGTGAAATCCGAATGATCAAGGAGTGGCCTTGGCGGGGCAGAATAGAGCACTCGCGGGCATCAACACGGGCAGCAGCGGTTTTGGTCCTGCCATGGAAGGTATTTCCCAAGCTCCGCAGGATATCGGCGTTTTCTGAAAAAGCGCTAAGCCCAAGAACATCCCCCTGCTTCGCATCGGAGGCATCGATAACGGTGAAGCCGTATTGACGAAGCAGATTTTCGTATGGCCGGAAATCGGTAGCACCGAGGCGCTGCACATCGCCCGCGAGCCAGGTGGATACTTTGAGCGCCAGATCGTTTTGCGAAGAGTATGGTGATATGCGAGCGCTTGTCGCCCAGCTCCAAAACCTGACGCTTGAATACGTCGACATCGATATCAGGCGAGGCGAGAATGACTGAACGAATTTTGGGCGGCACTTTTGCGTCCTGTTGGCCATGTCGCGCAGAGCCTCCATGGTCAGCCATGCCCATTGAATGGGCCAGGATCACCACCTCGGCGACGCCTGGGCTATCGACGGCTGCTTTCAGAACGGCGTCGAGCCCGAAGCGGGAATAGATCGTGCTTTCGCGATCGTAGACGTAGTCGAGCACGTTGCCGCGCGAAGGCCAGGTGAACGGCACCGGTGCGGCATTGATGCACGCATCGTGAACGAGTTGTGCGAAACGATAGACGGCTTCGGCATGGCCGTTGTCGAATCCAGGCACGAAAATCAGCACGTGCTTCGTTCCCCGGCTTGCCTTGCGAAACCACGGCACAACCTGCTCCTCGCCAAGAAGGTCGGCCTTGAGCGTGACGAAGGATCGTCGCGGATCGGGCTTCTCAGCATTCGGCCACACAACGAGACCTATCTGACGAGCGCTGGCGGGGGAGACGGATACGACGATGTTGTCGAGGCGGACGTCGTCCCCACGCTCTCCGGTATATCTGAGCGCGGCATTGTCGGAGGGCTGGCGTGTGGTGGCAACTAGCATCCAGGGAATATGGGGCCGGATCGCTGTTCCGGCCCCATGAACGCTTGTTTCAGATCTTTAGGCCGGCAAGGCGCCGGATTTCTTCGCGGTCCAGGTGGCGATGTAGTCCATCAGGCCGGGGTTGAGGCAGTCATAGGGTTCGAGCCCGATCGTCTTCAGCTGTGCACGAATACCGTCCATGCGCTTGGGATCGACACCGGATTCGATGATCGACGAGACGAACGCGGTGAAGCCCGGCGGCGACCAGCCGTCCTCGACAAAGCGCTCGGGATGGATGAAGGACAGGCCCTTGAACGGATGATCACGCTCGACCGGCCCGTGCATGTGGACGCCGCAGCCGGTGCAGGCGTGGCGCAGGATCAGCGCGCTCGGGTCGACAATTTTCAGCTTGTCGCCATTCTCGGTGACGGTGACATCGCCGGTGCCCGCAACGGCAACGACCGAGAACACCGCGCCTTCCGGCTTCCAGCATTTGGTGCAGCCGCAGGCATGGTTGTGGGCGATCTGGCCCTTGACCTTCACCTTCACCGGCTTGCTGGTGCAGGCGCAAACCAATGTGCCGCCGGCAAAGCTTGCGCTCTCCTTGGGCAAGCCATTGTCGATCTTGGGATGCAGTTTCTCCGCCATTCTTGTCTCCTCCAGTTGTGAACCACAGAGGTCGCAGGCCTGCTGGTCCGCGGCGTGTGGTCTTCTTCAGTAAACCACGACACTCCTGATCGACTTGCCCTCATGCATGAGGTCGAAGCCCTTGTTGATGTCCTCGAGCTTCAGCAAATGGGTGATCATCGGGTCGATCTGGATCTTGCCGTCCATGTACCAGTCGACGATCTTTGGCACATCGGTGCGGCCGCGTGCGCCGCCGAAGGCGGTGCCCATCCAGGTGCGACCGGTGACCAGCTGGAACGGCCGCGTCGAAATCTCCTGGCCGGCGCCGGCAACGCCGATGACCACCGACTTGCCCCAGCCGCGATGCGACGCCTCGAGCGCTTGCCGCATCACCTTGGTGCTGCCGGTGCAGTCGAACGTATAGTCGGCGCCGCCGATCTGGTCGGCGCCGCGCTTGGTCATGTTGACGAGGTGGGGCACGACGTCGCCGTCGATCTCCTTCGGATTGACGAAATGCGTCATGCCGAACTTTTCGCCCCAGGCTTTCTTGTCGTTGTTGAGGTCAACGCCGATGATCATGTCGGCGCCRGCAAGACGCAGGCCCTGGATGACGTTGAGGCCGATGCCGCCGAGGCCGAAGACGACGGCCGTGGCGCCTTGCTCGACCTTGGCCGTGTTGATCACCGCACCGATGCCGGTGGTCACGCCGCAGCCGATGTAGCAGATCTTGTCGAAGGGGGCGTCGGGATTGACCTTGGCCAGCGCGATCTCGGGCAGCACGGTGAAGTTCGAGAAGGTCGAGCAGCCCATATAGTGAAAGATCTTGTCCTTGCCGATCGAGAAGCGCGACGAGCCGTCCGGCATCAAGCCCTGGCCCTGGGTGGCGCGGATGGCGGTGCAGAGATTGGTCTTGCGCGACAGGCAGGACGGGCATTGCCGGCATTCCGGCGTGTAGAGCGGGATGACGTGATCGCCCTTCTTGACCGAGGTGACGCCCTTGCCGACATCGACGACGACGCCGGCGCCCTCATGGCCGAGGATGGCCGGAAACAGGCCTTCGGGATCGGCGCCCGACAGCGTGAACTCGTCGGTGTGGCAGATGCCGGTCGCCTTGATCTCGACCAGCACCTCGCCCTCGCGCGGTCCGTCGAGTTGTACCGTCATAATTTCCAGCGGCTTTCCGGCCTGAACGGCAACGGCAGCGCGTACGTCCATCGTCTTTCTTCCTTCTTCAACCCTTTTCAGCAGGCCTTTGCCCCTTGCTGATCGCCTTTTCCGGCTCCAGCCGGGCCTCGAAGAGATCCGACGAGGTCAATTGCTAGCCGAACCTCACCGCACCGAGACCCGCTGGTGAGGTGATCGTTTTGAGTTCTCGCGCCATATGTTTCAGCACAGCCGGCGTGAACTTGTCGTAGTAGGCTTGGTTTCTCCGGCCAATCGCATGTTCACCACTGAAGCTGCCATCAAAGTCATTGACCACGACGTCATACACCCAGTCCCGGAGCTGGCCCTCCATGCTCGCATCTGCAGCAACGCCGCTTGCCCGATCGGCAACGAGATTGAAATGCACACCACCATCGCCGATATGACCGAAATCGCAGACCGCAACGCCCGGGAAGCGCGCCGGTATTTCGGCTTTCATCCGCTCGCAGAACGTCATCACGTCACCTCTGCGAAAGGCCAGATCAAACGCGACAAGCTTTCCCATCTGTCTCACGCCCTCGGAGATCGCATGGCGCAGCGCCCACATTTCATGCGCCGACCCGAACAGAGCATCGGCCAAGGGCGCCTCTTGCAACTCCCACATCTCTGCCAGGACCGTTTCAAGCACGCTGTCGAGCGTCTGCTCATTGTCGCGAAGATCCCAGGTTCGCGTTAACTCCGCCAAGATCACGTAATCGGGGATTTCGCGGTTTTCGAAGGGATTGCGCAAAGATGGGATATGATGGAGCGTGGCCTTGATCGCATTTCCGGACATGCCCTCGAAGGCAGTGAGATAGCCACCGGCGCGTGTTTCCATTGCACGAAGCAGTGACATGACATGGCCGGCACTTGATGGAACCAGCAATGCAGCGGCGCTTTGTCTTGGGCGCCGTTCAAGGTTGAGAACACATTCGGTGATAATGCCGAGACTGCCGGATGTACCAATAAAAATCTGCTTCCAGTCGATGCCGGTGTTGTTCTTTCTGAGCTCGCGGCCGAAATCGAGGATCGTACCTTCCGCATCCGCCAACACGACCTTCATGCCAAGCGTATTCTTGCGGGCGTCGCCATATTTGAGAAATCGTGCCCCACCTGTATTTGTTGACAGCATGCCGCCCAGCCGGGGATCTGCACCAAGATCAATTGGGAAGAACAGCCCTTCGGTTTCGAGCGCGGCATTCAGATCCGACAGCAGGAAACC
>NZ_JBFUFB010000064.1:0-4211 GCF_056403655.1 Mesorhizobium sp. P2_F8
GTTGCCGACTGGCGCGACGACGGCCTGACCGTCTGGTCGGGCACGCAGAACCCATTTCCGATGCGCGCTGACCTGGCAAAACTTCTCGACATGCCGGAAGAGCGGATCGTTGTGGAACGGCTGGAAGCTGCCGGATGCTACGGACGCAACTGCGCCGACGACGTAACTGCTGACGCTGCCCTGTTGTCCCGGGCCGTCGGCCAGCCAGTACGCGTCCAGCTTACCCGGGAGCAGGAACACGCGTGGGAGCCAAAGGGTGCCGCGCAGGTCATCGACGTCCGCGGTGGCTTGGACGAGGAGGGTGGTCCGGCGGCCTATGACTTTGAAACGCGTTACCCGTCCAATCTGGCGCCGACCCTGCCGCTGATCCTGACCGGAAAGGTTTCGCCGGTCGCGGAGGTCGCCCTGATGGGCGATCGCACAGCGGTGCCTCCCTACGCGTTCGGAAACCTGCGGGTTACCGTCCATGATATGCCGACGCTGGCTCGCACCTCGTGGTTTCGTGGCGTTTCGGCGCTGCCAAACAGCTTTGCGCACGAATCCTTTATCGACGAGTTGGCTACAGCGGCCAAGGTCGATCCGGTCGAATATCGGCTGCGTTATCTGACGGATCCGCGGGCGACCGACCTGGTACGAGCCGTAGCCGAGCGTGCCGGATGGAAGCCGCATACCCAACCGGGCACGCATGGCCGCGAGGGCGATATTCTATATGGGCGCGGCTTTGCCTACGCCGTCTATGTCCATGGTCCTTTCCCGGGCAAGGCGGCCGCGTGGGCGGCGTGGGTCGCCAACGTGGCGGTGAACAAGGTGACGGGCGAGATCGCGGTGACCAAAGTCATCTGCGGCCAGGATACCGGCGCGGTAATCAACCCTGACGGCGTTCGCCACCAGATTCATGGCAACGTCATCCAGTCGACCAGCCGGGCTCTCAAGGAAGAGGTCAATTTCTCATCCACCGCTGTCGCCGCCCTTGAGTGGGGCGCCTATCCGATCATCGGCTTTCCCGAGGTGCCGGACATCGACGTGCTGATGATTCCACGCCCCGACGAGCCGCCGCTGGGCGCCGGCGAGTCCGCCTCGGTGCCAAGTGCGGCCGCCATTGCCAACGCGGTGTTCGACGCCACCGGCGTGCGCTTTCGCGAACTGCCGTTGACGCCGGAACGTGTGCGCGCTGCTTTGAATCCGCTGCCTACTCCGCTGGTATCGAACGAGAATAGGCGATCCAGGCGGTCGCGCCTGAGATTCTCATGGCCGCTCGCCGGCGCCTTTTCCGGCGCCGTGGCTCTCGGCGCGGGGATTTTCCCTTTCAACGCCGCAATCGCACCCGTGGCGCGCCCGCTGCCTGACGTCTTTTCGCCTGCCACGATCGAGCGTGGCCGACTCGCGGCTGCGGTCGGCGCCTGCAACGTCTGCCATGTCGGCGCCGACGGCACGCCATTTGCTGGGGGCAGGGCGCTCGAAACCCCCTTCGGTACTGTCTATGCCACCAACATCACGCCGGATGAAGCGGCCGGCATCGGCGCCTGGTCCTATCCGGCATTCGCTAGGGCGATGCGCCAGGGTGTTGCGCGCGATGGACATCATCTCTATCCGGCGCATCCCTACACATCCTTTGCCAAGGCAAGCGAAGCGGATCTCCAGGCGCTCTATGCCTATCTCATGGCTCAGCCAGCCGTGACGGCAAAAGCACCGGAAACGCAGTTGCGGTTTCCCTTCGGCATGCGGCCACTGATGGCCGGGTGGAACGCGCTTTTCCTATCATCATCGCCGGCACCGTCTGATCCGATCCGAAGTGCGGCCTGGAACCGGGGGGCGGAACTGGTGGAAGGCCTTGGCCATTGCAGCGCCTGTCATTCGCCGCGCAATGCCATCGGCGGAGAGGTCAAGGGGTCGATGCATCTTGTCGGCGGGTTCGCTGACGGCTGGCACGCACATGCGCTGACGGCAAAATCCTTCGCTCCGATCGCGTGGAGCGAACAGGCATTTTATGACTATCTGCGTACCGGCCATTCCGCCCAGCATGGCGTGGCGGCGGGACCAATGGCCCACGTGGTAGACTCGCTGGCACCGCTTCCCGACGCGGACATCAGGGCGATAGCGGTCTATCTCGCCAGTTTCAACGTCGGTGGCGAAACGTCTCCGGCCGGTTCGTCGGCAGGGAGTTCAATCGCCGCTGCAGATCTAGCCGCGCCCGCTGCGGCAGCCGCATTTCCTCGCGGTGCGCGCATGTTCGCCGGTGCTTGTGAGACCTGTCATTTGGAAGCGTCGTCCATCGCGTCGCTGGCCCTCAACACCAATCTTCATGCCGAAGCGCCGGACAATCTGCTCCACGCCATCCTGGAGGGGGTGGCCGCGCCGGCAATGTCGCCCCTGCGACGCGATGTCGACGACTTTGGGGTGTTGGCGATGCCGGCCTTCGACAAGGCGCTGGACGATCGCGACCTGGTCGACCTGACCGGCTATCTCCGGGCGCGTTTCGCCCCCGGGAAGCCAGCCTGGGACGCCATCCAGGATTCGCTTGCCGCCGTCCGTGTAAACCACCATTGATCCAAAGCTGGAACCCGCAAATGCTCCTCAACACCAACGTACCCGCCGAAAACGCCTGAAATACATGGTCGGAACGACCGGGCGAGATGGTGTTTCTGCCGCTTGGGATGCGCGTCACGCCTGTGCTTTTTTCCACCTTTGCCCGCAAGCCAACGGCGGTCCGGCCGCCGACCGAGATCCGTTGCGCTGTGGTGCTTGAGACGGCGTCGTTGCCATTGTATTTCCGTGGATATATCGGAAGAGAGACGACATGAAACAAGCGACCAGCCAGCGCGTGCGACACTGGATCCCGGAGATCCGCCTGGTCTTGCCAGACGGCGTGTTTGGCGGCTTCTATGAGAGGCTATCCGAGGGCTAAACTGGTGAGGCGGAGGTGTCGGTGCTGATCCCGACGGGATCGAACCTGTGATCTAACGACTCGGAGTCCGCCAGACAAATTCATTCCCCCTTATTGTCCTTGGGTTCGCCAGACCATACGAGAACATACGAAGGATATGGCTTGGCGAACCACCCGCTAACCGATTGATTTTGTTGAATAGGCGACGTCCCTCCGGGCCCACCAAAATTCTTAGATTTTAGCGGGTTAACCCGAATTCGCCGCAAAAGTGGGCCTATCTAGAGCTGGTTGTTAGTTATTCGTACATCTGATCGTTTCCCGGAAGCGGTGCAGCGTAAGGGCAAACGCTCATCCTCATCCGGGAGCTAAATTCTCCTGCTTGTTAACACCAGCAACACGTAGTGCAGATGCTCTTACTCTGAAAGATCTCCTTGATGAGTGCGGTGATCGGCGGCAACGACGTGCGAATAGGCGGGTTTTTGACTGGACACAGATCTCCATTTCTGGCGGACGGCAGCTTTGCGCCTTATGGCAGTCGTTCATACGGTCCAGTCCGTTCACAAAAAGCGGACATCGCCACGGCAGAGGCCGTAGCCGGCTTTGCGCCAAGAACTCACGTGAGCCCGGAGGGCGGACTGCATCGCGCTAGAATTAGGCACCTAGGGCGGAAAGCGGAGCTTCGCTGTACGTGCGAGTAGCGGTACAAGATGGGCGGTTTGTAGCCGGAGTATTCCGCTAGGTTGCGCGTGGCATGGATG
Organism: Mesorhizobium sp. P2_F8; assembly: GCF_056403655.1. Lineage (NCBI taxonomy): Bacteria > Pseudomonadati > Pseudomonadota > Alphaproteobacteria > Hyphomicrobiales > Phyllobacteriaceae > Mesorhizobium > Mesorhizobium sp. P2_F8. The sequence goes on from NZ_JBFUFB010000064.1 coordinate 3,643, forward strand.
CATCGGAAGTCACGGGGGCAGAAGTAGCTATCCTGATTTGAGGTGTTGCCATGAATTACACTCATCTAGGTCGGACCGGCATCAAGGTCAGCCGAATAGCCCTCGGCACGATGGAATTCGGCTGGCAGATCGATGAGGCGGACAGTGTCACGATCATGGACGAAGCTCTCGACGCCGGCATCAATCTCTTCGACACGGCGGATGTTTATGGAGGCCCGCAATCGCCCGAAATGGARAAGGGCTACGGCACCTCCGAGGAGATCATCGGCCGCTGGCTCGCGCAGGGCGGCCGGCGCAACCGGATTGTATTGGCGACGAAGGTCTACCAGCCGATGGATTCTGGTCCCAACGATCGCCGCTTGTCTGCCTATCACATCCGACGGGCCTGCGAAGCCAGCTTGYGGCGGCTGAAAACCGATCACATCGATCTCTACCAGATGCATCACGTCGACCGGGTCACACCGTGGGAGGAAATCTGGCAGGCGATGGAGCAACTGATCCGCGAGGGCAAGATCACCTACGTGGGCAGCAGCAACTTCCCGGGCTGGGACATCGCCACTGCCCAGTGC
>NZ_JBFUFB010000065.1:0-4101 GCF_056403655.1 Mesorhizobium sp. P2_F8
GTCGTAAGCCGCCTGCGCTTCGAGCTGCGCCTTCGTAAGGTTTGTGTAGAGGTAGCGGTTGCCGTTCTTGTCGGTCATGAACTTGAGCTTTTCCATTCCGACTGCGACCGACTTTTCTCCGATGCCCAAGAAGCCACCGACGTCGACGACAATGGCATCAACCTTCTTGTCTGTGCTCAAAACTATGTCGCCGATCTCTCCAACCTTGGCGTCATCGGCGCCGTACACGGTGGTTCCGATCAAATTCTCCGCGCTGATCTTGTCCGCGGGCATCTCCGTCAGTGCCGACTTGTCAATGGCGGCGGTGGCGGTGCTGTCAGTAACCGCGGGCGCCGCTGATGGGGCGGCGACTGTGTCATAGGCCTTGGTGTCGAAGTTGGCCTGGGCTTGGAGATCTTCCTTTGTCGTCTTGGCGACCAACCACCGGCTGCCGTTCTTCTCTACCCATTCAGCCTTGCTGAAGTCATAAGCGACGTTCTTTTCGCCAATCCCCAGGAAGCCTCCGACACCAATGATGATGAACTTGGCTTTACCGTCCTTGGCGAGAACAATGTCATTCACGTCACCGATCTTCTCGGCATTGTCTGCGGCACTGTTGTAGACCGCAGCGCCCATAATCTTGCTCACGAGGCTTCCGTCAGGGACCGCAACGGTAGCTGTTGGAGCAGTATTCTGAGTTGCGTTGGCAGGCTTGGTGGCATCTTCAGAATGGGCGCCCGATACCACCAGGGCTGATGACAGCAGCGTGACCACGGCGGTGGTGGTCAAAAGTTTGCGGATCATGGTATGTTTCCTTGTGCGTTACGTTGATGCACGCCGCGCTCGGCTGAACCCGTTGCAAGGCGGCTGAGCGCGGCATCTTGCACGGTCACAACGAGCCTCTCACGGACAAGTTCCGCCTCGGTAGATCTGTCTTCGCCTGTTGATATGAACTGGCCTGGAACCCGCAAGAGTGGGCCGTGATTGAATTAAGCCGCGGTCCCCCTTGGGCTGCCCTACCCTGTCTCAATCGCCTTGGAGTTGGCATGGGCGATTGCGTGAAAGATGCCCTCGATGAGATCTTTTTCCCGGAATGGCTTGCTTAGCAATGGGACATCCAACGGACGATCGGCAATCGCGCTCGCGTCAGCGTACCCGGTTATGATTACCGCTGGCCAGTCCGAGCGCAGATTGCGTGCAAACCGAATGACGTCCACTCCGGATACCAGGGGCATAGCGAAGTCTGTAACGATCACGTCGAAATCATTTGGCGTCCGTTCAATGGCCGCCAGCGCCTCGGCGCCGCCCGCTGCACAGGTCACAGCGAAACCCCGCTGCCGGAGCGACTCAGCTGTCAGCTGCCGGAGTGCGCTGCTGTCGTCAATCAGAAGAATCGACGGGCRTTCGTTCCTCGCATAGACCAGAATTTGCTCTGCCGAGGGTTCAACCACATCGCTGACCGGCTGCTCGACCGAACGTGGCAACCACAGTTCCATGGCAGTTCCGCGTCCAACGACACTGTCTATGCGCAGCGCGCCGCCGGACTGCTTCATGAAACCGTAAACCGTGCTGAGCCCTAGCCCCGTTCCTTTGCCGACTGGCTTTGTGGTGAAGAATGGTTCGACCACCTTGGCCAAAATATCCGGCGCGATGCCCGCACCGGTGTCTTTGACGGCGATAACCACATAGTCGCCAGGCGCCAGATCGTCGGATACCGTCTTAATTGTCCGATTTTGCGCCTGGACGCTAATTGTTCCACCCGAAGGCATAGCGTCGCGGGCGTTGAAAACCAAATTCATCAAGGCAAGTTCAAGCTGCCCGGCATCGGCACGAGCCGGCCAAACCGCATTATCGATCTGCCATTCGAAGCGGATCAGCCCTCCCAAGACCGGAGCGACCAACCCGTTCATGGTGTCGCCAAGCGCCGCAAGCCGCACAGCTTCGGGCTTCAGGGTCTGACGCCGCGAGAAGGCGAGCATTCGCGTGACAAGGTCAGCACCTTGTTTTGCAGAACGCCGCATCAGGTCGAGAACCTGTCGTGCCTGATCATCCAACGTCCCTTGACGTTCGAGCAGTCCCAATCCGCTGAGAATTGCGGCGAGCAGATTGTTGAAATCATGAGCCAAGCCGCCCGTAAGCTTGCCGATTGCGTCAAGACGCTGTGACTGCAGCAGCTGATTTTCGAGGCCGCGCCGCTCGGTAACATCGAGCAACGTGCCCAGTATCTCGGGGTCGCCACTGTCAGAGCCGTTCGACATCACACCTTGATCAAGAAAGATGCGATACTCGCCATTGGCGCACTGCCAGCGGAATTCGCAAGCGTAGGAGCCGGTGGTTTTTGCCTCTCGCAGTGCTTGTTTCAACCTTGGTAGATCGTCGGCGTGGACTCGGCTGAGGCCGAAGGTCGGATCCGAGGTCAGATCTTCGGCCGAAAACCCGGTCAGGCGCTCGACACCGTTGGTCACAAAGCGCGTCGCGAAGGGTGGCTCGGCTGCCCGCGCATGGAAGCAGACCGGCAGCGAACTCAAGATAGTATCCTGCCGCTCCTCCGCGCTGCGCAGAGCCCGCTCGGCCTGGAGCTTTTCTTTCTGTGCCTGCAGCGCCTGGGCAAGAAGCCCTTGTTCTACCGCCGCCTTCCGCTGGATCTCCAGGGTCTTTTCGTGAAGCTCGACGAAAACCGCGACTTTCGAACGCAGAATGATCGGATCAAATGGCTTGAACACATAGTCCACTGCGCCGGCATCATAGCCGCGCAGCATATGGGCGTCCTCTTTGTTGATGGCGGTGAGGAAGATGATTGGCGTGCGCTTGGATTGCTCGCGCTGGCGGATAAGCGCGGCCGTTTCATAGCCGTCTATCCCCGGCATAAGCACATCCAGCAGGATGACGGCGAAGTCCTCCTTCAACAAAAAGCGCAGGGCCTCTTCGCCCGATTGGGCGCAGACAACGTCCCCGGTTGTAGCGAGAACTTCGCTGATCGCCAGCAGATTGCGTTCATCGTCGTCCACAGCAAGGATGCGCGCTTTTGCCGGCCCTTCGGCCAGTTGTACCGCCTCAAGTTTTCTTACTCTGTTTCCGGGAAGCCTATGCATGGACCGGCCGTCAGTTCACTGCCATGAGCATTTTTTCCTGGGTCTCGACACGTGATCGGGAACGACCAATCCAGACGCGAAGCAACGCCAGCAGCAGATCAAGATCGACCGGCTTGGCGATATAATCGGAAGCACCGGCGTCCAAACATTTTTGCCGATCGCCCTTCATCGCTTTGGCAGTAACAGAAATCAGCGGGATGTGAGCGATCGCCGCTGTGCCACGAATGCGCCGCATCGTCTCGTAGCCGTCCATCTCCGGCATCATGATGTCGATCAACGCTGCATCGACATCGGGGGTTTGTTCCAGAAGCGCAATGCCGTCGCGGCCCCGCTCAGCATGCAGAACCTGTATATCGTAGGTCTCCAGGACGCTGGTGAGGGAGTAGATGTTGCGGATATCGTCGTCGACGATGAGAACCTTCGCGCCCGCCAGATCGGACTTGCCGTTCTGTTGGGTTCCAGTCCCGCCCTCTTCGCGACCTTCTCCCGGCAGCGTTGCCGACATATGAAGCGAGAGCTGAGCAAAATTCTCGGCCCGGGGCGCGTTCGCGAAAGCCGGTTTCAAGGCCAGTATCTGGTCAAGCGCATCCGGATGAGGGGCAAAGAACAACAACTGCGGCAAGCCTTCGCCGAATTGGCCAATGACCTCGTCCAGCGCTTGGGCATTGTCCTTGGCAGAACGTCCAAAGCCAAGCACGATAGCATCATACGAGACCACGCTAATGTCGTCCGCATTTGCCGGGAAACGACCGACCGCCGTGACCGAGGTCACGCCGTCGCGGATCGCTTCGACCAGCGAGAGCCGGCGCTCAGGATCGGGGTCGGCGACCAGCACGCGTCGCTGGATACGAAGTTTCTTGGAATGGATGTCCTGGAACACCTTCATCAGTTCATCCGAGGACACCGGCTTAGTGGAAATGCTGGACGCCCCCTTGCGGGCAAGACTTTCGATATCTTCCGCACCTGAGATCACGTGAACGGGAATTCCCTTGGTTTTCTGGTCATGACGCAACAGATCGAAAAGCACCCA
>NZ_JBFUFB010000066.1:0-4021 GCF_056403655.1 Mesorhizobium sp. P2_F8
TGATAGTCCCGTAGCGCGGTCACATTCAGGCCGCCGCAGTCGATGGTTTCGAACCGCAGCTGATTTGGATGGGCGATCCCCGCCAGCAGAGCTGCGCCCGTCGCCGTACCGTTCTTTGCCGATGCGATGAGGACGCGCCGCTCTGGATCGAGCGACGCGAGCAGGGCGCCGAGCATTGGTTGCGCAGTCACGTTTCCGTCGACGATGAGCCGCCGCTGATCCCCAAGATAAGCGGCGCAGACATTCGCGAGCATAGCGTAGTAGACGATCGCCAGAGCCGTGCGATCGAGGGGATCAGTCGGCATGGGGCCGACAACTCTTCCCCTGTTGCCCGCGTCGGGAAACAGTCCCCCGCGCGGCACGAAGCTCGGCAGTGCGAAAATGTTCGATTCGAGGATCCTGTTGACGGAATCCACGGTGGCAATATCGCGTCTGCCGCCGGTCAAAATCTCAAACTCGCGCCCTGCCATCGCCCGGCAGCTCGTCAGCGGGACATCAAGCGCCGACTGCTGAAAGGTCACGTCGATCCCAGGCGGGATCGAATTCGATTTCGTGTCGCTCAGCCCGACCAGCCAAGTTCCGCAAGACAGCAATGTCACGTCGGTGAAGCCGGCTGCCTGGTAGCGGTGAAAGTTTGCCGCGCTGTCGTGGACGCCGCAACGAACATGCACGCCACCGAGCCGTCCGCACAGATCCACCAGATGACCCGATATCGGCCCAAGCACATGCGAGGGCATCCTCACCGGAGCCATGAGATGCTGCCATCCCTGTCTGGCGACCAGGGACGTGAGCCTTTTCTCTCGCGCATTCCACAGGTGAGACTGGGCGGTAAGGCTGGTGATGTCCATCGACGCAACGCCGGAGAGCCGCCAAGCCCAATATTGGGGCGCCGGCATCAGCGTGGCCGCCTTCGCGAAAAGATCGGGGTGCTTCAGCTGTATCCAGAACAGCTGCTTGGCAATATTTGTCGCGCCAAGCCCTATGTTGGCGCCACGCTCATCGAGCCCGTCGGCGACTTCCGCGTAACGTATGTCCAGCTCGGCCGGCATGGTCGATTCATAGTCGGGAAGCGGCGTCGTCGACCCGTCCTGATTGACGATCATCGCCGATGAACCGTGCGTGCTGACGATGACGTCGGAGACCTTGTTGAGCTCCGACAGCCCGCAAAGGGACTGGAACATGAAACGCCAGGCGGCCTCCAGATCCTGGACGAGATAGCCATTCCCCTCTATTGAGCGGTTCTCCGCTTCAAGAGAGCGTATGACCTCTCCATCGTCCGCGACGAGGCTCGCCTTCAGGTTGGTTTTTCCAACATCCAGAACGACTACCGACACGATATCGAACCTTCGCGATCCTGCGGCCGCGATGGGCCCCCAATTCCCCCCTTTGGCCCTCCAGCCACATCAGCCACCATCTCGCTCTCCCAGGCCTGCAGCAGCCAACTCCGTCGACCTTGCCGGCCGATGTGAGATTCTAAATACAGGCAAGCGCGCGCTTGCACAATCGATTGTGAAACATATTTTTCCCAGGGATCCGCCCGACTCGAAGCTGATCTCGGGCAACCCGTGCATTCGTGATTCGGGACGCTTCGAACCGTCTGCTTGCGGCACGCCCGCAACCATTCGTGCCGTCATGTCTGTCGCGGCATTTCCGATGTCTATCTGGCCGAGGCGATGGAGAACGGCCTCCCATCCAGGGCCAACGTCTTGGTCAATCCGCTGATCGCATGTTTCGTGGCTGTATATGGCACGGACCCGGGCCGTGGCGCATGGGCTGAGACCGAGCCATTGTTGATTATCCGGCCGCCTTGAGGACTTTGCGAACGCATGACGCCGAACGCTTCCCGAGCGCAGAGAAACGACCCGGTCAAGTTTACGGCTACGACCTGGTTCCATGCCTCTACCGGTATCTCGTCGATCAATGTCGAGGGATAGCCGCTGCCTGCATTGTTGAAGAGAAGATCGACGCGTCCAAATGACTTCAGCGTCGTTTCAAACAAAACCTTCACGTCATCCGGGCTTGTCACGTCGCATGGGACAACGAGCGCGCGGCCGTCACCCTGTGTGCTCGACGAAGCCGCAGCTTCCAGTGTTGTTCGCGTGCGCCCGCAGAATACAACGCTCCATCCCGCTTCCAGCAAGGCGACCGCGGTCGCCTTGCCTACTCCTGCGCCGGCACCCGTTACGATCGCGGTCTTTTTTTTGACATTGCACCTTCCCATACTCGAGCGTGACGATCACAATTATGCCCAGCCACCAAGCTAGTGAATTTCCGGCTCCGGCGTGAAGTTGGTGCCCTCCAGGAAATCGAAATCGCAACCGAGATTTGCTTGCGTGACGTGCCGTGAAAACATCAGTCCGTAGCCGCGCTCATAGCGTTTCTCGGGTTGCTTCCAATTCGCCTTGCGTGCCTCAAGCTCTTGGACCGAAAGCTCGACGTTGAGTACGCGCCGCTCGACATCCAGTTCGATGACGTCGCCGTCCTTGATCAGCCCCAACGGACCACCGACGAAAGACTCCGGCGCGACATGCAGTACGCAAGCGCCATAGCTCGTGCCGCTCATGCGGGCGTCCGATATCCGCACCATATCGCGCACACCTCGTGCGAGAAGCTTCTTGGGTATCGGCAATTGCCCCCACTCCGGCATGCCAGGACCGCCATTGGGTCCGCAATTTTGCAGGACGAGCACGGAGTTCTCATCGACATCCAAATCCGGATCGTCGATCCGACGGGCCATGTCGTTGTAATCCCGGAAGATTACGGCCGTGCCTCGATGCTTCAACAAGCGGCCTTCCATCGCCGTTCGCTTGATGATCGCCCCGTCGGGGGCTAGGTTTCCTTTCAACACGACGAGCCCACCCGCCTTTTCTACCGGATTGTCCAGCGAGTGAATGACGTCGGGAAGATAGACCTCGAACTCGCCGATGTTTTCTCCAAGAGTTTTTCCTGTCACTGATCCGGCGGTCAAATCCAGATGATCCGAGAGGACCTTCAGGACAGCACCCACGCCTCCCGCAAAATGGAAGTCCTCCATCAGATACTTTCCGGAGGGCCTGACGTTGGCGATGAAGGGTATCGACGCAGAGAAGTCGTCGAACCGTTCCAATGACAATGGGATGCCGGCCCGGCCTGCCAAGGCAAGAAGATGCACCACCGCGTTGGTCGAGCCGCCCATCGCCATCGTCACCTTGATGGCATTGTCGAAGCTCCCGGTCGTCAGGATGTCCCTGGGCTTGGTGTCTTCCCAGATCAGATCGACGACCCGGCGCCCTGCCGACGCCGCCATTCGGGCATGATCCGCGTCAACCGCGGGAATCGACGCCGCACCCGGCAGCGCCATTCCGAGGGCTTCGGTGATCGCCGCCATGGTCGATGCCGTCCCCATGGTCATGCAGGTTCCCGCCGAGCGGGCGATCCCGTTCTCCAGGCCTTCCATGGCCTTCTGGTCGAGCTGCCCTGCCCGGCGCTCCGCCCAGAACTTCCAGACGTCGCTGCCGCTCCCGAGGCGCTGCCCTCGCCAGTTACCGCTCAGCATGGGTCCGGCAGGAACGAAGATCGCCGGGATGTTCATACTGAAGGCAGCCATCAGAAGGGCGGGCACCGTCTTGTCACAGCCACCCATCAGCACGACGCCGTCGACCGGGTTGGCACGAAGTTGCTCTTCGACCTCCATCGCCAGCAGATTGCGATAGAGCATTGTCGATGGCTTCATGAATACTTCGCCAAGCGCCATGGCGGGCAGTTCAACGGGAAAGCCGCCCGCCTGAAAGACACCGCGCTTGACGTCGGTAACCCGCTGGGGGAAATGGGAATGGCAGGGGTTGAGGTCACTCCAGGTCGTAATGATCGCGACGATGGGTTTGCCGGCATAGTCCTCCGCTCCGTAGCCCATCTGTTTCGTCCGCGATCTGACGCTTTGAGAGCGCACGTCGTCAGGTGCATACCAGCGGGCGCTGCGAAGGGTTTCGTAAGCTCTCTTTGTCATGCGATTCCTGTTGTGCACAGCGCGTCAAATCAAGTG
>NZ_JBFUFB010000067.1:0-3922 GCF_056403655.1 Mesorhizobium sp. P2_F8
TTGAACTTTGGCTCAACACCGTCAGAACGCAGATATCTGCGAATAGTATTCCGCGACAGGCCGGTCCTGCGGCTGATCTCACGGATCGATAAATGCTCTCGAAAATGCCAGCGTCGGATCACGCTCAATAATGCCATGTCGATCACTCCGTAGCCCCCGCTGCAACACGCAGGGCAAGGTTCAAACATGGGTCAATTCTCGATGGAAATATCCTTCAATGCCGGGTCACTTCTCAGTGGCAATCAACAGGATCCGCTCGAAATGGAAGCCGCTATGTCGTCAGCCGAGTGAACGACGCTGGCCAGTGCCTCTATGTCCTTGACCTTCGTTGAAGATTCATGAGCGGTTGCAATCTTGGCTGACTTCGTCATGACCAGATGCGTCTCCAACTCGAGTTCTCGTCCGAGCTCAAGCAGTCGTACACCGTACACGACTCCCGAAGCGCCACTTATTCCGATCACCAAGCGTCTCGGCGCTGACTGGCTCAATTCGCAATCTCCCGCATTCGAACTTACGCACCCTGTGGCGGCCAAGGATCTTCTATTTTCGGCCATCCCAATTGCGCCGATGGACGCTCATTAAGAGGACAGTAGGCATCGCCAAGGCATAGCCAATTGATAAGCTACCATAGCATTTTCTCGCAAGCGAAAACTGCAGAAAGGCTGCCCTAGCGAACGCGGCGAACCACCTTCGTCTGTACTGACGGCCGCTTAGACGTGGTGCTCAAAGCACACGAACCACCGGACCAATCGCCGGCCCCGTCGGAACCGACATGCCCAACAGTCGTTTGTCCCCTTTCGCCAATTCGAAAGGAAACGCCTATGCCAGCCGCCGCCGAACTCAAATCCAGGTTCTGGGCATCCTTGAAGTCCGATATGACGATGATGATCGGACTCGATAACTCGAAGGTCATTCCTCGTCCGATGACTGCACAAATGGAGACTGACGGAAATGGTCCAGTCTGGTTCTTTACGGCGAGAGACACCGAAATCGTTCAGGGTCTGACGGATGGCAGCAAAGCGACTGCGACCTTCACGTCCAAAGGCCACGATCTGTTCGCCACAGTGCAGGGGAATCTTTGGCTCGACAACGACCGTGCAACGATCGATCGGCTTTGGAATCGCTTTGTGGCCGCATGGTTTGAGGGCGGGAAAGATGATCCGAGGCTAGCGTTGCTGCGGTTCGATCCGCGGGAGGCAGAGATTTGGCTGGATGGATCGAGCGTAATGGCAGGGATCAAGATGTTGCTCGGGTTCGATCCCAAAGACGAATACAAAGACAACGTCGCCAAAGTCGAGCTTTGACTCTGACGCGCCGACCGCGCTGTGGGCTCTAGTCTAGTTCGATCGTTGTGCACTCCGTGTAGGCAACCCGGCTGCTGCCCTCGGCACGAAGGCGCGTTAACGCAGGGATCTACGCGCTTAGGCTCGACCTTGCGCTGCACATGCCTCGAGCACCGTGGGCAAGGTGACCGGTAGCAGGGTGACACTCGATGGTCGCTTTGCTGCCTAAAGCTGTGACTCGATCGGGAGATGGCGGACCAGGATCGCCAGGATGCGGCGGAAAATCCCCGCTTCAGGTTCGTGAGAATAATTTTGGGACCTGCCTTCGTCGCATCCATGCCAGTGGAGCGCGTTGTTTTTCAGTTCGAGCCGATAACTCGCTTCCGGTGATATCTCTGCCTGGAACCTGCGCCGCAGTTCAGCGACCAATTCCTCATCCTCAAAAAGCACTCCCATTTCCGAGTTCAACGACACCGACCGCGGATCAAAATTGAAGGAGCCGACGAAACCGGTCTTGTCATCGACGCTGAAAGCCTTCGTGTGCAGGCTGGCGCCCTTGGACCCAAATACCGAGATCGCCTGCCGGCGGCTGAAGGGCTGAAGCTCAAAAATCTTGACGCCGTTCCTGAGCAATCGCTTGCGATAATTTGCATAGGCGCCGTGGACCGCTGCGACATCAGTGGCTGCCAATGAATTGGTCAGAACCGCAACTTCAACGCCGTTGCTGACGAGGTCCGACAAGATTGCGGAACCCCTTTTGCCAGGAATGAAATAGGGAGACACAATTTCCAGGCAATTGCGCGCTGACTGAATGATCGGAAGCAATTCCTTCAACAGCCAACTGCGACGTCTCCAGCCGCGCACTTTCTCTGGAGGGTCGGAAATCACTCGAACACGTTCCACCCAGTGCACATCGTTGCCGGCCGCGATGAACTCAGCGACGGTCCCATGGTCGCCGATCCCGTTCAAAAGTTTTGACTCGGTTTCAGCATCGCTTCCTCCAAACAATTCGGCCTGCGTGGTCGCAGCGGCTGGACCGAGCGCGCCAATTGGTTTTGCGTCCTGGCACGTCCAGAAAGCCTTGAAAATTTCGGCGGTTTGCTGCACGGCGGGGCCGAGGAGGAGAACGTCGAGGTCGCGGAAATTTGTTTCTGCTGCATCAAAGTAGGCATCGCCGACATTGCGCCCCCCGACAATGGCGATGTCGTCGTCGGCTATCCACGCCTTGTTGTGCATCCTGCGCGTCAATGCAAAAAGCCGCAGGAGAACTTCCATGCTGCGTACAATGCCGCGTGCTCTGACGCCGCTCGGATTGAACAGCTTCAGCTCGATGTTTGGATGGCTGCTCAACGCCAGATATGCAGAATCACTTTTGCGCGGGTTGACGTCATCAAGCAGCATTCGCACGCGCACGCCCCGCTGAGCGGCCCGGAAAACTTCCTGCAGAAGCAAGCGGCCGGTGTGGTCGTCATGCCAGAGGTAATACATGAGATCGAGAGTTCGAACCGCGCTTCTTGCCGCCAACACACGCGCGGCGAAGGCATCATAGTTGTCGGAGATGAGCAGCAAGCCGCTCTTGCCGGTTTTGATATTGTTGTCCCGTGTTCGGGCGATGCAGACATCCATAAATTGGCGACCTTTTGACGGCGGTCGAAGCCGCTAGAAATAGCCAGCGCTTCCGAGTTCAAACTGATCCACTACCGCGTTGCCAACCCATTGACTCATTTCGGCTCGCTCTTGATTGCAGCAACGAGAGCCTGGACCTGCTGGCCATGTTGTGTGGCAATCTTCAACAGGGTCACGGCCGTTTCGTGGGGTGTCCAACCCTGCGCCTGTGAGGCAGTTACCAAAGCAGCAAATGCGGTCTCCAGTGCGACTTCACAATTGATCTCCCGATCCGGGCTGCCCTCTGGCAATATTGGCGGTTCAACAGTCTGGGTCATGTCGGCTTTGCGCTACCTCCTGAGGCCGAAAAAGCTCAGAACGGCAAGGACGACGACGACGAGCCCGACGAGATAGATAATGCTATGCACGGTTCGATCTCCTCAAAATGATTTGGCAGACCAAGCTCTCTTGCCCAGCCTTTGAGGATTTGGTGGCAACCCTCGCATCGAGTGAACACTTGGAACTGTCTAATGTTCCAATGCCCATGCCGCCTTTTCCAAATGCGAAGGTTTTCCTCGCCGGACAGATGCGCCGAGCAGCCCGTGCTTGAGCCAGTACGTGGTCTTCCGTTTCTGCCCTCGCTGAAGATGGCTCGCGCAATCAAAAGCTAATTTAGCAAATCGATGGATCGAAAAAACAAATCGCGCATTTATCACCGGGCTCAATGTCGGGCCGCTGGAGGACAACTCATGAAAAAGACATTGCTCATATTGAGCCTTATCATTCCGCTCGCAGCATGCTCGCGCACCGAGCAGGGCGCTGCAGTCGGTGGTCTGGGCGGAGCGGCAATTGGTGCCGCCGTAGCCGGTGATCCCGTGAAAGGCGCGATCGTTGGCGGTGCCGCTGGAGCCATTGCGGGCGCGGTGATCGGGCATGCCAGTGAAGCCGGTCAGTGCCGCTACAGAGATCGCAATGGGCGTGTCTACATCGCACGGTGTCCCGACGGATATTGATACTATCGGGCCGTGTGATCC
>NZ_JBFUFB010000068.1:0-3810 GCF_056403655.1 Mesorhizobium sp. P2_F8
CTCCCAACTGCTGCCGCGCGAGCTGGCATTGCCGGTACGTTTGCCGGTGATGCGATGACCGATGCGCTCAAAACGGCCGAGCTTCTTGATGTCAATGTGGATCATCTCGCCGGGATGCTCGCGCTCGTAGCGCCGGACCGGTTCGGCCGGTTCGATATCCCTCAACCGCGACAGTCCGGCACGCTTGAGTACCCGGCTGACGGTGGCAGGCGAGACGCCGACCTCATGGGCGATATGCTTGCCGGTCCAGCGTTGCCGGCGCAGCGCCATGATGCGCTCGGCGATCAACGCAGCGGTGGCCTGTGGCATATGGGCGGGCCGCGAGGAACGGTCGATCATGCCGGCCCGCCCTTCGGCCTTATAGCGTTCGACCCAGCGCGCCACGATCTTGGCCGACACGCCGTAGACGCGCGCCGCATGGGCTTTGGAGAAAGCGCCTTCTATCACCGACAGCGCCATCTCCTCTCGACGCAGCGGCGTGAGACGGGCATTCTTGTGGATGTTCATTCGGACCCTCCGGTGAGTGCTGAAGCCTGGTAACTCCAGTCTCCTCGGTCCGGTCCGAATGGACAACCTCCCGAAAGCTCACATCTAGCTAGGAATACGAAGCAAGCCCGCGCCATGGAGGACCAATGACGATCGACCCAATCATTCCTTGGCACCGAGAGTGCGAAGCAGAGCACCAATTTCCGAACGTCCTGTTGCGCTCTCCGCAATCTTGGGCGCCACCCCCACGGTGCGCTACGATAATTTGGTACGGGAGGCAGGGCATTGTTGAGAAGGCGCCATTGATGCCGAAAAAGTCTCATGCGATCCGACGCGCCTCCCGCGATTTCGAACAGGCAGAGGGCTGACACGCGATGTCTTACTGAACAAGGCGGCTTCCTTTTTCGGCCAGTCGCTTACGTCTCTGTTCGCGGAAGGCTGTCATGCCATAGCGAGTGATCCCGTAGAACAACAGGCCAAAAATCAGCCCCAGTGGCACCGCGCCGAACAACATCGGCTTTAGCACCGGTTCCCACAGTTGCGAAATTGAAAGGGTTTGCAACATCTCACTCAGATGGGCTGGCGGGCCGTGAATTCGCAGGGGGTTTTCAACATGATCTTGCCTGTCTCCCAGGACGCTCCCACAACAAGTGGGAAGGTCAGCGGGTTGCCAAAGACAAATGTTYCTAAACCTCCCGCCACCATGTTTCCCGCGATCAGCCAGCATACAAAGGCGGCAATGGCGAAATGGGATCCTACCGGAAAGAACGACGCGAAAACCCCAGCCGCTACCCCCGCCGCTACTGCGTGTGGAGTGGCATTCAGGCGCAGAATGCGCTTCGAAAAATATTGAAGCGAGCGTGAGAACGACCGGCGCGGCCACACATAAGTGCGTAAGCGCTCGAAGAGACCATCAGGATTTCGGCGTCTAAAGAGCACTCTCTTGCCCACTTACAATGCAGTCTGGAGTTGATTCCGATTGATGTCGTCTCTTTAAAAAAGCAACCTTCTGAATTTGAACCAGCCAGGAGCACCGTTGAGGATTGCAAGCACGATCGGGCACCGCCTTGCCGGTGAGTTGGCAAGCAGCGTGCCCTATTCGCACTGGCGCCGCGGCCCGCCGGAATAGGGCTGGTAGCTGTTGTCTTCGGGACGGTAGGATCGGTAGCGGCTGAAGCAGGATTGGACGTGGTCGTCCGAAAGGTCTTCTGTTGCAACCAGAGGACCGGCGCCTTCGACATAGCCAACTTCGGTGGGCTGTTGCGCGCCCTGGTCGGCGGCGATGATGTCCAGATAGGGCGACAGGCAGGGCCGCTGCTGGCCGCTATAGGACCTGTAGCTGTTGTCGTCGGGATTGTAGGAGCGGTAACGGTCCGCGCACCAGCGGACATGGGCAGGTGGCAGCCTGACTTCCTGCTCGCCAGCGCCTGGCGCCACCGCGCTCGTATTGGTCGGATCGGGCGCCTGCACCGTCGCGGCGACGTCGGGCGCCGCAGGCTGCGCGGCAGCCACGCGCTCCAGGCCCTGCGCGGCCTTGTCGACGGGCTGTGCGTCCTTGGTCCAAAGCTGCGAGACACTGTCGGCGGGCTTCGCCTGATGCACGGGCTTTGCGACAATCAGCCAAGCAGCGAAAGCTAGCCCGCTGGCGAAGACCGCAAGGGTCAGGATGAAGCCACTGACCAGTGCCAAAACCGCTTTCATCACACACTCCTTGAGACCCAGCTAATAGAATGCGGAGCGTCGGGACTGGTTCCAGCAAGCGCGACCGCGCGTCGTGTTGGCGTGTCTCCCTGCACGAGCGTATACCAGATCACGCGGTAAAGACGTCAGAGGCACAATGAGCTGGCGCCGCGTGGGACAAAGTGCTCAGTAGCTTTATGAGTGCAAAGCACTAAATAGCGCAGATGCCTGACAAAAATCACCGAAACCCACAGCTCTCCCAGACCGCTGCCGAGCAGCTGGTTCAAAGTGTCGTCGATTACGCAATATTCATGCTCGATACCGAGGGCAGGATTCAGAGTTGGAACACTGGTGCAGAGCGAATCAAGGGCTACACCGCTGGTGAGATTATCGGCGAACATTTCTCGCGTTTCTATACGGAAGAGGATCGCGCCGCGGGAGTGCCGCAAGCGGCGCTGAAGCAGGCGGTAGAGGAGGGCAGATTTCACGCCGAAGGCTGGCGTCTGCGCAAAGATGGCAGGCACTTCTGGGCAATGGTGGTGATCGACCCCATTTTTTCGAGAATGGAAAACCCGCCGGCTTCGCCAAAGTCACCCGCGATATCACGCACCATCGTGAGATGCAGCTCGCGGCTTTGGAGAGCGAACGTCGCTTTCGGTTGCTGGTGCAAGGGGTGACGGACTACGCCATTTACATGCTTGATCCAGAAGGGAAGATCACGAACTGGAACACCGGCGCGGAGCGCATCAAAGGCTACAGTGCCGCTGAGATTCTAGGCCAGCATTTTTCGATCTTCTATACGCCTGAGGAGCAAGAGGCCGGGGTACCGCGTCAGAGCGCAGGCAGACCGACCATTGGCCGCAATTGGCGTGCCTGTGGACGCCGTAGGCTTCAAAGTCATCAAATGTCGTCGGCAGGCTTGCCGTTGTCATTGCCGCCACGGCGCGCGATCTCAATCTCAAGCCGAGCGAGCACGCGATGAGACAGCGAGAGCGCGCGATAGGCAGGCGACTCCTGCATCTCGATCAGCCCGCCAGGCGAACTGGCCGCCGATCGTCGTGCGATTACCTTGCCGTGCGCGGCCCCTATCAGCCATTGCCGGCCCACTATTCTGCGTTCTGCCAACGCACGAGATCACCGGCGTTTGCGGGTCGTTGATCTCCATCGGGGAAAATCGAGACGCGATCGAGGCGGCCGAATTGCTTGCAACAAACGCCCGGCGAGCATCCGAAAAGCCGAGCTCAAAAAAACAAAAGCCCAGCGCATGTCTGATGGCCTGACGCGGATCTCAAGAGCAGCGACATAGCAGTCAGTCGCCGCCCATGCGCAAAGCGATGCCATCTCTCTGTCGGCATTTTTCAATGCTTCCAGTCCTTGGCGAGCAAAGTAGTTAGCCTGCTTCCATTGCAGGCGACCGGCCAGGTCGTCACGCGCGGTATCTTTAAGCGATTGCGGAGCGGCCGCCGCCGTGCGCAGCCAGGTCGGCCCCGGAGCGGCCGGCGCAACCGGGCCTGAGCTCGCGGCGGCCGCCGGGGCATAGTGCATCAATTTCGGGCGGTGAATCATCCCGGAGAGCATGAATTAGAGCGGCGCTTATGGCGCCGCTTTTTGTCGAAAACCGCCGCGCCTGTCGTGGGCTAGTAA
>NZ_JBFUFB010000069.1:0-3420 GCF_056403655.1 Mesorhizobium sp. P2_F8
GTCCAGATCAAGGGCATGAAATTCAACCCGTCGAAAATCTCGATCGCCGTTGGCGATACCATCACCTTCACCAATGCCGACTCGATGACGCATACCGCCACCGCGCTCGAAGGCTCCTTCGACACTGGCCATCTCGCCACAGGCAATGAAGGGCACGGTCACGACGAAATAGCGGCATCTCGAGCCCGAGAATCCGAGCCGTCGAACCAGACAGTCACGTTGAGCTTCGGCAGATCCAACACCTGGTTGTGGTTGCAAGTTTGAGGGCGGGTAAATGCCATTGCAGCGTTATAGCGGAGTGTTTGATACCGCTGATTTGGACTTGCTCGAGCTTGCTGGCAAGGTCACCCTGATCGACGACGAGACGTTGACGATCGACCTGGGGCCGCTGGTGACGGTCGAAATCGATAAGGTCGGGCTGGTGGAAGGCTGCGGAAGTGAAATTGCCACCGGCCTATATTAGGAGCGCATTATAGACGGGACTTTTTGGTGGGGCTTACCCGTCTCTTCGGTCAAGGGCCAGGCGTCTCTGAGTTCCCAAACCCAAAGGTGAGGGAGGCAGCGAATATGCGAACAATCGAACTCTGTGCGGCAGTCGCTCTGTCGATCGTGCCAACCAGCCTCCTGGCGGCAGACGAGGTTTCCGTCGAACGCGGTTTGTATATTTCGATCATCGGCGGCTGCCATTTCTGCCACACGGAAGGATACCGTGAAGCCGATGGGAAGATCGATCCGGCCAAGGCGCTCAAAGGCTCCTCCATTGGCTGGCGGGGTCCCTGGGCACGACCTACGCTGTAAATCTCAGGGATTCGGCAAGGGGCTTTGATGAGGACGCTTGGGTCGATCACCTCAAGAACAAGGTCCAATTGCCGCCGATGCGCTGGTACCAAGTCCAAGCCATGACCGAAAGCGATATGCGTTCGGTGTATCTTTACATCAAATCGCTCGGACCACCCGGCGAGTCGGCACCGTATTACCGGGAGCCCGGCAAGGAGCCGAGGACACCTTATGTCACACTAGTGCCACCTCAGACGCCGAAGAAGTAACGAACATCCCAATGCGATGGGAGTAGGCGTGCGGCGTTCGGTGGCCGGTGATGGTGGCTGTAGCCGTTGCGAAAGCTGGGGTCTCTGGAGTGGACAAGTTGGCCACACCAGCGCCTTCGAGGTTTCCACCATAACCTAGCGATTGTTCACCTTCGGCGTGATCTCCTCGATCCGCGCCTTGTCGCCGATCTCAGTGCGGCTTTTTCGTCCGGCGGGGCGGCAGGTTGCGCACTTGAGGGCGCTCTAATAATAAAACATTGATTAKAGAACGAAGGGCACCAGCATATGACCGACGAAGCCGACCACCGCGCCGCTGAATTGGCAGAACTGACGGCCGAGATTGTATCGGCATTTGTCAGCAACAACCCCATCCCCGCAGCAAGTCTGCCTGACCTGATCGCGTCGGTTCACAAGTCAATGTCCGATCTCATGGGGCCGGTGGCAAGACCAGCCGAGCCGCAAACACCAGCGGTCAACCCTAAGAAGTCGGTGTTTCCCGACCACATCGTCAGCTTGGAAGACGGCCGCAAATTCAAGTCTATGAAACGCCACGTTGGTTTGCTTGGCATGACGCCAGATGAGTATCGCGCCAAGTGGGGTTTGCCGCATGATTATCCAATGGTCGCGCCGAATTACGCTGCGAAACGATCAGCCCTGGCAAAGGCAAGTGGTCTAGGTCGTAAGGCTGCGCCGGACACGCCAGCTAAGAAGGCGCCTATGAAGCGAAAGGCGAAGTGACGCGCCTTTCCATCACCGAAGAGCTTGAGAGCGCCGCCGACCGCATCGCGGACATGTCGCGAGCGGATTTGCAGATCATCCTTCGCCGCGCTGCCTTGATGCTAGCGCTACCCAACCGTAGGTGGCGGGCAAGGTCTATTCGGGCACACCCGCATCTTTGTGCACAATCGCGTCGAGGATCGTTCGATAGAGGCTATCGACCTCTTCGCCGATCTCGATCCACGAATTCCTACCACCGCCGCGTCAGCAATCAACTTGTGCGTGAGTTCGTCGACCGAAATGACATCGGCCTTCGTCGTCTCGTGGACGTTGTTGGCAAACCATTGATCCAGGAAGTTTATTCCGCGTGTGCTCATTGGTCCATAATCTGCGCACGAATATTAGGTTCCGTATGTTGGCGCGATCGAGAAAGGAAAGCCAATGGCCGTTAGATCTCCCCCGACCGGTCCACCGTCGACTCTCCTCACCGCGCCGATCGAGCTTGCCGGCGACTGGGGACGCATGCTTGAGGGCGCGGCCGATCAGGTTGTCGAGCGGATGCGGCATGCATGCCTTGACGGCGTCCGCCTGCTCTCCGACCGCCAGCCAACGCGGCTGCGTGTCGACGAGCACACTTCCGGCACGCCTGCCGTCTGGCTGCATCCGGATGGCAGCAGCATGGCCTGGATCATCATTGACATCGGCGAGCGCGACTGGTCCAAGCTCGCCTACCAGTTCGGGCACGAGCTCGGCCATGTCACGGCCAACAGTTGGCAACCGGATGCCAAGCCGGCGACTCCCTGCCAGTGGCTCGAGGAAGCCCTGGTTGAAGCATTCTCGCTGCGAGGCCTGGGGCGCCTGGCGAAGGACTGGAAGGAGAACCCGCCGTTCGCCGGCGACAACGCCTTCGGCGATGCCATTGTCAAATATCGCGAGAACATCACCCGCGGCTATACCGCGCTCGCCGACAGCCAGGGGCTGACGCGCGACGCCGCGGCGTGGTTCGCCGACCATCGTGGCGAGATCGAAATGCCCGCCCTCAATCCGTTCGCCCGGGCGATGTCTGTGACCATCCTTGCCGAATACGACAGCGCGCCGGACTGCGTCGAGGCGCTGGGCGCACTCAACCGCTGGCCCGGCCGCAGCGGCCTACCGATCGCCGAATATCTCGGGCGATGGGAGGCGAGCTGCGCCGAATTGCTCGCTTCGCCCAGATTGCCGATCCGCCTGCGTGATCTGCTGCACGTTCCGCAATGGGCCAAGTAAAGACCAGCAGGTCGTGTCCACCGATTGCGCCCCACCAGTGCGCTCACTCTTCAGGGAGGAAGCCTTCAATGGTCATCCGTCCGTCTTCAAGGAAACTGGATGCAGGTAAAAAGGAAGCCGGCCGCTGAACTCTGTTCCCGCATGTCGCCGGACTCCTTCCTATCGGCGCGCCCGTTTCAGGCAATCTCCAGCGTTCGCCGCCGGGCCGTCGTCCAAAAGGCTGCATTCCAACAACTCTAGCGGGAGCGATACACTCACTACTCGGCGCCGTTTCCCTCAAAGCGTCGCCGGTAARGGGCTCGGCGCCCCTCTGGTCTGTTCAGTGTCAAAAGGAGGGCGCCGGGCCACTGACCTGCTTTCGCGATCCAGATTAGCGATCAGCGCTTCACAC
>NZ_JBFUFB010000070.1:0-2861 GCF_056403655.1 Mesorhizobium sp. P2_F8
CGATGAGGGTTTCGTAGCAAACCAGGTTCGGCAGCGCCGCCGATTTCGGCATATGTGCCGCGTCGGTCAAGACGACAATCGCCTTCATGCCGACCAGCAGGTCGGCCAGCGCTTMGAGGATCGGAAGGAAATTGAGGTCACAGAAGAGCAGGCGGTCACCGGCATGTTCGATTATGTAGCCGATCTGCTCGTGGAAGAGGCGCGGGTTGATCGTGTGACACACGAGCCCTGATCCGGAAACGCCGTAATAGAGCTCAAGATGCCGGTAGCCGTTACAGGCCAGCGTTCCGACCCGATCTCCGCGCGACAGTCCGAGCTTTGCCAGCGCGTTGGCAAGCTTCTGACTACGCTTCGAAAGATCGGCATAGGTGTAGCGATGGATCGGGCCCTCGACCGTTTTCGAAACGATTTCCGTGTCGCAGTGATAGGTCGCCGCATGACGCAGGATGGAGGATACGAGCAGGGGTGTATTCATCATCAGGCCAAGCATGGTCTTTTCCTCCCGGACAATGGTTCAATCAGAACAGGTCGGCGTCGAGCGCCATGATGTCTGAAGCGCCGGCGCGGATCGCCGCCTCGAGTGCGACGGTCTGCGGCAACAGGCGAGCCGCAAAGAAGCGGGCGAGGGCAAGTTTGCGCTGTTTGTGCGGCGTCGTCGCGCAAGCCGCGGCCGTCTGTGCCATGCGCACCCACAGCCAGCCGAACGCCACCAGCGCGAAGAAGCGAAGGTAGTCGGTAGCGCACGCCCCTGCCTCCACCGGATCGGCGCCCTTGGCCAACAGGTCTTCCGTCAGTTTCTCCAGCCGGGCAAGGCTATCGACGACGGTGGACTTCACGGTGTCGAGCCAGGCTGGTCCGTTGATTTGCGACAGTTCCTCGCGCACAAGCGCAAAGAAGCGCAGAGGCAGTTCACCGTTTTCCATCGGCAGCTTGCGGCCCACCAGATCCATGGCCTGCACGCCATTGGTGCCCTCATAAAGCTGAGTGATGCGAGCGTCTCGCACGTACTGTTCCATACCCCATTCACGGATATAGCCGTGCCCGCCGAACACCTGCTGCGACAGGACCGCGATCTCGAAGCCGAAATCGGTGAAAGCCGCCTTCACCACTGGTGTCAGCAGGGCCACGAGGCCGTCCGCCTTGCGGCGCGTCTCGGCGTCCGGATGGCTGGCGGCGATATCCATCTGCAGCGCGATCCAGACGGCGAGCGCGCGCCCGGCCTCGGTGATGGAGCGGCCCTCCAGGAGCATCTTGCGCACGTCGGCATGCTCGATGATCGCAACAGGGCCGCGCTCACCGTCGGCGGAACGACCCTGCAGGCGCTCGCGAGCATAGGCAACGGCCTTCTGGTTGGCGGCCTCGCCGACGCCAAGGCCCTGCATGCCGACGAACAGCCGCTCGGCGTTCATCATCGTGAACATGGCGTTGAGGCCGCGGCCGCGCTCGCCGACCAGCCAGCCGATCGCGCCGTCATAATTCATCACGCAGGTCGGCTGCGCGTGGATCCCCATCTTATGCTCTAGCGATCCGACCGACATGCGGTTGCGTTCGCCCAGCCTGCCGTCCGCGTCGACGAGGAACTTGGGCGATAGGAACAGGCTGATGCCTTTCACGCCTTTTGGCATGTCGGGCAGGCGGGCGAGCACCAGATGGATGATGTTGCCATCAAAATCCTGATCCCCCGATGAAATGAAGATCTTCGAACCGCTGATGGAATAGGAGCCGTCCCCTACCGGCTCGGCGCGGGTGGTGAGCRGGCCGAGATCGGTGCCCGCGCGGGATTCGGTGAGCGCCATGGCGCCCGTCCATTCGCCGGTGACCATCTTGGGCAGATATTTCTGCTTGAGCTCGTCGCTAGCATGATGGGAAATCGCCTCCACCGCGCCACGCGTAAGCCCCGGGAACAGGCCAAAGGAGAGATTTGCCGACGATACCATCTCGTCCAGCAGTATCTGCAGCACGCGCGGCAGACCCTGTCCGCCAAATTCCGGGCTGCCGGAAAGGCCGCCCCAGCCGGCCTCGACAAAGGCCTTGTAGGCGTCGGCGACGCCCTTAGGCGTCGTCACCATTCCATTCGACAGCTTGCATCCCTCTTCGTCACCGCCTCGGTTGAGCGGCTCCAGGATCTCGGCGCAGAACTTGCCGCCTTCTTCTAGGATGCGGGTCGCCAGTTCCGTGTTGATGTCGTCGCAGCCGGGAAGGGCGGTCATTTGTGCGTCGAAGTCGAAGACTTCGCCGAGCAAGAACGACATGTCCTCAACGGGAGGGATATAGCCGGCCATGGGTGCCTTCCTGTTCGGTTGCCTACCGGCTTGCCCGTCGTCAACCGCAACTGAAGCGGTCAACGTTATGTTTGCCGGCAAGTCGACGAAGGTCTCGCCTTCCAGCGCGGCCACCTCGTCCGGCGTAACCGAGTTCAGCCCGATAAGGGCACAGTCGACTTGTCAGAAGCGGGAAGCGCAGCTCCCACGATGCCGTCGGCGGCGGGGCGCCCGCCAGCGCCCCGCCTTCGGTGACTTGCGAAGCCGAGGCGCCAAACCTCACAGGGCCTAGGCCCACTCGCAAGCGCCGACTCCTCGCCTTACGCGATCAGGGAGGATCGCGCACGCAAGAGGCGGTCCGCTGGCGGCCTGGATGGCCGACAACGCCTGAATGAATGCCGTCGGAACGCCCAACTGGGGACCGGCCATCGGCGGTGAGCTCGGCGCGGCACCGGCGGCTCGCCGTCGGGCCGGACCAGATGTCAGCCAGGGCGGTCATGAAAGCCTACGCGGTTGCGCCGCTGAGGTGCTCCTGTGCAGTTCCCCGATCGCATCGAGCAATGTTTCGCGCGCGCGCGCCGCGCTCGGAACCTGTTCTGC
>NZ_JBFUFB010000071.1:0-2809 GCF_056403655.1 Mesorhizobium sp. P2_F8
TCATCCCAGCGTGTACGGGATGGGACAATATACGCGAGATGTCGCTCGTAGGTGGTATCCCCACAGGGGATTCTGTAATTCTTGATCTCATGGGCGAGTTCGTAGGGAACCAACCTTCCGCCCGAGATGCCTTCGGTGTAGTCGCCAGCGATGTGCGTACCGGTGGACCGGCCGCAGTTGGAAGAAAAAGATTAATAGGCGGATTTTAAGCAAAACTATTGTCCGGCGCCGAGGAGCGCATCAGGCTCGCTGACGCGGGTACGGATGACACAATTACGCAACTTTTGTGCTCTTGACCCCAGCCTTGCTCAAGAGATTGTAAAGCGTTGCAATCTTAGTCCGCTCGCCACGACGCTTACAATACGTAAAGACAACGCGTTGCTTGGCGCGAGTGAACGCAACGAAGAATCCGGCCGTAGCTTCGATCTGGTCGCCGGCAAAGCTCCACCATGCACCATCATCGAGTGCCACGAAGATGACGGTGTGATACTCTAAGCCCTTGCTCTTATGAATCGTCATCAGCGGGACCGCATGAATGCCCTCATAGGCGTCCAGCGCGGACGCCCAATCTACATCATTCGTAGACGACACCAGCAGATGCTCCGCTGCTGAATCCAGCACCTTGTCGAGCCAACCGCCTTGTCCGTAAGCTGGATTAACAGCGATCAGCCGTTCTCGACCTATGAACGCCAGAACGTCATCAATGAGAGATCGCGCCAGCGTCTTCGATTTTGGCGGATTGGAATGGATCGCGCTGAGTTTGATCGCATATGCGTCCAGTTCGCGAGCCAGTTTAGCCTGCGCAGCCTCTTCATCAGGCGCGACGCCACGAAGTGCGGCAAGCGCCTCCTGGCAGTCCGTCCAGTACCGACCGGCGCGCTTGGTCATGGCAAGGCGCAAAATGGCTATGAGCAGTTCAGATGCTTCTTCCGCCAGCAGTTCTTGCAGCATGACCGTGCCAGCGGTGCCCGCCTCATTACGCAGCGGAATACCCGCATCCGTGAAAGCTGATTCGAGGATAGCCGCGTAGTCAGCAGCCTTCTGACGCACAAGTAGAACGAAATCGCGCGGTCCGAGTTTGTGGGTCTTCATCTCGGCGGCGACGAATGCAGCCAGGCGATGCGCCTCGATTTCTGGCGTTGAGAAATCCCAGATCGCGCAACTGTCGCCAGCGATCGTCCCCGCGGTCTTCGATACCGGCGCTACGGCGCGGGCGTCTAGAGCTTGGGCTAGAACATGCTGGATACGCACCAGCTCGGGCGACGAGCGATAGTTGTTGTAGAGTGGCGTTCGCTTCGCGCCGAAGTCGGCGTCGAAAGCGGTGAATGGATCGTCCATTGCCATCGCCCAGCGCATGATCTGCTGTTTGTTGTCGCCAACGGCCGTAATCACCGTGTCGGTGCCGAGGAAGATCGTGCGAACCAGATCATATTGGATCTGGGTCGTATCCTGGAACTCGTCCATAAGCAGGTGGGAATAGGTCAGTCGAAGCGCGTCGCGCGCCATCGGATTGACGCGCAACAGGAGTTCAGCGAGCCGCCCGATCATCGGGAACGACAGGACGCTCTTCTTGCCTCCGTGAAGCGACGTTTGCCAGAAGCGATCTGCCGCCCATTGAGCCGGCGTCGGATTTGACCAGCCGTCCAACGGGAGCGGCGACCCCACCAATTGACGGCGCTCAAAAGCCTTCACCGCTATCGTCTGAATGTCGGCATAGGTGCCGACCGATGCCGGTGGCGTGCCGACCTGCTGATACAGAAAGTCGCGATAATCCCGGTCATTGGGAAACATGATTTCGTAGTCAGGCCGTGGCCGCCAGCGGTCGGGCAGCGCCTGACCAAAGCGGTCGATTAACCCCTTCGCAAAGGCATCGAACGTCATGGAATCGAAGCGTCCGGCATGATTGCGATGGCAGCGCTGGCGGACCCGCGCCGCGAGGTTGGTCGCAGCGTCTCGCTTGAAGCTGATCGCGAGAATACGCCTCGGCGCAGGTGCGGTGCCCGTCTGGAATAGAAAGGCGGCGCGTTGCGCTAGCAACTCGGTCTTGCCCGCGCCGGGGCCAGCAATGACGGATCGATTGTCTGCCGAGCGGACGACCTTCAATGCGTTCGCTTCAAGCGCTTCCACGCCCACCGGCTTCCAATCATCCGAGCGAACCCGTCGCGACAGTACCGCCATGGCTAGTCCCGCCGCAGCGACTTGGCGATGTGCTTGAGGACCTCGGCCAGAACCGAAGGCATCTTCTCGGCCAGGTCCTTTTTCTTGATGTGGGTCAGGGCCGCGAGGTGCGTCGCCGGCTTACTGTTGGTAAGGAAGTGATAGCGATAGGCCGGAAGAAGCGCCGGATAGTCCTTGAATGGGCCAGTGTAGAGCGTGAGCCCTGGCCCCGCCGTCCCCAGAACCACTTCCGCCGCCTTATCGGCGGCCATCTTCGGACCGCCGCTTTTCGGAACGATCGCCTTATACGCGTCGGGGAAGGCTTCCAACATGGCCAGATCAAGGTCGAGCGGTGCCGAGAAATAGACGTCATGCGGCTTAAGGCTATCGACCCAAGCTCTGAGGTTCTTGCGGTCTTCCGCATCCTGCCATGTGTGCATCGCCGCGAAGTCGGTGTCTGACAAGATGCCTTTGTCGATCTTCAGGAGTGTGGCTTTTGGCACACCGAATTCGATGAGCTTCTCGATTGCCGTCTTCACCCGGCCAAAGCCACCACCATTACGACCCAGATCGAGATCCAGGAGGGTTGCGTGCGGAATACCCAGATGTTTCAGCAACCGCCAGAAATGCTGCACATGCCGCCCGCCCAATG
>NZ_JBFUFB010000072.1:0-2668 GCF_056403655.1 Mesorhizobium sp. P2_F8
ACTGGAGCAACCGGAGCCACAGGTGCGACCGGCGATACTGGCGCCACGGGGTCGACCGGCGCGACCGGCGACACGGGAGCCACAGGTTCGACCGGAGCCACAGGCGCGACCGGCGATACCGGTGCCACGGGTTCGACAGGCGCAACTGGCGATACGGGAGCCACAGGTTCGACTGGAGCAACCGGAGCCACAGGCGCGACCGGCGATACAGGCGCCACGGGTTCAACCGGCGCCACAGGGGATACGGGAGCTACTGGTTCGACTGGAGCAACCGGAGCCACAGGTGCGACCGGCGATACTGGCGCCACGGGGTCGACCGGCGCGACCGGCGACACGGGAGCCACAGGTTCGACCGGAGCCACAGGCGCGACCGGCGATACCGGTGCCACGGGTTCGACAGGCGCAACTGGCGATACGGGAGCCACAGGTTCGACTGGAGCAACCGGAGCCACAGGTGCGACTGGTGATACGGGCGCCACGGGTTCGACTGGAGCAACCGGAGCCACAGGTGCGACCGGCGATACCGGCGCCACGGGTTCGACAGGCGCCACTGGCGATACGGGAGCTACAGGTTCGACTGGAGCAACCGGAGCCACAGGTGCGACCGGCGATACCGGCGCCACGGGTTCGACCGGCGCAACCGGCGATACGGGAGCTACGGGTTCGACGGGAGCAACCGGAGCCACAGGTGCGACCGGCGATACGGGCGCCACGGGTTCGACTGGCGCCACTGGTGATACGGGCGCCACGGGTTCGACTGGCGCAACCGGGGATACAGGCGCCACGGGTGCAACCGGAGCCACAGGCGCAACCGGCGATACCGGAGCGACGGGCTCAACAGGTTCGACCGGCGCAACCGGCGATACCGGTGCCACGGGTTCGACTGGCGCAACTGGCGATACCGGAGCTACTGGCTCGACCGGTTCAACCGGAGCCACAGGTTCGACCGGCGATACGGGCGCCACCGGCTCGACCGGAGCCACAGGTGCGACCGGCGATACCGGCGCCACGGGTTCGACAGGCGCCACTGGCGATACGGGAGCCACAGGTTCGACTGGAGCAACCGGAGCCACAGGTGCGACCGGCGATACCGGCGCCACGGGTTCGACAGGCGCCACTGGCGATACGGGAGCCACAGGTTCGACTGGAGCAACCGGAGCCACAGGTGCGACCGGCGATACCGGCGCAACGGGTTCGACTGGTACCACCGGCGCGACCGGCGATACTGGCGCCACTGGTTCAACCGGCGCAACCGGCGATACTGGAGCGACGGGCTCTACCGGTGCAACAGGTTCGACTGGAGCAACCGGAGCCACAGGTGCGACTGGTGATACGGGCGCCACGGGTTCGACTGGCGCAACCGGGGATACAGGCGCCACGGGTGCAACCGGCGATACCGGAGCGACGGGCTCAACAGGTTCGACCGGCGCAACCGGCGATACCGGAGCTACTGGCTCGACCGGTTCAACCGGAGCCACAGGCGCGACCGGCGATACGGGCGCCACCGGCTCGACTGGGGCAACTGGCGATACGGGAGCCACAGGTTCGACTGGAGCAACCGGAGCCACAGGTGCTACGGGTTCCACCGGCGCAACTGGTGATACCGGCGCGACGGGCTCTACGGGTTCGACCGGAGCGACGGGCGATACTGGAGCGACGGGCTCGACCGGAGCCACCGGCTCGACTGGCGCCACTGGCTCGACGGGTGCAACTGGCGATACCGGCTCGACCGGAGCCACCGGCTCGACTGGTGCGACTGGCTCGACTGGTTCGACCGGCGCAACTGGCTCGACGGGTGCAACTGGCTCGACTGGTGCGACTGGCTCGACTGGTTCGACTGGTGATACCGGCTCGACCGGCGCAACTGGCTCGACAGGTGCGACTGGCGACACTGGTGCAACGGGTTCGACTGGCTCGACGGGTGCCACTGGCTCGACTGGTGCGACTGGTGATACCGGCTCGACCGGAGCCACCGGCTCGACTGGTGCGACTGGCTCGACTGGTTCGACCGGCGCAACCGGCTCGACGGGTGCGACTGGTGCGACTGGCGATACCGGCTCGACCGGAGCCACCGGCTCGACTGGCTCGACCGGTGCAACCGGCTCTACCGGTGCCACGGGTTCGACTGGAGCAACCGGCGCCACAGGCGCGACCGGCGATACCGGAGCTACTGGCTCGACCGGTGCAACCGGAGCCACAGGTGCTACGGGTTCCACCGGCGCAACTGGTGATACCGGCGCGACGGGCTCTACGGGTTCGACCGGAGCGACGGGCGATACTGGAGCGACGGGCTCTACCGGTGCCACTGGTTCGACTGGGGCAACCGGAGCCACAGGTGCGACCGGCGATACGGGCTCCACTGGCGATACCGGCTCGACGGGAGCAACTGGCTCGACTGGCGCCACTGGCGATACCGGWGCCACWGGTTCGACTGGRGCAACCGGCTCGACAGGCGCCACTGGCGATACTGGAGCCACAGGTTCGACTGGAGCAACCGGCGCCACAGGCGCGACCGGCGATACCGGAGCTACTGGCTCGACCGGTGCAACCGGAGCCAYAGGTGCTACGGGTTCCACCGGCGCAACTGGTGATACCGGCGCGACGGGCTCTACGGGTTCGACCGGAGCGACGGGCGATACTGGAGCGACGGGCTCTACCGGTGCCACTG
>NZ_JBFUFB010000073.1:0-2531 GCF_056403655.1 Mesorhizobium sp. P2_F8
GGCGACAGGAACGTCGGCGACAGGAACGTCCAGTCGAGGTCACCGACGGTCTTCAGCCTGTCCAGGAAGTCGGCGCCCTTCTGCGCTTCAGCCTTGTAGATCGCTGGGAATTCCGGCGTATCGACCAGACGCTTGCCAGGCGCGACTTCGAGACTGCCGGCACCGCCGACAATGAGATAGCGCTTCACGCCGGAGGCGCGCACGGCAGCGATCAGCGCGTCGGCATCACTGTCCAGAAAATGCACGGCGCTGATCACCACATCATGGCCGCGGATCAGGTTGGCGAGACCTTCCTTGTCGAAGACATCGCCCTTCCTGGCTGTCACACCCGGCAGCGCCGCGATCCTTTCCGGGTTACGGGCGATGCCAGTGACGGTGTGGCCGCGATCGGAGAGTTCCCTGAGAAGGCGCGAACCGACAGCGCCTGATGCGCCGATGAGAGCGACTTTTGCCATGTCTTTTCCGTTTCCTTGTTGGAGATTGCTGATGGATGGATCACGCCGCGATGTGGGCGACGAGATTGTCGAAGCTGCCGAACAATGCATTCGAACCGATGAGCCGGGGCGCGTCGTTGCGCATGACCGCCAGAGCGGGCACGCCATCGGCATGCAGGCGCAGGAACAGCGCGCGGCCACGGCCGACCAACTCGCGGTGGGCCGTCATCAGCTCTTCCGTCGGCGCCTTCAGCAGGTCGCTAGCGTCCCTCATGCCCGCGGTGGCGAGCACCTGGGCAACGCCGTCGATCGTCACGATATCGCGGCCGTCGACATAGCGCGCTCGCTGGATCGTCTTCAGCGCGAAAAGTCTACGGCCGGGATCTACCAGGCCGGCAGCACTGATGCCGAGTGTGGCGGCGTGGGAGTCCAGCAAGGTGCCCCGGACATTGAGGACGTTGTGTTGATAGGCCTGCGTGAACTTCTGTCCGGTGAGCCGCTCGATGCGCTGATCGTTCGCCCAGGCGTGGGCGGCAAAACCTTCATCCATGGGACGCACGCCGGCACCCGAGAACAAGCCGGTCGGCAGCAGCTCGACGCACACGCCGCCGGCCGACAGCCTGTCCAACATCGGGGTGGCGCCATAGCACCAGCCGCAGAGCGGATCGAAGAGGTAGGTCACTTCTGAATTGCTCACGATCGCTGCCATCCTTGGTGCGGAAAGACCGGCCACCCGACCGGTCGAATGTGTTGGCGCATCCATGACAGGCGGCGGCCTTGCGATAAACGGCGGTCAATAATACAAACTGTCTGATCTGATCAGACAAAAAGGCTGTCGCTTTGGCCGAACTTCTGAACCTCAATCGGCTCGCCTACTTCACCACGGTGATGGAAACCGGCTCGTTCACCGCAGCGGCTGACCGGCTTGGTGTCGCCAAGGCCGTCGTCAGTCACCAGATCGGCAAGCTCGAGGAGGAACTGGGCGCAACGCTGCTTCAGCGCACCACACGGCGCGTCACGCCAACCGAAGAAGGTCGCCTCTTCTATGATCGCGCGATGATCATCCTGCGGGAGGCAGAGGCGGCCTATGGCGAAATCTCGCACGGAGCGGTCGAGCCGAGCGGGACGCTGAGGCTAACCGCGCCGCTCGACTATGGCACCAAGGTGGTGGCCCCGGTCATGGCCGCCTATCTGAAGGCCTATCCGCATATGCGCGTCGAGGCGATCTTCGACGACGCGGTGAGCAATCTGGTGGACGAGCAGATCGATCTCGGCATCCGCGTCGGCTGGCTTGCCGATTCCTCCAACCAGGCGCGCCGCCTGGGCACGATACGGCAGACCGTGGTGGCGAGCCCCGCTTTCGCGGCAAGCCTGCCGCCCGACGTCAGCCCGCGCCAGGCAAGATCGCTGGCCTGGGTCGGCAACGCCCAGCTGCGCGGCATCGGCCAATGGTTGTTTTCCAGGGATGGTGAAACCGTGCTGACCGAACTCAATCCGATCATCATGTGCGACAAGAGCCCCGCCGCCCATGCCTGCGTGCTCGCCGGCATCGGACTGGGCGTATTTCCCGACTACAGCGTCAGCGACGACATTTCCGGGGGACGGCTGGTGCCGGTGTTTTCCGACTGGAGCTTGCCCACCGGCGGCATCCATGCCGTCTTTCCGCCGGCCCGGTTCCGGCCCGCCAAGGTGCGCGCCTTCGTCGACTTGCTCGCGGCGGCCGAGAAAAGCCGATCGCGCGGCCGCACCGTGGCGTGACGCCAATAGGGCGATCTGTTGCACGACGCTGCAACAGCTGGGCAATTTCCGTCGCATGGAAACGTCAGAGACAACTTACATTGATGGGAGAATCGACGGCAAGGCGCTCCCAAAGCGCAACGCCCGCCGGCTTTTGGCCAGGCGGGCGTTTGGTTGCTGGAACAGGCTTTGTCTTATTTGTCCTGCTGCGTCGGCTTGGTTCCTTGCGGGGCCCTGAGGGGTTCGAATCCACGGCCACGGTCGGCCAGATACAAAAACAGCCCGGGCTTGGCCGGGCTGTTTTAATTTGGTTGCGGGGACAGGATTTGAACCTGTGACCTTCAGGTTATGAGCCTGACG
>NZ_JBFUFB010000074.1:0-2498 GCF_056403655.1 Mesorhizobium sp. P2_F8
TGTTGATTGCCACTGAGAAGTGACCCGGCATTGAAGGATATTTCCATCGAGAATTGACCCATGTTTGAACCTTGCCCTGCGTGTTGCAGCGGGGGCTACGGAGTGATCGACATGGCATTATTGAGCGTGATCCGACGCTGGCATTTTCGAGAGCATTTATCGATCCGTGAGATCAGCCGCAGGACCGGCCTGTCGCGGAATACTATTCGCAGATATCTGCGTTCTGACGGTGTTGAGCCAAAGTTCAAGGTTCCCGAGCGCCCGAGCAAGCTTGACCCTTTTGCCGACCGTTTGTCGGCCTGGCTGACGACGGAAGCCAAAAGGAACCGCAAACAGAAACGCACGATGAAGCAGCTTCATGCCGATCTGCTTAGCCTCGGCTATGAGGGTTCTTACGGTCGTGTTGCTGCTTTCGCTCGGGAGTGGAAGGCGGATCTGCAAAGAGAATTACAGACGACAGGGCGCGGGACATTCGTGCCGCTTGCGTTCGATCCGGGTGAAGCGTTCCAGTTCGATTGGTCGGAGGACTGGGCAATCATCGGCAATGAGCGCACCAAACTGCAGGTGGCCCATACAAAGTTAAGCTACAGCCGCGCCTTCGTCGTTCGGGCCTATCTGCTGCAGACGCATGAGATGCTGTTTGACGCGCACAATCACGCTTTCCGTGTCTTTGGCGGCGTTCCTCGGCGCGGCATCTACGACAATATGCGGACAGCGATCGATAAGGTCGGCCCCGGCAAGGAGCGCGACGTCAATGTCCGCTTCATGGCAATGGCCAGCCACTATCTCTTCGAGCCTGAGTTCTGCAATCCCGCGTCCGGCTGGGAGAAGGGACAGGTCGAGAAGAACGTGCAGGATGCGCGTCACCGGCTCTGGCAGCCCATTCCACGCTTTCCATCACTGGAAGCCCTGAACGACTGGCTGGAGCTTCGATGCAAGGAGTTTTGGCACAAGACCTCGCATGGAAAAATGCGCGGCACCATTGCCGATATCTGGGCTGAGGAAGCCCGGGCTCTCATGCCAGCGTCCCGTTTCTTCGACGGGTTTGTCGAATACACCAAACGGGTCTCCCCGACCTGCCTTATCCATTTGGAGCGTAATCGCTACAGCGTGCCGGCGTCCTTTGCCAACCGGCCCGTGAGCCTACGGGTCTATCCAGATCGTATCGTGGTTGCCGCTGAAGGTTTGATCATCTGCGAGCATCGCCGCATCATCGATCGATCGCATGATCGGCCAGGGCAGACGGTCTATGACTGGCGGCACTATCTGGCTGTCGTACAGCGCAAACCAGGCGCCCTTCGCAACGGAGCACCCTTTGCCGAACTTCCCGATGCATTCAGATCCTTGCAGCAGCATTTGCTCAAGAAGGCTGGCGGCGATCGCGAGATGGTCGACATTCTGGCACTTGTGCTTCAGCACGACGAGCAGGCCGTGCTGTGCGCCGTGGAGATGGCGTTGCAGGGCGGTGTTCCTACCAAGACCCATGTGTTGAATCTGCTCCATCGCCTCGTCGACGGCAAATCCCTTACGCCCCCTACCATCGACGCTCCTCAGGCTTTGACGCTTACAAACGAGCCGAAGGCCAATGTCGAACGCTACGACGCTTTGAGAAAGGCCTTGGAGGTGCGTCATGCGTCATAATCCTGCCAGCGGCGCAATCGTCATCATGCTCAGGAGCCTGAAGATGCACGGCATGGCGCAAGCTGTAGGCGAACTCACCGAACAGGGAGCGCCGGCGTTTGAAGCCGCCATTCCGATCCTGTCGCAACTGCTGAAGGCCGAGACGGCGGAACGAGAGGTCAGATCGACAGCCTATCAGCTCAAGACGGCACGCTTTCCAGCCTATCGCGATCTCAACGGCTTTGACTTCGCCAGCGGTGAGATAAACGAGGCACTCGTGCGGCAACTTCATCGTTGCGAGTTCGTCGATGAAGCCAACAATATCGTGCTCGTCGGCGGCCCCGGAACCGGCAAAACCCATATCGCAACCGCTCTCGGCGTGCAGGCCATCGAGCATCATCACAAACGGGTTCGCTTCTTCTCGACGGTCGAGCTGGTCAATGCGCTGGAACAGGAGAAGGCACAGGGAAGATCCGGCCAGATCGCCAATCGCCTCGTGCATTCCGATCTCGTAATCCTGGACGAGCTTGGCTATCTGCCATTCAGCGCATCAGGTGGAGCATTGCTCTTCCATCTGCTGAGCAAACTCTACGAACGCACAAGCGTCATCATCACCACAAACCTCAGCTTCAGTGAGTGGGCCAGTGTCTTCGGCGATGCCAAGATGACGACCGCGCTTCTCGACCGACTGACCCACCATTGCCACATCCTGGAAACCGGGAACGACAGCTTCCGGTTCAAAAACAGCTCCGCACACGAGCCTAAAAAAGCGAAGGAGAAAGCCAGAACCTTGACCGTCAACACCGAACCGAAACATACATGAGAGGCGGGTCACTTCTCGGTGGAAATGCCGGGTCAGTTCTCGGTGGAAATCAACA
>NZ_JBFUFB010000075.1:0-2454 GCF_056403655.1 Mesorhizobium sp. P2_F8
GTTTGGTTCTCGATATGTCCTCAGGATCCTTCGCCAACTCTTGGACTAGACCCAGAGGGAAGTTGCCTGGCGACTGCAGCAGCCTCTTGCTTGCCTCATCGTCGACGCACCGGAGGAGGGTGCGCGTGGACAGGACGCCCACGTGCCAAACGGTGTCGATTGCTGTCAGATCGCGCGTGACGGCTGGCGACAAATCCTAGCCGTTGAATTGCCATTCGCGGGAACCACTCGGCCCGGAAAGAATGCCTCGTTGCAGGAAGGGGGCCGTGGGGCGTCTAACTGGCCAGCCTGGCGGGGCGATCACGAAGCGACATCGGAAGCGGCGTGGCATGGCCGCATCACAAACATAACCGATCGTCACTGACGCGAACGACTGCGCGAGCTCCGCGCCTGCCGTCACAACGGGAATTTCGCCGCCGCGCCAATGTGGGGGTCTCTCAAGGCGCCGAAAGCTGCCCGCGCTGTTGTAGGTCGCTCGCCGCCGTATGCGGGAAGCTAGAGGCCAACCGGAACACCGACGTCGGCTGCAACTTTGAGGTACAGGAAGCCAGCGATCACAAAAAGTTCCCAGCTGGGAACTGCCTTGTGTCCATTTGCCCGAATACTCCGAATCGGGCATAAGCCCAGTAACGGAAAAACCGCGTAATTCGAAAAGTTGGCGTAGTTGGCGTGGCGTTAACGGCTTGTTAACCACAGTCGCTATCATTGTGGCTGGGTGCAAGAGGAGAATCTGGGTGACGCGGCATCTAAGTAGCCTTCAATTCATGAATACCTTTTCGACGAAACTCGAGAAGGCACTCAACAATCTTTCGCTGGCTCAGTATCCTCCTGACGCGGTTCGTACGATGCGCAAATTCACTTCGACCGAAGTGGCGGCATTGCTGGGAGTGACCGAAGCTTACATACGACAGGTTTCCTTAAAAGGGCAGGGACCCGAGCCAGCAACAACAACCACCGGAAAGCGCCTATATTCCGTGGGGCAGGTGCTTGAGCTTCGGATGCATCTGGCGGAAAAGGCGCGAAAGAAGTGGATCAATCCTCGTCGCGTTGATGGCGAAGACTGCCAGATCATCGCGATCACCAACTTCAAAGGCGGATCGTCCAAGACAGCGACCACTATTCACTTGGGTCACTGGCTGGCACTTCGTGGGTATCGCGTTCTCGCAGTCGACATGGATCCCCAGGCGTCGTTAACCAGTCTGCAAGGAGCATTACCCGGATTTGACTACCGAGAAGGTGACACCCTTTACTCGGCGATCCGGTTTGACGATCCGGTGCCAACAGAAAAAATTGTGCATCAGACACATATCATCGGATTCGACGTCATCTGCGCCGGTCTTGAGCTGACAGAATTCGAAACCGCCGTTACCCTTGAGATGCGCAAGAGCGGTGGAACGAGTTTCCTACTTCGAGTGTCACAGGCTCTAGAACAGATCGTTGATCGCTACGACATCGTTCTTCTCGACTGCGCGCCGTCACTCAATTTCCTGACGCTTTCCTCGCTCACGGCCGCTACCGGGGTCCTCATCCCAGTTCCGGCTCACATGCTCGATGTCGATTCCACAGGCAAGTTTTTGGAGCTGGCCGCGTCTTATATGCAAATCCTGGATGAGGCTGGTGCAGGTGCGCGTTGGGATTTCGCCAAATTCCTCATCACCAAATTTGAGGCGAACGACCACCCGCAAGCCAACATGCAGGCTCTAATGCGTCAAGTTTTTGGCGAGGATCTACTTCTGAATTCAGTCTCCAAATCAACTGCGGTTGCCGACGCTCTCACTTGGAAGCAGAGCCTCTACGAAGTGCAACGATCGAGGTTCTCGGCACCTAAAACTTATGATCGTGCAATCGAATCGATCAATGCCGCGAACGCGGAAATAGAAAGCCTCATCACAATGGCATGGAGGCGTGAACAGTGAGCCGCAAAGATTCTAAGGGCATGTTTGCTGCTGTTTTGGGGCAACTTGGGGAGGAGAATTCGGAGGAGGGCCTCAGCCGTCGCACGTCATCCCCACACCTGATGAAGGTAGCGGCTGGTGTTCGCCAAATGCAAGAGCGTAGCGATATCGCCGACAAGTTATTGAAGTCAGGCGAACAGATCATTGAACTCGATCCCGACAAAATACGGCCGTCATCTATCACCGATCGATRTGATGACGCCTACGAGATTTCCGCCATTGCTGAAATCACAGAATCCATGCGGGAGCGCGGTCAAATTGTGCCTGGATTGGTTCGGCCAGTACAAGGCAAGGATGGCGAGTTTCAAATCGTCTATGGTCGCAGAAGACTAGCGGCAGCTAAGCAGCTTGGGATCGGATTCAAAGCGGCCGTCCGCGAGCTAACTGATGAACAAGCAGTCATTTTCCAAGGGGAAGAAAACACAGCTCGAGAGGATTATTCATACATCGAAAAATGCGCTTTTGCGCTTGCGCAACAGGAAGCAGGATACAAACGGGA
>NZ_JBFUFB010000076.1:0-2414 GCF_056403655.1 Mesorhizobium sp. P2_F8
CCCGCAAGGCTTGGCTGGGCCCGCTTCGCCCCCGAGTCGAGGCGGGCCCACTGAAGCGTATTATTATAGCGGTCCGGCCTCCGCACCGTATGGGTCACAATGGATAGTCGGTGAGCTTTTCATCGCGACCACCTTCGGAGGTACCATGCATCTCCAGCCCAGACGCCCCGACATTTCTGTACCGTTTTGGCGCGCGCTATGACGGGTGGGTTCGGAACCTATGGTTGCGCGCGTTGGAAGATAGCGATTGGTTCTGTCGCTGACTGAGGTTCCCTCCTTGGGTCGCCCCACGTCCTGCAACAGCGCGCGGGGATAAGCGCTTCGCAACTCGGCCATTATAAAGCGCTGCCGAGCGCAAAGTGAGCAACTATGAAGTGCTCACATCTCCTATAATGCTACCGCGTCCGGATAGCCTTAGCTTCCCGCTCTAGGGTGTCACCACTGTTGCCGTGCTTTTATGAGTTCGCGCACTTGATCAGTCGAAAGGCCGAACTTGCTGGCTAAGTAGCCAACCTCGTACTCCTCGTCGCCGCTCACTTTCGAACGGTCCTAGTACCCAAGCTTGTTCTTGTCGTTAGTCATGTCAGAGCTCCTGCGTTGAGATAAGCGACGACAAACGTCTCGTCGCACTTTGTTTTACGGCGCCTGTTTCCAAGTTTGGAACGCTGATTGAGTCGCGGTCTTGCGAGTCAGTTCATGCGTTTGAAGTTCATCCCTCCGATGGAGCCCGAGCTTGTCGATACCCCCGCCCGCGGGTGACGAATGGACTCACGAAATCAAGTTCGACGGGTACCGCACCCAAGTTATCAAGGATGAAGGCGGCATCCGCCTGTTCACCAAAAAACGGCTTCGACTGGACCGCTAAATACAAGCTCCTCGCTGAAGCAGCGAAGGCTATCAGGGGGAAAAGCTTCATCATCGAAGGTGAGACAATCGTCACTAACGAAGCAGGCCTTTCACGCTCTTCGATCTGCCATCACCCGGCGCCCCCAGGATTTGTATCTAGTGGCTTTTGATCTCCTGCATCTCAACGGTAAAGACCTGCGCGGAATGTCGCTGAGAGATCGTCGTGAGAAGCTTCAGGTTATATTGGGCGTCGTTTAGATCTGCCGTCATTCTGGCGACTGTCGTGTTTACGCCGCCGAACTCCGATGCAAGGCCAATCGAGCTCGTTCCAGTGCCGCCTGGCTCTCGGCCAGTGCGGTAGCGGCCTGCTGAAATTCGGCAGGCGACTTGTCTCCCAGGCTCGGGCTTTCCTGAAGGGTGCCAGCTTTGAGGCGGCCGCAATGGCGACACTGCT
Source organism: Mesorhizobium sp. P2_F8 (assembly GCF_056403655.1). NCBI lineage: Bacteria > Pseudomonadati > Pseudomonadota > Alphaproteobacteria > Hyphomicrobiales > Phyllobacteriaceae > Mesorhizobium > Mesorhizobium sp. P2_F8. The sequence continues at coordinate 1,301 of NZ_JBFUFB010000076.1, forward strand.
AGTGGTGCGCGGGTGCCGGGAGAGGAAGAGGGGCTGGCGGGGTGCGGTGGCGGGTAAGGGTCCTCCGGGAGAGAGTCTCGCGCGTCCGAAGGCCTGTGGGACTTCCTCCTCGGCCTCGATGAAGCAAGCCGCAAGGCGCTTCTCGAGCACTGCGTCTCGCTGACCCTCAATGCGGTGGTCGAACCCTGGAACAGGCGAGCGAAGGCGCTCGAGCATGTAGACGTGCTTGGCCGCTCGCTCCAGTTCGACATGGTCGACGCCGGCTGGACGCCCACGGTCGAGTTCCTCGGGAGGCTCACCAAGGCGCGGATTCTACAGGCTGTCCGTGAAGCGCGTGGCGCAGACTCCGCGCAGCTCATCGACCACATGAAGAAGGACGTCATGGCCCGTGAAGCTGCCCGTCTTCTCGAAGGCTCGAACTGGCTGCCCGAGCCGCTGCGCGTTGATGAAGTGTCCGCCGATGCTGGCGAYGCGGTCGCCGGCGACATGTCGGACGAGGCGGCTCTCGACGGCGATGCCGCCGAGCTTCCGGCCTTCCTCGCCGACGATGCGGATCCGTCCTCCGATGAGCCGGTGACCATCGACGGCGACGAAACGGATCACCTCCAGGCCGCCGAATAACCGGCATCACGCTCGCACCGGGCCCGGCACTCCCGCCGGACCCATTTCAGTTCCAACTCACTCTCGAGCCCGGGATCGCCATCGCGACCCCGGGGCGCTTGCGTTTCATGGAGATCGACATGTTCGACTGGAACAGAAGCTGCTCCTACGACGAGCAGCAGAAGAGACTTTCCACACCACAGCCCGTTCACGGCTGAAGAAGCTTGCCGCTGAATCAAACCTGCCATCGGGCAGCTTTGACCTGCGCTCAAACAAGGCGGGCATCGCCGTTTGCGGTGAAATAACCCTGCACCATGACCGTGCCTACTGTCCTCAGGTCAAGGCATCCTGATCCGCACCTGCAAGGGCCGCAAGGACTAAACCGGCGGGGCCAACCACTTCGTCGCACTCGGCAAGCTGGACGACATCCCGGCGCTCGATGCGCGCCGCCATCTCACCCCTGTCGAGCTCAGGGGGATCGCCCGCAGCGCAGACCCCGAGACCGGGTGGGCCG
>NZ_JBFUFB010000077.1:0-2410 GCF_056403655.1 Mesorhizobium sp. P2_F8
GACAGCAGGAAACCCGCATCTACGGCCACCGAACGGTTGTCGACGTCCAGATTGAGGCTCCGGGCCAACCGGTCAATGCTAATCACCGCCTGGGTTCCACTGGAGTCCGGCGTCGAAGCCGCGACGACGCCCGTGTTGCCCCCTTGCGGAATGATATGTATCCCGTGGCGCACGCAATAGGACACTGCTTGGGACATTTCCTTTGTCGTAGCCGGTCGCACAACGAATGAGGCGCGCCCCTTGTCATAGCGGGCACCGTCCTCATACGAGGCCGCGTCATCGCCGAACATGACGGCTTTTTCTCCAAGCATGGCGCCCAGGGTTTCAACGTGTTGAATATCAGCGACCATGCGGGGCCCTCCCGGGTTGAGATGATAAAAGTCCCGACACCGCGCTATGCGGGATGCAGGGCATGGGGTGCCTGCTCCGGAAACCTGTATGTGGGAAGACCAGGCACAGCGACGTCAAAGGCGATCAAAGTACCGGTTGAATGCTTCCCGTCCCGATCGGTTGTCAGGGACGTGACGAACATTGTCTTGAAATCCGGTCCGCCGAAACAAGGCATCGTCGGCGCTGCTACCGGCAATACCAGGGTCTCGAGGAGAGAGCCGTGGGCCGTGAACCGGTTGAGGACCCCAGCGGAAATACCTGCGCTCCAATAGCAACCCTCGACATCCACCGCTGCCCCGTCGGGCAGGCCGCCTTTTTCGTCGAGGACGATGATGGTCCGTTGATTGGAGACTTGTCCACTGCCCGGATCGAAGTCGAAAGCTCGCACGACCGGCCCCCGCGAATCCGCGTGATACATTGTTGTTCCGTCGGGATTCCAGGCGAGGCCGTTTGAGACACGCAGCCCGTCGATAATGGTCGTCACTTCGCCACTTGGTGTTACACGGTACAGGCTCGCCGTCGGTTGCCGCGGCAACGCATCGTGCATGCTACCGACCCAAAACGACCCGTCGGGACCGACTTTCCCATCATTGAGCCGGTTCGTCGGACGGCCAGGTTCAGGGTGAACGAGAAATTGGAGCGACCGGGTGGCCGGGTCGAAAATATGGACACCGCTTCTGAGTGCTACAATTAACTTGCCGCCCGCGACGAGGCCAAGACTGCCTATCTCGTCGGGCATCGGGTACTCCACCACCGTTCCTGAGGCCGGTTCGAGGGTGAAAGCTGCCGGCCGCAGGACGTCTATAAACCACAGGAGGCCTTTCTCTTCGTCCCAGACCGGGCTCTCACCGATGGCCAGCTCGAAATCTATACAGTTCTCAAAATGAGATGTTGTCGGCACAAAAGCCTCCACCCGGGATCGGAACGATCATTTTTGATATAGCAAACTCTTCGCTAGTGTCGAGACGCAATCTTCCATCGATCGCAACTTTCTCCGGTTCGGATCGAAATCATTGAAAATTCTCACATTTCTTTCCGGCTGGAGAATGCTACGGCCATTTTGACATAGCWGATAAGCCGTCTCTGAACGTCCTTTCTGCCGAAATAATCGGACTGACCTCCCGCCATTTATGGCCTGCGGGGCTGGTTCCCGCCAAATTTCCCATTGACAGGTGGCCCGAAATTCAACGTTATGATATATGATGGACGTTCTGAAGCGCCGCGTTTCGTCACCAATCAACAAAGGGGAAGATCAAAATGACCGTAGCGTTCGATAAGACTCCCAATCGCAAAAGAGTCGGCCGTGCCTTGCTCCCGCTGGCTATCGCCCTGGCTATGCTTGGCTCGACGTCTCTTGCCTCCGCGCAAGCGCAAAAACCGCTCATTATTGCCCGCAACCTTGCCGTCAATTCACTCGATCCCGCTCGTACCACGTGCGATACCTGCAACATCTATTTGTATGCGGTCTACGAGACGCTGGTGAGGCTCGGAGATGACAACAAGACGATCACCCCGGCGCTGGCCGAAAAGTGGGAGGTCAACGACAACAATACGCAGTTCACGTTTCACATGAATCCGAAGGCGGTCTTCTCCGACGGATCGCCGGTCGAAGCCAAGGACGTCAAATGGTCCTGGGAGCGGCTGGCCAATCTCCAAGGAGGCATGGCCTGGCTCTTCGAAACCGTTACGTCGATCGAGACCCCCGATGCACGCACGGTCGTGGTCAAACTGTCGGCGCCGGATTCGGAATTCCTCGGCAAAGTCATCGCGCCATACTCCGGTGTGGTAAACAGCGACGTCGCCTCGACACAGGGTGCCAAGGCCTCAAAGGATGGGGCTGCCTCGGACAGCGCGGAGCCTTGGTTCCTCACCAATTCGGCAGGCAGCGGCCCTTATGTGCTGGGAGGCTACAGCCCGAACGACGAATTGCGGTTCAAACGCAACGAAAAATACTGGGACAAGCCAGCCGCGATCGCCGAAATCGTCATAAAGCAGACGAAGGATTCTGTTGCGCAGGCAC
>NZ_JBFUFB010000078.1:0-2313 GCF_056403655.1 Mesorhizobium sp. P2_F8
GTTGACCTCTTCCCGATACTGTTCGAACTGTCCCTGATGCGCCGGAGGCAGCGTCTCGCGCATGTTGTCCAGAGCCTGATTGACGCGGGCCATCTGACGCCGCATTTCCAAGGGGGTTTGCGCCACGTTCAAATCTCCTATCAGTGCATTCAATTCTCTCATACCGGGATTGGACAGGAAAGACTTCTGCCCCGATTGATCAGCTCCGCGACCCGCGGCAGGCTGCCCCTCCCCTGTCCTATGACGGAACTGCAGAAAATTGTTGCCGATCGATTCCGCTGCCGTGAGAGCCTGACCGACTATGCCTGCGGTTCGCATCGTCGTCACAGTCTTTTGCCATGCGGCAGCGATTGCATCGCCGTTCACGACAAGGGATTGCCCATCGATACGGCGTTGCCGCTTGGCCTCCACCCGCTCGATCGTCCTGGCGCTGACCTGGTAGCGCGGATCGCTCTGGGCGCGGCTGTAGGCTCCGGCATGCTCCTTCGTGAAGGGCCGCGTCATCGCATGATCCATGCGCCGCGTCGCCACCATCGCAATGCCGTTCTCGCGTGCTTTTTCCGCAAAAGTCTCGCGCCAGGCGACCAGATCTGGCTTGTAGAATTTCAGGCGCTCACCGTCGGCAGAGCGCGCCTGCACCATCGCATGGATATGGACGTGCTTGGTGTCCTTGTGATGCGCCAGGACGAACTTGTATCCTGGCGCTCGCTCCTCCATCACGGCGCGCGCCGCGGCCATGACGGCGTTGGCATCGGTGCCGGCCTTTGCCGAGAAAAGCAGGTGATAGGCATTGCGGCGCTCACGCCCCGAAAACTGTGGGCGCCATTGTTCGTAGACCGAAGCCGCCGCCTTGGTGGCATTCTTCGCCCCGGGCACGGGCTCGCCATTTGCGTGGCGGACCTGGCTGTGGGTGCGGATAAACTTTTGCAAAAAGTATTTCGCTTTGGGTTCACGGCTGACGGCCGCCGTTACCTCTGCCTTGGCGACCACGCCAGCGGCGCCCATCGCTTCCGACAAGCGCGCCTCGATCTTGTCGAGCGCCTTGCTGCGCGAATTCTCCCGGCCGCCGGCAAGCACCTTGGCAAGCGGCCCCGCCCGCTCATCGGTGTGCGCGTATACCTCCACCGCCTGACCATCCTGCGCATAGATGAACGGTTTTGCGCCGAAGGCCTTGTTCAACGCCTCGCTCAAGGCGGAATCGGTAACCTCGCCGGCAAGCTCGAAACGAACCTCGATAAAATTGGTGTTTTCCAGGGGCGGTTCGAACGTCTCGCAAAACGTCTCCAGAAACGCTTTTCGTGCGGCACCTGTCGCAAGAACCTGCCCGTCCTCGTCAAAAATCTCGATGTCGTGTTTCTCGCCTTTTTCGTCCTCTCGCTTGCCGATGTAATTGAGCAGCCGAGCAGCGGCTTCCTTGGTTGACGGAGGATTGGGCATGACCTTGAACACGCCAGGCTGCGCACCCGCCGCATAGCCTGCCCGTGCCGCGACGGCCCGCGCCTGATATGCGACCCGCGCCGCTCGGCCAGTACCGCTCGCGCGACCCGCACCGCGGCCGCCGCCCCCGCGCCGCTTCCAGTCTTCCTCCTCCTCTTCCGGCCGGAAACCGGCGAGCGTGGCGCCATAGACCATGATCGGCGCGCTAGCGGCCGTGGGTGAGCGCGCAGCCGCCGCGGACTTCGATGCCCTGCTGGACATGGAGCTCCCCGCCGCCCCCAATCCTCCCGGCGACGAACGAGGGGCGTTCCTGCGCCCACCTGTCGCGCCGGTTTGTCCTTGCCCGAGGCGTCCGCCGCCAACGGTCCGCTCAGAACTCTTCATGGCCTGGAATTCGCTCGCCTCGCCTCGGGCGCTCGTCGCGGACTTGTCGTCGTCCAGCTCCTCATGCTTCACGCCGGCAGCGCCCCGCAGATAGCGTTCGATTTCGGCTGCGTAGCCAGCAAGACGACCGCTCATGGCCTGGCCTGCCTCGCCTTGCGGGACCCGCCGGTCATCGCCTTCAGTTCCTCGCGGAACTGCCGCACGAGGTCGCCCACGGCGATCAACGCCTGTTCAAGATCCTCATCATGGGCAACACGGCCGTCGTTCATGGCGCGCACGGCCTGATTGAAATTGATGCCGACACGCCGCAGCTGATCGGTCATGTCCAAGATCGCCGGCCGCAACGCCTCTGACGCGATAGGCAGATGCCCGACCTCTGCCCGCACCAGACGCCGGACGACCTCACTGACGGTTGCGCCCTCCCGTTCCGCACAGGCTTTGAGGCTGGCCAGCTCGTCAGCCGAAAACCGGATGTGCGTGACCTCGCCATAG
>NZ_JBFUFB010000079.1:0-2225 GCF_056403655.1 Mesorhizobium sp. P2_F8
CCACTGTATGGGCGCTGGCGCTTGGAAGAGTCGATCACGCTTTCGCCCCCCACAAAGGGAAAAGCGATGCCACACCGCAACCCAATAGAATCCGAGCAGCTTTCAATGCTCGCTGCCGTACTCAAAGGCTACTGCGACGAAGCTGGAATCCCCGAATGGCACCCGGCAAGGGAACACTTCGGGCGGCGGCTCGTGAGCCTGTTTCGATCCGGGGTAATTGAGCCTGACGCTCTGAAAGCCAAGATGAACGATGGCTATGACGATTGGCTGGGCGAGATTGGCGCGACGGGTCATTTCATACCGCCCAAACTATCGTCCGAAGACCGTCTCGTAGGCGACAATATCTTGCCAGGATCGGACCGCAGAGGCAGACCAGCGGTCCGCGAAAACACAACGACTTAGCTGATTTCCTAGAGGATCATTGAAATGCGTCGGGTCCGCTGTCGACGGCTCCAAAAGCGCGAACGTTGCGCAGACTGGCCCGTGGCACCCGAATCTTGCTTCCCGAATTTATCGCACTGAAATGACCGAGCCCACTATACTGACAGCCGAAACACAGCATCATCAATAAGAAGGAAGCCCGCGCCTTCCGTCATGCCTAGCGCCTATTCGGCTTTCGGCGTGATCTCTTCAACCCGAACCTTGTCGCCGATCTCTTTGGCCATATCGAAGGCAGCCTGCTTGTCCTTCGTGGTCAGCGTGGTGCGTCAGTGCGGCTTCACACGCTGACGACGTAGGTTGTGGCCGGCTGGTCGATCATCGCCAGAACCGTTGCGTTCCTTCATTCTGCTTCACTTTAAATTAGCAGAAGCGCATAGCCGGTGGCAAGTGCGGGAAGGTGGCTGGCGCCCCTGCTTTTGACACTGAAAAAACTGAGGGGTACCAGCCTTTGCCGGCGGCACTTTGAGGGAAACGGCGCGAGTAGTGAGTGTATCGCTCTCGCCAGAGTTGTTGGAATAGAGCCTTTTGGATGAGGCCGCGCGGCAAACGCTGAAGCTTGTCTTAATGTGCACAGGCCAAACGGTCGCATGTCCGCTTTAGCGCAACCCTTGCATGATGACTTCGAACATTGCGCCGATTTCTTCATCGATCTCGTAAGCGCTGTAACCGTTGCAGTTCAGCGCTTGGTCAAAGAGACAAATGCGAGAAGCGCGCATTCTAGCCCGAATGCCCTAGTCGAAGCAGCCACACAGAGGGCTGGCCAGCGCGCGATCTAGCTGGCCGCTGTCCTGCACCGCCGACGCGTCTGGCGCGGCCAGGCTTGACCCATTGCGTGGCCGGCCGCTTCATGCCCTTGGGAGGCGGTCCTGCGTGCTCCTGGACTCGCTTCCATAGTCGTTCGCGGATGGCGCGGCTGGAGTTGATGAAGGCAGAACCGACATACTTGCCGGTTGCCCGATCGGCCATCAACGCGAAGGCTGGCTTGCCGGGCTCTCGCTCAACGCCAAGCAACTCGTATTCATCGGTCGCATAGGCTTGGTCTTAAGCCATGCCGTCGAGTTTCCGCTGCGATATTTGCCAGGATCTCGCGACGGTCTTCAAGAGGCATGTCGCGTAGGTCGTGGCCGTTCAGGTGCAGAAGATCGAAGGCGACGAAATAGAGGTCTTGCTGGCGCCGAGTGATCGCCTCCGTAGCGCGGCGAAGTCAGATAAGCCGGCGTCGTTCAGAACGATGATCTCGCCGTCGATGATGGCGCTTTCCACATCGAGCAAGGCGGCAGCGGCGGCTAGATCGCGATACTCCGACGTCCAGTCGAGTCCGCGGCGGGTGAAAATGCGGACGATGTTGCCGTCGAGAACGATCTGGGAGCGGTAGCCGTCGAACTTCACCGTGAATCCAGCCGTCGCCCTCGAGGCTTCTCCACCAGGGTTGGCATCAACGGGGGGATGAACTTCAAACGCATGAACTGTCTCGCAAGCCGCGATTCAATTAGCATGCGCTAAAATGGTTCCGGAACAATAGGCAAATTGGATGAGATGACCCGGCTCTCGCGATCGAGCAGCCGGGCCATAGGGCTAAGATCAGTAGTCGTTGTTGTTGTCGTCCTGCTGGATGATGACATGGCGATGCCGATGCATGGGACGGTCGGCCGAGCCCGTGATGACGACCGCATCGCGGCCGCCGTGATGCCGGCGCTGCCAGGCGCGCTGGCCATTGTCGTAAAACGCCTGCTCGCCATGATGGCGGTGATGGAGACGCTGTCCGTCCCGATAGATGACCATAC
>NZ_JBFUFB010000080.1:0-2133 GCF_056403655.1 Mesorhizobium sp. P2_F8
GAGCCCGTGATGACGACCGCATCGCGGCCGCCGTGATGCCGGCGCTGCCAGGCGCGCTGGCCATTGTCGTAAAACGCCTGCTCGCCATGATGGCGGTGATGGAGACGCTGTCCGTCCCGATAGATGACCATACCGTCGTTGTTGTTGTCGCTCCAATGATGGCGATGATGTCGGTGGGTCTGGATGACGAACGCTTCGTCTGCCGAAGCCACCGCAGGCGCGGCCAAGCAGAGTGCCAGCGCGCTCAGGATCATGACTTTCATTTCGAATTCTCCAAAAAATGAGTTGCCCTTCGCGGGGTAAACATGGCGCGACCGCTTTGGTTCCGTTGCCACGGCGCGTCGGTCGTTTAGGGATTGATCTTCACCAGCGGTCTACGAGTTGCATCTAAACACAAAAAAGCCCGCCACCTTTCGGCAGCGGGCCAGGGTCTTATGGAGTGCTGGGGATCAAGCCAGCACAGGGTCAACGAGCGGCGTAGGGGTTGGTTGCGAGCATGGATCCCCCGCATCGCTACAGGATGCTGCTCTCGGGCCCGCCAGCGCGCGTTCTTATCCTACAGCGCGGCAGCGTCCCGAGCGGCCCTATACCCATCCGTGGCCAAGCGGACACTTACTTTGTCCCCTTCGGAAGCATCCTTGTCAAAATCGCATCTCGGCGGACGAGATGATGGTACAGCGCAGCCAAGGCATGCAGGCCGACGGCTATCAGAATGCCATCCGCGCACAATGAGTGAAGTTCTCGGATCGTGCGAGCCGTAGTTCGATTAGGTGCAAAGGGAGCCGGGATCGTAAACAGGCCGAAGAAACTCAACTCGTTACCCCTGAACCAGGTCAAAACGATGCCTAGAACAGGGATCGCAATCAACAATGCATACAGGACAAGGTGACCAAACTTGGCCGCCGCCCGCTCTGGCGCCGACATCTCTTCCGGAAGACCGGGCGCTCCTCTCAGGCCGCGCAGGACGACCCGCCAAAGCACCAGACCAGCCAAAAGAAGGCCAAACGAAATATGCAGCCGCCAGATGGAATCGACCGTATGATCGCCACGAGGCAACAGGTCCTCCCCGTAGGTCAGTGCATAGAGCAAAAGGACAAGCACGAAGAGAGACCAGTGCAAAAACTTCTGGGTCGAAGTGTACGCGGCAGATGTCATCCGGCGAGGGCTCCTGTTAAAAAATGGATCCCTTCTTCCGTTGGCTTCCTGGCCGACTTGTGGCCGCCAAATTACGGTTTTGTAACGATCACGGCCCGGTCTGCCTTTGCAAGGTGTCCAGCCGCGCGAACTGTCGGGGGTTAACGGCCTAACGGTGACGGGCCTCTTCAAGGCACGAGAACGCGAGGTAGCCACACTCACGGCACTTGAGGAAGYCCTSGTCATCTCTCCACTGGTCAACCATGGGCTCCTGCCTTGCTCGCCATACCCAGCAGCGCGGACATTGAGGCGTATCGTCTATAAGGGGCTGATACGTATCTAAGCGGGCACCCGCAGCGACCTTGTCGTCCAGATCGGATTCCAGTTTTGCCTTGGCTTCATCGTGCAGGTCCAGCCTGCGCCTTAGGTCTCCGGCCTTCTTCATCTCGTCGAAAGCCAACCGCTCGGCGTCGCGCATGAGGGTTTCCCTGAAGCCGGCCATTGCGGATGGAGTGCAATGGCCACGCGGAATGCAAGATGGCCCTATGAGGTACACCCGAATGAGGTACCGCGAGCCTCACGGTGGCGGGCTTTTCATTCAATTCGCACACGGCCATTTGAATTGCGGCGCGGACCCATACTGATCACCTGCCCGGCATGAGCAAGATGAAGCTCACGATCTGGATCGTGCTGGCGGTGCTGATCGTGGTCGGCATATATCTGTTTTTACAAGCGGACGCGCCCGATTGGTCATCGCGCATTTGATCGCCTATTCGCGGTCGTCTTCGCCAGACGCTTCCAYGGAAGGCGCTACTCTCGCAGTCGCGCCGTCTTGGCCTCTCTCGCAAGACGCTCAGCCTCAATCGTCAGTTTCGATTCGCGATCAGCACGCCCAATCCGTTCCTTGTCGACGCGTCGTCGGGTCATGAAACCCTCCACCGCCAAGAGACCATGAATTCCTAGCCGGCAAAAATGTTCCTAAATCCATCAGCTGGTCGA
>NZ_JBFUFB010000081.1:0-2106 GCF_056403655.1 Mesorhizobium sp. P2_F8
GTGCACAGTCATGGCACACCGCCAGCTAGACGCCTGAGCCTCGGTGCAGCTTTGAACATCAGCCGTCGCCTCTCAGAGGGATGTTCGACCCCGTTGATTGAACCGGCTGCCCAAGGCCCATGACACACCGCTTGCTCGTTGCGGGGCTTCTCCGATAAAGCACGACGAGAGCGATAAGATACATCGGGTACCCGCTAACCCGGGCAGCGACTTGGCTTGCAAGTCATGCTCACATCAAGGAACAGACTATGAAGCGCCAGATCCGGCCGTTCATCGTGGAAATGAAACAGAAGCGCGGCGTGCAAAAGCGAAGTCATTCGATCTGGGGCGATCTCGACCTGTCCAAGATTGCCACGGAGATGACGCAGCCGGGCTGTGCTGCTCCGCTCCCGAATTCGGAGGTCATTGACTTCAGTATAAGACCCCTTGATGCTGAAGAAGGGGAAAAACCACAAGCGGAGTATATGATGGCCGATTTTCAGGACGCCGAGACTGTTCAGACGACAGTAGCGCCAGCCAAAGTGGAAGTGCCTGAATCGAAGAAGAAAGTTCCGCGAGCAAAGAAAGCGAAGGCAGAACTCGTCAAGCCGGTCCGCAAGAACGGAGCGAAACACGTGCCCCCGGCGGCAGAAGCTCCGGTGGCGGCGAAGACCGCCCGCAAGACATATTCCGAGAAGGAACGCTCCCAGAAGCTTGCCCAGATCGAAAAATCGATCGCTGGCGGCGCGACCAGCAAGACTGCGGTCGGCCAGGCCGGCATATCTGAGCAGACCTACTATTATTGGAAGAGGGCTGTCGCACCTTCTTTAGACAGCGGCGATCTCCGTGATCTTGTCGCGCTCGAAGAAGTAAACAAGCGTCTGAAGAACCTGCTTGGGGACCGTCTGCGCAAGGAAAATGCCGAGCTCAAGAAGAAGCTGGGCCTGGCCTAAGGCATAGTGAGTATCGCTGGAAAATTCGCCCAACGACGCTCAAGGCGGTAGCGGCGGCATATCGCCTTCGCCGACCCGCCACACCCAGGAGCCGATCTCCGGGCGCGCGGCGATCATTTCGTCGAGTGACGCTTCGTAGTTCTGGTCCGTTCCGACCGGAACGACAAAGAGCGCTATCGGCTCGTCCCTTTTCTGAAGCAACGCATTGGCGATCGGCTGGTCGGGTTGCAGGTCAAAGCGCAATCCCTTCACGCTCTTCTCGCGAAGGCGGGCGAGCCCATCGACGAGCCTTTTCTCCGGGAATGTCTCGTAAGGAATCCAGTTCTCGGACACAACCATCAACGCGATCTCCTCGACAATGGCGAGGCCGGTCGAGTTCAGTCCGAACGTCGCGATCACGTCGAAACGAGCCTGCAGGCGACGATGCAATGCATCGTCGATCATGAAGGGAAAACCGGGCAAATGTCTGATAACAAGTTTCTAACCGGAGCGGGCAGGAACRATCTCCTTCACCTCGCCGACCAGCAACTTTCGGGGGCCGGATTTCGGCGGAAGCGCAGTGCCGAGAACCGCGTTGCGACGCTGCTCGATCGCTTGCTTGTTCTGGGCGCGAAATGGCTCGGGCACGAACAGGAAATCCGCGAGGCGGTCCTCCCCTCACTGTCATTTGCCCGGCGGCCTCGAGCAGATGCCAGCGGACATTCCACCAATGTCGCTTGCCAGCCCACCTCGATGTCCAGACAGTCAATTCAGCCTCGTGCCAGAGATAATGAAGCAGGCCACGCAGCGACATCCGCCTGGGATCGGCCGTTACGCTGGCGGAACTTTGCCCGGCAGGCACGGACGGTGCCCGGCTCCCCGTCTTCGACAGGCTGAAGTCCAACTTGAGGGCCGCCATGTGCAGCGCCAGCCTTGCGGCTCGCGGCTCGCCTGAGGCCGCGCGTCGCCTGTTCGCTATATCGCAGCCGATCCGCCGGCACGCGGGCCGAACGATACCTAGCCGGCCGCAGCATCGGAGGATGCCCGTCGCTTCCTGCCGCCCGGATGAACGGGTCGGGCCGGCACGCGGGCCGGCGCGGCGTCGCCGGATGGCCTGGAGACATGGCGGCGGTCCACCGGGAGAGGCCCGCGCCCGCGGCCTGAGAGGCGACCCCTGCCGCCCCCCGGTCACGGC
>NZ_JBFUFB010000082.1:0-2094 GCF_056403655.1 Mesorhizobium sp. P2_F8
GTCGTAACGTTCCGCCCAAATATGGTTTCCCGTGGTGGCATCGACTAGCTGGCCGGTTACGCGCAGGCGCTCCCCCGCCTTTCGGACGCTGCCTTCCAGTACATAGCGAACGCCGAGCTCGCGCGCGACCTGACGGATTTCTGGCGCCTTGCCCTTGTACGCGAAGGTCGAATTTCGGGCGATGACGAAGAAGCCGCGAAGTTTCGATAGGGCGGTGATGATATCCTCGGCGATCCCGTCGCCGAAGTATTCCTGCTCTGGGTCGCCGCTCATGTTCTGGAACGGCAAGACGGCGATCGACGGCTTGTTGGGCAGCGCCAATTTTCCACCCAACAAGTCGGGCACAATCGGCTCTCTGGCAGTGTCCCCGTTTAAGACCACACGAAAGGCTCGCACCGGCCGCGCGATGTTTTTGAGGTCTTTGTCGCCGAGATCCTCGAATTCATCCTTCAGCTTGTCGCGCACCTGCTCATATGCCGCACCCGACAGGCAAATCCCATTAGGTTCGGCGATACCTTCCAGACGGGCAGCAATGTTGATACCGTCGCCCATCAGGTCGCCGTCGCTCTCCTCGACTATGTCGCCGATATGGATACCGACGCGGAACTCGATACGTCGATCAGGTGACACGCCGGCATTGCGTTCAAGCATGGCGTTCTGCACCTCGATGGCGCACCGGACCGCGTCGACCACGCTGCGGAACTCGACGAGGGTTCCGTCTCCAGTGCGCTTCACCACGCGTCCGGTGTGTACGGCGATGGTAGGATCAATGAGGTCGCTGCGGAGCGCCCGGAGGCGCGCGAGCGTCCGATCTTCGTCCGAGCCTGCCAGCCGGCTGTATCCGACGACATCGGCGGCCAGGATCGCCGCAAGCTTGCGGGTCTCGCTCACCTTGCCCCTCCTTCGCTATCCGACATAACACAGACTCAGGGGCAGGGCTGCTTCATTTTTGAATAGCAAGATTTCGCGGCGATGGAGGGCACTCCGGGTCTCCCATTGACCGGGCAGCCGCTTTCCATCCGAAGCGCGACATTGCCGGCGATTGCTGAAATGTCTCGAAATGGCGCGTTCCTGACATTCAGTCCGAAGAAGTTGAGTGTCTGCCTTGGGGTGAGAATAGGCCATTCGCAGGCGCCTGTTTTTGACCACCGGACTTACCTCAGCCGCGGCGCGGGTCGCGGTTGCGCCAAATGCAGTCGCATGCGAACGGCTCGGAAATGACCGGTTGCAATTACGGCGATCAGCTATGGCGTGGCAATCGAGATCGCGTCACATGAACTTTGGGCGACATCAGCTTGGACAAGCACTAAGGTCGCCTTCGACGGGAAGGAAGAAGCGACGCCGTTCGCACGCGGTCAGTTCGCGTGGAACAGTTTGCTTCGCGAAATCGATCAGATCTTGGGGCGTCCGAAAAACCCGTATGACGCGAACGTCTTCATCATAGGGCACAAGTACGACCCTCGTACCATCTGAATTGAAGGCCGCGCGTATCGGTGCCGGCCGCCTATTCTCCTCCTTCGGACCGCCAAGCACTGCCATCTCGCGTCCCGTCCGCGCGGCCCAGAGCCGGGCCGTGCCGTCCTGAGTTGRGGCTGTCAGAACATAGAGACCGTTAGGACTGAATTGCGCACTGGTTACTGCACCGGTGTGCCCTCTGAGAACGACCTTTTCCTTTCCGTCTAGAACGCTCCAGATTCGTGCGGTGCCGTCGCGTGAGGCAGTCAGTAGTGACTGACCATCCGAACTGAACGCGACTTCGGTGAGCTCATCGCGATGACCTCTTAAGATCGCGACGGTGCGCCCATCCTTGACTGTCCAGATCCGCGCTGTGTGGTCGAGCGAGGCCGTGGCGACCAGATTGCCGTCCGGACTGAATGCTGCCCCGGTGATTCGACCCTCATGCCCGACCAGTTTCTTCAGTTCGGTCCCGTCCGTTTCCAACAGGTGCGCGGCGTTGTCGCTGGTCGCGGCGAGGACGAGATCGCCGGCCGGCTCGAAAACAACCCGCGCACTTGTTTGGATAGTGGAGACTTCGGCGCCACTCGCTGCGTTCCACAACCGTGCGGTGCCGTCAGTCGAACTTGCCTCCAGGAG
>NZ_JBFUFB010000083.1:0-1966 GCF_056403655.1 Mesorhizobium sp. P2_F8
GTAAGCTGGTCCTCACGCCGGACAATCCGGCCGAGGGCTGGCGCGTGACCTACGAGCGCGAGTGATCTGAACAGCCCGGCTCTTAAGGTGCCACCGATGGCCACGATGGCGCGGACCTCAGGCCGAAATGACGCGATGGCGGAACTGTTGCCGATCATGGCGGCTGTCTTCGCCGGCTTCCTGCTGATCGGCCTGGCGCTGCCCGTCCTGCCGCTGCATCTTCACCAGCGGCTCGGTTTCGGTCCCTTCGCCGTCGGGCTGGTGACGGGTAGCCAGTTCGTCGCCTCGATGCTGTCGCGCATTGGAGCCGGAAATTATGCCGATGGCCGCGGCGGCAGGCGGGCCGTCATTATCGGACTCATTGCCGCTGCGCTGGCGGGGTTCATTTATCTCGGCTCGCTGGCATTGCTTGACCGGCCGCTAGTGTCCGCGTCTTGGCTCTTCGCCGGCCGGGCGGTGCTGGGCGCGGCCGAGAGCTTTATCATCACCGGGGGCGTCGCCTGGGGCCTGGCCCTTGCGGGCGGACAGAACTCCGGAAAGGTCATCGCCTGGGTGGGTACGGCGATGTTCGCGGCGCTCGCGCTCGGCGCACCGATCGGATCTGCGCTTTACGCGGCCGTAGGCTTCGCGGCGATCGCTCTCGCGACGCTCGTCCTGCCGCTTGCGACGCTGCTTGCCATCCTGCCGATGCGTAGTGCCAGCCCCGCCGCGAGCACTACGCGGCAATCATGGAAGAGCGTGGCGCGAGCGGTCTGGCTTCCCGGCATCGGAGCCGCTTTCAGCAGCCTCGGCTATGGCGCAATCCTGTCCTTCGGCGCGCTGCTCTTTGCCGAGCGCGGTTGGCAGCCAGTCTGGCTTCCCTTCACCGCCTATGCCGCTTCGCTGATCGCGGCAAGGCTATGCTTCGGCCACCTGCCTGACAGGTTAGGGGGCGCGCGCGTCGCCGTGATCTTCGTGGCGGTCCAGGCCGCAGGGCTGATGTTGATCTGGCTTGCGCCCGGGCCTGTACTCGCCGCCATCGGAGCGGGGCTGACCGGCCTCGGCTATTCGCTGGTCTATCCCGGTCTCGGTGCCGAGGCCGTAAGCAGTCTTCCGCCACGCAGCCGCGGCCTGGCCATGGGATTCTACACCGTCTTCCTCGACTTGGCGCTAGGCTTCGGCAGTCCGGCGCTCGGAATGGTCGCCGCGTCGGCCGGCTTGCAATTCGTCTTCTTCGCGGTCGCGGTGGCAACACTTCCGGCGTTTGGCATCGCTCTGCTGCTGGGACACCATGACGCTCCGCTTTAATGCCGGATGGCTGTACTCGGGATCTCTGACCTACGCTCCGACCCATTTGATCTTGGCCCGAGCGATTTGGAATTCCGAAACAGATGGTCATAGCCTTCGCAATTGCGAGGGGCCATCTGCAATCGGGCCGTCTCTAAGTCTTCCAGCACGGTTGCTATGTAGGTACAGCAGTCACTCCCACAACCTACCAGGCATAGGCCCCCGGCGCTTCGCCGCCGGGGCCTGGCCAAATCTTGTCCAGCCTCATCAGTGTTTCATTCGAAAGCTTCAGCAAGGGTGCCTTCAAGTTCTCGCGGAGCTGCACCACCGTCCGGGGACCGCTGATCACCGCGCTGACAATCGGATTGTGGAGCAACCACGCGAGGGCCACGAGGGCCGGCGCTTCGCCCAGTTCATCGCAGAGCGCTTCATAGGCTTCCAATTGCGGGCGCAGTTCGGCGATCCGCGGTTGAAGCGGCGTCGACGAGCCGTGCCCCTGGGCTGCCCCGCGGAGCACGCCGCCGAGCAACCCAGCGCCGATCGGTCCATAGGGGATGAGGCCCACCCCGTAGTGACGCAGCGCCGGGATCACCTCTAGCTCAATGATACGCTGCGCGAGGTTGTAGAGGCTCTGCTCGGAAGCCAGTCCCAGCAGATTGCGCGACGCGGCCGTGCACTGGGCAGTGGCGATGTCCCAGCC
>NZ_JBFUFB010000084.1:0-1960 GCF_056403655.1 Mesorhizobium sp. P2_F8
CTCGAATAGTTCAGGCTAAATAGGTGCCGGTCCCTAACACCGGCGCCGATCTCGGCAAGAAGTAAACCGCAAGGCGCTTAGCCTGGCCGCTTCATGCGCAAGCTTGGAGGTCGTGTGAAGCCGTTCGCGCGTGTGATGAGCAATGTCCAGGCTCAGGTCCGTTTGCGACATTCGAAACGACCAAAGCCTATGACTGCGTTGGGTCAGGTCACGACAATGGTTGTGCGGAAATGAATGTCTGCCCTGCCAGATCGGAAATCAGAACTCGCCAGTCCGCTTCTGATGCTGGACGGCTCTCCTCCGCCTCGCGCTACAATCGCAGGATTAGAGCTGGAGGAGCGCTATGATGAGCAACGTTACGACAATCGGTCTGGATATTGCGAAGTCCGTGTTTCAAGTCCACGGCGTGGATGCGGCTGGTGAGGTTGCAGTTCGCAGGAAGTTGACGCGTGGGCGTATGCTGCCGTTCTTTGAGAGTTTGCAGCGATGCCTTGTCGGGATCGAGGCGTGCAGTTCGTCGCATTATTGGGCTCGCGAGCTAATCTCGCGTGGCCACGACGTGCGGCTGCTGCCGGCACAGTATGTGAAGCCGTATTTGAAACGGCAGAAGAATGATGCTGCAGATGCAGAGGCGATCTGCGAGGCCGTGACACGACCGACGATGCGCTTCGTGCCGGTGAAGTCGCCCGAGCAGCAGAGTGTGATGATGCTGCACCGGGTTCGATTGATGCTCAACCGCCAGCGCACACAGATATCGAACGCGTTGCGGGCGCACCTATCCGAGTTCGGGGTCGTGCGCCGATCGGGCGTAATGGAATTGAGCAACTTCTCGTGGTCATCAACGACGAGAACGATGCCAGGATACCGGCCGACGCACGGCTTTGCCTGAGGATGCTTGAAGCACAGCTTCGTGTCGTGAAGGAACAGATCCTCGAAAACGCTCGCCGGGTCCGTGCGAGTGCGCGAGAGTCCGAACTGGGTCGCAGGTTGATGGAGATTCCGGGCGTTGGCCCGCTGCTGGCGAGTGCGTTCGTTGCGACCGTCGCTGATCCGCACGCATTCAAGTCGGGGCGATGCGGGAGGCGTCGTCGATGCAAACATGGACGAACTCCCAACTGCTGCCGCGCGAGCTCGCATTGCCGGTGCGCTTGCCGGTAATGCGATGACCGATGCGCTCGATCGCGATAAGGAGCGGCGCGGCCACATATAAATGCGCAATCGCTCGAAGAGACCATCAGGATTTCGGCGTCTAAAGAGCACTCTCTTCCAACGCGGTCGGTTGAACGGGTGGACCTCGTCTCTGAAAAAACGCAGCCTGTGCTGCTTTGTTCCGAATTTGCTGATCAACCGGGTGTCCGAAGCGCAAGTGCGGATAGTCGGGCAACAGTCGGAAAAAACCCAGGCTGAGAACGCGGCATAGCGTTGTACCGAGTTGAATGGGTAGAGCGGAGAAAGCGGACACACGATCACCTATAGCCCGAGGCCGAAAGTGGCCCGAAGCGACCCTTGTCGGGGCTATGGTGCTAGAAACGAAGGCTGCCGCCTAGCTCCTGCGGCGGCGGATCGCTATCGACGCCGCAACCGGCCGGCCCGCTATGTAGCCTTCGGGCACAGCGAGTTCGGCGCATCGCTCGATATGCCGATTTGGTCTCTCAGGGTGAGCGCCAGGACAACATCCTCCCTTCCCAACCCCTGCAATCTATGATCCGCTCCCGCCACAGGAGGATCGCATGGCATTATCTGTTATCGGGGCTGGGTTCGGCCGCACCGGCACGCACACTCTGAACCTGGCGCTTGAAATGCTCGGGTTCGGGCCGTGCCATCACATGGAGGACGTCAACTCTAACCCCGAGCACCGCGACCTGATCCGCGCCGCCGGGCGCGGCGAGCCGGTGGATTGGGACGTCGTCTATGCCGGTTACAGGTCGGCAGTCGACTGGCCGACGGCCTATTTCTGGCG
>NZ_JBFUFB010000085.1:0-1932 GCF_056403655.1 Mesorhizobium sp. P2_F8
AGGCCGGAAAGCTGCCAAACGGCGATCCGGATATCTTCTTCCGCGGCTTCTACTGCTGGAATTCGGAAGTGGGCGCCAGGACACTGGGTATCGCAAGTTTCTATCTTCGTGCGGTTTGCCAGAACCGCAATCTTTGGGGCGTCGAAAATTTTGAGGAGATCACCATACGGCATTCCAAGTATGCGGCTTCCCGCTTTGCCGCGGAGGCGGAGCCGGCGCTGGTCCAGTTCGCCGAATCCTCGCCGATGCCGTTCGTCAACGGCATCAAGGCCGCGCGGGAGCGGATCGTCGCCCGCAACGACGAAGACCGCGAGAGCTTCCTGCGCAAGCGGGCCTTCTCGAAGATTGAAACCACGAAGATCATTGATGCCGTGTTGGCCGAGGAAGGCCGGCCGCCGGAGTCGATCTTCGATTTTGTGCAGGGCATCACACGGGTCGCGCGTGACAAGCCACACCAGGATGTCCGCCTCGAGATGGAAGGCAAGGCCAAGAAGCTCTTCGATTTGGCTGCGTGACCCATCCCGATGCCGACCTCTCGCTGCCGGCATCTCCCGCATGTTTCCCGGCGTCGTCCTCGAGCACCAAGGGCGGCGCCTTCTCTCGTGATGGTCGGAAAAGGGAAGGCAGGCCGTCGGCCCGTCCCCGGTCTCAACCGTTACACCGGAGAGACGACGGATGTGCTCGTCTTCGCCAGTCCTCGTTCGGCATTCCGGTCCGAAAACTCTTCCGGGAACGTGCCGATCGGTTCACTTATTCGGTGTCGGGTTGAGACACTCCGATTGCTGGCACACCCAGCCCCTCAATTTCCTGCATCACTTTTCCGGCGATGCCCTGCAAGTCGCCATACATGCCGACAGTCGACTCGATGACCCCTTGGATCTGCGCCTCGCGCTTGGCCCAAAGGCGTGTTGTGGCCTTGCGTTCTTTGGCAAGGTCCTCCTGCATATCCGAGAACTTTTCGACAATCGCCTCGACCCGGTGGCGGAACCGGGGACCGGTCAGATAGCCATAGACTTGCTCCATTTTGGTGGCCTGACCATCCTGGGCGAGCCGGGAGTTGGCCAGCTCGATCAGGGATTGCCGGAGCAAGATGGCGATCGGGACCGCACATTTGGGATGAGCGACATAGACTCCGTCCACTAGATCGAAGGTTTCCACGCCGGGAGGCAATGCTTCGGAGACCATCAGCGCGATATCCGCTTTCGCGGCCCGTTGATCGCCTCTGAGCTTGCCTAACCAGCCTTGGCTCCAGTTCTTGGTGCGTTTCGATTCCCACAAAATGGCGCCGCAGGCTTGGCCGGCCGGTCCGACCACGCGGTGCAGAACATCTCCGCCGAATTCGCCCTTTGCGACCGGTTCGATGATGTCCATCGGGAAGCGGCTAGCAATGAGGGACTCTAATTCCAGCTCGAGGACCTCGCCCTGCAACTGCTGGGAGCCCTGTTCGGCACGACGCTTCAGCTCCTCGATCTGACGCTGCATGCCGGCGATCTGTTCCTCTTTCTCCGCAACTTTCATTTTGAGGCCGTCTTCGGCTTCGGACCTCGCCTTGATTCGAACAGCCTCCAGCCCTTCCTGGATCTTTCTTTCGATGGTCAGCGCCATCTCGCGCTTCTCATCATCGAGTGCACGCTGCTGCTTCAGGAATTCCGCCTGTTGCTGCTGAGCCTCGGCAAGCTTTTCGTCGCGCGCCTTCAAAGTCGCTTCCAACTCGGCAAGCTTGGTATCCCTGTGCTCCAGGTCTACCGAAAGCAGCAGCTTAGCCTTTCGGGCCTCCTCGGCCGCGATACCCGCGCGCTCGAGCTTGAGCTTTTCCGCCACCTGGTTGTCGATGTCCGACTGGGCGGCATCAATTGCAGCTTGCTTGCGTTGAAGCTCTTCCTCTCGGGCCGCGATTGAGGCGTTGCTCTGCGCCAGGCGCCGCTCATAGTC
>NZ_JBFUFB010000086.1:0-1910 GCF_056403655.1 Mesorhizobium sp. P2_F8
TTGCGGCCGAGCCCCATGGTCTTGGCCAACGCCGAGCGCGCAGCGGCGTAATTCGGGGCGACCATCGGATAATCCGCCGCCAGGCCCCATTTGGCGCGATATTCGTCCGGCGTCAGCCCGTAGTGGGTCGACAGATGGCGTTTTAGCGATTTGAATTTCTTCCCGTCCTCAAGGCAGACGATGTAGTCCGACATCACCGACTTCTTGATCGGGACTGCAGGCTTGAGAGCCTCCGGCTGTTCTGCGGAGACGGCTCCGGCTGCGCCTTTCAAAGCCGAGTGTACTTGGCCGATCAGGGCGGAGAGATCGCCCACCGGGATTGGATTGTTCGAGACATAGGCTGAGACGACCTCGGCGGTAAGCTCGATCAGGGCGTCGAGGTTGTGGTCGGCTTCTTCTGTCATGAAATTCTCCGGGTCGTTTGAAAGACAGCAGGCGAAGTCTTGCTACATAGTGATGGTTGTGGCTGAAAGCAATATATGTCTCAGCAGCTTAAGTATCGCCATAAGCTATCGCTGATAGGCGTCGACCCTGGAAATCGTTTCGGGCTGGCGGGCGCCGGAACCGATGTGCAGCCATGCCGTCTTGAGCTTTGTAACTCCGAAAACAACGCAACGACGCTACACGAAAATACGGCCAAGTGAATGAAACCTGGCTTTCCTCGCTCGTCAGCGACGTTGGCCGAACGGGCCCGGTCTATTCCTGGCGTCCTCTACGGATGATGACCATTTGCTTTTTTTTGCGAGCCGATTGGCCTGTCGCCGGAACTTGGTCCAAGAATGAAGTCAAACACGGGTTGGGGCTGACCGAGCGCTGTCGGCTGCAGGGCTGCCGGGATCCTCGCCGCGGCTTCGGCGTGTTCAGCGAGCGCTGCGGGTGACATGCCGAGCGCACGCTCGAAGCTATGATCGGCCGTGTTCATCAGCCGACGAAGGAGCGCCGCGGCGCGTCCGGCATGACGCATCGCCGCCGCCTGCTTACCCTCGCGGATCTTCACGCCGGCCGCCGATAACAGGATCAATCCCTTGAAGAGCGTCCGAAGCGGAGCGCCTCGATCTACAACTTGCCACAGACCTTCCCAAGCCTCATGGGCTTCCCAATAATAGCCGTGGTTGAAGAGGTCGAGACCCCAGAGGAAGGTGTCTGAATCAAGCGAGGTCTCTGCCGCCAACAGCACGGCTTCGCTATTGTAGCTGTGTCCTGCGGGATCGCGCACCGGATGCGGTTGCCTGCCCGGCAGATACGCATAGGATGGAAAGCTCTTTTCCGGCAGCCAGCGCCGGCGCAACATCGAACCAATAGCCATCAAAGCCGTATAGCACACCCGTGGGAGGACCCAACCTTCGGTAGGCAGTGGATCGCTGCGTGTAAGATGGGCAGCGGAAAAGCGCCGGCATAGGTTTCCACCAACTGTGCGAGACTGGCCCAAGGCGAYATTGTCGAAATTGAGCTAGCCAAATCCCACGCCACCAGACATTAACCAGACAGCGTTCATGACCACCGCTTGGTTGCTAGCGATCAAGTCTAGCAGTCGGGATGCAGCCTGGCTGAGGTAATATATGCGAGCGAGGCTGTTGCCGCTGGGTTTAGAGGGGGAGTGATGACCGGCTCGAGCAGATTTGAAAGGCCAGTCGTTGTTCAGGTCAGCCGCCACAGCTCGGAGCGTGTCGTGTTCGATATCAATGACGTGTCCAATATCTTGCTGCGACATTTCGATCGTCAGACTGAGAAGCGCAAGATAGCGATGGACGCCTGTCTGCGCGTATTGCGTGGAGAGGCTCATCCAACAGCCGCTCGGCGTGCTTTCGTCGCTGCCGCGCTCGAAGCAAAGATTCTGCGCGGCGATTGAGAGCTATGACGGCGCTCATGAATTTCGTCCATCTCGGCATCGCGGTCGGAGAACCATACTT
>NZ_JBFUFB010000087.1:0-1880 GCF_056403655.1 Mesorhizobium sp. P2_F8
AATATCGCCTGATCCCCAAGGCGACTTATGAGCGGCGAAAGACGGCTTTGCGCCTGTCTTCCGACGAGGGCACCCGACTGGCCCGCGTAGCGCGGGTGTGGAGTCTTGCGCTCGATGTTTGGCGAACGCAAGACGACGCTCGCGATTTCCTGTTTCGGTGCCACCCTATGCTCGAGGACAAGCGCCCCATCGACGTCGTCATTCAAAGTGAGATCGGTGCCGAGTTGGTCCTCGATATACTGGGAAGCCTGAAGTACGGCAGTGCTGCGTGACAGGGCAGATACTCGATCGCACACTGTCGTGCTTTCGCATCGGCGATCCGGATGGCGCCTATCGGATTTTTGATGCGACGGGATCGACCATAGCTCCGGGTCGGTGGAACACAGCTGGCAGCCCGATCATCTACACGAGCCAGCATTATTCGACTGCGCTTCTCGAAAAGCTGGTGCACGGCAGTGGGCGCCTGCCGCCCAACCAGCACTACATCAAGGTCACGTTGCCGCAAGGGCTCGGCTACGAGATCTTTTCTCCCCCCGCATTGCCCGGCTGGGATACTATACCTGCCTCGGTCAGCAAGGCGTTTGGCGAGGCATGGTGCCTCGAGCGGCGCAGCGTCATTCTGCTGGTGCCGAGCATCGTGGCGCGGCCTGACACCAACGTGCTGATCAATCCGGCCCACCCCGAGTTTCCGACGTTACGCGCGAGCTTGCATCAGCCGGTGTATTGGGACAGACGGCTGTTCGGCGCTGGATGATCTTGGAAGCACCGGATTCCGGGCGGGGGAGGGGTCGGTTTACAGTCCTATGCGGCAAACGCCGCGCTTGACTAGCCGCTCCACTTCCTGGGCATTCAGCAGCTCGACCCCGACGGCCTTGCCTTGGCCAGTCACGCGGCGAAACAGCGGTCCATGGGCAATACGGGCAAACTCTCAGCCACGTCTGAAGCGCTATGACCGGGCAAGTCGCGTCCGACGAGCCACCGCCGATCTCGACCTCCCGCCTGCCGGTCTTGCCGCGCAACGTCACCACAATGCCCTTGTCCAGAACCTCGACCCAGCCGCTTGCGTCCTCCGTCTGGTCCCTTGGCAACGTCGTGGCCGACGAACGATCTCGGAGCGCCGCAGGCCGCCGGGATAACCCACGAGCAGCATTGCACGGTCGCGCAGCCCGCGCAGGGTGCCGCGGTCGAGGTCTCCAGCATGGCTATGAGATCCTCGGGAAGAAGGGCCTCCATTTGGTGCGGCGGCTGAGCGTGACTGTTGCGGATACCAGCGAGCACGGTGGCAATGTGCCGATCCTTGCGGTCCCGCGACTGGCCTCGCTGAGCATAGTTCCAGGAAAGCGCAGAAAGCCGACGCTCTATGGTCGCGACGCTCAACTTGTCTGTACCGTCGCAGAGGCTTGCGCGGCGATATAGAGCCGACGATCCGCGGATCTGGTGGCGCGGGAGCAAAATACTGGCGCCGGCACCAGACGCAAAAATACTTCCAGTCGGAGGCGTAGGCACGGGGCGTGTTGGTCGAACTCGCGGCCTCCACCGCCCCGTTCGCCAGCCCTCCATCTGCGCCGGCAGAGCGAACGCCGCCGTTGATCCTGGTGATGTCGGCAGGGCAGGGGCAGCCGGCTCCTGTTCGGGCTCATCCCCAAGCTAGCTCATCTCCAGGACGAGACCGCCAGCCTGCGTTTGGAGACGGGCTGCGTACCACTGGACGGCCCGGAGGTCGCGTCAGCGTGATTTTTAGGATTCTGCTCGACGAAAACGGCCATTCCCTACACCAGCGCACTTACGAGCGATAACGCATTATCATTCATTTTGTTAGCGCGACAGGTGCAGCGCTTTTTGCCTATTTTCGTTGCCAAAAGCGCCGGCATGACTCATCC
>NZ_JBFUFB010000088.1:0-1800 GCF_056403655.1 Mesorhizobium sp. P2_F8
GGCCGCGATAGGCGCGGCCACAACCGACGGAGACACCGCCATGACCTACGACCTTCCTCTCGACGACGCCTACGAACCCTACCACGCCTCCTCGCCGACCGACCGAGTCATCCTCGAACTGCAGATGTGCGGCCATCGCCCGCATCAGGACGAACCTGATCCTCGGCCACTTCCCGACGACGAAGTGATCCGGGCCGGCCTCGCCGGGATCGTCGAGACTTTGGCGACACCAGGCTCGAACCCGATCTCGACGACCTGCTCTGGTCCTTTGCAAACGTCTTCCACCGTGCCGCCGAGCGTGTCGCCCGCAGCCTCGACCGCAATGAGGAGGCGCAGCGTTCGAGCCAGCAGGAGCAGGACGGYTCCGAGGTGAAGTCGGTCGAGCTGGARCGGCTCACKGCCGARGGCATCACCTATATCGAGCGCCGCAACGTGCTCGAAATCATGCGCGATGAGGCCGCCGAYCTCKACGAGGCACAAACCGGATCGGCATGGCGKCCGCGCACCGGCTCCAAGGTCAGCCACCAGGCGATSACCGCTGCGGTGATCGACWSCCGCGACTTCCTCGCCGCCCGYCGCCRYGCCGAAACCGAGGTGCTCGTYCCRGCCGGCACCAAGATCGCCTTCGCCGGCGGCCTCGACTGCAATGATCACGACCGGATCTGGGACGCGCTCGACAGGGCTCGCGAGAACATCCCGACATGGTCCTGCTCCACGGSGGCAGCCCGCGCGGCGCYGAGCGSATCGCMGCCTGCTGGGCMGAGAACCGGAAGGTCACCCAGATCGCCTTCAGGCTCCGGCATCACCGACAACCTTGCCGACAAGGCCCGTCGGCTGGGCATYCCCGTCTGGCGGTTCGCGGAGGGCGGCGCGTGAGCGCCGTTTTCTTGCAAATCCAGAAAATCCAGATAATATGGAGACTGATCAAGGAGTCCAGCCATGCGCCAGTTCACGACGGGGGATCTCAACAAGCAGGTCGGCGACGTCACCGACGTTGCCAGCCGCGAACCCGTTATTCTCACCAAGCACCGGAAACCCCGGTTCGTGCTGATGAGCTACGAGCACTACGAACGGATGCGCATCGGCGGCGATCCCCGCCGTGCATACCATGTCTCCGACATGCCGGAGGAACACACGGAACTCTTCGCCGCCGAGATCGACCGCTTGGCGCGGGGGGAAGGATACGATGATGAGCGGTAGATTTCTGCCTGGTCAGGTGATCTCCTACCCGTATCTTTGGGCATGGCAACACGAGCGCGGCGAAACGGAAGGCCGCAAGAGCCGGCCGACCTGCGTGGTCATCGCTGTCCGCGGCGCAAGAGATGGCCTGACCCATCTCGCGCTCCTGGCGATAACCACTCAGCCACCGACCAGCGATCGGATCGGTTTGGAAGTCTCCGCTATCGAGTGTAGGCGCGCCGGTCTGACCGATCTCAAACGCTGCTGGATCGTGGTTGACGAATACAACTACGATATTGCCGAACGCTCCTGGTACATCGAAGCCGACGGCAAGCCCCTCGGTCGGTTCAGCAAAAGGCATTCATGATGAAGATCGCAGGCGCCTTTATCGAAGCGCGCAGCGAGGGCCGCCGCGTCAGCCGTCTGGATTGACGTTCTCTTTTCGGCGCCATGCGCTCGATCCAGGACKTGAGCCTCTGGCTGGCCGACAAAGACAACTAGCTCCAAGCGCGAAGCGCCACTAGCCAGATGCGCGTAGCGCCTCCGGCAGCGGCAAGGTCCGGGCGCGCCGGCCTGCGGCCGGCCGGGCTCTAGTCGCGGCGTCCCGCCGCTCCCCGAGCC
>NZ_JBFUFB010000089.1:0-1729 GCF_056403655.1 Mesorhizobium sp. P2_F8
GTCGAAAACGGTCACGCCCTCCCTGATACTTGCGTGTCATCTCGGCAGAGGCGTGGCCAAGCTGCTTCTGCACATAGCGTTCACCAACCTCGGCGGAGGACGCGAGGCCTGCGCGCAGCGAATGGCCAGAAAACTTTTGGCCGGCTCGGCCTCGGAAAGATCCCCGCGCACGCCGGCGGCCAAGGCCGCGCGTTTGACCAGCCGCGCCACCTCCTGACCGTTCAGCTGCTCGGCTCCCACCACTTTGCCCTGACCGGTGACGCAGCGGAAGAGGGGACCACCCGCAATACGGGCCAGCTTCAGCCAGGTCTGCAGGGCGACGACCGGGCAGGTGACGTCGGACGAGCCGCGACCAATTTCGACCTCGCGCTAGCCGGTCTTGCCCCGCAACGTAACCAGCACGCCCTTGTCTGGAAAGAATTCAACCCAGCGGCGACCGTCGTCGGTTTGATCGCGCGCAACATCGAGGCCGACGATTTCGGATCGGCGCAAGCCACCGGCGAAGCCCAAAA
Source organism: Mesorhizobium sp. P2_F8 (assembly GCF_056403655.1). NCBI lineage: Bacteria > Pseudomonadati > Pseudomonadota > Alphaproteobacteria > Hyphomicrobiales > Phyllobacteriaceae > Mesorhizobium > Mesorhizobium sp. P2_F8. The sequence continues at coordinate 513 of NZ_JBFUFB010000089.1, forward strand.
GCAACATGACGCGGTCGCGCAGACCGCGCAGGTGCCGCGGTCAAGCGTTTCCAGCATGGGGAGAAGAACGTCGCGCAGGATGGCTTCCTTTGATGGGGAGGGGAGGCGTGTTTGTTACGGATGCCGGCGAGCACGGTGGCGATATGCCGGTCCTTCCGGTCGAACGGTCGAGCGCGTAGCGTATAGTGCCAAGTCAGCGACGATAGGCAGCACTCGATGGTCGACGCCGACTTGTGTCCCTTGCCGATCCCGAGGCTTGGGCCGTGATGTAGAGGCCGACGATCTGTGGGTCTGGCGGCTGCGGATCAAACGGCTGACGCCGGCACCGGGCTCAAAAAATGCTTCCAGTTGGCGGCATAGGCGCGACGGGTGTTTGCCGAACTCGCTGCTTCGACATAAGCGCGCGCACGGTCAGCTTGATCCGCGTGCGTGCTAGGGCGGTGGCAGCAGCTTAAATGGTTCGGTCCTGGGCTTGAAAGGTGCCGAGAACTGCCATATCTTTTGCACAAGAAATATGACTCTCAATATGGTAGGATGAATTCTGTGGCCCATGCACTCAAGATCCCCGAGCAGAATGGACCTCTCATCTTGTCCTATATGGACCGGAACGGGAAGATTGCGATCGAGCAGGTCGCGGACGGTTTTGGCATGTCCAAGGGCCAGTTGGCCCAGACCGCCGGTCTTGCTCGCGAGACCCTTTATCGCTCAGAGCGCAGCGCTACGGTTAAGACACAGGGGCGTCTGCGGGAAATGCTTGAGATCATCAGTCGCGTGACGGATTGGGCGGGCGGCAAGGAGCAGGCGATGGCTTGGTATCGAGCTCAGCCGCTTCCAGCATTTGGCGGACGCACTGCTGAAGCGCTGGTGAAGGAAGGCAAGGCCGCTGCGGTCCGTGATTATCTCGATCACATGGCCGTTGGTGGTTTCGCTTGAGGTTCGTTGGAACCTGCTACCGGGCACACGATCCACGTTGGGCATTCAAGCCGACTTCCGGCGAAGGGGCGGCGATCAGAGGTGCGCGATTTAATCCCAAAGGCGTGCCGGCGCTCTATTTGGCGCTGACCATCATGACAGCGGTCAAGGAAGCCAACCAGGGGTTCGCGCACCGGATCGATCCTTGCGTGCTGTGTTCCTATGAGATCGACTGCGATGACATCGTGGATCTGACAACGGACGAGGCGAGGGGAGAATTTTCTATCGCGCTCGAGGACATGGCC
>NZ_JBFUFB010000090.1:0-1709 GCF_056403655.1 Mesorhizobium sp. P2_F8
CCGTCGATGTCCGAAAGCCCGAGATCAAGCGTAATTGCGTCGGGAACCAGTTTGCGGGCCAACGCAAGAGTGCCTGAACCCGCGTTCGACAAGACGCCTTTCAGGCCGGCCGAGCGTGCGAGACCAAGCAGCAATCCTCCAAAGGTCGGATCGTCTTCGACGATCAGCACGACCCGGTCGGTCGGCGAGATGGAATCGCGGTCGTCGATCAGTTCTGCCGAAGGCGGACTGCCGAGCGATGCTGGCGCAGCGACGGCGTCCGTCGGAGGAAGCAAGGCCGTCTGCACTGCCGCCACCCGGGGACCGGCGAATGGAATGACCAGAGTAAATGTCGACCCCTTGCCCGGGGTGCTTTCGACCCGCAATTCGCCGCCAAGCAAGCGGGCGATCTCCCTGCTGATCGAGAGCCCGAGCCCAGTGCCGCCATATTTGCGGCTGGTGGTGCCGTCGGCTTGCTGGAAGGCTTCGAAAATCAGCTTCTGCTTGTCTTCGGGAATACCGATGCCGGTATCGGTCACAGCGATCGCCAGCGCCTTCGCCGGGTGCGCGGCGCTATTGCGTCTCCCGGTCTTCTCGACCCGGAAATTCAGACTTACCTCGCCCTCTGAAGTAAACTTGAATGCGTTCGAAAGAAGATTGAGGACAATCTGCTGCAGGCGCTTCTCGTCTGTGCGAACCGTATCGGGAAGGGCCGGATCCATTTTGATGGTGAAGCCAAGGCCCTTGTCGGCCGCCAGCTGACGGAACGTGCGCTCCATATGCTGGCGCAGATGTGACACCGGCATATCGTTGATATCGATGGAGACCGTACCTGACTCGATCTTCGACAAGTCGAGGATATCGTTGATGAGGCTGAGAAGGTCGGTTCCGGCAGAGTTGATAGTGCGCGCGAACTCGACCTGCTTTTCGTTGAGATTGCCCTGCTGGTTGGTCGCGAGCAAGTTTGACAAAATGAGCAGCGAATTGAGCGGCGTGCGCAGTTCGTGGCTCATATTGGCCAGGAACTCGGACTTGTACTTCGACGTAAGCGCCAGCTGCTCGGCTTTCTCCTCCAGGGCGCGTCGCGCCATCTCGATTTCGAGATTCTTGTTTTCGACCTGCTTCTTCTCGTTTTCGAGCAACTGAGCCTTTTCCTGCAGCTCCTCGTTTGTGGCATGCAGTTCTTCCTGCTTCTTAGTCAACTCGGTCTGGCGCGCCTGCAACTCGGAAGTCAGCAACTGTGATTGCTTGAGCAGGCCTTCAGTACGCATCGTCGCCGCGATGGTGTTGAGAACGATGCCTACGGACTCCATCAGCTGATTGAGAAACGATTGGTGGGTGTCGCGAAACTCGCTGAACGATGCGAGCTCGATGACAGCCTTGACTTCGTCTTCGAACAGGGCGGGAAGAATGATGACGTTCGCCGGCGAGGCACCACCGAGGCCGGATGTGATGCGCAGAAAATCGGGAGGGACGTTGTCTAGCATAATGGCCCTCTTGTCGGCGGCGCTTTGGCCGACAAGACCTTCGCGTAAATCCAGGCGTTGCTTGATGGCCGCCTTGCTCTCGGCGCCATAGGACGCCGCCAGCTCCAGATAGGACTCCTCTTCGTCGCGATTGGTGACGTAGAAGACCCCATATTGAGCATTCACCAGAGGGGCGAGCTCGGACATGATGAGCCGCGAAACGGTGGCAAGGTCGCGCTCGCCTTGCAGCATTCGCGAAAACCG
>NZ_JBFUFB010000091.1:0-1651 GCF_056403655.1 Mesorhizobium sp. P2_F8
CCTCTGCTGCTCGATCGCTTCGCGCTCGGCGTCACTGATTTCGGCGAGGATCTGCCGGCAACGGTCATAATAGGTCCGCCCGGTTTCCGTGAGCCCCAATCGGCGTGTTGTGCGATTGAGCAACCGGATGCCAATCCGCGCCTCCAGTGCGCGAAGATGTTTGCCAACCATCCCGGCTGATAGGCGGCTCGCCCGTGCCGCCTCGGCGAGGCTACCGAGTTCTACTGCTCGAACGAAGACTTCCATGCCGGTCAGCCGGTCTGCCATCTCATGCACTCCTGGTATCGATTGAATGATCGATTTAGCCCATTATCAGCGATGCGGACCATAGTTACGTTGAATGAGATCTATTATTTCAACATCAAACGCAGGTGAGTTCTTCGATGGATCGACGCCACGCCCTGACCGTAGCCGCCTTGTCTGCTCTGCCGTTCGCCCTTGGTGGCACGCTGCCGGTTATGGGCCGCCGGCAATGCGAAAACCAACCGCGAGTTACTGCAGGCCTTCCTCGACGCATTGACCGCGCATGATATGGAAAAGTTCAAGTCGCTCTATGTAGCCGACGGCTATATTCAGCATCAGGCGTTAGCGACCAACGCAGCCTCGCTTGCCGGGCGCGAGGCCGTTGTCACGTATTTCGCCAAGCGCATCGAAGCCTTTCCCGACCTCGTCGTGACCAGTGATGCCTCCCTGACCGAGGGGGATCTGATCTGCGCCAATCTTGTCTACACCGGCACGCATAGGGGTGAGTATCTCGGTATCCAACCGACCGGTAAGCGCGTGACATTCAATTCCACCGACATCATCAAGATTCGTGACGGCGTCTTTGTCGAGCACTGGGGGGCGGCAGACCTGTTCGGTCTCGCCCAGCAATTGCGCGGATGAAACACAGGCCATAACGGCATCGATTATTGAAAGACCGTGCTACCAGTGGTTCGTTATCGAACCTGTCTAGCGGTTGCTCGAAATCATCCAAGGGGGGGGGTGGCGAAGCTATGGCGCAGCTTCGCGACGTGTCGGGTTGCCCCGGATCAGCTTCGAGTTGCGCCGACCCTCGGAAAATTAGTTTCCACAATCGATTGTGCAAGCGCGCGCTTGCCTGTATTTAGGCCCCGAACAGTTGCGGCACGATGGTGGGGTTTCACCCCTGGTCACGCCACACCGATCGAGTTGATCGACCTGCCATCGCCTCGGTCACAAGGTGGCCGATCGATTCGGATTTGGACCTAAATGCTCGAAGGACCGGAGACATCGATGCGSATTCTGATTACGGGCGCGGCCGGAATGATCGGGCAAAAACTGGTCAAGAGATTAGCCGCGAACGGCTCGCTGGGCGGGCGCCAGATATCGGCGCTGCAGCTGCAGGATGTGGTCGCCCCGGCGGACATCCAGATTGCGGACGTATTGGTGACGAAGCATGTCGGCGACCTCGCCGATCCAAGCGCCGCGGAAGCCCTTGTCGCGACGAAACCGGACGTCGTCTTCCATCTCGCCGGCGTCGTTTCAGGAGAGGCTGAGTCGAACTTCGAGCTGGGCTACCGCGTGAATGTCGAGGCGTCACGACTACTTTTCGAGGCGATCCGCGCGCTGGCGTATCGGCCGAAGGTGGTGTTCTCGTCGTCGTCCGCCGCCTTCGGCGGCCCCTTTCCAG
>NZ_JBFUFB010000092.1:0-1630 GCF_056403655.1 Mesorhizobium sp. P2_F8
ATCAAGGACAGTTCGAACAGTATCGCGAAGAGGTCAACGACAAGATGCACGACCGTCTCGCGCGGCTGCAATTCGAGCGGCAGCARCAGCGTCGTGGTGGTGGCGGTGASGAGCCGATTCCCGAGCGCGAGGCGCGAGGGMGAGACCTTCCAACTCGGGACGATCCCCGCCAGCCGGAGCAGCCGCGAACCGGCACCGAGCAGGAGAGAGCCAAGCAGAAGGATGCCAAAAAGCAGAAGGCTCAGCAGGCTGAAGAGCAGGACCGCAAGACCCAGCGCTCGAATGACAACGATTACGAGCGCTGAGCAAGATCGCTTGGCGGCCCTCTGATGGATGGGACAGATAGATGAATAATATCAGATAGTTGCGGGAGTCCGTGTGCAAAAATCGCACACGAAAGTTCTGCTTCTCTTCTTTTTCCGTTCCCACGACGGAGCCGCCGACAGCCCTTTTCGGACGCTCTTTTGCCGACGATATTGGCCGCTCCTATGCGGATGTTCGCCGGGATATCCGTGAACCTGATTGTCCGAAGCGGCGTCCAGTTTGCTTGGGGTTCCTGGAAGCTTTTTGAACTTTCTAGGTCGCTCCGCAGTCCGAATTGCGGGTGCTCATGGACCAAGTAGGATACTAGATTCGGCTTTTGCGTGGCTCTGGAAGGGATCGACCCCCTGGCACGTTGCGGCCCGATAGCGCGACAGCACGACTTCCAAGTACCATGTTTTTAACGGCAGCTTCGCGCCCAATTGTCGCCGTTCAGCACCCCAAACGCTTTATCCCAAAAGCTACCCCTTCTGCCTGTTCGATAAATCCAAATGCTACGAGCCAGTGAGGAGACGCCTTGGCACACGGTCGAGCGAACAATCACCTCGCCCTTGGCGACCAGTGGCAGAAGCAGACCGGCTCAGCTCAAACGTGTCAGTCAATCATCGGGGTAGACGAACCCCTTCGCCATCGATGCTAGCCCGTTGCCAGATTATGGCATCCAGTCGTCCCACGACGGCTCCGGTCCAAAGCGGCGAGCGAGGAATTCGACGAAAAGGCGGACTCTTGCCGAAAGCGGTCGCGCATCAAGGAAAACGGCATAAATGCCAAGCTCCTCGCACATATGGTCAGCCAACAGAGGCACAAGCCGTCCGCCCTTCAGATCCTCGCCGACAATAAAGCTCGGCAGTCGCACGATACCGCCGCCGGCGAGAGCAATTTCGTGTAGAAGCGTGCCGCTATTTCCTTGCACCCGACCTTTGATCGAAATTGCCTGTTCTCTTCTTGCCCCTTTGAACCGCCACGTGGCGGAATCGGTGTCCGGAAGATGAATTAAACAATTGTGATGTTTAAGATCCTCTGGCCTCTCCGGGACGCCATACCGTTCCAAATAGGCAGGGGCAGCGCAGACAACACGGCGGCACGGGGCAAGTCGGCGTGCGATAAGATCCGAATCCGGTAGCCGCGTGATGCGAATGGCAAGATCGCAGCCCCCATCCATCAGATCAACCAAATTGTTGTTAAGGACCGCCTCGACCGAAACCTCGTCGTACTGCGCGTTGAAGTCCGTGATAGCGCGCGCGAGATGCACCCCACCGAAGGCGACTGGGGCGTTGACGCGGATCAGCCCGCGTGGCGCCCTCTGCTG
>NZ_JBFUFB010000093.1:0-1621 GCF_056403655.1 Mesorhizobium sp. P2_F8
GGGTACCTGAGTTAGCGTCGGTGCCCGGGGTGCTGTTATGCCTGTTGAACAGCTGAAACATCTGCTCACGCGTGGCGACGCCATCGAAGACTTTTCGGAAAGTTGGATGATTGGACATGGCTTGGATCCAGACGAGCCGATGCATCCGCTCACGGGACAGGCCGTGGCGGCTGGCAATCGGCGGATTGATGAGGTGCTGGCACCGTACGGCCGGAGCCTGTGCGCAGAAGAGACGTCAGGCAGCGCGGAACTGTCCGCGACCGACGCCGGTGATTGCGCGGACGGCGGCCGCGAGGGCTGGAATGTCGTCTAACATGGCGAGCGCGACCAGGTGGTTCGGACCGCCGCGATAATCCCTACGGTCCTTGCAGGTCCGGATAAGGATACCGTGCCCCGACGAAAACCCGAACTGACCGACTTGGATGTAGGCGCGCTCATGGTGCAGGGTCACTTCGCCCGACACGGCTATTCCCGCTTTGTTGGAGCGAATTTCAAAGCTGCCGTGCGGCAGATCAAGTTCGGCTGCGAGCTTCTTCAGCCTTGAACACGCTGTCGTGTGAAAGCGTCTGTTCTGATGCTCGTCGTAGGAGCAGCTCTTTTCCCATTGGAACATGTCGATCACCATGAATGGAGGCGGACCCGGCCTGCGGGTTTGCGCGTCGAAACAATGAGAGCCCGGCATGATTGCCGGGCCCTTGCGGATTGATGGTGCGGACTATTCGGCGGCCTGGAGCTGATCGCTCTCGTCGTCACCGCCGGACGAAGGGTCACTGGACGAAAGGTCCGCGACCGCGTCGAGGAATGCTGGAAGGGTACCCGACGTTTCGTCGGGGTCATCCACGCTGCGTTCCGGATCATCCGTGTGCTGGTCGACGGGATCGGAGGTATCGTGACCGGCAAGACGCAGCGGTTCGGGTAGCCAGTTCGACCCTTCGAGGAGGCGAGCTGCCTCGCGGGCCATGACGTCCTTCTTCAGATGCTCGATCAGCTGCGCGGAGTCCTCGCCGCGAGCCTGGCGAACGGCCTGCAGGATCCGCGCCTTGGTGAGCCGTCCGAGAAACTCGACCGTAGGCGTCCAGCCTGCCGACACCATGTCGAACTGGAGCGCACTGGCGAGCACGTCCGCGTGCGCCAGCGCCTGGGGCCGTCTGTTCCAGGGTTCGGTCACGGCGTTGAGGGTCAGCGAGACGCAGTGCGCGAAAAGCGCCTTGCGGCTCGCCTCATCAAGGTCAACCAGGAAGCTCCAGAGTTCCGCCTCTTCATCGGGAAGGTCACGGTCCCAGGCCTCGTTTCGTTCGGTGATCTCCTTCGCCCAGGACGTCTCGGCCAGTCCCTCGACTTGGGCGAAGCTGCCGCTCTTCAGGCTGATTTCGAGACAGGTGTCGGAGGCGAAGCGATAGAAGACCTGCAGCACGCAGGCATGAAGTGCCGCGACGAAGGCGATATCGACGTCACCGGCGAGCGCATTGCGCATCGCCAGAGTCCGCTGCGCGGTCAGGTCGAAGACGAGGCGATCCGGCAGCGGCTTGACGCCGTCGTCCTCGACCTCGTCTTCGGCAACATTGGCCGTCCTTCCATTGACCACGACCTCGCTCGAGGTGCCACCGTCAGAGGCCCGTTC
>NZ_JBFUFB010000094.1:0-1610 GCF_056403655.1 Mesorhizobium sp. P2_F8
ACAAACCTTACGAAGGCGCAGCTCGAAGCGCAGGCGGCTTACGACAAGAGCACCTACGCCCAGAATCGCGACAAGCAGCGCATAATTCTTGAGAAGTAGAACCTTTTCGACCTGGCTCGCGTCCTTGGTGACGCGAGCCAGTATAGGAGATGCTGCGACGCGGGCCTCGTGCGCGCACCTGGCCTCGAAAGCCTGCAGATGTCTACCGTATCAACCCGACCTAGTTGTCAGGTGGTCCATTGCAAAAATCCGAAATGGTGAGCAGTTGGCGGGAGGTTCTGATTGGCACGCTGCGGCAATTTTTACCAGATCGCAGCTCCGGGCGAAGCATGAGCGCTCCGCTGTCAATGATTGCCGAGTGGCCTTTGCTGCCATCGGCGACGCTTGGGTCCGCGGTGCGCACGAAAGGGATCGAGCGCGAAGTGCGCGCCCGCCTGCCATGGCCGGTGAGGAAATACGTCAAAGCCGAGACTGGCCGCATCGCATTGCGCATGCGCGAAGACGATGCAGAATCGTTCGAGGCGGCTTCGGACAAGGTCGCCAAGACGCTTGAAACCATCGAAGTGCTGCCGGTCCTGCCGCGCGAGGTAGAGGATATCCTCACGATCTCTTCCCGCGAGCGTCACAAGTGGCTCAAGGACGGGCGACTGCAAAGCGTCGGCACGCGCACGGTGAAGATGCGCGCACGATCGAAGGCCGTCACGTTCCACGTTTTCGATCCGAAGCATCTCGAGGATGTACTTGACCGAGACCTGCCGAGCGTCTGGCGGGAGGAGGATGCGCAGGAAGTTGCAGAGAACAGGCGGCGCGGTGCCGGCAAGGCCGCCCCTGACACGGGCAGGCAAGGGCGGCGACAAGGCTCGCGGTTCCAAGAACAACCGCGATGGGGACCTGCCCCGGCCTCAGTTGAAGGACTGGGATGCGTTCGACGACGAAGGGCTGCTCCGCTGGTCAACCTGTCATCATTGTCATGTCGGACTTCAGGGATGCCCAGAACTTGGGCTTTGAGCTCGACGGGGTTTGCATAGGCGTTTCCTTTCGGATTGGCGAAAGGGGACAAGCATGTCAGTTCCGACGGAGGCCGGCGACTAGTGTGGAAACGTTGGCTCGCTTTCTAACGCCGTTCGCGTCGCGACATCGCCGGAACAACCTAGGTAGACATCCGTTGCCCGCCATAAGAGGCCTGCCGGGCGCAAATATTCTGCGGCGGCAGGAACCGTACGCTAGTAGCGAAGTTCAACTGGAAACAACAGGAGTAAAACATCGTGAGCGCGTCAGACCCAAACGACTTCACCGGATCGATCCCACCCAATGAGAATGAATGGTCGGCCGCCGCCACGCGTGCCGGCAAGAGCAAGGAAGCGCTCAGCAAGTTGAAGACGAGCGCGGCCGAGACCGCTACTAACCTCAAGAGCGCTGCGGCCTCAGTTTCCAACGACGCCAAGGACTATGCTGGCTCAGTCGCTTCCGACGCCGCTGGTGCTTTCAAAGAGGCGGTCGAGACAAACAAGACCGCCGGCGCCGACGCGATTGCCAACATCGCGCACTCCGTTAAGGAGGCCGCTGACGGGATCGAAAAACAATCGCCTCAGGTCGCGAGCATGGTGCGC
>NZ_JBFUFB010000095.1:0-1559 GCF_056403655.1 Mesorhizobium sp. P2_F8
ATCAAATCCTGCGGCACATCGACGTGTACCCGAAGTGCGATATCCGGAAGGGATCGACGCATCCATCGAACCCAGTCAAGCAGAAGAGGTTGAGCAAGACTGACTTCGCTGCCGACGGTCAGAACAGCACGACGGCCGGGCGGGACAGCAACCTGATGGAGCGTGCGCTGCCATAGCTGGACGAACATCGGAGCGTGGCGAAGAAACTGCTCGCCGGCGGGAGTGAGCGAAGCTCCGCCTTTGTTCCGGACGAAAAGAGGGCGACCAAGTTGTTGCTCAAGGCTGCGAATTCGTGCGCTCACGGTCGTCTGAGCAACATTCAAACGCCTTGAAGCTCGAATGAAGCTTCCGCTGGAAACAATCTCAAGAAAAGAGCGGGCGAGCTCGACATCCATAGGCTATCGTAACATAAAAATTGCGTTTAATTGTCAATTAAATTGCTCTCCGAAATAAACCCTCCGGATTTCTCGACGCGGCCATCCGAGCGAGCGATATGGCGGTCCGATGGCAATCAACGCTCCCATCTATCATAAAAACTGCACTGATTTGTCGATTAAATTCGTTTGCTAGATAGCAAGCGCGAGCACTAGGCTTCGGGGAAATCCACCAAGCTTAGCGCTGGATGCTGCGCAGCGCCGGTTGGAGCGAGCGCAAGCTCTCTCCATCGTCCCCATCGTTTTGCCTGCAGCGTCATAGGAGTAATCATGTCGACGAGAGAAAAGAGCCAAGGCGATGTGGGGCGGCGCGACTTTCTGAAGCTGTTCGGCGCGGCCGGAGCTGCCGGAGCGGCAGCGAGTACTCTGCCGCTTGGCGGATCCGCATCGGCGGACGAAATCATGGCTGCGACCGCCGCAGATACAAAACATCACCACGTGACCGTCGCCACCACACCTCATGTTGGAGGTTCTGGCTATGAATTCTTCAATGTGGACGAATCCGCCTTCATCGAAGCGGCAGTCGATACGCTCCTTCCAAGCGATTCAACAGGCCCCGGCGCCAAGGAACTTGGCGTTGCGACCTACATCGACCGGCAGATGGCGGGTGGATACGGCAAGGGTGACCGCCTGTATCTGGAAGGACCATTTGGCGAGGGTACGCCCGAGCAGGGCTATCAATTGCCGATGACGCCATCGGAACTGATCCGGGCCGGCATCGCCGACGTCAATGCCTTCGTGCAGAAAAACCACAAGAGTACCTTCGACGGCCTTTCGCCAAAAGATCGTGCCGTGGTGCTGGCCGATCTCGAGAGCGAGAAGGTCGAGCTCCCAACCGTGCCGACCGCGACCTTCTTCGGACTGCTGCTTCAGCTGACGATCGAGGGCTATTTCGCCGACCCGATGTATGGCGGCAACAAGGACAGGGCGGCCTGGAAGATGATCGGGTTCCCAGGCGCAGACGCCATGTACATGGACAAGATCGGACCCTTCCGGAACAGGCCCTACAAGGCTGAACCCAAAGGCATCCAGGACCTCATCTAGCCGACGGAAAAGGAGACTATGACATGGCCACCAAACTCAACGCTGTCGATGTCCTGATTGTCGGCCTTGGATGGACAGGCG
>NZ_JBFUFB010000096.1:0-1552 GCF_056403655.1 Mesorhizobium sp. P2_F8
GAGGATCGGTTTGAAGAATCAGCCAACGGTTTAGTGCCGTCAGCCCCTCCCGTCCATCCTCCTGATTCAACCCCGGCCTTGTTCTGAAGCGGACATCTCCGGGCGCAAGAATTGCCGCGGTGCGCCGCCATCGGCGGTCGATCGCTGGAGGCAGAGCGGGGCCAGAGGGAGGTGGTCAGGCCTGGGCAGAGAGAGCGTGCCGGGCCGGGCCGGCTCCTTCCGCTCTCGACAGGATCTTCCATGAACATCATCACGACCGCACCGGCGGCCTCCAGGGCCGCCGCGTCCCACATCGTTCCTTCTCGGACCGATTCCGCTGAAGCGATCTTTCGTGCCGCAGGCTTCCTTCTCGCCCCTCTCGAAAATGGTGAGGCCATTACCACCCGCGCGCTCGGCACAGTCATGACGGAATGCTTTGGCGGAACGGATGCCGACGGCTTCTGGATCTGGAAGGACGCCTACGAGGCACTCGAAGCCGCACAAGTCCTGTTTATCCGCAAATTTGGACCGGCAATCCTGTCGCGTTCCGCCTCGCCGCAGGCAGCGCTGGGGATGATGGCCAGGATCGCCCGGCTTGTTCCTACGCACACACGCCGGTCGGATGAAAGCCAGGCCATGCAGCAGCTTTCCACCCCGCTGCCGCTAGCCTTCGTCACCGCGCGGGCCGCGGCGATCGCGTTATCAGACGCGGTGCTGGAACCGTCCGCCGGGACTGGACTGCTCGCCATTCATGCCGAGATCGCGCGGGCGACGCTTGCGCTGAACGAGCTTGCCGCGACACGCGCCGATCTTCTCGGCCTCCTGTTCCCGTGTGTCTCAATCTTTCGCCACGACGCCGCGCATATTGACGATCATCTCGACGCCGCGGTCCAGCCCTCCGTTGTGGTGATGAACCCGCCGTTTACTGTCGGCGCCCATGTCGACGGTCATGTCGCGGATGCCGCATGGCGGCACATGTCATCAGCCTTTGCCCGTCTTCGGCCCGGCGGCCGCCTGGTGGCGATCACAAGCGCGAACCTCTCCCCCGAAAACCCAAAGTGGCGGYCAGCCTTCGCCCGATTGCAGGAGCAGGGCACGATTGTGTTCACAGCGGCGCTCGACGGCCGTGTCTACGCCCGCCACGGTACGACAGCCGAAACCCGGCTGACGGTCATCGACAAGGCACCCGCACACGATCCGTCCCGTTTCATGGCCTCACCGGGTAAAGCCACGGACGTCGAGATGCTACTCTCCTGGATTTCCGATCTGCCGCCGCGAACGCCGGGCGGTTATTCCGACTCCATGGGAGCGCTCGCGAACGGCATTTTGCGCAATGCCGCCGTCCGTATGGCTGGCCGGTCCAGCGCCGGCTCTCCCACCGCCATCACCAAGCAGGGGGTGCGAAACTTCGCTAAGCGGGCAAACGGGACTGCCCGAGCCGTCCAGCACCGCCCGATCGCGGTGAGCGCCGCGCCTGCGGCCTACGAACTTCGCGACTGGACACCCGATGAGGGTGCTCGGCTCACCGACACGATCTACGAGCCCTACGTCCTTCAGTCGCTCCATATTGCGC
>NZ_JBFUFB010000097.1:0-1492 GCF_056403655.1 Mesorhizobium sp. P2_F8
CCCTGGTCGGTCGCCAGCTTCGACCATCCAGATCCATGATCGTACCCATCCGCCGTCTGCGTGCAACCGTGCAGGACGACAACCAACGCGGCTCCACGCGGGAGATTCTCAGGAACGTAGAACCGCCCCCGCAAGGCACCGGAATTGGATCCGAAACCGGCCATGTCGGACAAGCGGTCGTCGCGGTGAGCGGACAAACCCGGTCGGCCACGTATCGCGGCCAGGCGAGTGATTGTGTCTGACAGGTTTCGCAAATCGAGATCCTTAGCCGCCAGGGTGACGAAAACCGCGCACAATGCACAGGCAACAACATCGTCGCTGCACTGCACAATAGCAAGCTTACGTGAGGTCATAGTCCAGCCGGCTCATGAGCGGCTCCGGTCGGCCAAATCGACTTTGTACGGAACCCCGAGCCCTCGAGTTGGAGCCCAATTGCGGGACAGCATTCGGCTTATTCGAAGGAACCAAAGTCGCGGGGAGGAGCTTCAATCATTGAGCGCCCCGACAGCGTGCATCGGACATGCAGGAGGACGAAATGGGCTTTTTCGGCAAGGTGTTCTCGGGCCTAACCGGCAGGAGAGCACATGACAAAAAGACCACAGGGGACATGCGCAAGGCCTGAGAGCGTAGGATAGAGAGCAACCCAACACCCATCGAGGAACCAGAGCTCCCGTCCGTCTGCCAGCGCCTTTAGCCAGACGAGACCGATAACACGGATGGGCTTATCTTAGGTAAGTCCCACTCAAAACGCAATTCGTCGAGAAGGTCAGAAGGGCTACGCTCAATTGCCTCCTTGAGCGTCGCATAATTTCCTCCAGGCAGCAGCGGAGACATTCGCCGAGACTGTCCGGCCTGCCGGAAGCACTGAGACGCTCGGCATGTGATTCTGTCCCCGCGACGGCGAGGCATGCGCTCATGGCAACCGCCCGGCGATGACGTGTGACAGGCTGTAGCCAACTGTGACGGAACCTACACACCCGGGAGATGTTTCACTGCCCGTAGCTCAAACCAGCTGTCTCACTGCCCGTAGCTCAAACCAGCATAGCTTCTGGGTCAATTCGGCGACTGAGATGATGTCGGCGCCGACTGTCGCTAAGACGTTGTTGGAAATCCATTTGGGCAGGAAGTTGACGCCGCGTGTGCTCATCTCGCCTAAGTTGGCGAGTGGCATTAGGTTCCCCATCGCTTAAGCTTCGCCAGCGCGCGATCGGCCCGGCCTGTCCTACCCCACCGAAGCGTCCCGCGCGTCCTGGCGCCCGCCTCTGTTCTAGCTGTGGAGCCTCAACAGGTTGTCCTCGGTTAGAGCCAGGCGACTGATAGGCGTTTTGGACTTTAGGCTCCCGTGGGGACGGTGCCAATTGTAACGATGCAGCCAGACCGGCAACTCTGCGGCGCGGTGATCTGAAGTCGGATAGGCAATGGCATAGGCCCATTCGCGCAGTGCTGTCTGGATGAAGCGCTCGGCTTGCCGTTGGTCTTGGGCGTATAGGGC
>NZ_JBFUFB010000098.1:0-1463 GCF_056403655.1 Mesorhizobium sp. P2_F8
GCCTTCCACCGGGTGACCTGGTTGCCGGCGGCGACGACGATGCCGGCCAGTTCATGGCCCGGCACATGCGGCAGTGTGATGCCGTCATCATGGCCCATCCAGCCATGCCAGTCGCTGCGGCAAAGGCCCGTCGCCTCGACCTTGATGACGACACCTTCGGGCGTCGGCTTCGGATCGGCGACGGTCTGGATCGTCGGCGCCTGGCCGAACTGTTCGAAGACGACAGCTTTCATATCAAGGTCCTTCTGGCGGCTTTCCGGAGGCGCTGGACGGGCAGGGGCTATACGTCTTGGAAGTCAGTCCACCAGTGCCGCGTCGTCGGGCAAACGCCTGGCGTATTCGTCGGACACGATTTGGCGAATGGCGGTCTTGAGCAGCTTGCCCGTTGCGGTATGAGGCAGTTGGTCGACGACGATGACGTCGTCGGGAATACTCCATTTGGAGATTTTGCCGGCATAGCCATCCAGCATGTCGTTGCGGGTGAACGTCTGGCCGGGCTTGACGACGACGACCAGGACCGGGCGCTCGCCCCAGCGGGCATCGGGCGTCGCGACTACGGCCGCTTCCCTGATCGCGGGATGGGCCTGAGCGATGTTTTCCAATTCGATCGAGCTGATCCATTCGCCGCCGGATTTCACAACGTCCTTGGTGCGGTCGACAATCTGAACAAAACCGTCCTCGTCCATGGTCACGACGTCGCCGGTGTCGAACCAGCCCTCCACCGTATGAGCTGGGCTCTGTTCCATGTCGTAGTAGCCGGCCGCGACCCAGGGGCCGCGCACAAGCATGGCGCCGAAGCCTTTTCCGTCACGCGCCACCGGCTTGCCGTCGCTGCCCTCGATGCGGAACTCCACCCCGAACAGCGGCCGTCCCTGCTTGGACTCCAGTGTGAGTTTCTGCTTTTCCGACAGGCGTTGATGCTTGGGCAGCAGCGTCGCGGCAAGGCCGACGGGGCTTGTTTCCGTCATGCCCCAAGCATGGCGCACCATGACGCCCATCCCCTGGAAGCGGCTGATCATGATCGGGGGCGAAGCGGAGCCGCCGATGGCGACGCGCTTCAACGTTGAGAACTTCTGGCCATTGACGTCCATCCAGTCGAGCAGGCCGAGCCAAACGGTGGGCACACCGGCGGTGAACGTCACGCTCTCGCTTTCGAACAGTCCATGCAGGCTGGCGGCATCGAGGTTTGGTCCCGCCATCACGAGCTTGGCGCCGACCATCGGGGCCGCGAAGGGCAGGCCCCAGGCATTGACGTGGAACATCGGCACAACCGGCACCACGGCATCCATGGCTGAAAGGCCCAGCACGTCCGGCAAGCTGATCGCCATGGCATGCAGCACGGTGGAGCGGTGGCTGTAGAGCACGCCCTTGGGGTCGCCGGTGGTCCCGGACGTATAGCAAAGGCCACAAGCCGTGTTCTCGTCGAAAACCGGCCAGGCAAACTCGTCCGGCTCGTCCGCGAT
>NZ_JBFUFB010000099.1:0-1448 GCF_056403655.1 Mesorhizobium sp. P2_F8
CCGGCATGACTCATCCTGCGGGCGATGATTCTGCGACCCAAATCCTCCATTTCTCGCCACGCTGCACTCTCCAAGGCCTGTTCAGCCSTGTCCGTTGCTGCGGTGCCGATCTGGCTCCGCCGAGCAATTCAAGATTCGCAAAGCCTTGCGGGTAGAGATGTTGAAGACGTCGCGCTCGCCGCGGGCGCCGCCATCGGCGCGCTTGATGCGATGATCCGCCGGCAGGAGCGGTGGGCTGGCACGTGGCGGCAGCGCCTGGCGCTCTCGGCGGCCGCGGCAACGACGAGGCAGGCCGGCCGCATCGAGGATGAAAGCGCCCTGCGCGACGCGGTGCTGCTCACACGACCGGGCGACAATGTCGGGCCAGCTGGCAGGATGCTATTGGCATGGCGTCGGCTGGCCGTAATGCCTGCGGAGAGACTGCTGACCGAGGCGAGCATCGGCGCGGTGCTGGATGACTTCGGTGTCGCGCGCAATAAAGAGGGCCTGAGCGACCTGACTAACGATCTTCGGCAGTTTGCCGCCGGTGACGGGATGGTGGGACTGAAGACCGACGCCGTCATGCTCGCCGAACGCCACGGCTTTGGGCGCGCCCTTGGAGCCTGGCTTGCCGACGCCCTGCTGGCTCAACGGCTAGGGTGGACACATGCAGTACCGCTCTTGGGCACCGAGACGGCTTTGGGCATGAATCCAGGCCCGCCGCGCCGCGCGAGTACCGTTGTTTCGGCAACTGGTATCGAAGCGGGTTCCGATCGGACGAAAAACCTGCTCGCCGCCCAGGCGCGCGCTGCGCTACGAGCGATTGATCTTTCCGCTGAATTCGAGCGCCGCGCCGACCGGCTGCTTGCCGTCGCGCCGAAACTCAGAGCCAAGGCGGCGGACGCTGTTGTCGACAAGCTCCTGTCCRACGATGCGATCGTTGCCTCGGAAAAGATCGCAGGTATGAGTGACCGTGGGCTGCGCCGCCTGTTCGACCGGCTGGTCGAGCTCGGCGCCGTCCGCGAGCTGTCCGGCCGCCCTGCGTTCCGCATCTACGGGCTGTGACGACCATGGCGGAGGCAGCGAGCAGGCGAGGGTGGAGGCGGTCAGATGACCGTCGATCAGCTGACCAGCTGTTTGACCGGGAGCTGGATCACCTGCCGCCGGAGGCGCGCTGGCGCGAATGGATGCAGCGCGTCGAGGCAACGATTTTTGCGGCCAGCGAGCCCGTCGCCCGTGAAACGCTGTCGCGGATCGTCGGCAAGGGCTGCAGCATCGATCTCCTCATCGACGACATTCGTGACGAACTACGCAGCCGTCCCTACGACCTGGTCGCCGTCGCCGGGGGCTGGAAGCACCTGACCCGGCCTGCTTATGCAGACGCCATCCGCTGTGCAGTCGGCGGTAGCGAGCGCGCGGCAGACCTCACGCAATCAGAGGTGCTGGTGCTCATGTGCATCGGCTACTTC
>NZ_JBFUFB010000100.1:0-1447 GCF_056403655.1 Mesorhizobium sp. P2_F8
ACAGGAAGCAGGATACAAACGGGATACCATCTGCGCTTCGTTGTCGACCGGAAAATCGCACGTCTCCGAGATGATCAAAATCGCCTCCTCGGTCGACAAGGAGATACTGCAATCGATTGGTAAAGCCCCCGGGATTGGTCGAGGACGATGGCAGGAATTCTCAAACCGCTATTCCGTCGACGGCTCACTCGCGAAAGCCTTCGATCTTACTCACAAAAACAAATTCCGCGAGGCAACGTCCGATGACAGATTCATCATGCTGCTTGAGACGCTGCCGTCGGATGCCAATGCGATTAAAGGACCTGCGGCTCCGGCCAAGCCATCAAAGCCCATGATTGCTATAAAATCCTGGGCTGCTCCAGACAAAACGGTCAGTGTCAGCCTCAAAGACAACGGAAAAACTACCATGATTGCCGTGGGAGAGGCCGAAGGATCGCGTTTCGCAGCGTTTATCGCCGGACAACTGGACGACCTGTTTGAGGCCTTTCGGAAGTCCACCACGAAACAAGGAGTCTGAAACCGCAAAAGAAAAAGGCCCCCGAACGGCAAGCCGTGGAAGCCTCTCTCTGAACTAAGCACTCCGAGAATCGCATCTCCACGAATCACTGTCAAGAGTCATTGGCGTCGTTTTGGCGAGCAGATTTCTTTTGCCTAATCGAGGGTGAAAGAAAATGGAGATGGGTATTGCAACGACGCCCTTTGGGCGGCGGCCGATGTCGCTTGCCATGCTGGCAGCGCAAAACGAGTCGCGTGAGATTCCCAAGGGCGGGGTCGTCGACAAGTGGCAGATCTACCGCAACCTCTGCGAAGGCAAGAGCATCGTCGGCATCGGCGATCGTGCTCTGGCCGTCCTGAATGCGTTGCTATCTTTCTATCCTGACACTGAGTTGAGTGAGGAAAACGACCTCATCGTCTTTCCGTCGAACGCTCAGCTGTCCCTCAGGGCACACGGGATGCCTGATGCCACGCTCAGGCGGCACCTGGCGGCTCTTGTGGACTGCGGGCTGATCATCCGTCGGRACAGCCCGAACGGCAAGCGTTACGCCCGCAAGGGTAGAGGAGGGGAGATCGAAGAAGCATTTGGCTTCTCCCTGGCGCCGCTGCTGGCCCGGGCTTACGAGTTCGAAGCGGCAGCCGAACGCGTTCGCGCCGACACCAGGGCACTCAGGCTTATGCGGGAGCGGATCACCTTGCACCGCCGTGACATCCACAAGCTGATCGAGGCGGCCCTTGACGAAGACGTCCGGGGCGACTGGGGCGGCCTGTGGGAGCGTTTCCGCGGCGTTGTGGAGGCAATTCCTCGCCGAGCTGGCATTGCCGAGCTCGAGCCGGTCGTAGGGGATCTTGCGGCATTACACGACGAAGTGAGTAAGCTGCTGGATGTTCATATGAAATCCACGAATCCGGGCGGCAATGACTCTCAAATCGAGCGGCAGCAATCTAATTC
>NZ_JBFUFB010000101.1:0-1386 GCF_056403655.1 Mesorhizobium sp. P2_F8
GCCCATGATGCTCCATTGCTGGAGCGTGCGCCGCCCGGCTTCCAACTCGGCAATTGGCGCGGTACTTGGAGGAAGAACCATTTCGAGATCGACAGCGGCGGCCGCCATCAGGGTGGCAAGGTCCTCCTCATGAAGTGCCGCCGCAGATGTTTTGCCCCACTCATCGATTTGTTGAACATAGGCACTCATGTTGTAGGCCGCATGTCCTACTCGCGCCACTTCCGCTGCCAAGGCCTTTGCCTTGTCGCGGTCGTCTGCCAGCCCGCACAAGATGGCGGCTGCGGCATGGGTATCGAGGTGAGGTGCAATGAGAGGACGTGTTGCAGCGTCGGCCCCTAAGATTTCCGCCGTTCCACAAGCCCCCTGGAAGCACACGGTCGGTATCCCGCGCACAACCGTGTCGATGGCCACGTTTGGCTGCGGATCCAGGCGGGAACTGAGAAAGAAGGCGTCTGCAACGGCATATGCGGGCTCCAAATCCGATACCGGATCAAGCATCACCAGGCTATCTCCCAGATCGGACTGGGCTATCTGGTAGGCGAGATACGCGGAGTAGCCACTGTCATTTTCCGGATCGTACCCGTCACCGATCCAGACAAATCGAAAGCGAACATCCGGTCGCAGTCGTTTCGCCGTGGCGGCAGCGCTTATGAAAAGATCAACGCCTTTGCGAATGTGCACCATGCCGGCGCCAAGCACGAGAAAGGAAGTTTCCTCACCTTCGGGCCGCAAACGAAGCAGGAACTCGTCGCGTTTTTTGTCAGCCGGCTCATCAGCTGAGGACACTGGCGGTGGATCGCTGCGCCCCTGAGCCATGATATGAATTCCGGGGCGCCTTTCGAGGCCAGGAAAGGCATCGTACGAAGACTGCGCAACGATCTCGGCAGGAAATACGACATGCTGCGCCCAGTCATAAACGTTACGCATCTTGGCTACAGGGCGCGTGTAGGCGGCAAACTCATGCACCAAAGCAACGCTCGGCACCCCACAAGACGCCAAGGCAGGCACCATGATCTGCGTTTCTATGCTGTTGGCGATGGCATAAAGCGGTTTGAATTCCTCTGTGATCCGCTTGGCCAGCCGGGCCGCATCCACAGGGTTCCAGTCCTCCCATGTCAACGGACCGACGGACGAGGCGGCAACGGCGATGAAGTCGCTTTCCAGTTCTCCAGTGCGCATCATCAGGGAAACCACCGTTGCCCTTTTCGCGAGTTCCCGGGCTAGGTTCCAGCCCAACATAGGCGCGCCGGTCCTCGAAACCTCATGCGAAATCAGAAGCACAACCGGCTTTTCCGACTGCGGCAAGGGCGAAAACTCTAGCCTATCAACGACAGAAACTCCTCGCCGACCTTCGCGCCTGCCATCGTGCTGGTAATGCAGTAGAGG
>NZ_JBFUFB010000102.1:0-1386 GCF_056403655.1 Mesorhizobium sp. P2_F8
CTCCCCGAGCCGGCTTTGCCGTCTCGGCCTTCGGGTGACGATCCCTAGCGCAAGGTCAGGGGAGAGGGCGGCCGGCGCGGGGCGGGGGCGCTGGAGAGAAGGGAAGGCCACCATGTCGATGATATTCATAGGCGGATCACGCGAGATATTCGAGCTGCCGGAACCTGCCATCGCTCGCATCGGCGCAATCGTTGCTGCCGAGCACGGMGTGCTGRTTGGCGACSCGCCTGGAGCCGATGCCGAGGCGCAGGGCCTSCTCGCCGGSTACAAGTACGAGCATGTCGGKGTCTTCCATGCCGGCAAGGAACCCCRMAACAATCTSGGCGACTGGGCCGCCTACCATGTYCCKTCWCCTGAGGATGCCAGAGGATAYTGGKWCSACGCCGCCAARGACCGSGAGATGGCGCGGCGCGCCGACTTTGGCATGATGGTCTGGGACGGCGCATCACCCGGCACGGCCGTCAACGTGCTTCGGCTSGCCATCGCGAACAAGCCGTGCGTCATTTACGATCTGGCCAGGGGCMGSATGGCGACSACGTACAATGTGGARGACTGGTGCGCCATGCTCCGCCATGCCGGTCCGGACATTCGCCGCCAAGCCGAAGCCCGCATGACGSCGGAGGAGCGTCTGGCGTTGCCAGAATGATGTAGGCGCGGTCCGCCGACAGCCCGGCGGGGCCGATACGATATCCTTGATCCGACCCCGCGCCGCCTAATCCACTTGTTTGTGCGGACGGAGCCGGCCCCTTTCGAAACCGGKCCACGCGCAGAGCYGCGGGGCKTTGTGCGGAWGATCATCTTTTCTCGCCTCTGRAGCGGKTGCAAGCGTGCCGAACAACATCCTGGCTTGCCGGGTCATCCAACCTGACTGCGCGGTATCGTCCCCCGAGGGGCGTGAAGKYCGCTGCCAGCYGGCYCCGATCTCGAAACCGCTATGCCGCCATWCCGAACACGCAAGGCGGTCACGCGCCGGGCTGCTGTTCGATGTGTTGGCAATGCCGACGATTTGACCCGAGAGGCTGCAGCATGTTCCTGCGATCCGGCAGCGTTGCGTCGGCGGTCTGGCGATGGCGGCCTGAGTTCTTTTCCTTCGGTCGCATCCGGGGCCATTCCCGTTTCATGTCGCCTTTGTAGACGACCGCCTGCTTTGTGCGGTCAACCCCCGTTGGGGGTACACTCGGCGAATATTCAGGAGAATTCGATTTCTGTTTTTGTCTGCGGGCAGGCGAAGGGCCTGCCCGCTATTTTTCGGCAAATAGAATTTTCCAGAATTTTCGCCGAGATGACCGCAGCAGGACGGCCCTCTCCTTTGGCGCCATCGGGAATGGTCCCGATGCAACCGAAGGAGAACTACCATGGCCACCACGATCGCAAACCTCACCACCA
>NZ_JBFUFB010000103.1:0-1372 GCF_056403655.1 Mesorhizobium sp. P2_F8
GCTCGCCTGAGGCGGCGCGTCGCCTGTTCGGCCTGTCGCAGCCGAGCTCGCCTGAGGCGGCGCGTCGCCTGTTCGGCATGTCGCAGCCGATCGCCGGCACGCTGGCCGAACGATACCTCGCCGGCCGCGGCATCCTGCTTTCCACGCATGAGTGCGCGCTCCGTTTCCATCCCGGCTGCTACTACAGGGATCTCGTGACCGGCGAGACGCAGACCCTGCCTGCGCTGATTGCCGCTGTCACCAACCTCGACGGGGGGATCACCGGCCTGCAGCGCACCTGGCTTGATCCTTCGGGTCAGGGCAAGGCGCACCTCACTGATCCACGCCGCTCACTTGGTCACCTGCTGGGCAACGGCATATGGCTAGGCCGCCAGCCCGGTGCGCCGGTCCCGGTCATGGCCGCCGGCGAGGGGTTCGAGACGATGGCCTCGCTGCGCACGGTGATGCCGGCACTGCCTGTGGCCGCCGCCACCTCGGCCAATCACCTCGCCGGCCTGATCTTGCCGCCCGGCTGCCGTCGCCTCTATATCGCAGCCGATGCCGACGCCGCCGGCCGGCACGGCATCGAGCGTCTCAGCCAACGCGCAGGCGAGGCCGGGATTCTCGCCCTGGTGTTGCGGCCGCAGCTCGGCGACTTCAACGACGATGTTCGCCATCTCGGCCCGGCCCATCTCGCGGCATGGCTCTGCGATCAGCTCGTCCCGGAGGATGCCCGTCTTTTCCTGCCGTCCGGATGAACGGCCGGAGCGGCAGGCGGGCGGGGGCGTCACCAGAAGACGTTTAGGCATGGCGGCGGTCCGCCGGAGAGGCCACGCCCGCGGCCTGCCCGAGAGGCGACCCCTGCCACCCCCCGGTCACGGCCGCAACGGCTGCGCCGTCCTCCGCTCGCGCTCCGGCCTTCGGTGCGGCCGCGYCCGGSGCGCGGCCGGGRWGCGCTGTCAGGCCGCGATAGGCGCGGCCACAASCGACGGAGACACGCCATGACCTACGASCTTCCTYTCGACGACGSCTRCGARCCCYACCACGCCTCCTCGCCGACCGAYCGMGTCATCCTCGAACTGCAGATGTACGGCCATCGCCCGCATCAGGACGAACCGGATCCTCGGCCACTTCCCGACGACGAGGTGATCCGGGCCGGACTTGCCGAGATCGTCGAGACCTTCGCCGGCATGCTCGGCGACACCAGGCTCGAACCCGATCTCGATGACCTGCTCTGGTCCTTCGCAAACGTCTTCCACCGTGCCGCCGAGCGCGTCGCCCGCAGCCTCGATCGTAATGAAGAGGCCCAGCGTTCAAGCCAGCAGGAGCAGGACGGTTCCGAGGTGAAGTCGGTCGAGCTGGAACGGCTCACTGCCGAGGGCATCACCTATAT
>NZ_JBFUFB010000104.1:0-1279 GCF_056403655.1 Mesorhizobium sp. P2_F8
GTCTTTGGCTCGGCACCCACGATCACGCGTTCGAAACGCTTGAGGATCTTCACCGCGCAGYCATCTCGCACGGCTACGACTTCATGCTGCTGTCGCCCGGACTGGCCGCAAAGCTGGCCGACGACAAAGCGGCAGCCAGCGGGCGTCCAATGCGAGACACAATCTTCGGCCAGATGCTGAAACACCTCAACCAACCCAAGTAGGCAACACGTATCAGGGCCCGCGACGGAGTGTTCCGTCGCGGGCCCTTTTTTTGCGCGCCGCAAAAGAGCCACGAACATCACCCTCTACAGCAAGAGACAGCGACTCCAAACCGCCGATTATTCCTTMGGSAGTTTGTGCTTATGRATGCGGATATAGTCCTGSACAGCCTTTCGCAGCAGYTCGGTCATGCTGTGCCCGTTGCTGATCGCCAGCAACTTGAACTGCCGCTGCTCCGCAGCCGTCAGRTAGTASCCGCAGCGGATCATCTCCTCCTCGCGAATCTTCTTKCCGGCGATGGGRTCCTTTTTCTGACCCTGYCGCAGCAGCTTGCGGAAATCGGGCCCGACYGCCGGKGACGGSTTTGTCGGYWCCTGCAYCTGTRGCGTAGCTTGCTSCTTGGTCCCTGACGTCTCAACCTTCGGTGGGATGAACATGCTCGGCAGCGCTGGCGGCTGCGTGGAGATCGCCTTCATCATGCGGGCCTTCTTGTCGTCACCGGGTTTCGGTGCGGTTTCTTCGCTCATGCCGCGTTCCTTGTGGCTTCGATGAAGGTTTGCAGAAGGTCGTCAAAGACCCCTTCACTCTCGGCAATCGCCTTCGCATCAGGCACCGCGGGGCTGTAAAGGGTCTGCCCGGTCTGRAGGTCRCGGTAGGCAACGCGATTRTGCAGGACGTGTTCTGCAATSGGCGTGCCGTTGGCCTGGATGATGGCGCGCAGTTCGGTCAGTGCTCGCGCCCTGCCATCGATGATGGTCTGCTTGGTCAGCACGAATATCGCAGGCAGCGGTCTCCCCCGGCTCTCGACCGCCAGCGGGATGTAGTGGTCAGTGATCTGGATGGCGGCGGTCACATCGTCGAGGGCAAAATAGACCGGCACGACGACAATATCGGCGGCGAAGAGCCCGGCCATGAGGTTATCGTTTGTGGTGCCTTCCGTATCGATCAAGACGACCGAGCGTTCACCGTTGTGAGTGGCTGCCGCGCGAAGGATTTCCTGCGGGGTCATCGCGCTCACCATCTGGAGCCTGTCAGGACGAGTGCCAGCTTCGCCCAGCATCTGGAACCAGCGGTTCAT
>NZ_JBFUFB010000105.1:0-1265 GCF_056403655.1 Mesorhizobium sp. P2_F8
GGAGGGTCCGATCGAGCCGTGCATCTGGTAGGGCCATACATAGGTCCGTTCCATAGGCGTCGCCGTCGCGCCGAGCACGCGTTCGACATCGCCGTGGTCGGCGAGCTTGCGGACGGTCGAGCGATTGTTACGAAGTGCCGCCTCCGGAGCATTGAGGTCGGGGACGACGGGTGCGGCGCGCCATTGCACCTTGAGTCGCTGCATCGCCTCGATGGCGTGCTCTTCGCGCATCGCCACGACGCCGACGAAATCGCCGATGATCACGACCGTCACCAGCCCCGGCACGTGGGCCACCGATGCCTCGTCGACGGCGATCAGGCTCGCGCCGACATGCCCCCCTGAATCGAAGCCAGCATAGGGCGGCAGGACGACGCGGCCATGCAGCATGCCTGGCAGGCGCACGTCATGGACGTAGATGAAAGCCGCGGTAGCCTTGGCCGGAATGTCGGCGCGTGCCTGCGGCCGGCCCACGATACGGTACTGCGCAGCTGGCTTCAGGGGCGCGTGCGG
Organism: Mesorhizobium sp. P2_F8; assembly: GCF_056403655.1. Classification (NCBI taxonomy): domain Bacteria; kingdom Pseudomonadati; phylum Pseudomonadota; class Alphaproteobacteria; order Hyphomicrobiales; family Phyllobacteriaceae; genus Mesorhizobium; species Mesorhizobium sp. P2_F8. The sequence continues at coordinate 511 of NZ_JBFUFB010000105.1, forward strand.
ATCGATCGCAAGGCGCGTGTTGGCGCCGGCGATGAGATCGCCAAAGGAGACGAAAAGATTCTCTTCCGTATCCGCCGGTCGGATCACGCCGTCCTCGACGATCAGCTCCGGCACCGACATGCCGAGCCGCGCGGCGGCCAGCTTGAGCAAATGTGCGCGGGCGGTCGCGGCTGCGGCGCGCAGCGGCATGGCCGTGACCTGGATGGTCTCGCTGGCGATGGTCGCGCCCTGATCCGGAGCGGCCGAAGTCGAGCCGAGAACCATGCCTACGCGCTCGAAGGGAACGTCCAGTTCCTCGGCGACGATCTGGGCTAAGGCCGTGCGAATGCCGGTGCCGAGATCGACGTGGCCGTTGAAGGCGGTCACGGAGCCGTCCGCGCCAAGCGCAAGGAAGAGTTCGCCATCCTTGCCGGCAGAGGGGCTCGGCCGCAGAACCAAGAGTGCCTCGCTGTCGTGCAGATAGGCGGTGGCTGGCCGGTCGCGCGGGCCGCTCATCAGATTTGCTCCAAAGCGACGTCACCGGATATTTGCGTGGTGGCGCCGGCTGCCGCGCGCACGGCGGCGAGGATTTCCAGATGGGTGCCGCAGCGGCACAAATGATGGCGCAGCGCGGCGCGGATCGCCGTCTCGTCTGGCCGCGCATCGCGCCTGAGCAGCGCGACAGTGGCAATGATCATGCCGTTCAGGCAGTAGCCACATTGGGCGGCATTGTTGGCAATGAACGCGGCCTGCACGAGATGGTGATGATCCGAGGT
>NZ_JBFUFB010000106.1:0-1224 GCF_056403655.1 Mesorhizobium sp. P2_F8
GGCTTCACCCAGTCGACGTCGTCATCGGCCATCGCGGTGGGGACACCACCACCAGGTTGCTCGGCACGATCGCGCTCGATGCGCTGCCAGAGCCGGTCCTTGATGGCACGCGTGGTGGCGATGACGGCCTTGCCGACATATTTGCCGTCCTTGGCGAACAGCCCTCGGTCTGCTTGCCGGCCTCCCGCTTTACGCCGATCAGGTCGAGGTCATCGACATCCCAGCATTTCGTTTTGACCCACGCATCGGATTCGCCGCTGCGATAGGGGCTGCCGCAGCGCTTCGACACCATGCCTTCGAGCCCCATCTTGTCGACGGCGGCCAAGAACGCGGCGCCGTCGCCCTCGACGTGCTGGCTGTACTGGATGATGCCGTCGGCTGGCTTCACCAGATCCCACAGGATCGCCTTGCGCTCGATCGCCGGCAAGCCCCGCAGATCCTCGCATCCTTGTGCAGGATGTCGAAGGCGACGAAGGCGAGCAGCTCGGCGTTCCAGGCCATACGCGAGTGCATCTGGTGGAAGTTCGGCCGGCTGTCGGGCTCCTTGCGATCATCTCGCCATCGATGATGAACGACTTCGCCGGCAGTTTTTCCGCTGCGCCGATCACTGGCCAATAGCGTTTCGACCAGTCGATGCCGGTCCTGGTGAAGGCAGCGACCTTCTGCCCAATCCCGGATGAGCTGGGTGCGGAAGCCGTCAAACTTGATCTCGTGGAGCCAATCGTCGCTGACGGGCGGCTCGAGCACCAGCAAAGGCTCCTGCGGCTTGATGAACTTCAATCGCGGTTCGGCGTTACGCATGCACTCACATGCTCCCCACTCGGCATTAAATAAGCTTTAGCTAAAATAGTTCCGGAACCATTACCGCAGTCGGCAGTTTGAGCGAGCATGACCAAGCAGAACCAAGCCGGCCACCCCATTCCCGGCCGGCGCGATGATGGCGATCCGGAGGATGAGCGGGAAAATTTCTACCCGTCCCCAACCTGCGGACAGTTGGTTGATATGCGGGACCTACGGCAAGTTATCTGGCATGAAAGGCCCGGACACAAACCACTCGATCTCGGGCGGCCATGAACGCAAAAGGCCCGCCACGGAGGAAGCCGTGACGGGCCCCCGAAAGATGTCGAAACAACTTTCATGCACCCGCGTCACACAGATGCGTGGGCAAAACGAGCGGAAGAACAAACCGTTCCACGAAAAGCCCGCCACCGTGGGCCGGTGACG
>NZ_JBFUFB010000107.1:0-1221 GCF_056403655.1 Mesorhizobium sp. P2_F8
CCGTTATCGTGTAGGTGAATACGTCGGAGGCGACTTGGCCTTGGCCGAGCTGTTGTGTATCGGGATCATTGTTGTCGCGTTCGTAGCTCCAGGCGCCGTCCGAACCGAGGGTCAGAGCGCCATAGGTGCCGACAACAGCTGATCCGACCTGGCCCGAAACATCTCCAGCCGACGTGCCTGCCGCAACACCAATCACCGATATGCTGTCGCCGTGGTCAACGTCGGTATCATTGTCGAGCACGTTGCCGGCGGGCAACGAACCGCCCGAAAAATCGGCATTGTAAATGGACTGGATTTCTTCGGGAGTGAGAGCGCGATCGTAGAGCTGAATGTCATCCACCTGGCCCTGCAATAAGCCGGGGACATTGAACGATGGACGGGCACCAACCAAAAACTCCGTACCCGCAGGGGTATTGATAGGCAGCGAGCCTGAGCCGACGGCGACTCCATCCAAATACAAGGTCACCAAGTTGCCGACGTTGGTGACAGCAACATTATACCATTGTCCGGTTTGCAGAGACGGGCCGAACACCGCGCTGCCCCATTGCGAAAAGAAGAGCGTGCTGCCGGATGTGCCCAGCTGGTAGGTTTGGCCAAATCCTCCAAAGGTTCCGTAGCCTGCCAGAAGCGACTCACTGTTCACAAACGCATCTGCGTTCACCCAAAGTGAAAGCGTTCTGTCACTATTTCCCTCTGGCAATCCTGTGGTTGGTGCCTGGAAAACGTCATCAACACCGTCAAAACTAAATGCCTGCCCGAACTTGCCGGTCGCAAACGACGCACCATTCTGCAGTACGCCATCATTATCGCCCACAACATCGTCGGTGGTTCCATCAGCCAACCATCGAGCAATGAGGTTGGACGGCAGAGTGGGAGGGTCGCCCACCCCGTTGTCACTCTCGGCAACCGGCCCATCATTGCTGCCGTGGATGGTGATGGTCAAGGTAGTGGTGGCCGTAGCGTCGTGGGTATCCGTTATCGTGTAGGTGAATACGTCGGAGGCGACTTGGCCTTGGCCGAGCTGTTGTGTATCGGGATCATTGTTGTCGCGTTCGTAGCTCCAGGCGCCGTCCGAACCGAGGGTCAGAGCGCCATAGGTGCCGACAACAGCTGATCCGACCTGGCCCGAAACATCTCCAGCCGACGTGCCTGCCGCAACACCAATCACCGATATGCTGTCGCCGTGGTCAACGTCGGTATCATTGTCGAGCACGTTGCCGG
>NZ_JBFUFB010000108.1:0-1145 GCF_056403655.1 Mesorhizobium sp. P2_F8
CTGCGGACGCACGAAGCCGGCTTCGACCTGGAGCTGGCCGTTCGCGGCAAGCGTAACGAATGCGCCAGCGGCCACCTTTTGAGCGGGATCGTAGATGTGGGGGCGATCGTCGATGGCATCGAGTTCGGCCCCGAGCCGGTCGAGCTTGTCTTCGATTTGCTCGTCCGCCTCCTGCGCCTTTGCATACTCGGCATCGAGCTTCTCGTACTCGGCCTTCAGTGCATCGTAACGTTGGATATCCTCGGCGCTCAGTGCCTCGGGTTCGGCATAGATGCGACGCATCCCCGAGGTGTGGCCGTACGGAAAACTGATCGCCGCCTCGACCCACTTCCAGCCTTCGGCGCGGATTTTCTCGGCGTCGATGTTCAGCTTGTCGAAGACGAGCTGCTCGAGAAGTGCTGCATCCTGGAACCAGCCGCCGCAATCCTGCTCGAACAGGTCGCGCAGGATAACACCACCTGCCGCTTCGTAAGCTTCTGCGCCGACATAGACCGCGCGGCGATCGTCGGCCCGGACGGTGGTCTCGGTCAGCAGGCGACGGATATAGTAGGGCTCCTGCATATGCGAGCTCGAGACCCGCTCCCAGACCTGTTCCTGGCGCCCATGATCGTTGGAGATCGAGAACGCCATGATCTGCTCGAGCCGGATTTCATCCTTCTCGTAGAGATCGAGCAGCTTCGGTGATACCGAGGTCAGCCGCAGGCGCTGCTTCACCGTCGCCGCCGACACGAAGAAGCGCGCGGCGATTTCTTCGACGTCGAGACCCTGGTCGCTCAGCGTCTTGAACGCCCGGAACTGGTCAAGCGGATGCAGGTTCTCGCGGTGGACGTTCTCGGCAAGCGAATCCTCTTCCGCCGATGTCGCCGTGCTACGATTGACAATACACGGGATCGGCTCGTTCTTTGCCAGCCGCTTCTGCTTGATAAGCATGCCGAGCGCGAGATAGCGGCGGCCGCCGGCGGGTACTTCGAACGTGCCGGTCTCCTCCCCGTCTTCGCCAAGCACGGGACGAACGTTCAGGCTCTGAAGCAGCATACGCCGTCCGATGTCTTCAGCGAGCTGCTCGATGGACACGCCGTCCTTCACCCGCCGGACGTTCTTCTGCGACAGCACCAGTCTGTCGTAGGGAATGTTCTGGGCAGCGT
>NZ_JBFUFB010000109.1:0-1129 GCF_056403655.1 Mesorhizobium sp. P2_F8
GGCATAGACCGCCTTGCCGTCGAGAATCGCCCAGGCTCGGCCAACCTCGCCGAGACCCAGAGTTTTATGGACGACGACAAGCGCGTGCTGATTTTTTCGGACGCCGGCGGCACCGGGCGCTCCTACCACGCCGATCTCGGCGTGAAGAACCAGCGGCTACGCAAGCACTATCTGCTCGAAGCCGGCTGGCGCGCCGACAACGCCATCCAGGGTCTCGGAATCCTCTGTTCCGGCCCATGGCCGCCAATGTGAAGGCGGGCAAGCGCTTCCTGTCGACGATCGCACGACGGCTCGACACGCTGGGCGCCATCACGCGCGGCCAGCGCCAGACCGGTGGTGCCGGGCTGTTCCGTGCCGAGGACAATCTCGAAAGCCCGTACGCGCGGGCCGCACTTCGCCAATTCTACATGCTGCTGTATCAGGGCAAGATCGAAGGGTGTTCGCTCACGACCTTCGTGACCGTGACCGGACTGTCTTTGACGACCGACGAGGGCGGATTGCGCGACGAGCTGCCGCCGATCACGACCTGGCTCAACCGCCTGCTGGCGCTGCGCATCGAGACCCAGAACCTGCTGTTCGAAGTGTTCGAGCAACTGATGACGGCGAAGGTCGAGGGCGCGATCGCTGCCGGCTCCTACGACAAAGGCCTGGAGACCATCACGGCGGAGAGCATCGTCGTCACCGATCGTCGCACCGTCTACGCGCACCCGGTCTCCGGCGCGCAGTCGCATGTGCTGACCGTCGCGCGCAAGGACCGTATCCGGCCGCTCGGCCTGGTCGACGCGCTGGCCATCGTCCGGGCGGAGCCGCAAACAGTTTTGCTGGTGAACGCCCGTTCCCGCCGTGCGGCAATCCGGCTGCCGACGGCGAGCCTGATGCTCGACGACGGCACGATAGAGCACCGCGTGCGCTTGCTGCGGCCGACGGATGAGGTGCGCTTCGGTCTCGACGCCCTGGCCGAAACCCACTGGCAGCCGGCCGACCTAAAACTGTTCTGCGACCTGTGGCAGGCAGAAGTCGCCGCCGTCCCGGAGTTCACCACGAGCACCTTTCACATCGTGACGGGTCTGCTGCTGCCGATCTGGCGGCGCTTGCCGGATCATGATTGCCAGGTCTACCGGATCCAGAC
>NZ_JBFUFB010000110.1:0-1017 GCF_056403655.1 Mesorhizobium sp. P2_F8
GAATGTGACCGCGCTGAATGTGACCGCGCTACGGGACTATCATCGGGCCTGGCGCCAACAGATTGACGAATCCAACTATGGAGACCATCGGTGACACTTGAACTAAGACAACAGATGATCGAAACCTGCCTGCGGATGAATTCTTCAGGCATCAACCAGGGAACCTCGGGTAACCTCTCCGTGCGTAGCGGGAAAGGCTTCCTGATCACCCCGACGAGCTTGCGCTACGAGGTGATGAAACCGGAAGATATTGTCGAGATGGATTTTGAAGGCGGCTATTATGGCACGCGTCTGCCGTCTTCCGAGTGGCGGTTCCATCGCGACATCCTGAACGAGCGTTCGGACCGAAACGTCGTCCTGCACTGCCATTCCTCGTTCGCGACATCCTTCTCGTGCCACCGCCGCCAGATCGAGGCTTTTCACTACATGATCGGCGTAGCCGGCGGTAACACCATACGCTGTGCCGACTACGCGCCCTATGGTACCCAGGAATTGTCGGAGAACGCGTTAAAGGCGCTGCAGGGACGCGACGCGTGCCTGCTCGCCAATCACGGCCAGATCGCCGTCGGCCGCGATTTCAACCATGCGTTCCGCATTGCCAACGAAGTCGAGACGCTGGCGCGACAGTACATTCAGTCGCTTGCGATGGGCGAGCCAATCCTGCTCACCGACGAGGAAATGGACCATGTGCTGCGCCAGATGAAGCAGATGTCCTACGGCAACGCGCCAGATCTGGAGGACGCCACCATCCGTCTGATRCCAAAGGAAAACCATACGGGATGATTGATTCTGTGCGGCGGGCTGGCGAATCGCTGGCTCGATGCCATGCGCCAAGACAACTCATAACTAAACATATGTCATAGTCCGACCGGATACCGGTACGTTGCGGGGCCAGACCGGCTCAATAACGCCCATGTCGATCACTCCAAAGCCCCATTGTCGTGCAGGGCTGATTCAAACATGGGTCAATTCTCAATGGAAATGTCATATGCTGCCGGATCAGTTCTCGGTGGCAAA
>NZ_JBFUFB010000111.1:0-969 GCF_056403655.1 Mesorhizobium sp. P2_F8
GGCTCTACATCACCGCGTGCGCCTCTGGCACGGCGACCGGCGACAAGAAGCCGAACTCGGTGGCGACGATTGAGCGCCGGCTTTCCTCGCTGACGTGGAACTATACGCAGCGCGGCCAGCCGCTCGACAGGAAGGATCGCCACATTGCCACCGTCATGGCCGGCATTCGCAACAAGCACGCCGCCCCACCCCGGCAGAAGGAGGCGGTGTTGCCGGAAGATCTGATCGCCATGCTGGAGACGCTCGACCGCGGCACGCTACGCGGCCTGCGCGACCGCGCCATGCTGCTCTTGGGTTTCGCCGGCGGCCTGCGGCGCTCCGAGATCGTGGCTTTGGATGTCGGCCGCGACCAGACCGAGGACGGCCGCGGCTGGATCGAGATCCTCGACAAGGGCATGCTCGTTTCCCTTCGCGGCAAGACCGGCTGGCGGGAGGTCGAAGTCGGGCGCGGCTCGTCCGATGCCACCTGCCCGGTTGTCGCGGTGCAGACCTGGCTCAAGCTCGCCCGTATCGCACACGGTCCCCTCTTCAGGCGCGTCACCGGCCAGGGCAAGGCGGTCGGCGCCGATCGACTCAACGACCAGGAGGTCGCGCGCCTGGTCAAGCGCACTGCGCTGGCGGCCGGCGTGCGCGGCGATCTGTCGGAAGGCGAACGAGCAAAGCTCTTTGCCGGACATTCGCTGCGCGCTGGCCTCGCTTCCTCGGCCGAAGTCGATGAGCGCTATGTGCAAAAGCAGCTCGGCCATACCTCGGCTGAAATGACTCGCCGCTATCAGCGCAGACGCGATCGCTTCCGTATCAATCTCACCAAGGCGAGCGGACTATAGGCCGGGCACGCCCCTCCCCTGCCCTTCGGATGCGGAGAAGTGCGTTATCGCCAGGATAGCTGGTCCTTCGGCAACCGGCCGCTTGGGTCGAATACGGTTACCTTGTGCGGCAGACCCGGACCCCAGTCCCAAAGTACCAGGT
>NZ_JBFUFB010000112.1:0-921 GCF_056403655.1 Mesorhizobium sp. P2_F8
GACAAGGATCATCAGCTTTCTAGGACCGCTCTTCGGGGGCCACGCGGAAGCAAGCGCCTCCGCGCGCCTTTGCTCGATCGCGGCTTTAYCGGCGGACCGGAACGGCTCGGGCACGAACAGGATCTCGTTGAGCGCCCCGCCCTTGACCGTCATCTGATGCGCGGCCTCGACGAGGTGCCAACGAATATTCCACCAATGGCGCTTGCCAGCCCATCGCGACGTCCAGACTGTCAGTTCCGCTTCGTGCCAGAGATAATGAAGCAGGCCTCGCAGGGACAGTTTCTTGGTGTCCCCAACCACGCTGTCTGAACCTACGGCGCCAGCTGCCGGCGCAGATCGCGCGCCGACCTTCGACAGGCGAAAGTCCAGCTTAAGTGCGGCCGTGCCGCTCTCGGGGTCGACCTGGATTGCGCTGCCCATCAGCACGCCGAGGCCGGACAGTTCGTCGGGCGGCTCGTAAGAGGAACAGGAAGGATCATGGCCGCTACCTGACAGCGGCATCCGCTTGACGATGTATTGGTCGCCAACCTGCGCAACATACATCGCGGGGCAGGGTTCCTGGCACAGGCAAAGCGGTCGAAGCTTTCTGCGATATGCATCGGCCAAAAAATCCTGGAGATTCGGCGCCGTCTCTTCGATCACCTGGTCAGCAAGTCTGAATCGTCGCATCGCCTCCATTGCTCCGGACGCCGCCGCATCCCACGCCCCATTGAGTCATGGTTTTGCCATCGAAGCAACGGGCTTGTTCGTCACGGCATGATGGCCCGCATCTCTCGCCGAGAGGGGCTGCGCGCCTCGCTGTGCCCACCTGCGGCTGGTCTTCACCTTGGGAGTGGGTTTGGCCACTGTCATGTCCGCGGGGGCTTCGATAGGCGACGGTGCGGCCAGCAGAGGAAGAGGGCAGGCGGGGCTTGCGGTGGC
>NZ_JBFUFB010000113.1:0-882 GCF_056403655.1 Mesorhizobium sp. P2_F8
ATCAGACTTTCACCGTCAGTGCGACCCAATGGGACGGCTTCCCAACCATCAACATGAAGACMCAATGGGACGGCTTCCCAACCATCAACATGAATGACGGCAGTGACACGCTGAACACGATGGTCGCCGGCTTGATGACTATTTCTGCAGGCGGAGTTACAGCCATCACCGGTGTTGAAACCGGCAACCTCACCGGTAGTTCCGGCAATGATGCGCTCACGCTCACGGGGGCCCAACTCGATGCAATCATCATCGGCTCCGGCACGATCAATCTGGGACTTGGTTCCAACGACACAATCGCTCTTACCTCGACCTCCGCTGATCTGAACACGTTGGGAGCGGTTAACGCGTCGATACAAGGCGTCGAAGCGATCTCCGCAGCCACAGCATTGGCCGGCGTCACTATCAACTTGAGTGGGCAGAGTGAAGGCTTCGTCATCACCGGCGGTGCAGGCGCGGATGCTATTACCGGAGGCAGCGGCAACGATACGATCAATATAGCCACCGGCCAGTTCGTCGCGGGTGAATCTATCGACGGCGGCGCCGGCGCCGGTGACAGCCTGAATTTCACCTCCACCGGAGACGGCACCAGTGTTGATTTATYCGTCGGCACCATCAGCAATGTCGAGACCTTGACAGCCATCAATCAGGGGAGCGGCAACGGCTACGATCAGACTTTCACCGTCAGTGCGACCCAATGGGACGGCTTCCCAACCATCAACATGAATGACGGCAGTGACACGCTGAACACGATGGTCGCCGGCTTGATGACTATTTCTGCAGGCGGAGTTACAGCCATCACCGGTGTTGAAACCGGCAACCTCACCGGTAGTTCCGGCAATGATGCGCTCACGCTCACGGGGGCCCAACTCGATGCAATCA
>NZ_JBFUFB010000114.1:0-853 GCF_056403655.1 Mesorhizobium sp. P2_F8
TCCAGACTGTCATTGCCGGCGCGGCCTGAGAGCACGTTGTTGTGCGTGTCGCCGCGGAGCGTGTCGGCGAAATTGCTGCCACCAAGGTTTTCAATGCCGGAAAAGATGTCGCCGAATGCATCGCCCCGGTTGGCGCCGGCGTTGGCCAGGTCGGCAACTACGGATTTGGCCGCGCTGGCATAGCTGGCGCAATCAAGCCCGTCGCCGCCGACAAGCCGGTCAGCTCCCGCGCCGCCGTCAAGCACATCGTTGCCGGCGCCGCCATCCAGCCTGTCATTGCCGGCGCGGCCTGAGAGCACGTTGTTGTGAATGTCGCCGCGGAGCGTGTCGGCGAAATTGCTGCCACCAAGGTTTTCAATGCCGGAAAAGATGTCGCCGAATGCATCGCCCCGGTTGGCGCCGGCGTTGGCCAGGTCGGCAACCACCGAATTGGCTGCGCTGGCATAGCTGGCGCAATCAAGCCCGTCGCCGCCGACAAGCCGGTCAGCTCCCGCGCCGCCGTCAAGCACATCGTTGCCGGCGCCGCCATCCAGCCTGTCATTGCCGGCGCCGCCGACAAGCTGGTCAGCTCCGGGTCCCCCGTGGAGCTCGACAGCTCCGGGCGGGCCGGCGTGGGTATAGGCGATGTAATTGTAGGAGCTTGCATATTGCTGGTTGAACTGCTTCGAGCCTTCGAGCCAGGTGCCCTCCACCCCGCCCTCGAAGACGATGTTGCCGCGCTGCAGGTATGTTGCGTCGCCGGTGTGTTGGTAGACAAAGCCGAACCCGTTCACGATCAGCATGTTCAGGTCGGCGGCCGGCACATCCTGCTCCCCGGTGGCGGACGTCTCGTCGATATATTGAAACGCCTTAG
>NZ_JBFUFB010000115.1:0-816 GCF_056403655.1 Mesorhizobium sp. P2_F8
CGGCATCTGGCTGGATGCCCGCGGTCTCGTCATGCGCCACCTTGGGAGCGCCCTGGACGATGCCCGCCGTCGGGCCGTCGTCCTGGAACTGCACGGCATCGCCGATACCGGTCGAACTGGTCGCTGTGTCGCCGTCACCGTCGGTGACCGTCACCACCGCCAGCAGGGCGCTGTCGGTGATGTTGACCGATTCGTCGTGGCTGGCGCCCGGGGTCGGATGAAGGATCGAGGCATGCTGCGCCACGCTGACGACGCCGGTCGTGCTGTTGATGGCGACGGCGAACGCCGCCGCCCCAGCGGCGCCGCCGATGCGGCCGACCACCAGGTCGCCTTCCTTGAACAGGAAGATGCTGGTGCCGGCGGTCGTGTCGGGGCCGGAATCCACGCCGGCGGCGGACACCGCCAGCGAGAATGCCGTCGTGCCGCCTTCCTGGTCGGCGCCGAACGAGCTTCCGGTGGAGCTCACCACCGCGCCTGGGTCCTGTGCGTAGCCGGTCGGGCTCAGATCGGAGCTGACATTGCTGACGCCCGCRAACARMGCGACRACCGCTGGTGCCGTGGTGTCGTCGGCATCTGSCTGGATGCCSGCGGTCTCGTCATGCGCCACCKTGGGAGCGCCCTGRACGATGCCCGCCGTCGGGCCRTCRTCCTGGAACTGCACGGCATCGCCGATACCGGTCGAACTGGTCGCTGTGTCGCCGTCACCGTCGGTGACCGTCACCACCGCCAGCARGGCGCTGTCGGTGATGTTSACCGWTTCGTCGTGGCTGGCGCCCGGGGTCGGATGAAGGATCGAGGCATACTGCGCCACGCTGA
>NZ_JBFUFB010000116.1:0-810 GCF_056403655.1 Mesorhizobium sp. P2_F8
GGCGAATGGTTCGAGGTGGATGCCTCGACATACCATTTCATGCTCGACCTGCTGCCGCCGCTGTTCCAGCGAACCGGCATGTTCTGCATGTCCGAATACAAGGCTGGCTACGTGACCAGCGTCTTCTTCGCGATCAGGATCGGCGACCGCGAGCGCTGGTTTCACGGCTTCTGTGATCTTTCCGACAAGAGCAGCCCGGACGCCATGCGGGCGGCCATCATCGCCCAGGAGACGGGCGCGTCGACAGCATGACGCATGGGGAGAAAGCGGGGCGATCTGGAACTATATGTCTTCCAAGCTTGCGTCGTTCGCGGAGCGTTCTTATGGCAGCCAGGGAGCGACGTACCCGCCCTCAAGCACGATCAGGTCACCCCGCGCAGCACTTTTGGCAGCCGTCTTTTCCAGCGTTGGCCTCTTGGCAGTTTCGGCTCGTCGGCTCGCCTGATACGCCTTCGATCCGGCCGCGACGGTTTCTTGACCTCATTTTCAATGTCGGCTTTCGCACCGTTGTGCTGGCCCTCAGATCCGCCGGCACCATCAACGACCTCGACTCTCTCAACCAAAGCCTCTGGGCTTCCAGTGCTTATGGGATCCGGTGTCTCCGATGACATCCGATCAGAATCAATGGTGTTCGATTGAACGAGCAGCGCAGGCTCCCTCATCGGCTCGTCAGCTACAGCTGAAAAATCGATGTCTCCCCAGATCGAACGCGGCTTTGAAATAGTGCCGCGCTTCTTTTTCACTTCCACGACAAACGGTCGGACCGGCCGCTTCATGCAGACCTCGTTGTTGCTGAGGATCGGTTTGAAG
>NZ_JBFUFB010000117.1:0-809 GCF_056403655.1 Mesorhizobium sp. P2_F8
ACCCGAGAGGCTGCAGCATGTTCCTGCGATCCGGCAGCGTTGCGTCGGCGGTCTGGCGATGGCGGCCTGAGTTCTTGTCCATCTGCCGCATCCGGGGCCATTCCCGTTTCATGTCGCCTTTGTAGACGACCGCCTGCTTTGTGCGGTCAACCCCCGTCGGGGGTACACTCGGCGAATATTCAGGAAAATTCGATTTCTGTTTTTTGTCCGCGGACAGGCGAAGGGCCTGCCCGCACTTTTTCGGCAAATAGAATTTTCCAGAATTTTCGCCGAGATGACCGCAGCAGGACGGCCCTCTCCTTTGGCGCCATCGGGAATGGTCCCGATGCAACCGAAGGAGAACTACCATGGCCACCACGATCGCAAACCTCACCACCAAGGCCGACGGCTCGATGGAAGGGGTCTTCGCCACGCTCCGGGTCCACGCCCCGATCACCCTCATCCCGAATACCAACAAGTCGCGCGAGGACGCCCCCGACTACCGGATCGTCAACAAGCGCACGGGCTTCGAGATCGGAGCCGGCTGGCACCGCATCTCCCAGCGTTCGGGCGAGGAATACCTCTCGGTCAAGCTGGAAGCCCCGGAGATCGGCGTCATCTTCGGCAATCTCGCTCCCGCCCCGGGTGGCGAGGAAAACAAGAAGGTCATCCTCTGGAACAACCCCCAGTGAGGCATCGGTGGCCGGCCCCGCAAGGGGCCGGCTCCCCACCGGCAAWAGGAGGTTGCAATGAGCCGCTACACCATCACTGTCACTGGCACCGTCACCGGACAGGGCCGCTCGGACCCAGACGCCGTCATCGGCTACGAT
>NZ_JBFUFB010000118.1:0-725 GCF_056403655.1 Mesorhizobium sp. P2_F8
ACTCTATTTTTGAATTTGAACCTGCTTTCGAAAAAAGCGGGGCGCCGGCCGAGCCAAGGACGAAGACCGCAGAGCCCCCGAAAGCCTATCCGCTGGGGCTTGTGCTGAAAGCCTGCCCGGAAATTGCGGACTATGCCGTCGACGGGATCAGCAACTGGCGCGATCTCATGATTACCGCCGCCCAGGTGCGGGGTTACCTTGGCGTCTCGCCATCTGCGTATGAGGAGGCCTGCCATGCGATGGGCCAGGAAACCGCTGCGATCGTGATTGCCTGTATCCTGCAACGTGCTCAGCACATCAATTCCGCCGGCGGCTATCTGCGCGTGCTGACTGACAAGGCCAGGGCAGGGGCGTTTTCGGTCGGGCCGATGCTGATGGCGGCACTGAAGGCGAATGGCGTAACAGCGAGGATGGCAGGATGACGRTCGCCAATCCCACAGCCGGTTCCAACCTAATGTGGCTTCCGCAGGATCGAGAAGCTCGCGGCGCCTTTGTTGCTTGGACGCTGTGCAGGCGATYAATTTCACGGAACGGGAGAGGAATTCATTGGCGCCGAACGAACGTCGCACCATGCGGCTACGAACGGCGCAATTGCCTTCGTCACGCCGATAACGAGCGACAGTGGCGCATGCGCAAGCCACCCGCCGGCCGATCGAAGCAGGCCTTGCAATTATTCGATTTGCTGCGTTTAACTCGAAGGTCTTGGATTTCAAAAACGGAATGGC
>NZ_JBFUFB010000119.1:0-711 GCF_056403655.1 Mesorhizobium sp. P2_F8
TGGCTGAGCTCGGCAAGGCAGACGGCCGAGTGGTGACAGAGCCGATACGTCAGAAGGTTATCGACCGCTTCGGGCGTACGTCCCTGCAGGACATCCAGATAGACGCTGGTGTCGAGGAGCAATACGCCGCCGACAGGCGGCTGGTCACCTGCCCAGGACAGGGTGGAATCTGGTCGCCGTTCCAGCCCTGCCCTACGCCGCTGTGGTTTTAGGGACCGCAGTGCGCCGCCTAGATCATATGCCAAGATCGATGTCCGCGGAGATGCTGCCCTTGCGGCCGACGAGCCGGGCGCCAAAATCATCCTCGAGGGCCAGCCGCGACAAGGCGAGCTCAAGCAGTTCGGTGTCGGAGGTCACATGGGCGCGCTTCTTTGCCGCCTCGATCAATTCCGACGGCACCCTGCCGGAAAGGCGTGTGTTCTTGGCCGCGCCAAGCAGGCCGACCGCCCTCGCCTGCTCAAGCACCAGACGGTTGCGGGTGTGGGCGATCCGCTCCTCGCTTGCGGCTGTCGCTGCGCCACGTATGGTCATCTTGGGATCTCCATCTGTTGAACGGAATATAAAGGATGTTGAACATGATAGCAAGGAGAGACCACCCCCTGAGAGGCCATCCCWGGATCGGAAAGGCCCGTTGCGCTCCCGCTGATGCGATACCAGGACCGGAGCGGAGGCAATTCCCGCAGCTATTCCGTCACACAGCTCGCGGTGGAC
>NZ_JBFUFB010000120.1:0-705 GCF_056403655.1 Mesorhizobium sp. P2_F8
GTGACGGGCCTCTCGGATACCAGCGAGGGGACCATGAATGCTGGCGATTCACAAACGTTAGAAAGCCGTCCGAGTTTCCCGAAATATTAGATGGTACGAATTTGTACAGAGGGCGTCCCAGCGCGGATCCGGCAAAATGAAAATGCCCGCCACCTTTCGGCAGCGGGCCAGCACCCAGGGAGTCACTGATGGGTCAGTGATCCAGCCGAACGTCGTCGGCCCGACAATGTTCCACGGACTAAGAAAGGCCCGCTCGAAATGGGGAACAGGCGGGCAGGCTGGAGTGCGCTGGGATCAACGCGGTCATGCTGATCTGGCGCACGATCGAGGATCCGCCTGGCGTTTTGCCGAACGAAGAGATGGTCAATGGGCTTTACAGCCCCGATCTGATGGGCGAGGCCGAGGCGATTGCCGCCGCCATCGTAGCGACCGTCGAGAGACTCCAGGTCCAGGCCACGCTAAAGCCGCCGGCGCCGAGCATCAAGGCGTAGTGCGCAGCCGTCTTCTAGTGCTGAGTGATCCGGTCCTCTACAGCCATCATCAGATCCTTACTGGACCGGGCGGCATTGCGTATTAGCTTAGAGACGGCGCTTCAATTTCACCCTTCGGGATATCTAGGTGTCGCGATTTGCCCATGTATTCCGGGTCTGCCATGCCAGCCTATGCCGCCAATCATGCGGTCCAGATCAAGGGCATGAAATTCAA
>NZ_JBFUFB010000121.1:0-671 GCF_056403655.1 Mesorhizobium sp. P2_F8
AAACAAACGCCCATAATAGCGTTCGCTGAACTGACGGTCCTTGTCCTCGCTCTCTGCTTTCTTCTCGCCGCGAAGCGTCAGAACACCATCATCCAGCATGACCTCGACGTCGTTTTCATCGAGGCCCGGGATTTCGGCCGTCACCCGGATTTCCTTATCGGTTTCCGAGAACTCCACGCTTGGCCAGGTGCCATTGAGAGGAGGCACGCGGCCAAGAATCGAAGGCGTGTCAAAACCGCGGAACACCTCGTCGAATAGCCGGTTGACATTGCGGTGTAACGACAGGAACGGATCCATGTCGTCACTGCGATAAATGCGCGGTGCCTGGCTGCCGCCACGGCTCCAGGGAATCAAGTCACGTACGCTCATTTGTCCTTCTCCTTTTCGTTTTATGGTCGCACCCGGACCCCATCCACGACAGGACGGGATGTCTGCTGCAGGCCGACCAACAAAGATCAGGCCGCGCTTTCAATGTGCTTGGAGGCCGCCTTCTTGTCGGTCTCGACATTAATCGCGATGCGGCGCGGCTTCATCTCCTCGGGAATCTGCTTCTTGAGGTCGATGATCAGCAGACCGTTTTCGAGCGTTGCCCCGACAATGGTCACATGGTCGGCAAGTTCGAAGCGACGCACGAACGACCTCAACGCCAAGCCATGATGGAGGTACTGAAC
>NZ_JBFUFB010000122.1:0-662 GCF_056403655.1 Mesorhizobium sp. P2_F8
GCTTTCCGGCCTCGATCGGGTTGAGGTCGTCAACGAGAAAGACAAAGACGTCGCGGTCGGATGCATAAAGCGTCGTCGTGTTCTTCGAGATGTCGACATGGGGGTTGTAGATTCCCGTCGACCAGTCGAGTACGCCCGGCACCTTCCAGCGCGTATCGCCGGTGCCATTGCCGGCAATCTTCTGCACGGCCTCGACCAGCTCGTGGTCGAAAATCCGGCCATAGTCGGGACCGGTCACCGCTCGCAACTCGACGCGGCCGTTATGGATTTCGAGCGTCTTTACCTGCTCTGYCCGCTGCGAGGTCAGCCCGTACTGGAGATTGATGGCGGCGAGCGGGGCCGGGAGTTGGCGCAGGTAAGCAGCCGGTGCACCGACCAGGCTGGCRAGCTGGCCAAAACTCCAATGCGTGGGCGCAACGGGTGCCTCGGCATCGGGCAGCATAAGCAGGAGGCGTTCCGCGTCGTCACGGCTGGCTTCGACGCGAATCCGTTCGCTTTCGACAATGCGCGTACGGCTGCGCTGCGACCGTGCCCTCACCGAATTACGGAGGTCGGCTAGGGACAGGTAGCGCTCGTCGGCCGGTCGGTTGAACCACTCCGACGATACGCGGCCGATACGCTCGCCGCGGCTCACATCCACCTTGTAGCCTGCACGCCAGTTC
>NZ_JBFUFB010000123.1:0-651 GCF_056403655.1 Mesorhizobium sp. P2_F8
CACGCCGGCAGCGCCCCGCAGATAGCGTTCGATTTCGGCCGCGTAGCCAGCAAGCCGGCCGCTCAAGGCCTGGCCTCCCTCGCCTTGCGGGACCCGCCAGTCATCGCCTTCAGTTCGTCGCGGAACTGCCGCACCAGGTCGCCCACGGCGATCAACGCCTGCTCAAGATCCTCATCATGGGCAACACGGCCGTCGTTCATGGCGCGCACGGCTTGATTGAAATTGACGCCGACGCGCCGCAGCTGATCGGTCATGTCCACGATCGCCGGCCGCAACGCCTCTGACGCGATAGGCAGATGCCCGACCTCTGCCCGCACSAGACGCCGGACGACCTCRCTGACGGTWRCGCCSTCCCGYTCCGCACWGGCTTTGAGGYTGGCCAGCTCGTCAGCCGAAAACCGGATGTGCGTSACCTCGCCATAGCGTCGTGACGCACTCTTGACCGCTCCTTTTTGGGCATCTGCATCCATATATCTCAAGCCCGCTTGCGGGCGCTAAGGCCCACCAGGGCCGCGCCGCCTATTTTGTGTGTATCACAAAATAGGCTATCCTGCCAMTAAAAGAGAAAGCAGAGGATTGAAAATTACGGGCGCGCGTCTTCTCACAAGCCCAGTTTCCAGCGGCAGCGGCGCGGGCGGAACGTTCCCATCG
>NZ_JBFUFB010000124.1:0-619 GCF_056403655.1 Mesorhizobium sp. P2_F8
TCTCAAGTCGCTCGGCCTCTATATGTCACGTTCGCTCTCTTATGACGGTGTCGAATACGACCTCCTCGAGCACACGCTGACCGAGGCGCAGATCCGCATCTACAATGCTTATGCGGACGCATTCCAGGTCATCCACAACAGCCTGACCGCCGCACTCGAGGCGACCAACATCACCAGCGATTCCGCCACGCTGAACCGCAACGCCAAGTCGGCGGCGCGCTCAGCCTTCGAGAGCACCAAGCAACGCTTCTTCAGCCATCTCATCACCTCGATGATGACGCCGACCCTGATCGGCGCCATCGAGCGGGATTGCGCCGATGGTCATTCGGCGGTCGTGCAGATCGTCTCGACCGGCGAAGCGCTGATGGAACGGCGCCTTGCCGAAGTCCCGACCGAGGAATGGTCGGATCTGCATGTCGACGTCACGCCGCGCGAGTATGTCGGCGGGTACTTGATGCACTCCTTCCCCACGCAGTTGTTCGAGGAATATTCGGACGCGGAGGGTAACGTCTATTCGCGGCCTGTCCACGACGAAGATGGCAATCCGGTTCAGTGCCGGGAGGCCGTTCGCCRACGCGACGAGATGATCGAAAAACTCGCCTCGCTGCCGCCGGTTGGC
>NZ_JBFUFB010000125.1:0-618 GCF_056403655.1 Mesorhizobium sp. P2_F8
GGCGGCGCAATCATAGCAGGGCTCGCCTACGGCAGCGCGTCGACGATCCCGGAAGCCTTCGATCGCATGCGTGGCCATGGCGGCCCAACGAAAACTGAGCTCCAGAGACGCTTGGCCGGAGCTTCGCCTCATAAAGGGACTTGGCCGAAGATTTCAATCTGGCAGGGCTCGGCCGACACCACAGTGGTCCCGTCGAACGCGGATTCCATTCTCGCTCAATGGCAAGGAGTTCATGATGTTGGCGCCAGCCCCACCCGAGAAGAAACGGTCGATCGACAGATACGTCAGGTGTGGTGCGACGCGGACGGCAATGAGTTGATCGAGAAATACACGATTGCCGGCATGGGCCATGGCACGCCACTCCAGACGCTCGGTGACGATGGCTTGGGCGTTGCCGCCCCATTCATGCTGGACGTCGGTATTTCATCAACACGCCATATTGCGGATTTCTGGGGTCTTACAAGCCGAACTGAAGCCAGATCTGGGGAAGCGCCGGTAAGATCGGCAGGCAAAGAAGTGAGGACTTATGCACCTGCGGGAAATCCGCGAGCAGTACGCGCCGATGCCGCAAAGGCGCCTCAGCCTGATGCTCGCGGCGGTTCGGCCACAGGCTTTACC
>NZ_JBFUFB010000126.1:0-596 GCF_056403655.1 Mesorhizobium sp. P2_F8
CACGGCGTTCACGGTGTCGTGTCGATCGGCTCGGACGGCAAGCTGACGGTGGTGCAGAACGTCGCGCTGGAGCACCTGGTCGATGGTTCGACGGCGGCGGCCTACAATGACGCGCTGACGCTGGCCGGCAAGATCGGCGTGACGGCGACGGTGACGGATGCGGATGGCGACACGGCAAGCACCGGCGTGATCAACGTCGGCGGCGCGGTGACCTTCCTGGATGACGGCCCGTCGATCACGAGYGCGGTWGTCGGCAGCTCGGTGACGCTTGACGAGACCAACAACGGTGCGACGACGGACGGGGTGCTGACCCCGGCGCTGATGACGGCCACGAGYGCTGCGGCGATCGTGACGGTGACGTCGAACTATGGCGCCGACGGCGCCGGGACGACCACCTATGCCTTGTCGGTGACGCAGGCGAACTCCGGGCTGGCGACGGCRCAGGGCGACCATGCGATCACGCTGGTGCAGGTCGGCAACACGATCGAGGGCCAGTACAACGACGGTGCGACGCACACGGCGTTCACGGTGTCGATCGGCTCGGACGGCAAGCTGACGGTGGTGCAGAACGTCGCGCTGGAGCACCTGGTCGATGG
>NZ_JBFUFB010000127.1:0-536 GCF_056403655.1 Mesorhizobium sp. P2_F8
ACCGAGATTTTCGCGCTACAAGACGAGATCACCGCCAGCGTTGTTGCGGCGATAGAGCCGCAGATTTACGCAGCTGAACGCCTTCGCCTTCAAAGTAAGGCGCCGGAGAGTCTCGATGCGTGGGGCTGCGTTGTACGAGCAATGCCTTACATCTGGACATGGGTTATTCAAGACGAGGACACCGGCATCAACCTGCTGAAGCGAGCGATTGAGCTTGATCCCGACTATGCACGCGCCCGCAGCCTACTCGCGTGGGCCTTCGCCACCCGTGCAGTCACCGGTAAATTGGAGTTTGAGCGAGGCATATCCGATGGCCTCGCCTTTGCCCAGGGTGCGATAGATCTTGATCCCGACGACCCGTGGGCCCATTTTGCGGCAGGTTACGTATACTCGTTTTCGAGACGACTTGGGCCGGCGGTGGAGGAACTGAACGAGGCATTGCAGCGCAACCCGAACTTTGCATTTGCCCACATAATCTTGGGTGTAGCGTACGGCTATGCGGGACTTGCGSAAGATGGTCTCCGTCAGCTCGAAAT
>NZ_JBFUFB010000128.1:0-511 GCF_056403655.1 Mesorhizobium sp. P2_F8
CAACGGCACAGGGCGATCATGCGATCACGCTGGTGCAGGTCGGCAACACGATCGAGGGCCAGTACAACGACGGTGCGACGCACACGGCGTTCACGGTGTCGATCGGCTCGGACGGCAAGCTGACGGTGGTGCAGAACGTCGCGCTGGAGCACCTGGTCGATGGTTCGACGGCGGCGGCCTACAACGATGCGCTGACGCTGGCCGGCAAGATCGGCGTGACGGCGACGGTGACGGATGCGGATGGCGAYACGGCAAGCACCGGCGTGATCAACGTCGGCGGCGCGGTGACCTTCCTGGATGACGGCCCGTCGATCACGAGTGCGGTTGTCGGCAGCTCGGTGACGCTTGACGAGACCAACAACGGTGCGACGACGGACGGGGTGCTGAACCCGGCGCTGATGACGGCCACGAGCGCTGCGGCGATCGTGACGGTGACGTCGAACTATGGCGCCGACGGCGCCGGRACGACCACCTATGCCTTGTCGGTGACGCAGGCGAACTCCGGGCTGGC
>NZ_JBFUFB010000129.1:0-506 GCF_056403655.1 Mesorhizobium sp. P2_F8
GCGTTCATTGCGATCTTCTGAATGGCCTTTGCCATGGTCAGGTTCTCCATGACGGGCCGCCCGGGGCCTCTCCCCGGACCTCAAAGCCCGTCAGAAACCTCCCCTCCCCCCTTTGCCTCTGCCGCCCGCGCCAGCGCAGGAAACTTCGGCAGGTGCGATGTGGAACAGCCCAGCCGTTCTATCATTCGGCTCGCGTTTTCCTGCCCGAACCTCGGGCGGCGCTGTGCTTTCCGGTACTTGCAAGAAATGGAGCGAACCTTTCGCCGATCGGCGGGGGAAAACTCTCTATGTTCTCTGTATGTTCTTTTCCAAAAGCAGTTGCTGAGATATAGTCTGCCACTCTTTCAGATTCCTCAGCGAGTCAGCGCGAATGACAGTCCAGCCCAGGATTCTCAATGAACCGACAATCAGCTGTCCCAGCTGCAAGGCCGACATCAAGCTAAACGAATCCCTTGCGGCTCCCCTGATTGCCGCCACCCGCGAGGACTATGAGCGGCGCCTGGCGC